>NZ_CP154825.1:6669235-7275529 GCF_041897805.1 Actinokineospora auranticolor
TCGGTGATCCGCACCCAGGCCGCGTCCGGCTCGACGCCGCAGGTGATCTCGACCGGGCCGCCCGCGCCGCGGTAGCCGTGCGTCATGGTGTTGGTGGTGATCTCGTCGGCGGCCAGCCGCAGCCGGTACGCCCGCCCCCGGTCCAGCCCGGCGGCCGCGGCCAGGGCGGTGACCACGTCGGCCACCGCCCGGCCCACGTCATCGGCCCGGTCCACCCGCGTCCGGGGCGCCGACATCAGGAATCCACGGGGTCCTGCATGGTCACGCTGCGGTCGAACCCGGTCATGGTGATCGTCTCCGCGACCTCCGGCCGGGTGCCGACCAGCACGATCTCCGTGCCCCGGCCCAGCTTCTGCTGCGCGAACACCAGGCAGCGCAGACCGGCCGAGGAGAGGTAGACCAGCTCGGCCAGGTGCAGCACCAACCGGTTGACCGTGCCGCCGGGCACCGCGCCGATCACCTCGTTGAACCGGTGCGCGGCGCGCGAGTCCAGCTCACCGGTGAGCCGGACGGTGAGCACGCCGTCCTCCGCGTGCGTTGTCACGTCGAATGCCATCTGCCCCTCACTCCTCACTTCTCACGGTTGCCACTGCCGGGGCGGGCCCGCTCAGCCCGCGCCGCCGCTGCCCGCGACCAGCACGAGCACCGACTGCGGGCCGATCCGCGCCCACTCCTGGTCCCCCAGTTCGGGTTCGCGGCCCACCTCGTGGATCCGGTGCCCGGCGTCGGCGAACGTGTCGGCGGCCACCCGCCACGTCCAGCCCTCGGGCAGGGACGGCAGTTCCAGCTCCAGCGGCTCCCAGTAGGCGTTGGCCGCCAGGTAGACGCAGTCGTGCCCGTCCGCGCCGCCGTCGCCGCGGTCGTAGAGCAGCGCGGCGACGAGCCTGCTGTGCTCGGACCAGTCCGGTGTCCAGGCGCGCGTGCCGTGCCAGCTCACGTCCGGGAAGAAGCCCCCGTCGGCGCGGCCGTCGGCGTGCCGGGCCCGGCGCAGCGCCGGGTGCGCGGCGCGCAGGGCCACCGCGAGCCGGGTGAACTCCAGCAGGTCGGCCTCGGTGTCCACCAGCGACCAGTCGAACCAGTTGTCCTCGGTGTCCTGGCAGTAGGTGTTGTTGTTGCCGGACTGGGTGCGGCCGACCTCGTCGCCGGAGAGCAGCATCGGCACGCCCTGGCTGGTCAGCAGGAGCAGCAGCACGTTGCGCGTCTGCCGGGCCCGCAGCCGCAGCACGTCGGGGTCCGCGGTGGGCCCCTCGACGCCGTGGTTCCAGGAGTGGTTGCCGTTGTCGCCGTCGCGGTTGTCCTCGCCGTTGGCCTCGTTGTGCTTGTCGTTGTAGGACACCAGGTCTCGCAGGGTGAAGCCGTCGTGCGCGGTCACGAAGTTGATCGACGCGGCCGGGCCGCGCCTGCCGTAGAGGTCCGGCGAGCCCAGCAGCCGGGTCGCCAGGTCGCCCGCCATCCCCGGGTCGCCCTTGACGAAGCGGCGCACGGTGTCGCGGTAGCGGCCGTTCCACTCCGACCAGCGGCAGTAGTCGGGGAAGCTGCCGACCTGGTAGAGCCCGCCAGCGTCCCACGCCTCGGCGACCAGCTTGCAGTCGCGCAGCACCGGGTCGTGCGCCAGCGCCTCCAGCAGCGGCGGGTTGGCCAGCGGCGCGCCGTGCTGGTCCCGGCCCAGGATCGCGGCCAGGTCGAAGCGGAACCCGTCGATGTGGTACTCGGCGGCCCAGTGCCGCAGGCAGTCCACGATGAAGCCGCGGACCACCGGGTGGTTGCAGTTGAGGGTGTTCCCCGTGCCGCTGAAGTTGTAGTAGTACCCCTCGGGGGTGAGCATGTAGTACGTGCGGTTGTCCAGGCCGCGGAAGGAGATCGTGGGTCCGAGCTCGTTGCCTTCCGCGGTGTGGTTGAAGACCACGTCCAGCATCACCTCGATGCCCGCGCGGTGCAACCGCTTCACCATGTTCTTGAACTCGTCCACCTGCATGCCGTGGCGGCCGGTCACCGCGTAGGACGCCTTGGGCGCGAAGAAGCCCACGGTGTTGTAGCCCCAGTAGTTGACCAGCTGCCTGCCGGTGCGCGGGTCGGTGCGCATGTTGTCGGTCTCGTCGAACTCGAAGACCGGCATCAGCTCGACGCAGTTGACCCCGAGTTCGCGCAGGTACGGGATCTTCTCGACCAGCCCGGCGTAGGTGCCCGGCGCGGCGACGCCGGAGCTGGGGTGGCGGGTGAAGCCGCGCACGTGGGTCTCGTAGATGACCAGGTCCTCGCGGGCCAGCCGGAGCGGGGTGTCGCCCTCCCAGTCGAAGTCGTCCGGGGCGAGCGCGGCGCGGTAGGGGTACGGGTCGTCGGCGGCGGTCCGCGTCCCCCACTCCTCGTGTCCGGCCAGGACGGTCGCGTACGGGTCGGTGAGCACCCGGGTCCGGTCGAACCGGTCCCCCGCCTCGGGGTGGAACTCGCCGTCGGCGCGGTAGCCGTAGCGCAGCCGGTCGGTGTCGAGGCCGAAGACGGTCATGGCGAACACGCCACCGACCCGGAAGTCCGGCGGGAACGGCAGTTCCGCCACCGGGTCGCGCCTGCCGCGCTCGAAGAGCACGAGCGCCATCGCGGTCGCGTTGTTGGAGTACACGGAGAAGTTGACCCCGCCGGGTACCCGGGTGGCGCCGAAGGGCAGCAGCCGACCGGGGCGCGCGGGGTAGCCGGACACGAACTGGGTCGCGCCGTCGTCGAGCCGGTCGGGGAGTTGGTCGAGGGTACCGGTCACCGGGGCACCACCTCGTCGCCGGGAACGGTGTCCAGGACGGTGAAGAAGTCCAGGAAACCGGTCGCCACCATGGCCTCGCGCACCTCCGGGGTGAGCCCGGCCAGCGACAGCGCCACGCCCGTCGCCTGGACCCGCCGGTGCACCAGTAACAGCACCCGCAGGCCCGCGCTGGACATGTAGGACGCGCGGGACAGGTCGAGGACGACCGACCCGTGGTCGGGCAGCAGCTCGTCGAGCCCGGCCTTGGTGCGCGCGGCGGTTCCGCTGTCCAGTTCGCCATCCAAACCGATGATGGTGACCCCGCCTTGAACGTGCTTCGACAGTTGCATAGCCCTTGACTCCTGACCGGTGGTGCGGTGCCGACCCGGCCCGGCGGCCGGGTCGGCGGTTCGGTCCCTACCGGACCGTTCCTCGACGGGACAGCGGGACCAAGTGCGCCTTGACGGTCAGCGAATCCGCCGAGGCGGGGAGCTGGACCGTCAGGTTCGCCGCGTCGAAGGCGGCGTGCGGCTTGCCGTCGACCTCGACCCAGTGCAGGCGCGCGGCGCCCGGGGGCAGCGCGTCCGGCGCCACCCGCAGCACGCGGTCGGCGTCCGGGCGGGGCTTGAACCACAGCGTGAGCGGTTCGCGGCTGACCAGCAGTCTGGTGTAGACGGTGGCCAGGTAGCACAGCTCGGCGGCGTGGTACATGCTCATCGAGTGGCTGCCCTTGAGCCGTTCGGTGCCCAGCAGGTACGGGGTACCGGCGGCCAGGACGTTGAAGTACACGCCGCCCTCGTCGTGGTCGAGGAAGAACGCGTTGTAGAACGACGCCGCTTCCCTGGCTTGCTTGAGGAACCGCTCGCCGAGGTCCGGCGAGCCGGTCTCCCCCGCCAGGATCAGGTACGCCAAGATGGCCTGCTCCTGCTGCCACCACGCCTTGCGGTCGTGCCAGACGAACCGCGGCTTGCCGCCGCCGTCGGGCAGGCCCCGGTCGACCAGGTCGTACCAGCCGCCGCGCCGCTGGTCGCTGCCGAACTCGGGCATCGAGGCACCCAGCCGCTCCGCGAGATCCACATAGGACTGCTTGGGGCGGACGGCGTTCATCCGCATCAGGTTCCAGGCGATCTTCAGGTTGTGCCCGACCACGGCCCGGTCCTGCTGCCAGCCCCAGCCCCGGTCCGGGGACCAGTCGGCGTGGAACCGCTCCTGCACGAACGGGCTGCCCTGGTCCGGGAAGTGCTCGACGATCAGGTCGAAGCACTCCTCGAGCATGTCCACGTGCCGCTGCTCGCCGGTGGCCAGCAGCAGGTTGAACAGGTACGCCGGGGCGTGGTCGCCGACGGAGTTCCAGTTCTTGCGGGACCGGTTGGCGCCGAGCGACTCGTGGTGCGGGCTGAGCAGGATCGGGTCGATGTGCGAGAAGTAGCCGCCGCGCTCCGGGTCGCGGAAGAACGTGCGCAGCAGCCGCAGCGTGCCCTCGATGTCGGCGGCGATGCGCGGGTCGCCGGTGACCCGGTAGGTCTGGGTCAGGCCGACGAGCGCGTAGATCTGCTCGTAGGCCGGGATGGCGTCGTAGTCGTCGCCGAACTCGGAGGTGAACAGCTTGCGCTCGGTGTCGCCGCGCACGTCGACGCCGTGGTACCAGTACACGACGTCGTTGTCGCGGTCGACGAAGCGCATGTGGTCGCGCAGGTACTGCGAGCCCTGCTCGGCCACGCCGAGGAAGTCCTCGTCGCCGGTGAGCATGTACGCCGAG
Organism: Actinokineospora auranticolor; assembly: GCF_041897805.1. GTDB lineage: Bacteria > Actinomycetota > Actinomycetes > Mycobacteriales > Pseudonocardiaceae > Actinokineospora > Actinokineospora auranticolor. The sequence goes on from NZ_CP154825.1 coordinate 6,673,726, forward strand.
GACATGCCGTAGACCAGCCGGGAGATGGTGTCGGTCTCCTGGACGTGGTGGTCGCTCTTGTCGCCGCCGAGGCGGATGACCGTGCGGTAGTCGTCGAAGTTCACCGGCCGGGTCTCGCCGAACTGGGCGCGGCGGTAGAAGCGGGCGAGTTCGGCGAGCTGGCGCTGCCACCAGCTCGCCTCCTCGAAGTTGTAGTCGCCGACGCCGCGGCCGAGGAAGACCAGCGCGGTGGCCTGCATGGCGTGGCCGCCGCTCTCGGCGTAGAACACGCCGTAGACGTAGAGGTGGCGGCCGGGGGTGAGCAGTTCGTCGACGTGCCCGGTGGCGTCGACGTACGGGTCGCCGAGGTTGCGCAGGAACTGGGCCGAGGTGGTGTCGGTCAGCGTCGCGCGGACCGGGCGGTCATCGCTGGTGCGCAGGTCGAGGACGCGGGTGGCCGGGTCGTAGCCGGTGACGTACCCCGCGACCAGGTCGGAGAAGCTGAACCCCAGCGCGGCGCCGTCCCCGTTCGCCGGGGTCTCCCGCGGGCTCGCCTCGCCGTTGTGGCTGCCGTTCCCATTCCCGTTGCCGTTGCCGTTGCCGTTCTCCGACCCGTTGCCGTTGCCGTTCCCGTTGGTGCCGCGGGCTTCCGGCACGTACCGCTCGCCGGGGATGCTGCGCGCCGGGTTGGCGACGCGGACCGCGACCGAACCGCCGCCGTTCGCGGTGGCCGTGACGACCGCGGTCGCGGTGGCCGGGATGGCGGCGGCCGCGATGGGGACCTGGGCACCGTGTTCCTCGCGCAGGGAGCGGCGCAGGCCGCGGTCGGCGCGCGCGGCGATCAGGTCGATGAGCGTGCGGGCGAACAGGTGGCAGCGGTCGGCCGCCCGGGCGGTGACCAGGTCGCCGTCCACCACTACGTCCTGGTCGGTGTAGACCGCGCCCATGTTGCGCACGTCGCCGAGCAGGTTGTTGTGGCAGGTGACCCGGCGGCCGCGCACCACCTCGGGGATCGGCGAGACCAGCCACATGCCGTGGCAGATGATGCCCTTGAGCACCGACGGCTCGCTGAACGCCCGGCGCAGCAGCCGCACGGCGGGCGCGGGCTCGGCGACGTCGGCGGTGTAGCGCAGCCGGTCCGACACCATGCCGGACGGCACGATCAGCGCGTCGTAGCCCCGCAAGCGCTCGTCGTCCACCGACTCCAGGTCACCGTCCACTGTGAACGGGAGGCGGTACTCGTGCCCGGTGAAGGTCAACCGCTCCTGCCCCCACAGCCGGGTCAGGAACTCCACTTTCGCGCCCTCTTCGGCGAAGCGGCGCTCGTAGTAGTGCAGTTCCGGTTCGACGTAGTCGCCCTCCATCAGGATGGCGATGGCCCGACCGGCCAGCCTGCCGTCGGCTCGCCGGATCAGCTCGGTCATGGCGGTCCTCCCCCTACGCGGTAACGAGGTCGACAAGGAACGGCCCGTCGTGGGCCAACATGGTCCGCACGGCCTCGGCGACGTCACCCGGCCGCGCCACCCGGATGGCCGGCACCCCGAGCCCCTCCGCGATCTTGACGAAGCCGAGCTCCGGGTCGCCGAGGTCGAAGCCGCCGGGGAAGGCGTGGGCGTCGATGCCCCGCTCCCGCCAGTAGGTCTCGATGTTGAGGTCGAGCAGGTGGTAGCGCTGGTTGTCGCAGATGACGAACTTGGCGCCGACCCGGTACCTGGCGGCCGTCCACAGCGCCTGGATGGTGTACATGCTGCCGCCGTCGCCGGTGAACCCGACGACCGGCGCGTCCGGCCGGGCGATCTTCGCGCCGACCGCGCCGGGGATGCCGATGCCCAGCGAGCCGCCGCGGGTCAGGTGGTAGCTGCCCGGCCGGTGCGGCCGGAGCTGGCGCACCAGGCCCGGCGAGGCGGTGAGGGCCTCGTCGAAGACGATCAGCTCATCGCCCGCCCGGTCGACCAGTTCGGCGGCGAACCGCTCGATCATCGGGCTGTCCGGCCCGATCGCGGGCCTCGGGGTCCGCCGGTGGTCGACCGACGCCGCGCGCGCGGCCCGTTCCGGGGCCAGGTCGGTGATGGCGTCGACCAACGCCCGCAGCGTCGGCTTCGGGTCGGCGACCAGGGGCACGTCCACCGGGAAGTTCTTGCCGATCTCGTAGTCGTCGAGGTCGACGTGCACGATCTGGGCGTCCGGGCGGAACGGGCTGGTCAGGTTGGGGAACACCTCGGGGAACAGGTACGTCCCGACGACCAGCACGGCGTCCGCGTCGGCGACCGCGCGGGCGCTGTTGGCGCCGAACATGTGGCCCAGCTGCCCCCGGTGCAGCGGGTGCGCGACGTCCATGTTGACCTCGGAGTCGTCCACCCCCCAGACCGGGGCGCCGAGCAGCTCGGCCAGCGCGACCAGCTCGGCCTGCGCGCCGGACACCGACACACCGTCGCCCACCAGGACGATCGGCTTGCGCGCCTGGGCCAGCACCGCGGCGGCCCGGTCGACGCCCGCCGGGGTCGGCGCGGCGGCCCGGTCGAGCCGCGGGCCCGGCACGGCGGGTTCCTCGGTCAGCTCGTCGAGCACGTCCATCGGCAGCGACACGAACACCGGCCCGCGCGGCGGCGTGGTGGCGATCTTCACCGCCCGGCGCAGCACCCGCAGCACCGAGTCCGGGTGCACGACCCGGGTGGCGTACTTGGTGACCGGCCGCGCCATCGCGACCAGGTCGGCGGCCATCTGGGCGTCCATGGCGTCGTAGGCGACCCCGGACTCCCCCGCGACCACCACCAGCGGCGAGTGCCCCCGCTTGGCCTGGTAGAGCATGCCGATGCCGTTGCCGAGGCCGACGCCGGAGTGCAGCTGCACCAGCGCGGGCCCGGCGGTGGCGCGGGCGTAGCCGTCGGCGATCCCGACGACGACCGCCTCCTGCAGGCCCATCACGTAGTCGAAGCCCGGCACCGTCTCCAGCACGTCGAGGAAACCCTGCTCGACGGTGCCGGGGTTGCCGAACATGTGCCGGATGCCGTCGGCGGCGAACTGCTCGAAGATGGCGACCTTGCCCGGTCGTGCGTCCATCGCTGTGGTCCCCCTCCGGGAAGTGTTACCAGCCGTAGCGGCGCAGGCCGGATTCCAGCACCTCCACGAGCTTGCGGCCCGCGAGGAAGGAGTCCGGTGTGGACCGCGCGGTGATGAACGGGTAGTCCACGATCACCGACACCGGCCTGCCGACGTTGCCGTGGTAGCGGCCGCCGGGGGCGGTGGCGTCGCGCAGGATGTACTCCAGCGGGAACGGCGGCGGGCCCATGTTGAAGTCCACCCCGACGAAGCCGGTGCCGTCCTTGTAGTCGTACTCCTTGCAGTGCCCGGTGACGTGCTTGCCGCGGATGATGCTGGCCCGGTCGTCCCAGTCGCGGGCGAAGGCCAGGCAGGTGACGCCGTAGCACTCGGCCACGATCGGCTTGTCCGCGCGGACGAACGCCAGCACCAGTTCGTGCACGCGCTCGTTGTTGCACAGGTCGACGATCGGGCCGGAGCCACCGACGATGACCATGGCGTCGTAGGCGAGGACGTCCTCGTCGACGCGGTCCACCTCGCGGTAGTAGGCCTCCAGGCCGCGCTGGTGGTTCTCGGAGCTGAAGTACGGGCGCTCCGGCAGCCAGTCGGCGAGGCTGAGCGGGTTGTCCAGGCGCGCGGACTCGTCCAGCGCCCGCGCGGCGACGGCCACCTCCGGCGTGGTGACCGAACGGCCCAGCGGCGGGTCGAGGTAGCCGGGATCCAGGCTCGGCGGCAGCGCCACGGGCCGCTTGCCGGTCGGCGTGGCGAACACGGTCTCGTACCCCCGCGCGTCGCAGGCGTCGACCGGGCCGAGCAGTTCCTCACCCCAGTAGCCGTATTCGGAGAGCACGAACAGGATTTTCTTCGGCATTTGTTCTCCTGCGGACTATTCCGGTGCACCCGACACTGCGCCCGCCCCAAGGGGCGCGGCAACCGGTTTCGCCACCGAGTGAACAGCGGCCGGGCCCGCCGCGACAAGGCGGCGACCGGGGTGGCGGCATCACTTGCCCAAGTCGGGCGGGGAACCGGAGTAGTGGGTGGGCCATTGCGTCAAGTGTTCGCCGCGGCCTGCCGTTTACCGGTGAAATCGCCACCCGAAATCACCCGCGCACTCCGTCAGGTCCACGGAGGCCGTTTCGCGACAACGCGCTTACGCTCGAAACGACCGATTACCGCCCGCGCACCGCCCTGCCCGGAAAACTCTTCCCGGCACCCCGGTCCGGGCGACCCCGACCTCACCCCCGCGGAGACCGCCATGCCTGACGCCGCTCGCCCGGTCCTGCTCGCCGTGGACGACGACCCGCACGTGCTGCGGGCGATCCGCCGCGACCTGACCCGGGCCTACCAGCGCGACTACCGGGTCGTGGCGACCGGTTCGGCGGCGGAGGCCCTGCGGGTGATCGACCGGTTGCGGGAGCGGGACCAGGAGCCCGCGCTGCTGCTGGTCGACCAGCGCATGCCGGACATGACCGGGATCGAGTTCTTCGCCGAGTCGCTGGACCGCTGCCCCGACGCGCGGCGGGTGCTGCTGACCGGGTATGCCGACACGGAGGTCGCGATCGACGCGATCAACCGGGTGCGGCTGCACCACTACCTGGTCAAGCCGTGGGAGCCGCCGACCGAGCGGCTGTACCCGGTGCTCGACGAGCTGCTCGACGACTGGCGGGCGGACTACCAGCCGCCCTACGGCGGGATCACCGTCACCGGTCACCGGTTCGCCCCGGCCACGCACCGGCTGCGGGACTTCCTCACCCGGCTGCACCAGCCGTTCCGGTTCGTCGAGGTGGACGCCCCGGAGCACGCGCCGGTGCGGCCCGTCGTCCGGCTGCCCGACGGCACCGAACTGGCCGACCCGACGCAGACCGACCTGCTGTCCGCGCTCAACCTCACCTGGGACGCGGGCAGGCCGCACTACGACATCGTGATCGTCGGCGCGGGCCCGTCCGGGCTGGCGGCGGCGGTCTACGGGTCGTCGGAGGGACTCTCGACCGTGCTGCTGGAGGCGTACGTGCCGGGCGGGCAGGCCGGGACGTCCAGCCGGATCGAGAACTACCTCGGCTTCCCCGCCGGGATCACCGGCGCGGAGCTGACCAGGCGCGCGGTGGACCAGGCCCGCCGGTTCGGCACCGAGGTGCTGTCGCCGGTGTCGGCGGTGGGTCTGCGGCGCGCGGGCCGGGCGCGGGTGCTGACGCTGTCGGACGGGCGGGAGATCAGCGCGGGCACGGTGCTGCTCTCCAGCGGCCTGTCGTACCAACGACTTGACGCTGTCGACGCCGAGCGGTTCGAGGGCGCGGGGATCTACTACGGCGCGACGGCGTCGGAGACGAGTTCGTGCGCGGACTCGCACGTGTGGATCGTCGGTGGGGCGAACTCGGCGGGCCAGGCGGCACTGCACTTCGCCCGCACGGCGGCGAAGGTGACCATGTTGCTGCGCGCGCACGACCTGGCCAAGAGCATGTCCCGCTACCTGATCGACGAGATCGAGGCGACGCCGAACATCGAGGTCCGGCCGCGCACCGTCATCACGGCGACCGCGGGCGACGAGCGGCTCACCGGGATCACGTTGTCCGATGTGGACACCGGGGCGGCGGAGGAGCACCCGGCCGAGTTCGTGTTCACCTTCATCGGCGCCCAGCCCCGCACGGCGTGGCTGGACGGGGTGGTGCGGCGCGACGACCGCGGGTTCGTGCTGACCGGCCCGGACCTCGATGACCCGCTGCCGGACTGGGACCTGCCCCGGCTGCCGCTGCCGCTGGAGACCAGCATGCCGGGCGTGTTCGCGGCGGGCGACGTCCGCTCCGGGTCGGTGAAGCGCATCGCCTCGGGCGTCGGCGAGGGCGCGATGGCCGTGTCGCTGGTCCACCGGTACCGCGCCGAGAGCTGACGCGCGGGTGCGCCGGGACGACCGCAGGGTGTCGTCCCGGCGCACCACCGGTGCGGCGGACCTACACCGCCACCGCCGCCTCGTCCGGTACCGCGCGCCGCGGCGCGGTGTACCAGCGGGTCGCCAGGGTGAAGGGCAGCGCGACGGCGCAGACGGCGAAGGCGACCAGGAAGACCCGGCTCGGGTCACCGGCGTTCGTGACCACGGATCCGCCGAGCACCGCCCCGATCGCGATACCCGCGTTGACCGCCGAAGCGCCCAGGGTGGCGGCCAGGTCGGCGCCCTCCCCGGCGAGCGTGATCACGCGGAGCTGGAAGGCGGGGACGAGCCCGAAGCCGAACAACCCCCACACCAGCAGCGAGGCGATCGCGACGACCGGGGAGCCGCCGAGGAAGTGCATGAGGAGCAGGACGCCGACGAGGACGACGTTCGCGGTCACCAGGGTGGTGTACGCCTTGGTGTCGGCGAACTTCCCGCCGATGAAGATGCCCGCGGCGCAGGCGATGCCGTAGGCGAAGAGGAAGACGCTCACCCACTCGCCCGTGACGCCGGTGACCCGCCCGAGGTACTGGGCGAGGTAGGTGAAGGCGGAGAACTGGCCGCCCATCAGCAGGAGCCCGACGGCCAGCATGCCGAGCACGCGCGGGGCGAGGGCGTGGCGCACCTGGGAGCGCAGGTCCGCGCTGCCGAGTTCCGGCACCGCCGGGACCAGCCCGATGGTGAGGCAGAGCGCGGCCACCCCGAGTCCCACGATCCCCACGAAAGCGGCCTGCCACCCGAGCGCCTGACCGATGAACGCGCCGAGCGGGACGCCGAGGACCGTCGACACCCCGATCCCGCCGAACACGATCGAGATCGCCCGCCCCCGGTACGCGGCGGGCACCAACGCCGCGGCGACCGAACTCGCCACCCCGATGAACAACCCGTGGATCGTCCCGGTGAGCACCCGCGCCACGAGCATCTGCCCGAAATCACTGGCCACCACCGCCAACCCGTTGCCCACCACGTAAACGGCCAACGAAACCCACAACAAGACCCGCTGCCCCAACCGAATCGTCAACGCGGTGACGATCGGGCCGCCGAGGGAGATCCCGACGGCGTAAGCGGTCACCAGCAGACCGGCGGTACTGACCCGCACCCCGATGTCGAGGGCGATCAGGTCGAGCACCCCCACCACGACCAACTCGGCCGTCCCGACGACGAACGCACCCAGCCCCAAGATCCCCAGCGCCACCTTGCTGCGGGGCGCTATCCCCTGCTCCACCACGGCCATCAGCGCAAGCCTTCCCTTCACGAGAGCCCACGCCACCGTATCCACCCACCAACCCGGCCTTCTCGCCCGCGAACACACTCCGTTCGCTACTCCACGAGCCGGGTTCCCCTCCGTGCACTTGACGAAGTACGACCTATCCCTGAGCCACCCGTTCGCCCCGCCGGCACACAGTGACTTCGCCTGCCCTACCGGCACCGGCGAACGTCATGTCGCGGTGGACCAGCCCGTCATTCGACGACCTCCACCACAAGGCCGCAACCCCCGAACGAGCGACCGCGCCTGCCGGAGTTCTCCGGCAGGCGCGAGCAGGTCGGTAGGTCCGGTCAGCGGGCGTCCGGGCCGATGATCCAGTGCTCCTCCACCACCAGGTCGTGCACGTACCGCGGCCGCGCGATCGTCAGCAGCTGCTCCTCCGCCACCTTGAACTCCGGCGACCGGCGCGCCTCCTCCAACTCCGCCACCGACGAGAACCAGTACTGGTAGGCCACGTCCAGCACCGCCTCGCCCACGCCGTACGCGCCATCCCTGGTGTGGCCCTGCAGGTACCTGCGCAGGCCCGGGATCCGCAGCGCCAGCTCGCCCTGCGCCCCCAGGCTCTGCTCGCGGAAGTCGGCCAGCGGCAGGCCCTCGGCCCGCTTGGCCAGGCGGATCAGCTTGGCGCCGCCGGGTTCGGCCGTGCCGGGGATGTCGCCCTCCAGCAGGACGTGGGCGTCGGTGTCGAGGACGAGGGTCTGCCAGAAGGCGGCCCACTTCGGTTCGTCGAGGCGGGCGCCCTGGAGGAACTCGTCGGTCTGCAGGGAGGCCAGCTGGTCGGTCTCGTTCGCCAGCCAGATCTCGGCGACGCCGTACCACAGGGGTTCCGGGGTGACGCCGGAGACCGTCGTATCGATCTTGTACTTGCGGATCTGCGGGATCTTCGACGCGTACCGGACCGCGTGCACCTCGCGCCAGTAGTTCTGGAAGTCCTCGACCGACAGGCCGGGGCGGGGGGCCGCGAAGATCAGTTGGTGGATCATGCCAGGACTCCTGTCGGGGGTTAGACGCGGTAGCGCTTGCGCACGTCGTCGGCGAAGCCGAGGTAGTCGCGCAGGGGCCACACCTCTTCGAACTCCAGGTACTCGCGCATGGGGAGGCGGCCGAGCGCGGTGCGGTCGAGCTCCTCGGCGTCCGGCGAGTCGATGATGGCCACGATCCGCTTCTGCGCGGCCACCTTCCAGATGCCGACGCAGAAGCCGGAATCGATGGTCTCCTGGGCGTGGTCGGCCTCCTCGGCCTCCATGTCCCACAGCTCGTCGAGGGAGATGCGGCCCTCGTGGTTCCACCTCATCTGCACGTAGAACAGCATCCGCGTCAACCCCTCGCCCGGATCTGGCCGGTGAGGCGGTGGTCGGGACCGAACACCTCGGTGGCCAGGTCCAGCGGGGTCTTGCCGTCGTGCCCCAGCAGCGACACCGACGCGCCCGCCTCCAGCACGGCGCGCGCGCAGTCCTCGTAGCCGTGCCACAGGGCGTCGTGCAGCGGCGTGTAGCCGTTGGTGGCGCCCTGGAAGTCGAGGTCGACACCGGGCCAGGTGGCGATCAGCCGGGTCAGCTCGACGTGGCCGTTGTACACGGCCTTGTGCAGCGGCACGGCGCCGAAGGTCGCTTCGACGGCGTTGACGTCGGCCCCGGCGGCCAGCAGCAACCGCGCGATCTCCGTGTGGCCGTCGCGCGCGGCCACCAGCAGCGGGGTGTGCCAGTCGTTGAAGCCGTTGAGCCTGGGGAAGCGCTCGTCGACCTCGGCGCCCGCCACCAGCAGCGAGCGCACCTCGGCCACGTCGTCGCGGGTGACCGCGGCCATCAGCGCCTGCCGCTCGACGGCCTCGGCGTCGGCGGTCTGCCGCGCGTTGAGGTGCTTCTCCGCCAGGAGCAACAGGTCCTTGCCGGTGGTGTTGACGTTCAGCTCGTACGCGAAGTGCTCGCGCAGCGAGAAACCGTAGTGCGTGTACAGCTTCAGCCCGGCACCCCGGTCGAGCAGGAACGCGGCGATGTCGGGGAACTTGAACCACAGGGCGTCCATCAGCGGTGTGTGCCCGGTGGTCGGCACCACGGCGTCGACGAACGCGCCCGCGCCGACCAGTGCGTGCACGACCTCGAGGCTGCCGCCCTGGCAGGCCTTGTGCAGCGCGGTCGCGCCCGCGCCCGGGTCGGTCGTGTACACGTCGGCACCCGCGTCGAGCAGCAGCCGGACCACGGCCGCGTCGGCCCGGCCCGCGGCGATCATCAGCGGGGTCAGGCCGGACCTCGGGTCCCGGTGGTCGACACCGGCCCCCTCGCGCAGCAGTTCGGCGGCCGCGGCATGGTCCCCGCGCCAAGCGGCCTCGACCAGCCGGACGCCCGTTCCGGTTGGGTCAGTACTCATTGGACGGTCCTCCTCCTCGGGACCCCAACGTCACAGCCGCGAGCCGTGCCGGTCAACGCCCCGGCCCGGTCCAGGCCACCACTAAGTGATGTCACCGGCGAACCGAGCGACTCCGTTATGACCGCGGCGGGTGGATCCGGGACCGTGATCCGCGTACTACGTCAGCTCCACGGGACTTCGGCCGCCCGCTCGTGTAGACCACGGACGTGGAGTGGAAGGAGGACCCGTGCTCATCGTGAAGAAGCACTCGCTGCCGACCGTCCGGCTCAACGGCGAGGTCGGCGCCTACATCTTCGACGGCGGCGACCACGGCGCGGCCGTGTCGGCGTTCATCGTCGACGTGCCCGCCTGCCTGGGCCCGCACCGGCACCGCCACCCCTACGACGAACTGTTCGTGATCACCGAGGGCACCGTGGTGCTGGAGGCCGACGGCGAGATCTTCGAGGCCACCCCGGACGACGTGTGCGTCGTGCCCGCCGGGGTGCCGCACGCCTTCCACGGGTCGCCGCAGGGGCGGGTGAAGATGGTCAACATCCACGCCGCGGCCAAGGTCGTCACGGAGTTCGTCGACGACCCGGCGCCCGCCGCGGCGGAGTACGAGTACGACCACAAGTCCTGACAACCCCTCGGAGGACGACGAGTGACGCTCGGCGGTGCGACGGTGCTGGTGATCGGCGGCAGCAGCGGCATGGGACTCGGGGTCGCGCGCGCGGCCGCGACGAGGGGTGCGACCGTCGTCGTGACGACCCGGGGCGGTGACCCGGCGGCCGTCGCCGACCGGGTCGCCCGCGCGCTGCCGGACCCCGGTCGGGTACGCGCGCTGCCGTGCGACCTCACCGACGCCGCGTCGGTCGCCGCGCTGTTCGAGCGGGTGCGCGCCGTCGACCACCTCGTGATCACCGCGACGCCCGGTTCGTCCGGCGGGGCGTTCGCGGACACCGACGTCGAGGCGGCGCGCGGCGTCGTCGACGGGAAGCTGTGGGGCACCTGGCGGGCGGCCCGGCACGCGGTGGCGGCGGGCGCGAAGTCGTTGCTGTTCACCACCGGCGGCATGGCCGTGCGGCCCGCTCCCGGCCGCGCCGCGGTCTCGGTGGCCTTCGCCGCCGTGGAGGCGTTGGGCCGCGCGCTGGCCGTCGAACTCGCCCCGGTCCGGGTCAACGTGGTCCGGCCGGGTCTGACCGACACGGAGATGTGGGCGTCGGTGCCGGAGGCGGACCGCGCGGAGATCTTCCGCGGCTTCGCCGAGACCGCGCCCGCCCGGCGCGTCGGCACCCCGACCGACATCGGCGAGGCCGCGGTCTACCTGATGACGGCCGGGTTCGTGACCGGCGCGGTGCTCGACGTGGACGGTGGTTCCCTGCTCGTGTGACAGTGCGACGACCTGGAGGACTTTCGGATGAGGATCGGCATCCTCGGCAGCGGCGACATCGGCGGCACGGTCGCGGGCCTGCTCGTGCGCGCGGGCCACGAGGTCGCGGTGGCGAACTCGCGCGGACCGCACACCCTGGCCGGTCTGGTGGCCGGGCTGGGTCCGCGCGGCAACGCGGCGACCATCGAGTCCGCGATCGCGTACGGCGACGTGGTGGTGCTGGCCATCCCGTTCGGCCGCTACCGCGACCTGCCCGCGGACCTGTTCACCGGCAAGATCGTGGTGGACACGATGAACTACGACCGGCCGCGCGACGGCCGCATCGCCGAGCTGGACTCGGGCGAGACCACCTCCAGCGAGCTGCTGGCCGCGCACCTGCCCGGCGCGCGCGTGGTGAAGTCCATCAACACGCTGTACTACCGCGTGCTGGCCGCGCCGCCGGAGGACCGGCTGGCGCTGTTCGTGGCGGGCGACGACCCCGAGGCCAAGCGGGTGGTGTCGGACCTGGTGTCGGACATCGGTTTCGCGCCGCTGGACACCGGTTCGCTGGCCGAAGGCGGTCGGCGGCAGCAGCCGGGCACGGCGGTGTTCAACGTGGCGCTGCGCCCGGCCGACGTGCCGTACTCCCGGTAGCGGCGCGCCCGAGTCGACGCAGTACCGGGCGCGGGCTTGGTGGTCGCGAGTCCGGTTCGGGAGCATCGGAAGTGTTCGTCGGGTAAGGCAATTCCAGGAGTGTGTGCACCGTGACCATCGAAGCGACCGCGCGGACCGTGCGGGAGGCGACCCTCGACCTGCTGCGGGACCTCGGGTTGACGACGATCTTCAGCAACCCCAGCCACACCGAGATGAAGCTCTTCGAGGACTGGCCCTCCGCGGGTTTCCGCTTCATCACCGGCCTGCAGGAGGCCACGGTCGTCGGCATGGCCGACGGTCACGCCCAGGCCACCGACACCCCGTCCCTGGTCGTCATCAACGGCGGCCCCGGCCTGGGCAACGCCATGGGTTCGGTCTACACCGCGGCCAGCTCCCACACGCCGATGGTCATCCTCGGTGGCCAGCAGGCGCGGAAGCTGTTGCAGGGCGAGCCTTTCCTGCACGCGCGGGACGCCACGCAGCTGCCCCAGCCGTACATCAAGTGGGCGGCCGAGGCGGCGCGACCGCAGGACGTGCCCGCGTTGCTGTTGAAGGCGTACAACATCGCCAACCAGGTCCCCAAGGGCCCGGTCTACGTCGCCGTTCCGGAGGACGACTGGGGCAGGCCCGCGAGCACGGTCCCGCTGCCGGCGAGGGCCGTGGTGCCCGCGGTGGTGCCGGACCCGGCCGTGCTGGCCGAGGTGGCGGCGAAACTGAGCGGTGCCAGGAACCTCGGCATCGTCGCGGGGCCGACCATCGATACCCAGGGTGCCCGGCACGACCTGATCAGCCTGGCGGAGAAGCTGAACGCGACCGTGCACGGGAGTCCGGTGTGGCCGCGGAGCAGCTTCCCGGAGAACCACCCGCTGTTCGCGGGCGTGCTGCCGCCGATCCCGGAGATGATCTCGGCGAAGCTGGCCGACCACGACGTGGTGGCGGTCTTCGGCAGTCCGATGTTCACCCTGTTCACCACGGCCGACATCTTCCCCACCACCCCCGTCGAACCGGACCTCACGCCCCAGCCCCAGCTCCCGGAGAACGTCGAGTTCCTGCACTTCACCGACGACCCGGAAGCCGCCTCCTGGGCGATGGCGGGGACCAGCTACGTGCTGCCCCCGGGCCAGACCGTGCGCGACCTGGTCCCGTTGGTACGAGCCCGCGAGCAGGCCCCACCGACGCGGCCGGTGTACGAGGTCCCGCGGGCGTCGTCCCCGCTGACCCAGGCGTACCTGTTCCACCTGCTGGCCCAGGAGCTCCCCGCCGACGCGGCGGTGTTCGAGGAACTACCCATCGCCCGCGCGGACTTCCACGAGCAGTTGCCCCTGGGCGTGGACAACAACTACTTCGCCACCGCCAGCGGCGCCCTCGGCTTCCCCTTCGCGGGCGCCGTCGGCTTCGCCCTGGCCGCCCCGGACCGCCGCGTCGTGGCCGTCACCGGGGAGGGTTCGGCGCAGTACACGATCCACGCCCTGTGGACCGCGGCCCAGCACGACCTGCCGGTCACGTTCGTGATCCCGAACAACGCGGGCTACCTGTCCCTGAAGTACTACCTCCAGGAGCAGGACCGCGAGACCTGGCAGGCGGGCTGGGACCTCAGCGGCGTCGACATGGCAGGCCTGGCCCGCGGCTTCGGCTGCCCGGCGGAGCGGGTGGAGACGCCGGAACAGCTGCAGAAGGCGCTGAAGACGGCCTTCGCGACACCGGGACCGGTGCTGCTGGACGTCGTGGTGGCGGATCCGGGCTTGTTCCGCTTGTAGGAACGAGCCCACGGAACTGGCCGGGTGTGCTCCCCCTCAGCACACCCGGCCGGTTCGTCTGCCCGACCCGAGTCGGCTGTCGAGTTCAGTCGACCATTCGGATCGTGGTGGCGCTGAACCCACCGAGAATGGCTTCGAGCAGCGCGGGCAAGGTCGCGGCGAACCCGGTGGACGACGAACGGAGCAGGCCCGGCGGCTGGTCACGCATCGTAGTGACTAGACGCCCTTGCCGGTCAACGACTCCAGGAACTCGACGCGGAAGTCGGTCAGGTATTGGGCTCGTTCCGCCAGGAACCTCTTGATGTGGGGCTGGTCCCCGTGCGCGTCGAACGCCGTCTTGTCCGCGTACACCTCGTAGAAGACCCGCGACAAGGGGGCGTCCGCCACGTCGTGGACGGCGTAGACCAGGGTTCCCGGTTCGGTGGCGATGATCCTTGGCAGGGTCTCGGCCACGAGTGCGTCGAATCCCTTCGCCGCCTGTTCATCGCGCAGGTTGAACCGCACCACCAGTGCCCACATCACACTCTCCTGTCGTCGATTTCGCGCTTACGGTACGCCAAGCGCTAGTCGTGGAGTGGGCGGGCGTAGGCGATGAAACCGTTGTAGGTGGTGACCTTGTCGTAGAGGGCGCGGGCCCGGGTGTTGTCCTGGGTGGTGTGCCAGTGGAGGCGGGCGGCGCCGTGGGTCTTCGCCTGGTGGGTCAGCCAGTCGACGAGGGCCTGGCCGATGCCTTGACCGCGGACTGTCTCGTCGACGTAGATGTCCTGCAGGTAGCAGTTGCCCGCCGACCAGACGCTCTGGTGGTAGTAGTAGTGGACCAGGCCGACGGGCGTCCCGGTCACTCTCGCGAGCGCGCCGTGGATCTCGGTGCCGTCGAGCAGTCTGCGCCACGTGTGGTCGTACAGGGTGTCGTCGACGTCGGAGTCGAAGTGTCGCTTGTAGGCGCGGACCACGGTGTCCCAGTCCGGGCGGTCCGACGCGGTCAAGGGGTTGATCTCCAGCACGGGTCCATCGTGCCCGAAAGGGGGCCCGGCCACCCGGGGGCACGGGTGGCCGGGCCGTGGGGGGATCACTCGCCCAGGGTCGGGCGCAGGGTGCGCAGCGGGATGCGGACCCAGTCCGGGCGGTTGCGCGTCTCGTACTCCGCTTCGTACAACATCTTCTCCAGTTCGAAGGCGCGCAGCAGGTCGCCGTGCGCCCGGGGGTCGACGCCCGACCCCGACGCGTACCCGGCGCAGAACTCGTCGCGGGCGTCGGCCGCCCACTGGCGTACGCGGGCGCACGCGTGCTCGTGGAAGTGTTCCGCCACGCCGAACTGCAACTCGTGCTCGGCCGCGTAGTCGAACGACCGCAGCATCCCGGCGACGTCCCGCAGGGGCGACTGCGCGGCCGTGCGCACCGGGATCGGGTGCGACGGCTCGCCCTCGAAGTCGATCAGCAGCCACCGCGCCGGTGTGCGCAGCACCTGGCCGAGGTGCAGGTCGCCGTGGATCCGCTGCGCCGTCGCCGCGGGGGCGTCCAGGCCGTCGAACAGCTCCCGCAGGCGGTCCGCGTAGCAGGTCAGCGCGGGCACCACGGGCACCGCGCTGTCCAAAGTGGCCAGTAGCCGACGCCGCACCGCCGCCAGGTCGAGCGGCGCGGTCCCGTAGTGCTGCCCGAGGTCGCGGTGCACGGCGGCGACCGCCGCGCCGATCCCGCGCGCCTCGTCGAGGAAACGTGAGACGTCCTCACCGCGCGCGACCTGGCACGCCTCCGTGACGGCCAGCCGCCACCCGTCGACCGCGTCGGCCACGAACGAGTGCAGGACGCCGAAGGTCACGCCCGGCCCCTCGATGGCCCCCAGCAGCGGCGCGACGTGCCTGCTCTCCGCGCGCCCCAGCGCCCGGTGCACGTCGAGGTCCGGGTTCACCCCGTCCGACAGGCGGCGGAAAAGCTTGAGGATGAACCGGTCCCCGAACACGATCGACGTGTTCGACTGCTCGGCCGTCATCCGGCGGCTGCGCATCCCGTTGCGGTGCGCGAACGCGAGTTCCCCGCCCGGCTCGGCGGTGAACCGCACCTCGCCGAGGTCGTGGTCGCGCCCGATCAGCCGCAGCAGCTCCGAGGTCAGCTCGTGGTCGCCGGTCGCGTCGTACGCGGCCAGGCCGTCCAGCCAGGCGATGACCGGCTCGCCTTCGGGCGGTGTCGGGCTGAAGCCCAGTGGTAGCTGGTAGCGCTCGGTGGCCTTGCCGCCCGCGTAGCGGACCTCGGCGACGGCCAGCACCCCGAACGACTTGCTCGCCTGGTCGGCGAAGCGGGCCGCCGCGGTCAGCTCGACCGCGACCAGCGGCGCGCCCTTCCCGGCGAACCAGCGCCGTTGGGGCAGCCAGGCGGGCAGTGCTCGCGCGACCCGGGGCAGCAGCGCGGGTACCAGGTCGACGGCGGTCAACGACATCGCACACCTCCGGTTTCGGTGACACCAAGGGAGAACCAGAAGAACCCGTAGGCGGGCAGTGTGAGCACGTAGGGCCCGTCGCCGACGCGGGGGAAGGTGAGGCCGCCGGTCAGCTCGACCGGGTGGCGCCCCGCGTGCGCGGCAAGGTCCAGCTCGACCGCCTGGGGTCGACCGGACAGGTTGTTGACGCACAGGACCACATCCGGCGCCGCGTCCTCCGCGACCCGCAGGTACGCGAAAACGCTCGGGTTGCGCGAGACCAGCTCGACGAACCGTCCGACGCCGAAGGCCGGGTGGTCGGCGCGGATGTGCAGCATGCGGCGGTTCCAGTGCAGCAGGGACGACTCCATCGCCAGCTGCGCCTCGACGTTGACCGCCTGGTAGCCGTAGACGGCGTCCGAGACCACCGGCAGCGCCACGCGGTTGGGGTCGCAGCGGGAGAAACCCGCGTTGCGGTCCGGGGTCCACTGCATGGGCGTCCGCACGCCGTCACGGTCACCGAGCCAGATGTTGTCGCCCATGCCGATCTCGTCGCCGTAGTAGAGCACCGGGGAGCCGGGCAGCGACAAGAGCAGAGCGGTGACCAGCTCCTGTCGACGGCGGTCGTTGTCCAGCAGCGGCGCGAGCCGTCGCCGGATGCCGATGTTCGCCTTCATCCGGGGATCCTTGGCGTACTCGGCGTACATGTAGTCGCGTTCCTCGTCGCTGACCATCTCCAGCGTCAACTCGTCGTGGTTGCGCAGGAAGATCCCCCACTGGCAGCCCGACGGGATCACCGGTGTCTGCTCCAGGATCTCCGAGATGGGGAACCGGCTCTCCCGGCGCAGCGCGATGTAGATGCGCGGCATCAGCGGGAAGTGGAACGCCATGTGGCACTCGTCGCCGCCGATGCCCGCGTCGCCGAAGTACTCGACCACGTCGGCGGGCCACTGGTTCGCCTCGGCCAGCAGCACCCGGCCCGGGTACTCGTCGGCCATGACCTTGCGGCAGCGCTTGAGGAAGTCGTGGGTCTCGGGCAGGTTCTCGCAGTGGGTGCCCTCGCGCTCGAACAGGTACGGCACCGCGTCCACCCGGAACCCGTCGATCCCGAGGTCGAGCCAGTACCGCATGACATCGATCATGGCGTCCTGCACGGCCGGGTTGTCGTAGTTGAGATCGGGTTGGTGGGAGAAGAAGCGGTGCCAGAAGAACTGGCTGCGCACGGGGTCGAAGGTCCAGTTGGAGGTCTCGGTGTCGACGAAGATGATCCGCGCGTCCGGGTAGCGCGAGTCGTCGTCGCTCCACACGTAGTGGTCGCCGTAAGGGCCGTTGGGGTCACGGCGGGACTCCTGGAACCAGCGGTGCTGGTCGGAGGTGTGGTTGACGACGAGGTCGGTCACCACGCGAAGACCGCGGCGGTGGGCCTCGTCGAGCAGGTGCACGAAGTCCTCGATCGTGCCGAATTCCGGTAACACGGCACGGAAGTCGCTGATGTCGTACCCGCCGTCGCGCAGCGGGGACGCGTAGAAGGGCGGGAGCCACAGACAGCCCACGCCGAGCCACTTCAGGTAGTCCAGCTTCTCCACCAGACCGCGGAGGTCGCCGGCACCGTCGCCGTCGGAGTCGTTGAACGAGCGGACCAGCACCTCGTAGAACACGGTGTGCTTGAACCAGTCCAGGTCGTCACCGGGAAGCGTGGTCACGGGCGCACCACCACCGCGATGTGCGCGACCGCGCGGCGGGGGTCGAGCTTGACGTAGTCATCGCCGTGCCAGCCGTACAACTCGTCACTGACCTGGTCGTGCACGGCGAACAGCGCACCCTCGGCCAGCCCGAACGCCGTCTGGTCCCACTGGACCGTGCCCTCCTGCATCACCCACGGGTCAAGGGTGACGACGCACAGCACGGTTTGGCCCGTCCCCGGATCCGTACGGCTGTAGGCGATCAGGCTCTCGTTGTCGGTCTTGTGGAACACCAGGCCGCGTTGCTGCCGCAAGGCCGGGTGCGCGTGGCGGATCTGGTTGAGCCTGGTCACCCAGGGTGCCAGGGAGTGCGCGGTGGCGTAGTCGCGAGGTCGCAGCTCGTACTTCTCCGATGCCGCGTACTCCTCCGTCCCAGGACGCAGCACCCGGTCCTCGTACAGCTCGAATCCGGAGTAGACACCCCAGGTCGGGCTCAGCGTCGCGGCGAGGGTGGCGCGGATGGCGAAACCCGCTTCACCGTTGTCCTGCACGCTCTTGGGCAGGATGTCCGGGGTGTTGACGAAGAGGTTTCCGCGCATCTCGTCGGCGCGCTCCACCAGCTGCTCACCGAACTCGGTCAGCTCGGCTTTGGTGTCGCGCCAGGTGAAGTAGGTGTAGCTCTGGGTGAAACCGAGACGGGCCAGGCCGTAGAGCTTGGTGGGGTTGGCGAACGCCTCGGCGAGGAAGAGGACGTCCGGGTGGTCGCGTTTGACGGCCCAGATCAACCAGTGCCAGAAAGCGGGTGGCTTGGTGTGCGGGTTGTCCACCCGGAAGATCCGGACCCCGTGGTCGATCCAGTGCTCGACCACCCGCAGCACCTCGCCGCGCAGACCCCGCGCGTCGGAGTCGAAGTCCAGCGGGTAGATGTCCTCGTAGCGCTTGGGCGGGTTCTCCGCGTAGGCGATGGACCCGTCGGACCGCGTGTGGAACCACTCGGGGTGCGCGGAGACCCACGGGTGGTCGGGCGCGCACTGGAGCGCGAAGTCCAGTGCCACCTCGAGTCCCAGTTCCGCCGCGCGGGCGACGAACCGGTCGAAGTCGTCGATGGCGCCGAGATCCGGGTGCACGGCGTCGTGGCCGCCTTCGCGGGCCCCGATGGCCCACGGCGAACCGACGTCCTCCGGGCCCGCGACGATCCGGTTGTCCCGGCCCTTGCGGTTGACCCTGCCGATGGGGTGGATGGGCGGCAGGTAGACGACGTCGAACCCCATGTCCGCGATGCGGTCGAGGTCTTTCCGCGCGGTGGCGAAGGTGCCGTGGACGGGCTTGCCGGACGGCGCGCGGCCCCCGGTGGAGCGCGGGAACATCTCGTACCAGGAACCGAAGAGCGCGCGCGGGCGGTCCACCCAGATCTGCCAGGTGCTGCCCTTGGTCAACCGGTCGCGCACGGGGAACTCCCGCATGGCCCGCTCGACCTCGTCGGTCATCGCGGCGGCGAACCGCTCGCGCGGGGTCCGGTCGGCGTCGCGCAGCGCGTCGGCCGCGGCGAGCAGCAGGTCCCGCTCCGCGCGGCGGTCGGGCCGGTAGGCGACGCGTTCGAGCAGGTGCGCGCCGTCGGCGAAGTCGTTGCGCAGCTGGGGCGCGTGCAGGCCCGCCGCGAGGTTGGCGGTCATCTTGTGCCGCCAGGTCGCCCACGGGTCGCGCCACCCGTCGACGCGGAACGTCCAGCGCCCCACCGCGTCGGGGACGATGGTCGCGACGAACCCGTCCTCGCCGTCGGGGGTCATGCGCGCGCGACCGCCGCCGTACGGACCTTGCCAGACCACGGTGGCGGCCACCGCCTCGTGGCCTTCCTGCCACACCGTCGCCGAGATCGGCACGTGCTCGCCGACCACCGCCCGCCCGGGGAACGCGCCTCCCGCGACGACCGGCCGAACCCCCTCCACGACCACACGCCCCACCATGTCGACCGCCTTCTGTCCCGAGCACCGCCTCGGTTGACAGAGTGACCGGGCCCGTTCCGGGGCAGCCATCAATTCGCGGGGAATGCGCGTAGTTGACGAAGCCCCGCCTGGGCGGGCTGGTGGGGATCTACTTGTAGAACAGGGATTCCCCCGCTTCGGTCAGATCCGCGAAAACACCGTTGTTCTGCGTGTAGTCCCTACTTTCGTTGTGCGCCCAGTCGGTGATCGGCGCACTGTCAACCCGCAAATGGCGGTACTCGGTACCCGACCACCCGAACTGGTAGACGCGGTGGCGGTCGGCGTAGAAAGGCTCATAGGGACCGTTCTCCGTCAACTGCTTTGCCATGGCGTTGTCGAAGAACACGTTCCGCGGCCCGGTGGCACAGGACCACTTGACGGCCTTCTCCCCCGCGCCCCACCAGATCGGGTACCAGGTCGAGTCGTCGGGACCGCCGCCGCCCTCCTCGCCGCAGTTGCTCGCGCAGTTGGCGGATCGGTGGGAGTAGGGGACGCGGACGGTGTTGCGCTCGAAGAGGTTGTGGCGTTCCCAGCCGCCGTGCAGGTTGATGTCGAAGGCGAAGGAGTTGCCGGTGACGACGTTGCCCGAGGCAGACCACTGGAAGGTGAAGTGGCGCAGGCCGGTGGCGGTGTTGTTCTCGTAGAGGGAGTCCCAGACGCGGGAGCCGCGCAGGTAGCCGTTGCCGCCCTTGCCCTTGTTCCACGAGCCGGTGAACTCGTTGTCGGCGATGGTGAGGTTCTTGGCTTCCTCGGTCACGATGGGGTGCGACCCGGTCATGGTCGCGTGGACGCCGCGGACCCAGGAGTCGGCGGCCCACTTGAAGACGATGCCGTGCATCTCGGCGGCGGGGGCCAGGTTGCCGTAGTTGGCGCGGGCCGCGTCGGGGTCGAGGCCGGTCTCCTGGGTGAGGGAGAAGGACTCGAAGCCGACGCCGACGACCGGGTCGACGATCGGGGACGCCTTGGATTGGTAGGCGTCACCGTCGATCGCGGGTGATCCGTCCGAAGTGGAGTCGACGGGGACGTCGAACTCCAGGGGTTTGTCGAGGGTGATGGTCTTGTCGGCGGCCACGGTGACACGGAACACCTGCTGCCGCATGTGCTGGTTGACCGCCTTGTCGACGGGCGCGTTTTGCTGCTCGTAGAACTTCGCGGTGTTAGCGGCGCGGATGTTGACGAGGGTGCCTGTGGTGAAGGTGTTCTTCTTGGCGAGGTGGATGACGGTGTCACCGGTGCGGGCGCTGAAGCCTTGGTCGCCGGGTTTCGCGGCCAGCGGGACCCCGGCTTTCCAGTGCACGTTGACGGTGCCCTCGAAGAGGTCCTTGCGGTTGGCGGGGGCGGATTCGTAGTCCTTGCGGTAGGCGGGGTGCACCGCGCGGGACTGGACGCGGAAGAGGCCGCGCCCGGGCCAGAGCCAGCCGCCTTTGCCCTGTTTGTAGGACATCCCGTCCTCGTCCCAGTCGCCGCCGTCCGGGGTGAGGGAGTCGTAGAGGGTGTCTCGGTCGGGGCGGAAGGTGACGCGGGTGTCGGGGCCGGTGCCGCGGATGAGGAGGTAGTCGGCGTCGACGGCGAGCTGCCTGGTGACGAGGAGGGTGCCGCGGGGGAGGTCGATGAGGCTGAGGTGGTCGTGGTCGGCCGAGGGCGAACAACGGTCACGGAGGGTATCGATGGCCTGTTGGAGGCCGGCGGTGTCGTCCTGGGAGTCGTCGGGGCGGGCGCCGAGGGCGGCGAGTTCGTCGGGGGTGACGCGGCAGGCGTCGTCGGGGGTGAGCTGGGCGTCGGTGGGGAGGGGTGCGCCGCCTCGGTAGCCCGCGTGGCTCCAGTCGTAGAGGCCGGGGATCGGCTCCCGCCGGTTCGCGGCCCGGGGTTGGGGCGCGCCTACCACCTGGGCCGCCTCGGAGTCGGCCTTGGCCTGGGGTTTGTCGTCGTCCTCGGCCTGGAAGAACACCACCCCGGCCACCGCGACAACTACGACCCCGACCAGCCACCCGCGCTTCGCCATGCCGCCCCCGTCCGTCTCCTCCACAGACGGGACCGATCACGATCCGGTTCCCGGCGGGCGCGCGGGTATGCCTCCGGCCCCCGGAATCCATTCTACCGGCGGACACCGACAATTCGCGACGAAGACGATCATGCCTGTGGACAACCCGGCGAGGCGGTGGGCAGGCAGCGGCGGACGGGAATGAGACGGCCGAGGTACGCCTCGGGCGCCATATTCACTCCAGTAGCGGGCACCGACGATGTGGGGAGAAGGCAATCGTGCTTGTGGACAAGCTCGTGCGAGGCGACGGGCAGGCGACGTATGCCTCCGGCCTCCGATACCCATTCTAGTGGCGGGCACCGACAGTTCGGCGAGAAGACGATCATGCCTGTGGATAGGCCGGGTGGCGGTTCGGCCGTGCGCGAACGGAACGCGGATCCACCATCCGACCGGGTGAGAAGTCGGCGGGGTTGTCCACAGGTCCGACAGTCGAGGCACCGAAACTGTCGGTGCTCGGCACTAGAATGGATATCGAGGGCCGGAGGCGCGCGCCCGGTCAGTCCACAGGGGACGGACCGCGGCCGTTGGGTGGGAGCAGGGAGAGGGTGATGTCGCTGCCCGACGTGCCCGACGTGGTGATCCGGTGGTCGAAGCGGGCCAGGAAGTCCCGGAAGCTGCGGCACCCGTAGTTCCGCTCGTCGAACGCCGGGTCCAGAGTGATCATCTTCCCCTTCACCCAGCTGGCCGTCGGCGTGGCCACCGTCGCCTGGGCCATCGCCGTGACCAACAGGGTCTCGGCGTCGTCGATGTCGAAGTGCGCGGCCGGACCGCCCGCGTCCGGTTCCACTTGGGCTACCAGGGTTCCCCAGTACTTGTACTCCGAGCAGACCGACACCAACCGGGGGCTGGCGTTGGCTTCCGTGCCCACACCGACCACTCGTTTGCCGAACTCGCGTAATCGCTGGACCAGGGGGGTGTAGTCGCCGTCGCCCGCGACCAGGACGAAGACGCTCACCTCCGGGTGGGTGATCAGGGTTTCCATGGCGTCCACGGCCATCCGGATGTCGGCGGCGTTCTTGCGGGCCGTGCCGAAGCGGACCACCTGGATGAGGTCCACACCATTCATGGCCAGGTCCTGTTGGTAGCGGCCGAACTGGGTGTTGGCCCAGTCCGCGTACGCGCGGCGGATGACCGCGTTGCCGTAGTCGCGGCACAGGCAGGTGATCGCGGCGTACGGCACCGGGTTGCGGCCGGGCAGTCCCGCGCCCGCGCCGCAGACCAGGTTTTCGAAGTCGACGTACACCCCGACCGAAACGTCGTCGCTCAGCTCGAGCCTGCCGGGCTTCATGGGTTGGTTATCGGCGGGCACCCGGTGCGCCTTGAGAGGCACGGGTTTCAGCCCGCGAGTTTTCCCGCCACCCCGGTCGCCTCGCGCAGCCGGTGCTGGCCGCGGTAGAGGTTGAGCGCCGCCTGCCACGCGGAGCGGGCCTGCTCGGCCGCGCCCGTGGCCGCGTGCACGTCGCCGAGGTTGACCAGGGTGTTCGCCGCCTCGTAGGCGTTCGCGTTGGCGCGGAACAGTCCCAGCGCGCGGTTGTAGTGGGTGATGGCCTCGCCGTGCCGTCCCGCGTTGTGCGCGATGTAGCCGAGACTGTCCAGAGTGCCCGCGACGCCGTCGTGGTAGCCGGCGGCCTCGGCGAGGGACAGCGCGCGTTCGCAGTGCCCCCGGGCGGTGTCGTAGTCGCCGAGCAGCGCCAGGCACCAGCCGACGGAGTTCAACGCCGTCGCGTGCCACACGGGGTTGTCGAGGTCCTGGTAGATGACCAGCGCCTGCTGCGAGTGCGCCAGCGCCCGTTCGAGGTCCCCGCGCTGCTCCCACGCGATGCCCAGCGCGCGGTGCGCGTGCGCGCGTTCGGCCGCGTCCGCGGCGCCGTCGGCCAGTTCCAGCGCCAACTGCAGGTGTGTCACGCCCTCGACGATCTCCCCGCCGCGCGCGCACGCGTCGCCGAGCCGCCGGTGCGCGGTCGCCCGGACGGTGGTCCCACCGAGCCGCTCCGCCGCCGCCAGGCCCGCGCGCCACGACGCGATGTGGTCGGGGACGTGGCCGCGCAGGAAGTGGAACGGGGTCAGCGCCCACGCGATGTGCCACACCGCGGTGTCCCACCCGTGCAGCGCGGCCAGCCGCTGGGTGGCGAGCAGGTTGGCGTGCTCGGCGTCGAACCAGGCCATGGCCTCGGCGCGGTCGGTCAGCTCGTGCGGCGCGCACCCCGCGGGCAGGTCCCCCGGGGTCATCGGCGGCCGGTACGGGTTGAGCAGCTGGTCGCCCAGGTGCGCGGTGTGGGTGTAGAAGTCGACGAGCCTGCGCGACTTCTCGACCTGGTCGGTGCCCGCGCGTTCGGCCGCGTAGAGGCGGATGAGGTCGTGCATGCGGTACCGCCCGGGCCGGTGCTCCTGCACCAGGTGCGCCCGCCGCAGTTCCCGCAGCACCGAGCGCGCGGAGGTCACGCGCAGCAGGTTGGCGGCAGCGGGCAGGCTGATGTCCGGGCCGGGCGCGGGCCCCAGCAACCGGAACGCTTCCGCGGCAGCAGCGGACAACGCGCCGTAAGAGGCCGCAAAAACACCACGTAGGCTCGCGTGCAGTTCACCACCGTCGAGGGCATCCAAGCGCGTGGGGCTGTCGCGCAGCTCTTCGACGAGTTCGGACAACGGGTAGTCCGGCGTACTCGCGACTTGCACGGTGGCGATGGTCAACGCGAGCGGTAGACCGCCGCAGTGGTCGAGCAGCTCCCCCGCCGCCGCGCCCTCCTCGGCGAGCCTGTCCTCCCCCAGCCTGCGCACGAGCAGTTCCCGGGCCTCGTCCGCGGTCAGCACGTCCAGGTGCAGCAGGTGCGCGCCGTGGGCGGCGGTGAGGCCGGTGAGCTGGTGCCTGCTGGTGACCAGCACCGCGCACTCGGCGCTCCCCGGCAACAGGGGCAGCACCTGCGCGGTATCTCGCGCGTTGTCGAGCACGACGAGCATCCGCCGACCGGCCACCAGGCTGCGGTAGAGCCCGGAGCGCGCGTCCACGTCCGCGGGCACCGCGTCCGGCGCGACGCCGAGCGCGTCGAGGAACCCGCGCAGCGCGGACGACGGCGACACCGGGTCGCTGGTCGGGTCGAAGCCGCGCAGGTCGGCGTAGAGCTGGCCGTCCGGGAAGCGGTCGAGGTTGTGGTGCGCCCAGTGCAGCGCCAGCCAGGTCTTGCCGATGCCGCCGATACCGCCGATCGCGGCGACCAGCACGGTGCCGCCGGGCTCGCGGGGCGCGCTCAGCAGCTCGTCGAGCCGGGTCGTCGCCGCGGCGCGGCCGACGAACGGGGCGGGCGGGCCGGGCAGCTGCCGCGGCACCGTCGCGGCCCGCTCGGGCCTGCACGGCACCGGGTCGCCCGCGAGCACCCGCCGGTGCGCGTCGCGCAACTCGGCGCCCGGGTCGGCGCCGAGGTCGTCGGCGAGGCGGTGGCGCACGTGCTGGTAGTGCGCCAGCGCCTCGGCCTGCCTGCCGCAGCGGTACAGGGCGAGCACGCACTGCGCGGCGGCGCGCTCGTCGAGCGGGTGCGCGCGGGCCAGCGCGGTGATCGCGGGCAGCAGCGCGTGGTGGTCGCCGAGCCGCAGCCCCAGGTCGTTGCGGTCGAGTTCGACGCCGAGCCGCTCGCGCTCCAGCGCCAACCGCTGCTCGTCCACCCACGGCAGGTCCAGACCGGAGAACGGCTCGCCGCGCCACAGGCCCAGGGCCTCCTCCAGCAGCCGCAGGGCCTCCTCGTCCGGCGCCGAGCGGGCCGTCGCGACCAGTTCGCGGAACCGGAAGAGGTCGACCGCGCTCTTGTCGACGGACAGCACGTACCCCGACGACCGGCGGGCGATCTCGACATCCGCACTGGACAGCGCGCGCCGCAGGCGATAGAGATACCCGTACAGCGTGTCACGTGCCTGTCGCGGCGGGTGATCCGCCCAGACCCGGTCCACCAGCCGGTCGACCGGGACAGGCAGGTTCGGTTCCACGAGCAACGCGGCCAACACGCTGCGCTGCCGTGAGTGACCGAGGTTGGCCGTCTCGCCGCCGATCCGCGCCTCGAGGTCACCGAGCACGCGGAACTCCACCTCGTTGTGGTCCCCCATGGGTCAACCATCCCAGAACGGCCCCAGATTCGCCCCAGACCCGCCACGAAGACTCGATCTCGCAATCGGGTTTCGTTTAGCGGCAAGGAAGGTCTGTCATGTCGAAGTCACTGGGGTGGCGAGCGGGCAACGCGCTGTCATTGGACGACCGCGAGTGGTGATGGGGAGTCACCACGTCCCGCGCGCACGAGGGGTATGAGACCCACGCGGACACCGGGCAGTGCTCTGACGTCGGACCATCCGACGCGGGCACTGCCCTTCTGCTTGTCCGGCCGTAGCAGAACGGGGTCACGCGAACGTGTCACCCCACAGTGTGGGCGACGTGGACGGGCGCGGCGCGGACGTGGTTGATATCCGGGTGACCGACCGCGCCGACACCGGAGCCGCTATGCGAAACCGCGTCACGATCGCCACCAGTGCCAAGGCCGGACTGGCCGTCGCCGTCCTCACCGCCACCCTGACCACGCCCGCCGCGGCCACCACCCGGGTCGACACCGCCCTGGAGTGGTACGACGTCACCGCCCGCACGATCGCGGCCGCGCAGGCGCCGACCCAGATCACCAACAACCGCACCTGGGCCATCGCCTGGTTGGCCGCCACGCGCGCGGTGCGCCACGGCGACGGCCGCGACTACGCCGACGCGGCGCTGGCCACCGCCGTGCACGACTCCCTCGCCGAGTTGGCGCCGACCCGCGCCGCCGACCTCGACGCCGCCCTGCGGACCACCCTGGCCCGGATCCCCGACGGCCGGGACAAGCGGAGCGGCGCGGCCGAGGGCGGCAGGCAGGCCGACCGGGCGCTGCGCGAGCGCGCCGGGGACGGCCTCGACCCGGCGTCGGTGAACGCGCCGTTCCCGGTGCCCGCCCCGGCGCCCGGGGTGTGGCAGCCGACGCCCCCGGCGTACGCGGCGCCGATCCAGGCGGGGAACCGGGCCGCGCGGCCGTTCCTGCTGCGCCGGGCCGACCAGTTCCGCCCCGCGCCGCCGCCCGCCCTGGACTCGGCGCGCTACCGGGCGGACCTGGCGGAGGTACGGGCCGTCGGGTCGGTGACCAGCACGGTCCGCACGCGGGCGCAGACCGATGTCGCGGCGTTCTGGTACCAGGGCTCGCAGCCCGCGTTCGTGACCCCGGTGCGGGCCGCCTTGGCCGCCAAGCGGGGGTCGGTGGCTGAGCGGACCGGTCTGGTCGCCGCGTTCAACGTGATCGCCGTCGACACGCAGATCGCCACGTCGGACGCCAAGTACGCGTATGTCCTGTGGCGGCCGGTGACCGCGCTGCGGGCGCAGGGCAAGCCGGAGTGGACGCCGCTGCACGTCACCCCGGCGCACCCGGACTACCCGAGCGGGCACGCCACCTACGCGGGTTTCGCCGAGGAGACGCTGACCTCGCTGGTGGGCCCGCGTACGTCGTTCGACCTGACAAGCCCTACCGCGCCGGGTCTTACGTTCCACTACACCTCTTGGCGCGCGGTCACCCAGGACAACGTCAACGCGCGCGTGTGGTCGGGTATCCACACCCGGATCGCGGACGAAGTGGGTGTACAGGTAGGCCAGTCCGTGGCCCGGTACGCGCTATCGAGGTTCGAACGCCTTGCTCGCTGACCGGATAGGCGAAGACCTGCCCCCGTGCTGGGGGCGGGTCTTCTGCTGTCCGATCGTCACTGGAGGAATGTGACGTCCGGGTGGCGGGGAGGCTTGTTGCCGAACAGGTGGCGGTCGCGCCCCTTGAGGTGCAGGTCGAAGAACGCCGAGTAGTAGTCGGTCTGCGCCGCCCACGACCGGGCGGGGTCGATGGTGCCGACCAGTTCCTGGACCTTGCCGGGAGGCATGGCCTTCGCCAACTGCGGGACGACGAACTGCAGGTCGGTGACGCCGTAGTGGGTCGCGTGGTTGAGGTGCAGGTCGCGCGTCCACCCGCGCTGGTTGGCCCAGAACTTCGCCCAGCTCACGTCGAAGCCCTGCGGGCGGTGCGAGTGCTCGTCCCAGGTGCCGTCCGGGTTCGCGAAGTCCGCGCCCACCAGCAGGAACGGCCGGTCCAGCCCGTGCGCGGCCACCTGGCTGGGCCGTTCCTCGGTGCCCATGGAGCCGTCGAGGTTGATGCCCGCGTCGATGCGCCGGTCGTGGAACATGGCCTCACCGGCGGTGTAGCCGCCGTAGGAGTGGCCGTACATACCGACGCGCGACAGGTCCAGCGCGCCCGCCAGCCCGCGCGGCAGCGACTTGCCGTCCACGTCGGGGTTCTGGCCCCGGGTGAGCCGGGCGAGCTCGTCGAGCACGAACCGGGTGTCGGCGACCCGGGCGTCGATAGCGGTCTGCATGGTCGCGGGCTCGTAGTCGGGGACCACACCGAGTTCGGTCCGGCCACCGGGGAACTCCACGGCGAACGACTCGAAGGTGTGCGACAGGGAGACGACCACGTACCCGTGGCTGGCGAGGTCGTCGACCATGGCCGCGCCGAGCTCGCGCGGCGAGCCGAAGCCCGGCGAGAACAGCACCACCGGCCACCGCCCATCGGCGCGGGTGTCGGCCTTGGCCGCGCGGCGGACCCCGGTCCAGTCGACCGCGCCCGGCTGGACGCCGAACAGCTCCGGGCCCGCGGCCTGGTCGATCACCGCCGCCAGTCCCGGCGTGACCCAGTTCGCCCGCTGCCCCCCACCACCGGACGGGTAGCTGATGGTGACCATCAGCTCCCGCTTGCGGTCCGGCTTCCACGGGTCGACCCGGTCCTGGTCGACCAGGTGCAGGTCGGTGGTCCCGACGCGGGACCGGCCGGTCGGCTCCGGTACCCGGACCCGGACCGGGTTCGCGCCGGGCTTGGCGGCCTTGGTCGCGTCGACGCGCAGGTCGCCGAGACCGACCTCGACACCGGGCGCCCGCCCGGCGGGAGCCGCGGCCGCGGGTGTCGCGGTGGCCAGCGCGGATAAGACCGCGAGGCCCGCGACCACCCCGGTAGCCCGGATGTGCTTTGTGGACACTGCTTCCCCTTCCCCTCGTGCCGGACCGGTCTTCCCGGCCCGGCACGGCCATCGTGGCAACGCCGTGCTCGCGGCCGCGTCGTCCTCGTGGTGGACGGTCAGGTAGCTCCCCGGGAGGAGTCCGACCTCCGCCCCGTAGGGGACGACCGGGCGCGTACCCTCGCGTCACCTGCTCCACCGGGACCGGTTTTCGCAGCTCACGCCTTGTGCGCGGGGGTGAGCCGAGTTGTCCGGGTGACCCTGGTGCAGCAGGCTCGTGGTGCGCTCGCGGTGGATGGAGGAAGGCATGTCGACGCTCGATGGCACAGCACTGCTCGATGACGGCGCCTGGCAGGGCAAGGTCTGGACCGGGTCGTGGACCGACGGGAGCGGTGGCACCTACACCGCCGTCGAACCCGCCACCGGTCAACCGCTCGGCGAGGTCGGCCGGGCGACGCCGGAGGACGTGCGCGCGGCGACCGAACGCGCGGTGGTCGCGCAGCGGGCCTGGGCGGCCGCGCCGTACGAGACCCGCGCGGGCGTGCTGCGGCGCGCGGGCGACCTGCTGGTCAAGAACGGCGAAGAGATCAAGGACTGGCTGTCGCGCGAATCCGGCGCCATCCGCCCGTTCGGCGACTTCCAGGTCAACACCAGCGCCCAGGAGTGCTACGAGGCGTCCGCGCTGCCGTCGCACCCCTACGGCGAATTGCTGCGCACGGGCGCGCCCCGGCTGTCGTTCGCCCGCAGGCTCCCCGCGGGCGTAGTGGGCGTGATCGCTCCCTTCAACGTCCCGACCATCCTCGCCATCCGCGCCATCGCCCCCGCGCTGGCCCTGGGCAACGCGGTGATCCTCAAGCCGGACCCGCGCACCGCGATCTGCGGTGGCGCGGTCTTCGCCCGCGTCTTCGCCGAGGCGGGCCTGCCGGAGGGGCTGCTCCAGGTGCTGCCCGGCGGTGCCGACGTGGGCGAGGCACTGGTCGTCGAGCCCGCGGTGCGGGTCATCGCGTTCACCGGGTCGACCCGCGCGGGCCGGGCCGTCGGCGCGCTGGCCGGTCAGCACCTCAAGCGCGCGCACCTGGAGCTGGGCGGCAACTCGGCGCTGGTCGTGCTGCCCGATGTGGACGTCACCGGCGCGGCCTCGGTGGGCGCGTGGGGCACCTTCACGCACTCCGGCCAGATCTGCATGGCCACCAGCAGGCACCTGGTGCACGAGTCGATCGTCGAGGAGTACACCGCGACGCTGGCGGCGAAGGTCGCGGACCTGCCCGTCGGCGACCCGTACCGCGACCAGGTGGCGCTCGGCCCGCTGATCGACGCGGGCCAGCGCGACCGGGTCCACGGGCTGGTCACCGCGAGCGTCGACGGCGGCGCCACGGTCCGCGCGGGCGGGTCGTACGAGGGCCTGTACTACCGGCCGACGGTGTTGGGGAACGTGCCCGCGGACACCCCGGCGTACCGGGACGAGATCTTCGGGCCGGTCGCCCCGGTGACCGCGTTCTCGTCGCTGGACGAGGTCGCCGCGCTGGCCGGGGACACCGAGTACGGCCTGTCGCTGGGCATCCTCACCCGCGACGTCAACGCGGGCCTGGCGCTGGCCGAGCGCATCCCGACCGGCCTGGTCCACATCAACGACCAGACGGTCAACGACGAGGCCACGGCCCCCTTCGGCGGTCTGGGCTCCTCCGGCACCGGTTCCCGGCACGGTGGCGCGCAGGCGAACATCGAGGCGTTCACCGAGACCCAGTGGGTCACCCTCCGCGGTGACCTCCCCGTGTACCCGTTCTGATCCTCCCGGCGGTCGGCCCACCCGGGCCGACCGCCGTTTTCCGGTCACCCGCACCCATTTCGGGCGCCACGGAAAAGTGCGCCACTCCCCAACGGTTCTTTTCAGCCTTCCGCGCCCCGGCCTTGCGATTCGCCTGTGCAAATACCCATGTGCGGCGGCTCTTCACCTGTGGCTAGCGTCGAAAGCGCACTGATCTTCCAGGGGAGAGGACCTCAAATCATGCGCGTGCTGGTTACCGGAGCCACCGGTTCCGTGGGCAAGCATGTTGTAGAC
Organism: Actinokineospora auranticolor; assembly: GCF_041897805.1. Taxonomy (GTDB): domain Bacteria; phylum Actinomycetota; class Actinomycetes; order Mycobacteriales; family Pseudonocardiaceae; genus Actinokineospora; species Actinokineospora auranticolor. The sequence goes on from NZ_CP154825.1 coordinate 6,704,278, forward strand.
AACCTGGTGAAGGCGGGCGTCACCGTCCGCGCGGTCACCAGGAATCCCGACAACGCCACCTTCCCCGACGGCGTCGAGGTCGTCGCGGGCGACCTCGAACAGCCCGACAGCCTGACCGACGCGCTCACCGACGTGCAGCGCGTCTACGTGTTCCCCGGCGGCGACACCAAGCGGTTCGCCGAACTCGCCCGCCAGGCCGGGGTCGAGCGCATCGTGACGCTCTCCTCCGCCTCCGCCGCTTACCCGGACGACTGGGGCGGCCGCCACCACCGCGACGTCGAGATCGCGGTGGAGGAGTCCGGCGTGCCGTGGACGCACGTCCGTCCCGGCATGTTCATCGGCAACCTCTTCGAGTGGGTCGAGGGCATCCGCGCCGAGGGCGTCGCCCGGGCACCCTACGGCGCGCTGCGGCTCGCCCCGGTGCACGAGGGCGACATCGGCGCCGTCGCGGCCAAGGTGCTGGTGGAGGACGGCCACGAGGGCCGGATCTACCAGCTGACCGGGCCGGAGACGCTGTCCCGCGCCGAGATGGCCGGGGCCGTGGCCGCGGGCATCGGCCGCCCCGTGCGGTTCGAGGAGCTGACCCCGGACCAGTGGCGGGAGCGGGTCTCGGCCTTCATCCCCGCCCCGGCCGTCGACTGGCTGCTGCAGCTCGCCGCGGACAACCTCGACAACCCGGAGCCGGTCCTGTCGACCGTGCCCGACCTCCTCGGTCGCCCCGCGCGCGGCGTGACCGAATGGGCCACCGAGAACGCGGACGCCTTCCGCGCCTGACCGGTACTTGCCTGGTGTTCGCCTGGTCAGGTGATCGCGTCGGCGAACATACCCAGCGCGACCAACGCGAGCACCGCGCCGAATGCGCGTCGCAGCGTCTCCGGGGATACCGACGCCGATAGGCGCTTACCGTCCCAGGCGGCAAGAACGGCGGCTCCGGCGAACGGGCCCACTACGGCCCAGTCGAGCGAAATGGGCACCGCGGCGAGGCGGGTGCCGAGGGCGACGAACGAGTTCACGACGATGACGAACAGACTCGTCCCGATCGCCACGCGCATCCGCATCGACAGCGCGGCGACCAAGGTCGGCACGGCCAGGAACCCACCGCCTACGCCCAAGAGGCCGGTGACCGCGCCGAGTCCGGACCCCGCGCCCAACACGCGGACAGTCCGTACCCGGGTTCGGACCGCAACCGATCCGGGCCGTGCTTCCTCTGGCACCTGAGGAGGTTTGAGCATCACTACGGCGCCCAGCGCCGCAACGAGCGCGAAGGCGCCGTTCAACAACGCGGTCGGTAGGTACGCCGACAACGCGGCTGTGCCACCGGCCACCGGTACGCCCGCCGCGGCAACCAACAACCCGGTACGCCAACAGACGTTCCCGGCGTGGGCGTGCCTACCGAGCGCGGTGACCGAGGTCAGCGTCACGATCATCAGGCTGGCGGTCGCCGCTGTCGTCGGCGGAACACCCAGCAGGTAGACGAGCGCGGGGACGGCGAGGACACCGCCGCCACCGCCCAACGCGCCCATGGCCAGCCCGACGACCCCACCTGCCGCGAGGGCGGTGACCACGGCGCTCACGCGGCCTCCACCGGTAAGCCCGCGGCGGCCCACGCGGCGAACCCGCCAACGAGGTCGGCGACGTCGGCGAATCCGCGCGCCCGCAACAGCGAGGCCGCGACCGACGACCGGTAGCCGCCCGCGCAGTAGACGACCGTCGGCACCTCGGGATCGAGTTCTCCCAGGTAGGAGACCAGGGTGGGGAGCGGCATCCGCCGCGCGCCGGGGATGACGCCCAGCCGGGTCTCGCTCGCGGCGCGGACATCGACGACCTGCCGCGCCCGCGGCGCGCGGTGGAGGTCGGCGGGCATCAGCCGGGTGGCGGTGACCTCGGGGCGCGGCGCGACGGTGCCGACCACGTGGTCGAATCCGATGCGCGCCAGCCGGTTGCGCGCCTCGGCGGCCGAATCCGGTCGGCAGACGAGCGCGATCCGGTCGTCGGGCTTGAGCACCGCTCCCACGATCTCGGCGTAGCGACCGCCCAGACCGACGTTGATCGAGCCGGGGAGGTGGCCCGCGGCGAAGTCTTCCGGATCGCGTGTGTCGAGCAGGACTACACCGTCGGCTCGCGCACGGTCGAGGTCGCGCACCTCCGGGACGGGGTCGTCTTCACGCAGGGTCGGTCGGGACTCGCGGTTGCGCGTAGAGGCGTAGGCGAAGTATCGGGGCGCAGTGGGCTGTCCTTCGCACACGACGCGGACGAACTCGTCTTCGGTCATCGGCGCCAAGGCGTAGTTGGTGGCGCGCTGCTCGCCGATGGTGCCCGTAGTGGCAGTCGACAGGTTCTTGCCGCACGACGAGCCCGCGCCGTGGGCGGGGAAGACGCGGGTGGCGTCCGGTAGGTCCAAGAGGGACCTTGTCGACCGGTAGAGGGCCCGCCCCAGTTCGTCGGCGGTCCAGCCGTTGGCACCCAACAGATCCGGTCGGCCCACGTCTCCAAGGAACAGCGTGTCGCCGGTCAGCACTCCGTAGGGAGCCCCGTTGGCCTGTTCGCGCACCACTACGCAGATCGACTCGGGTGTGTGCCCCGGGGTGTGCAGGATCTCCAGGTCCACCGAGCCGAGGGACAGCCGCTGCCCATGGGCCAGCCGTTCGATGGGGAAGTCGACCTCGGCGGCGGACCCGTAGCCGATCCGCGCCCCGGTCGCCTCGGCCAGCTCCAGGTGGCCGGACAGGAAGTCGGCGTGCACGTGCGTCTCGATGACCCATTCGACGCGCAACCCGTGTTCCCGCGCGTCGGCGAGGTAGACCGCGACGTCGCGGCGTGGGTCGACGACCGCCGCGCGTCCGGTGGTCCGGTCGCCGATCAGGTAGGACGCCTGCGAGAGGCAATCGAGGTAGTACTGGGCGAGGAAGAGCTCGCCGGGGCCACCTGCGCCGTCGGGGTTCACCGCCACCTCCTGTCCAAATGTCCGGACAAATGACGGTAGGTATCACCCGATCGCGGCTCAAGCTTCCGGCACAAAAGGTAGGTACTTTTAGCGGGTGACCATCCCGGACCGCACCCGAGACCTACCGCTGTGGCGCCAGGTACAGGAGGACCTCGTACGCAGGCTGCGCACCGGTGAGTTCACCGAGCGCTTCCCCAGCGAGGTGGACCTGGTGGCGGAGTACGGGGTGAGCAGGACCACCGTGCGGCAGGCGTTGCGCAAGCTGCGGGACGAGGGCGCGGTGAGCGCGGAACGCGGACGACGGCCTCGCGTCAACCGGTCGCAAGAGGTCGAACAGCCCCTGGGTGTCCTCTATAGCCTGCACGCCTCGGTACGCACTACCGGACTCACGCAACACAGCATCGTGCAGAAGCTCCACGTGCACGCGGACGGCGTCATCGCCGACCACCTGGGCCTGGACGGGTCCACCCCGTTGGTCCACCTGGAACGGCTGCGGCTGGCCGGTGACGAGCCGCTCGCCATCGACCGCGTGTGGCTGCCCGCCGAACACGCGCGCTGCCTGCTGACCGCGGACCTGACGGCGACCGGCGTGTACACCGTGCTCGAGGAGGCGGGGATTCGCCTCGACCGCGGCCAGGAGAGCATCCGCGCCGTCCCCCTCACCGCGGCCGAACAGGACGCGTTGGGTTGTCCGGTAGCCCTATCGATTCACCGACTCAGCCACGCACAGGGCATACCCATGGAATGGCGGCACACCTTGGCCCGCGGCGATCGGTTTACCCTAACCGCCACCATTGGCGCGCTCTAGCAACCGTTGAACGCATTAGCGCTACCGGTCATCGAGGGCACCTAGGGCGCCCGAAGTGGACTCTTGGCCATGGTCTACGCTTCGGTGGCAGGCAAAGCGGAGTGCGTCCACAGTAGATCTTGATGTTCCCCGATCGACGTAATCGCGATGTTCACTACACCGCGCGGCGGCCCAGCGAAATCCGCCGGTCAGGCCTGCGCGACGCCGATCGACTTCGACGTCGATCTCCCTCCGGCGGTCCTCCGAACGGGCACTCGATCCCGATATCCGTGACCTTCGGTGTCATTCCAGTGGGCGGTGGCGATAAAGGCGAGTGCGTTTCGCCGGAGATCAACCTACTTTGGATTCGTGACCGACAGCGTGTCCTTCTTCCTCAACGGCGAACCGGTGACCATCACCGACCCGCCGCCCGAGCTGCTGCTCATCGACTACCTCCGGGAACCGGGCGTGGCGCTGACCGGCGCGAAGAAGGCCTGCGGCCAGGGTGGGTGCGGGTCCTGCGCGGTCGTGCTGTCCAGTTGGGACGCGGTGGCCCGGCGGGCCGTGCACCGCGCGGTCAACGCCTGCCTGCGCCCGGTGTGCGCGCTGGACGGGATGGCGGTCACCACCATCGAGGGCACGGGCCAGGCCCGGCGACCCGCCGCCCGGCACGCGGCGCCCCAGGAGAACCCGGACGCCGGAGAGTTCCCGGCGGAGGAAGCGGGCATGAACCCCGTCGCCCACCGGCTCGCGGTGAACCACGGCACCCGGTGCGGGTACTGCGCCCCCGGTGTCGTGATGACCGTGTGCGCGGTGCTGGCGGCCAAACCGGAGGCGACCAAGCGCGAGATCGAGGACGCGCTGGACGGCAACCTCTGCCGCTGCGCGGGCTACCGCTCGATCCTCGCGGGCGCGCGGAGCTTCGCGGCGGACTGGACCGGGGTGGACGAACAGGACCGCCTGGACCGCGTGGGCGAGGACGGTGTGGCCGAGGTGCCGCCGGGGCCGCTGCCGGACTTCGGGCTGCCCACAAGCGCGCGCCGCGCGCCGGACCCGGTCGAGATCGTCGGCGACGGCCGGGTCTGGCTGCGCCCCACGACCCTGGCCGATCTCGGCGCGGCCCTGCGCGCGCACCGGGACCGCCGGGTGCGGCTGGTCAACGGCAACACCTCGTACGGGCTGTACCCGGCCGAGGTGGACGCCGCCGAGGTGCTGGTCGACATCCAGGTCGTCCCCGAGCTCGCGGGCACCAGGGTGGGCCGGGACTGGATCGACGTCGGCGCGTCGACCACCTACAGCGAGCTGATCGAGGTGCTGGGCGACCTGGGGTCCGCGGAGGACACCGCGGTCGGCGCGCTGCGGTTGATGGCCCGGCGCACCGCGGGGGCCGTCGTGCGCAACGCGGCGACCGTCGCGGGCAACACCATGCTCGTGTTCGAGCACATCGAGCGCGGCGAGCCGGTCACCTCGGAGCTGATGACCGCCATGGTGGCGGTGGGCGCGGAGATCACGGTGTGGCAGCCGCTGCTCGGCGAGGAACCCGCCCGGCTGCCGCTGTCGGACCTGCTCGACCGCGTGGTCGACGACCCGGTGCTGTTGACCGGCCTGGTGATCCGCGAGCTGCACCTGCCGTTGCTGCCGCCGGAGTTGCGGGTCTTCGCGCAGAAGGTGGCGGTGCGCGACGTCGACGCGCGCGCGGTGGTCACCGCCACCACGGTGGTGAAGATGGACGGGCCGGTCGTGGAGGACGTGGCCGTGGTCATCGGCGGTATCGCGCCGTTCCCGTGGCGCGCGGTGCGCACCGAGGACGCGCTGCGCGGGGTGAGCCTGCGGGTGGACGCATTCGCCGAACTGGGCGCGGTTCTGCGCGCGGAGGTGATCGACGAACTGGACCGGTGGCGGCTGCGGAAGCTCGGTGTGCCCTGGGACGGGGTCACCGACGACCAGCGCGCGGATCTGGCGGTGTCGTTGCTGTACAAGGCGGTTGTCAACGCCCTGCTCGGCTCCGCGCCGGAGACGGTGCCACCGGCGGTGCGCTCGGCGGGGACCGGCACGTGGGGTCGCTGGCCGCTCAGCGGCGGCACGCGGAGCCACGAGGCCGAGCCGTGGCAGGCGCCGGTGCCCCAGGCCCACGTCACGCTGCTGGCCTTCCAGCAGGCGACCGGCCGCGTGCGGTACACCGGCGACCGGTCGCCCGCGGCGGTGGTCGAGGCGGCGTTCGTGCCGAGCGGGCGCGCGTTGGCCGACTTCCACTTCGTCTTCCCCGGCGGCGAGGCGCCGATCGGGCCCGCGGCGCTGGCGGACCACCTGGCGGCGCGGTGGCCGGGGTTCGTCGACCTGATCACGCACGAGGACATCCCCCCGCACGGGCACAACCGGCAGGGCCTCGGCTCCGACCAGCCGCTGTTCGCCGTCGACCGGGTGAGCTACCCGGGCCAGGCCATCGCGCTGGTGCTGGCGACCACCGCGCGGGAGGTCGACGCGATCGCCCGCCACGTCGCCGAGACCTGCGTGGCCTACCACGACGTGGCGTGGGCGCCGCCCTACGACGAGCCGGTGCTCACGCTGGACCGCGCGCTGGAGATCGGCAGCGTGTTCCCGGACCACCCCGAGTCGGCGAACACCGCCGCGCACCTCTGGCGGGTCACCCGGCCGGGCAGCGACCTGGGGTGGGTGGCGGAGAAGTACCCGCTGGACAAGGCCATCAGCCGGACCGTGGAGACGGTGGACGGCGTGTCGTGCGTGGTGGTCGGGGGCACGCAGACCGCGGGCGGGCAGGCGCACTTCCCCCTGGAGCCGCAGTCGTGCGTCGTGGAACCGGTGGACGGCGACCGCCTGCGAGTGGTGGCGTCGACGCAGAGCCCGATGGAGGCGCACCAGAGCGCCGCGCTGGCGCTGGGGGTGGAGCACCACCGCGTCGAGGTGGAGGTGCCGCCGGTCGGCGGCGGCTTCGGCGGCAAGACCGAGCAGACCAGGTTCGTGGTGGGTCCGGCGGTGGTGGCGGCGAACGCGGTGGGGCGACCGGTGCGGCTGGTCCTGCCGCGCGAGCAGGACACCGCGATGATCGGCAAGCGGCACGGGTTCTACGGTCAGTACCAGGTCGCCATCGACCCGTTGTCGGGGCGGGTCCTCGGGCTGGACACCAGGCTGTGGGGCGACGGCGGGGCGTTCTACGACTGCTCCTTCACCGTCGCGAACCGGGTGCAGCTGCGCGCGGACAACGCCTACCTGGTGCCGAACTTCCGCAGCCAGGTCGACGTCTGCCGCACCAACAAGGCACCGAGCACCGCGTTCGACGGCTCGGGCGACCTGCCGAGCAAGATCGTCCTGGAGAGCGCGGTCGACGATGCCGCGTTCGCCGTGGACATGGACCCCACCGAGGTGCGGGAGACCAACCTCTACCGCCCCGGCGACGTCACGCCGTTCGGGCAGGACCTGGCGCACTGCCACCTGCGCGAGGTGTGGGCGTTCCTGCGGGAGAAGTGCGACTACGGCAGGCAGAAGCTGGCCGTCGAGGCGTTCAACCGGTCCAACCGGTGGCGCAAGCGCGGGATCGCGATGATGCCGGTGCGGTACGGGATCGGGCACGACACGGCGGGGCCGGAGCAGGCGGTGGCGCACCTCGCGGTGTACTCCGGCGACGGCAGCGTGGTGATCCGGCAGAGCGGTGTGGAGCTGGGGCAGGGGCTGCGCACGCGGGTCGAGCAGGTGGTGTCGTACCTGCTGAACGTGCCGTTCGACCTGCTCCGCGTCGAGGGGCCGCACACGGGGTTCATGCCGAACCCGGCGGGCGACGCGGGCGGTGTGGCGGCCGTGCGGCGGGCGTGCGAGCAGCTGCGGTGGCGGCTCACCGAGTTCGGCAACCGCGTGCTCCGCGACCACGGGCCCGAGTGGTGCGCCGAGCAGGGCATCGACTTCTGGGACCACCCGGAGAAGGGCTGGGCCACGCCACTACCCGGGCCCGGGGCGCCCCGGCTGATCTGGCAGAACCTGGTCCGCCTCGCGTACGAGCACGGGGAGGACCTCACGGTCTCGTTCACCACCCGGGGCCACGGCGCGGAGACAACGACGCCCGCCGTCGAGTTCAAGCCCGTCGAGGGGCAGCGTGACATCCCCGGCATCGCGGTCGACCGCTCCGCGCCGGTGGGCGGCCCGGTCGAGCGGTTCCGCGACTTCACCTACTCCGCCGCGTGTTCGGTGGTGGAGGTGGACATCCTGACCGGCGAGGCGAAGGTGCTCCGCGCCGACATCGCCTACGACGTCGGGTGCAGCCTCAACCCGGCGCTGGACGCCGGGCTGGCCGAGGGGGCGTTCGTCCAGGGCATCGGGTACGTGCTGAGCGAGGAGCTGGTGTTCGAGCCGGACGGGCCGGGGGCGGGCGGGCTCACCACGACCAACACGTGGGGCTACAAGCCCCCCGCCGTCACGTCCGTGCCGCTGCGGCTGAACACGCACCTGTACCCGAGGGCGCGGGCCGCGTCGGCGTCCGGGGAACCGCCCGAGGTCCTGTCGGCCAAGGAGGTCGGCGAACCCGCGTCGGCCCTCGCGACCACGGTCTTCCTGGCGGTGAAGGCCGCTGTCCGCGCCTCGCGCGTCGAACGCGGACTGGACGGTCTGTTCCGGCTGGACGCGCCCGCCACCGCGCGGGAGGTGCGGCGGGCGTGCGCGGTGGACCTGACCGCGGTCGAGCGGACACCGGTCCGCCCGGGTGGGGAGTCCTTCCTGGACAATTGATCGACCGCGCGGTCGACTCGCCACAAGGGCGACTGTCGGGCCGGGCGCGATAGCGGGTTGGCATACCACGGAACGCGAACCGGGTTGTCCCTTGTGGATGGACAAGCGGACCGCCGTTCGCTGACCGGCCGGGATCGCCGCGGCCGATGTCGTATGAGTGCGTTCGCCCCTAATCCGATGGACTTTCCGCGATTACCGTCGGATACCGGATCACCACCGACATCAATGCCGACCTGGGGGGCGGGCATGTCCGGTAACGGGTTCCACGCTGGGGTGGACGAGTTCGACGCGGCGTTCTTGACCGTGATGGAGCGCCTGCGCCGCCGAATGGCGCTGGTGCTGGACAACCGGCACATGGCCGAGGACGTCGTGCAGGACGTGTACGTGCGGTTGAAGAGCACGCGGCGCGGTCGCCGTTCGTTCACCGCACATCCGAGTCCGTACGCGCACGCCCTGGCCATCGCGGTCCGCGTGGCGCGGGCGCGGTGGGTCGAGGTGGGGCCGGTGGTGCCGCTGCGCGACCTGCCCACGGCGGACCGGCGCCGGGAGTCCGTCGAGGCGTGGCAGGAGGTGACGCGGCTGCTGGGTTCCCTGACGGCCAGGGAGGCGGCCGTGGTGCTGCTGGTGGACGTCGACGGTCGCTCCCTGCGGGAGGCGGCGTCGCTGCTGGGCGTGCACAAGGCGACCGCGCAGCACAACCGCAGGCGGGCGCTGGACAAGCTGCGGGTCGGGCTCCGGTCGGCCCTGGGGCACCCGTGCTAGTCCACAGAGGTCAGGAAGTCCGCGGCGACGACAGGCACTGGCCCGCGGTGTGCGTGCCGGGCAACCTGCCGCAGCGGCAGGCGCAGAGGTCGTTGTACTCGGCGTCGTCTATCGGGCGGGTGTGACGGGCCTCGGTGGGACGGGCGGGCGTGCGCGTGGCGGACATGGCGGGCTCCGGTGGGCAGCTGGATCAACCATCGTGCAGGTGACGTACCACCAACGGGGGTATTCCTATCCCGCGATCCGGTGAAAGCCCGCCCGCCGTCCACACGGCGTCGACCCGTCGACGGGCTTCGCTTGCCGCCCAACGGAAACCGGTCAGAGCACGTCGACCACCGCGCTGAACCCCGCGTCCCCGCGACCGGACTCCACCGCGCGGGCCGCGACGGCCTCGGCAGCCGTGAGCACCCCGGCGTCCAGGCCCTTGGCGCGCGTCGCGTGCAGCACGTGGCGGATGCCCGCCAGCGCCGATCGGGTGGTCGAGTCGTCGCCCGGGTGGGTGCCGGTGTCGACGTGCTCGGCGTACTCGGTGACGACACCGGCCAGCAGCCCCGCGATCCCCCGGGCGAACGGCGCCAACTCGCGCCCGGCGACGCCTTCGGCGCGGGCCAGGGCGAAGGCGTGCACGACACCGCTCATCGACGTCCAGAACAGGTCGAGCAGGGCGACGTCGAAGGCGGCGGCGCGCCCGGGGTCGGTGCCGAGGTGGGTGCCGACCCCGCCGAGCGCGGACAACGTGTCCTGGTGCGCCCGGTACCGCTCCTCGGGGCCGCTGTAGATCACCACGGCGTCGGGCCCGCCGACGGTGGCCGCCGGGCTCAAGATCGAGCCGTCGAGGTAGTCGATGCCGTGCTGGGCGGCCCAGTCCGCCATCGCGCGGGCGTTGTCCGGCGAGTCGGCGGTGAGGTTGACCAGCGTCCGCCCCTTGAGCTCGGCCGCGACCGGCCGCAGCACCTCCCGCACCGCCGCGTAGTCGATCACGCACACGACGACGAGCCCGCTCGCGCGCACCGCGTCGGCCGCCGTCCCGGCGACCACCGCCCCCACCAGGTCGTCGCCCTTGCCCGGCGTCCGGTTCCACACCGTGGTGGTGTGGCCCGCCGCGAGGAAGGCGCGGGCGATGGCCCGCCCCATCGGTCCCAAACCGAGCACTGTCGTCGTTGTCACGCGGCTAAGCTAGGGCTTCACGTTGACGTGAGGGTCAATGCGCGGTGAGGGAGGCCACATGCGCATCGGGGAACTGGCGCGCCGCAGCGGCGTGAGCGAACGCGCCCTGCGCTACTACGAGGAACAGGGCCTCTTAAGCCCCAACCGCACCCCATCGGGCTACCGCGACTTCGAAGAGTCCCATGTGGACACCGTGCGCCGGATCCGGTCGCTGCTGGCGGCGGGCCTGTCCACGGCGATCATCGCCGAGCTGCTGCCCTGCATGGTCGACACCGGCGAGGGCCTGGCCCCCGGCTGCCCGGAGCTGCTCCCCCACCTGGAACGCGAGCGCGACCGCATCACCGCGTCGATCGACGAGCTGACCACCGCGCGGACCTTGCTGACCAAGGTGATCACCACGACCCCGCCGGTGGGCGCCTGCTGAGGAGTTCCGAACGCGGCGTGCCGAACCACGGCAACCGCGGGCGCGGTTGCCGTCGGCCCCCCGGTATCCATGCTACCGGCGCGCACCGACGGTTTCGGTCGAAGATGATCAAGCCTGTGGACAACCCGGGGACAGGGTCAGGCCGAAGTCGTGGGACTCCAGGTGGGTTCCGGCGCTGTCCGTGCGCACGGTCAGGTGCGTGAAGTCGGTGATGGTGGCCAGTGCGCCCGCTTCGAGCAGGGCCGGGTCATCGCCGATCCCGACGCAGCGCGCGCCTGCGGCGCGGGCGGCTTGGACGCCGCTGTGGGAGTCCTCGAAGACCAGGACGTCCTCGGGGCGGACGCCCAGGTTCGCGCAGGCCCGCTCGTAGGGCTCCGGGTGCGGCTTGGCGTTGCGGACGTCCTCGCGCGTGATGACCGTGGCGAAGCGGATGTCGAGCGCCCGCGTGGCGGCTCGGGTCTTGCCCGCCGCGCTGCCCGTGACCAGGCCGGTCGTGACCCGCGCGGCCGCCAGCGCGCGGAGGAGCGCGTGCACCCCGGGGATCAGGTCGTACGTCGCGGACTGCTCGAGTTCGTCCGCCTCCGCCCAGATCTCGGCGTGCGCGGTGGGGTGGTCCGGGAACAGCGCGGCGACGGTGTGGCTGCCGACGCGGCCGTGGACGTGCTCGTCGATGTCCCGCCTGCTCAGGTCGCGGCCGGTGCGACGGGCGAGCACGCGGGCCCACACCGACTCGATGACCGTGCGGGAATCGATCACCACGCCGTCCATGTCGAACAGCACCGCTGTGATCACGGGGACACCTCCGGGAAGTCGGCCGGGTCGTCGAGGAAGGGGTCGAAACCGAGTTCGGCGGCGCCGACCAGGACCGGGTCGGTCACCTGGCCCGCGACGATCTCCGTGTGGTCGGTGCGGGCCACGACCGAACGCGCCACGTGGGCATCGACGCGGTCGCCCGCCACCCGGTGGATCTCGCCGAGCACCCCCGCGAGGACGACCCGGGCCGGGACCACCACGTTCACCAGGCTGCTCAGCGCCCACCCGAGCCGGTCCGCTGCGGCGGCGACAACGTCGTAGTGCTCGAAAGCCTCCGACAACGTCGTAGTGCCGGTCTCGCGTAGGAGAGCCCTACCGTCGACGTACATCTCGAAACAGCCGCGTTGACCGCATGGGCACAGCAGCCCCTCTTGCTCTATCGAGAGGTGTCCGACCTCCAGCACGTGCCTGGCCAGTCCGCCGCCCATGAGCGCACCGCCGACACCGGTGTGTTCGCACGCCAACACCAGCACGGTCCCCGGTCGGCGACCGGCCCCTCGCCGGTGCTCCGCCAACGCGGTCAGTCCCGAGTCGGACTCCACCCGCACGGGCCACCGCAGGCGCGTACCCAGCACGTCTTCCGCGCGGACCCCGTCCCACCCGAAGTGCACCGCGTTGCGCACCACCCCGGACCTGGTCATTCCGGCCAACGCGACCACGACGCCCACGCACCACCGACCGGACCGCGCGACCGCCGCGGCGACGTCGGCCGCGACCCGCGCCAGGGTCTCGTCGGGCGAACTCACGTCCACCGGGCAGCTCTCGCGCTCCGCCACGGCCACCCCGAGTCCCACTACGGCAACGTCGACCCGGTCAGGCCGAAGGTGCGCGACGGCGACCACCGGACCGTCGTCCGCCAACCCCAGCAGCGGCGACGGTCTCCCCCGCCCCACCGGCGCGGAGGCGGCCGTGCGGAGGATCCCGGCGTCGGTCAGCCACGCGGCGGCGTCACCCACGGCGGTGCGGGTGAGTCCCAACCGCGTGGTCGCGGCTGCGCGGCTCATCTCCCCCTCTTCGTGCAGCAGTCGCAAGAGGCGGGACACGGCTGTGGGGCGAGCGGGTCTTTCCATAAGCGGTTTCCTCACCTACGGTGGCGTCAGGGATTTTATCCACTCGTGGGACAAAAAAGGAAGGAGGCCGGGGTGCGTCGACTGGCCGCGTTCGGGGCGTTCCTCGCCTTCGGCGCCGTGGTGGCCGGGTTGGGCGCGGCGCTGCCGTTCCTGCGCGACCACTACGACCTCGGCCCGACCGGCGGCGGCGCGGTGGTCAGCGTGTTCAGCCTGGGCGCGCTCGTGGCCATCGCGGGGTGCGGTATCGCCGACCGCCTGCTGCCGCCGCGCGCGACCATGTCCGGGCTGCTGGCCGCCTTCGTCCTCGGCCTGACCGCGGCGGGTCTCGCGCCGTCCTGGCCGCTGCTGCTCGTCGCGGTGGCGCTCACCGGCATCGGCTACGGCGGTCTCGCCGTGCACCTCAACGCCGCGTTCGCCCGCGGTGACCGGGGCCTGCTGATGATCAACCTGCTCAACGCCACGTTCGGCGCCGGTGCCGTGCTGGGGCCGGTCGTCGTCGCCGTAGTGGCCCGGTTCGACGTGCGGTGGTTCTTCCTGATCGTCGCCCTCTTGGCCGCACTTTGCTACCCCGTGGTGCGTTGCGATGTGGCACAAGAGACGGACGACAGCGCTACCGGCGTCCGCACCACATTGCTGGCCGCATTGCCGTTCGCGTTGATCGCGTTCCTCTACGCGGGCGTGGAGACGACCATCGGCGCCTGGGAAAGCACCTACCTGACGTGGACGGGCATCCCCGCCGAGTCCGCCGCCGGGCTGACCGCGCTGTTCTGGGCCGGGCTCGCGGTCGGCCGGGTCATCATCCCGTTCCTGGCCCGCAGACCGGCGGTGATCGTCCTGACCGGCTTCGCCGTCGCGGCCGCCGGTCTGGGGCTCGCCGCCGTGCCGGGGCTGGCCGTGGCCGGGCACGCGGTCGCCGGGCTCGGTCTCGCCCCGGTCATCCCCACGGTGCTGGCCTGGCTGGTCACCCGCACCAGCCGCGCCCGGCTGGCCACATCGGCGGTGATCCTGTGCTCGATGCTGGGCGGCGCCGTGCACCCCTCGGTCATCGGCGCGCTGGCGAACGCCGAAGCGCCCGCGGGCATCCCGCTGTCCATCGGCACCTACGCGGTCCTCGGGCTGCTCGCGACGGTGTGGGCCGCGAGGACGTCCCGCGGCTCAGCCCACGCGGATGTCGAGGACCTCGCCGATCCCGGACAGCGCGAGGATGCGCTCGGGAGCCCCACCGGCGGTCACGGTGACCACCAGCCGGGAGCCGGTCAGCGCGGACGCGGTGTCCAGTAGCAGCGCGACCCCGGAACTGCTCAGGTAGTCCACCGCGGTCAGGTCGACCGCGATCTCCCCCCGCGCGGCCTGGCCGAGCAGGGTCTCGCGCAGCGCGGCGGCGCCCGCGAGGTCGAGCGCGCCCGCGAGCCGGATGGTGCGGGCGGGCACCGGGTGCTCGACGTGGTCAGCTGCGGGGAATCCGGGGCGGGGTCCGGCCGTACCCGCGATGCGGAACTCGACCGTGGTGCCGTCGTCGGTCTGGTCGTAGGCCACCGAGTCCGCGAGCGCGCGGATCAACCCGAGCCCGCGGCCCCGGTGCCCGGTGACCTCGGGTTCGGGGCGCCACCGGCCGCGGTCGCGGACCCGGACCTCGACCGCGCCCTCGCCGGTGTGCGCGAGGTCGACGTCGAAGTCCCCGCCGCCGTCGGGGTAGGCGTGTTCGACGGCGTTCGCGGCGGCCTCGCCGAGGGCGAGGTGCAGGTCGTTGCGCAGCTCCTGCGAAAGCCCGGCCGCGACCGCCCAGGAGTCGACCGACACGCGCAATGCGGGAAGCTCGGCGGGGTTGGCCGGTAGTCCCTGGTAGGTCAGCGGCGGCGGGATGTAGCGCGCTACTACTACGGCGACATCATCGCCGTGACCGCCGTCGAGCATGGTGTCGGTGATGAGCGCGGTCAACGCGTCCGGACCTAACCCGGCCACGGTCCGCACTACCTCGGCAAGGCGAGCGAACCCGACGTCGATGACACTGCCCGGTCGTTCCACCAGTCCGTCGGTGTACAGCACGGCGGACGTTCCCGGCACAAGGACCTCGGTGTTGTCCCTGTAGGGCGCCCGACCTGGCACACCGAGGACTGCACCGGAAGTGCCGAAGAGGTAGCGCGGGCCATGGGGTTCCACCAGCAGCGGCGGCGGGTGCCCGGCCAGCGCCCACCGCAGGATGCCGGTGCTCCAGTCGAAGGTGAGGCAGGCGCAGGTGCTGCCGATCGCGCCGTTGGTGCGGGAGGCGAACGCGTCGAGGCGCTCCAGCGCGGCGGCCGGGGTGTGGCCGTCGAGCAGGTACCCGGCGAGGGCGCTGCGCAGCTGACCCATGATCGCCGCCGCCGTCGGCCCCTTCCCGACGACGTCGCCGACCGACAGCGCGACGACGGTGTCGGTGAGCGGCAGCACCTCGTACCAGTCGCCCCCGGCCTGGCTGTAGCGCGCGGCGGGCAGGTAGCGGGCGGCGGTGGCCAGCCGCGCGAGCCGGGGCAGCTCGCGCGGCAGCAGGCTGCGCTGCAGCGCCGCCGCGATCTCGTGCTCGCGCTGCAGGACCAGCTCGCGCTCCGCCTCGGCCCGCTGACGCGCCGTGACGTCCCGGCCGATGGCCTGCAACCCGGTCGGCGTCGCCTGGATGCTCAGCTCCAACGAGACCACGGCCCCGTCGGCCCGCCGGATGTCCCAGACCTCGGTGACCACGTGACCCGCGGCCAGCTTCGACACCATGGACGCGAGCCTGTCCGCGTCGTTGGGGGAGATGAACTCGTGGACGGTCCTACCGAGCAGCTCTTCGCGCGTGTATCCGAAGAGGGCGCACCCGGCGGCGTTGGCCTCGACGTAGCGCAGTTGGTCGTCGACGATCCAGATGCCGTCCGTGGCGCGTTCGAACAAGAGGCGGTAGCGGCGTTCGCTGTCCCGGAGAGCCCTACCGGAGTGCGCGCGCTGGAGGGACTCCCATAGACGTCCCGCGACGATCACGACGGTATCGACCTCGTCTTGCGTCCACTGGCGCACCGTGGCCTGGTGGACGGCCATCGCCGCGACGAACCGTCCCGACTTGAGCAGCGGTACGCAGACCACCGCGCGGATGCCCGTGGTCTCGTAGGCGCACGGGTCCGCCAACCGCGGGTCGGTGAGGCTGTCCGCGACCACCCACGGCGCACCCGCCCGCATGGCCGCCACCGCGCCCGCCCCGAACGCCGACATCGCGAACCGACCGGGCAACGACGGCAGGCCGGACGCGTAGTCGCCGCTCATCACGAAGTGGTCCTCATCGGCCTCGGCGCGCGCGTAGGCACACCGGTCGGCCCCGAGGTGCTCACCGAGCCTGCGCGTGGCCACCGCCATGATCTCCTCGGCGTCCTCCAGCGACTGCAGCTCGCGTTCGAGGGCGACCAGGAACCGCTCGCGTTCCTCGGCGGCGCGCCGGGCGGTGACGTCGATGGAGACGCCGCGCAGCCTGCGCGGCGCGCCGTCGTCATCGCGCACCACGTGCACCACGTCGTGCAGCCAGCGCACCCGGCCGTCGGCGGTGACCACCCGGAAGTCCAGCTCGTAGTCCTCGGCGGCGGCGCGCGCCCGCAGGCAGGCGGCGCGGTCGTCGGGGTGCACGACCGCCACCCAGAAGCCCGGTTCGGCCAGCCACCGCGCGGCGGGGTGGCCCAGCAGCGCCTCGGCCTGCTCGGACACGCTGGTGACGCGGCCGGTGACCGCGTCGGCCTCCCACAGGATGAGCGGGAGGCCGTCCAACAGGCGCGCCTGCTCGTCGGGGGAGGTGGTGCTCATGCCGCCAGAGCCTTCCCGGTCGGGCGGGAGGGCACAACCGGGGACTCAGGCGCGCACGCGCAGCACGAACAGGGTCATGACGGCCAGGAACGGCCCGGTCCGCAACTCCGCCAGCCAGTCCCCCGCCCGCTCCGGTGCGAGGGCGGCCGCGGCGACCGCGCGGGCGGTGAGGCGGGTGAGACCGAGGACGAGGTCGGCCTCCTCCAGGTCGTCGAACATCGGCGCGGTGGCGGTGACCTCCTCCACGGTCAGCCCGGCGGCCCGGGCCAGCCGGGGCAGCCGCCTGCCCACGTCGGGGTGGGTGATCGCGTTGGCGCAGGCGTGGTCGATCACGGTCCGCACGGTCCGCCAGTCACCGGGGTCGACGGTGAGGGTGGTGTAGTCGGGCTGGGCCAGCACCGCGACGGCGCCCGGCCGCAGCACCCGCCGGACCTCCGCAAGCGCCCGCGCGGGGTCGGTGACCTGGTGCAGGACACGGTCTACCCGGGCCCGGTCCACCGAGCCGTCGGCGACCGGGAGGGCGAGCGCGTCCCCCTTGCGGACGTCGACGCCCAGGCAGGCCGGGTGCCGCCGCCGGGCCTCGGCGACCATCGCCGGGTCCCGGTCCACCCCGATGACCGAGCCCGCGGGCGTCACCCGCTCGGCGACGGCGGCCAGATCGGTCCCGGGCCCGCACCCGATGTCGAGCGCGGTCTCCCCCGGGCCGGGGTCGAGCAGGTCGAGCAGGTGGCGCTTGTAGGCGCGGCCCACGGAACTGGCCGCGGTGCGGTCGAGGTAGTCGACAGGGTCCGGGCTAAGAGTGCTCACGCACCCACTCCACCAGCGGTCCGTGTTCCGGTCGTGGGGATCTTGTGTCGATATCGGGGAGAAATCCGGTTCGCGGCGTCGGAGGAGGAGAAAGACTACCCACGTGACCTACATCCTGGAAGCCGTTATCGGCCCGGAGCACGTCGTGCGCGCGGTGGCGGACGAGGTGCCCTGCGGGGTCGTAGTGGCCCTCGGACAGAACCTCTTCCTGCTTCCCGCCACCGAGGAGTTCCTCGCGGCGGTGGCGGACCCCGACGCGCCCGCCCTCGACGGCTTCCGGCAGGCCCCTGGCGGCTTCGGCGCGCGGCTGGCCGCCTGGTCGGCGCGCGGCCCGCTGGCCTACGTCGAGGCGGACTACTTCGGCGGTTCCGGCGAGCAATACGCGGCCGTCTGGGCGGGCGGCGAGGTCACCCTGGGCCCGGTGCTGAAGCCGGAGCGCGCCCCGCTGCCCGCCGCGGGCTCCCCCATCTCCCAGGCGCTGCGCGCCTTGGGCGCCGTGGTCACCGACCCGGCGGTCGACGAGTTCGACGCCGTGGGCCTGGGCAGGCACCGGCGCACCGAGTCGTGGCTGCCCGGTCAGTCCCCCGAGGACAGTTGACCCGCAGCGACCACCTGTTGCCTCCCAGCGCTCGGCCCCGGCCCCCGGCTGGCCGACCCGGCGGCGGACTCGCACGATGAGCGCATGTCGACTCCCCCCGAGGACGAGTGGCGCACCTACGACGAGTTCGCCGCGGGTATCGCCACCTACCGCCTGCCCAACGCCGACCTGACCGGCCGGGAGCTCGTCGTCGCCCTCGACGACGGGCCGATGCTGCAGCTGCGGTTCGAGGACGCCACGCACGTCACGGTGAACGGTGTCCGCGACCCGTACGACGCGGTCGCCGTGCGTGACGACGTCTACTTCGTCAACCTCCCGCTGACCAGCGTCGAGCGCGAGGCGCTCACCCTGGTGTTCTCCACGACGACCCACCGCGCGCTCGGCGTGCTGTCGGTCATCGGCGCGGAGAGCGTCGAGGGCACGCCGCAGGTCGCGCAGACGTTCTGGACGGGCACCACCAACGGCGGCGAGGCCACCGGCGAGGTCCCCGGCCCCTCCCGCGACCTCATCGGTCGGCGCAACCTCTACCGCTACAGCCCCAACCACCTCTACGAGCACATGTACGTGTCCTCGCAGCGGTACGCGTGGCAGTGCCTCGAGGGCGTGCAGCGCGGGCACGGAGACATGGACCTGTCGACGGTGTGGAAGTTCGACGAGGGCCTCTACCTGTTCTGCTTCCGCGAGTTCCGCATCGCGGTGGCCAGCGTCTGGCTGCACGACTTCGGTCTCGCCCTGCGCACGACCGGGATCTTCCTCGGCCTCAACGGCGAGGGCAACTCCGAGCACTCGACCGCCGGTGGGCACGTCTACCCGCTCGGCTCGGTGACCTACCCCGATGTCCAGCCGGTCTGACCGGCTCGCACAACCAGCTTAGGAGACTGCATTGTCTACTGTGGACGTCGTCGCCGCGCACTACGCGGCCAGCGACCGCGGCGACCTCGACGGCATGCTCGCCCCGATCACGCCGACCACGACCTGGACCGAGGCGGCCGGGTTCCCGTACGCGGGCACCTACACCGGTCCCGACGAGGTGCGCGAGAACGTCTTCATGGCCATCGGCCGCGACTGGGACGGCTACACCTTCACCCTCGCCGAGCTGGTCGACGGCGGCCAGACCGTCGTGGGGCTGGGCAGCTACGCGGCCACGAACAAGGTGAGCGGTCGTTCGTTCACCGCGCGGGTGGCGCACGTGTGGAAGTTCGACGGCGAGACCTGCGTGAGCTTCGAGCAGATCGTGGACTCCGTGCCGGTTGTCGCGACAATCGACTAGTACGGGCTGAGTTTTCCTCAGCACAGGGCCGTTCCCGGGCATTTCGTGCCCGGGAACGGCCCTTTCGCGCGTCCGGGGAGCGGAGTACAGTCCCCGAACGCCACGTGTGGGGTGATCCACAAGTGATGCAGGTCGCACCCCGTGCCGGGCGAGACAACACGCGTGCCCGCAAAGTCAAGGCCGCGTGCCACACCCGCTCGTAGGGTCCCTTCCACCTCGAAGATCCCGCGTACTGCGAGCGTAAGCGACCGCAGCCGAAGAAACAGGACAGGGACCGCTATGAGAAAGATTCTGCGCAGCGCGGCGGTGGCCCTCGCGGTCACGCTCGTCGCCGCGGGTTGTGCCAACAGCGATGGCGGCAGTGGCAGCGGCGGCGGCAGTGGGCCGATCGTGGTCGGCTCGGTCAACGCGCTCAGCGGCGCGGCGACCTTCCCCGAGTCGTCGGCCGCGGCCAAGGCGGTCTTCGACGCCGCCAACGCCGCGGGTGGCGTGAACGGCAGGCAGATCCAGTACAAGGCGCTCGACGACAAGGGCGACCCGGCCGCCGCGGCCGCTGCGGCCCGCGAGGTCGTCGGCGCGGACAGCGCCGTGGCGCTGGTCGGTTCCTCGAGCCTGATCGAGTGCGAGATCAACAACAAGTACTACGAGCAGCAGAAGATCCTGTCGATCTCCGGCATCGGCGTGGACCCGGCCTGCTTCAACAGCCCCAACATCTCCCCGGCCAACGTCGGTCCGTACCACGACATGACGCTGACCCTGCTCTACGGCTCCGAGGTGCTCAAGCTCGACGACATCTGCGCGCTGCTGGAGATCGCGGGCAACACGCTGCCCTCGTACCAGGCCGCGATCGACGAGTGGACCAAGATCACCGGCAAGAAGCTCAAGTACATGGACGCCACCGTCCCCTACGGCGGCTCGGACTACACGTCCTACATCGTCAAGGCGCGGTCGGCGGGCTGCAAGGCCATCACCGTCAACCCGGTCGAGCCGGACTCCATCGGCCAGCTCAAGGCCGCCGCGGCGCAGGGCTGGGACGACGTCACCTGGCTGCTGCTGACCTCGGTCTACAGCGAGAACTACGCCAAGGCCATCACGAACGCGGGCAAGGGCGTCTACGTCCCGGCCGAGTTCTACCCGTTCACCGACGCCAACGCGTCGCAGAACAAGGAGTGGCGGGAGCTGATGACCAAGAACAACATCCCGCTGACCTCGTTCAGCCAGGGCGGTTACCTCGCGGCGAAGTACTTCCTGCAGGTCATCAAGGGCATCAAGGGCGACATCAACCGCGAGTCGGTGACCAAGGCCCTGCAGGAGATGCAGCCCATCACCGATCCGATGGTCGGCACGCCCTACGTCTTCGGTGCGGGCAAGACCCACCACGACAACACCGCGGGCTGGCCGATCAAGCTGACCACCGGCAGCAACAAGTGGGAACTGGCCGCCGACGACTGGCTGCGGATCCCGAAGAAGTAGTCCCCGGAGTAGGTCCCGTCTTCGCAGGCAAGGGGAAATCTCGATGCTGCAAGGAGCTTTGGCAGGCTTGGCCGCGGGTGGTTTGTACGCGGTGCTCGCCGTCTGCCTGACTCTCATGTCGCGACTGGTGCGAGTGGTGAACTTCAGCCAGTCCGCGACGGGGATGTTCGGCTGTTACGTCGCGGTCTGGCTGTCGATCCACGTGGGACTGCCCACGTGGGCGGCGACGGTGGTGGGCATCGTGCTCGGCACGGCGCTGAGCGCGTTGCTCGGGTGGATCATCTCCACCTGGCTGGCGGAGGCCGACATCGGCACCCGCTCAGCCGTCACCGTCGCCGTGCTCCTGCTGCTCATCTCGCTGTCGTTCATCCTGTTCGGCAACAAGCCGCAACCGTTCCACCCGGTGCTCGACGGCCCGGCGTTCACGGTCGGCGGTGTGGTGGTCAGCCAGGTCACCGTGGTCACGGTGGTGCTGTCGGTGCTGATCGCCGTCGGCTGCCGGACGCTGCTCACCAAGACCTCCTTCGGTCTGGAGCTGCGGGCGCTGTCCGAGCGGCCGACCACCGCGGAGCTGCTGGCCATCCCGGCCAAGCCGCTCGCGGTGGCGGTGTGGGCGGTGACCGGGCTGCTGAGCACCCTGGTGATCTCGATCGTGGCGCCGTCGCAGTCCAACGACGCCACCTCCCTGGCGATGCTGGTGGTGCCCGCCTCGGCGGCCGCCCTGCTCGGCGGGTTCCGCAGGCTCGACCTGGCCGTCATCGGCGGCCTCGTGCTCGGCATGGCGCAGGGTGCCGTGGCACAGGTGGACAGCCTGTCGGTCGTCCGCTACTTCCTGCCGTTCCTCGTCATCGTCGGGCTCTTGCTGTGGTCGCAGCGCAAGGAGGTGTGGGATGTCGCGCGGTGAAGCCGGGCCGCTGACCCGGTTCGGTATCCCGCTGGTCGTCGCGGGTGCGGCGATCCTCGTGGGGTACATGCTCAGCGTCGGGCTCGACGGGTACTTCGTGTACCTGGGGATGAGCGCCATCGTCGCCGGTATCGCGCTACTGGGGCTCGGTGTGGTCACCGGCTCCGCGGGCATGGTGTCGCTGTGCCAGCTCACTTTCGCGGCGGTCGGCGCGTGGGTGGTGTCCTGGCTCAACCGGATCGAGGCGCCCGGCGGGTTCCTGCTGTGGCTGCTCTGCGGCGGCGTCGCCGCCGGTCTGGTGGGCGTGCTGGTGGGTCTGCCCGCGCTGCGGTTGCGCGGGATCAACCTCGCGGTCGTCACGCTCGGCTTGGCCGCCGCCGCCGACCTGACCCTGGTGCAGATCCAGTTCCCGGGCACGGTCGACGGGATCTCGGTCGAGCGGCCGGACGCGTTCTCCGACGACCGCAACTACTTCCTGCTCGGCATCATCGTGCTGACCGCGTGCTGCCTGCTCGTGCACTTCCTGCGCCGTAGTAGGTGGGGCAGCGGGTGGCAGTCGGTGGCGTTCTCCGAGCGCGGTACCGCCGCAGCGGGCGCGAGCGTGCGCACGTCCAAGCTGAGCGCCTTCGCGGTCAGCGCGGCCCTCGGTGGCGTCGCGGGTGGCCTGCTGACCGGCCAGGTCGGGTTGGCGTTCCCGGCCAGCTTCACCGCGATGCAGTCGCTGGCGCTGTACGTGCTGGCGGTCATGTCCGGCGTGCACCTGATCGACATGGCGATCTTCGGCGCGATCCTGTGGGTCGCGGTGCCGGAGCTGCTCAAGCGCTGGGGCGTGCCGCAGGACTGGGGTTTCGTGGTCTTCGGTCTGCTCGGCACGCACGCGCTGGTCACGGGTGGCAACCTGGGCGTGGCGGTGCGCGAGTTGGTGCGCAAGCGGTCCAAGACGGCCGCGGGCGTGGAGCTGACCTCCGCCGTCGACGACGTCGAGGTGCTGCCGCCCGGTGAACCGGTGCTCGTGGTGCGGGACCTCAGCGTCAGCTTCGGCGAGGTCAAGGCACTGTCGCATGTGGACCTGGAAGTACCGTCCAACGGCGTTCTGGGTGTGATCGGCCCCAACGGCGCGGGCAAGTCGACGCTGGTGGACATCCTCACCGGATTCCTCCCGCAGGCCACCGGGTCCGTGGAGCTGGACGGGCGGTCGCTCAACGGCCAGTCGCCCACCAAGCGGGCGCGCGCCGGGTTGCGGCGCACGTTCCAGCAGGACCGCGTGCCGTCCGGGCTGACGGTCGGCTCGTACGTGCGGTTCGTGGCGCGGCGGCGGCTGACCTCCGCCGAGATCGACGAGGCGCTGGAGTTCTTCGGCTGCCCGCCCGCGCGGACCCCGCTGCGCAGCGTCGACGTGGGCGCGCGGCGGCTGGTCGAGGTCGTGGGGCACCTGCTGGCCAAGCCGAAGGTGCTGCTGCTCGACGAGCCCGCCGCCGGTCTGCCGCACGAGGAGCACGTGGCCTTCGGCGCCCGGCTGCGCCAGGTCCCGGCCCGCTTCGGCGTGTCGGTGCTGCTCATCGAGCACGACCTGGACCTGGTCCGCTCGGTGTGCGACCGGATCACGGTGCTGGACTTCGGCCAGGTGCTGGCCAGCGGCCCGCAGGCCGAGGTGCTGGCCAACCCCGCGGTCCTCAAGGCCTACATGGGCGAAACGGAGATGCTGTGAGCGGGCTGCGCGTACAGGACGTGACGGTCACCCGGGGCGCCGGTCCGGTGATCCGCGACGTCGCGTTCACCTTGGAACCCGGGCGCATCACGGCGCTGGTCGGGCCCAACGGCGCCGGTAAGACCAGCCTCCTGGAATCCATCTCCGGTGTCGTGCCCGCCGCCTCCGGGTCGGTCAGCATCGACGGGACCGACATCACCAAGCAGTCCCGCGTGGCGCGGGCGAAGCTGGGGTTGGCCCACATCGAGCAGGGTCGGGCCGTCTTCCCGGGTCTGACCGTGGTGGAGAACCTCAAGCTCACCGCGCGCACGTGGCCGCGGGTGGAGGAGGTGCTGGCGCTGTTCCCCGAGTTGGAGAAGCGGCGCAACTCCCCCACCGCGCTGCTCAGCGGTGGCGAGCAGCAGATGGTGGTGCTGGCGCGGGCTTTCGCGGCCCGGCCGCGGTACCTGCTGATCGACGAGATGTCGCTGGGCCTGGCGCCGGTGGTGTTCACGCGGCTGCTGCCGATGGTGACCCGCTTCGCCGAGGAGGGCGCCGCCATCCTGCTGGTGGAGCAGTTCACCCACCTGGCGCTCGGTGTCTCGCAGGACGCCCTGGTGGTGTCGTCGGGGCGGGTGACCTTCCAGGGCACCGCCAAGGAGTTGCTGGACGCGCCGGAAACCCTGCACTCGGCTTATCTGGGCGAATAGCCGCCGCACCTCGGCCCGTCACCCTGGTCAGAGGGTGGCGGGCCGAGCTGTGTCCGGGGTCCCCTACGCGGGGAAGCCCGAGCGGGCTGAGTAGCCGAAGTCGGCGAGCACGGCCTGGCCGTTGATGGCCCGGGAGCGCGCGGACGCGAGGAAGAGCACCTGCTGGGCCACCTCGTCGGCTGTCTGCACCGGAAAGTCCGCCTCGTCTATCGCGGCGTCACCGAGGTCGGCGCGGGCCATGGGGGTGTCCACAATGGAGGGGCAGACGCAGTTCACCCGCGCGCGGGTGAACTCGACCGCGAGCGCCTTGGTCAGGGAGACCACGGCGCCCTTGGAAGCGCAGTAGGGGACCATGCCCGGTGCGGACACGAAAGCCGAGTCGCTGGCCAAGAGCACATACGCGCCGCCATCTGCCATATGCGGATATGTGTGCTTGGCGAGCAAGAGCTGCCCGGTCACGTTTACCGCCAAGACGGCCGCGATGGCGTCGGCGGGCGTATCCACCAGAGGGGTTCCTACGGGGCCTGAAATGCCCGCACAGCCCACTACGACGTCCAGGCCACCCAAATGTCCTACCGCCTTCGTGACCGCGGTGGAGAGCTGGGAATCGTCGGTGACGTCCGCCCGGACGCCGAAAGCCCCTTTGGGACCCTGGGCGCGGTCGATCACCGCCACGTCCGCGCCCTCGTCGAGGAACGCCAGGGCGCAGGCCAGGCCGATCCCCGACGCACCCCCGGTGACCAGCACTTTCTTACCCGTCAGTTGCAACCGCATGCTGCCATCCTGGGGCTCGTGGTACGGGGCGGGTTGGCGTGCAACGCACCGTCTTTGACCGGTGCCGCACAACGGCCGGGCGGGCGTTCCGCCCGGCCCCCGAGAGGCCAAGACTGGCCGACAAGCGCATGGAAGGACTGCCGATGACCGAGACCACATCGACTCTTTCGGACACCTCGACCTGGCTGCCGCTCGACGGCCTCGCCCCGGGGTTCGACGCGAACAAGGCGCCGACCGTGGGGGACCTGCACGGGCGCGAGGTCGTCCTGGAGGGGCCGGACGGGCCGCTGCTGACCGCCAAGTTCAGCGGGACCCGCGTCGAGTGGGACGGCGGCGTCGACCAGTGCGAGACCTTCCTGGTGGACGAGGACCTGTACTACACCCAGTTCCACCCCTCGGCGCGGCCGAAGGACGCCGTGTCGCTGTTCCTGGACCTGCGCGCGGGCCGGGCCCTGCTGGTCACCACGACCATCAACGAGGCGGGCACGCCGCGGGTGACCCAGCGGTTCGAGACCGCCACGCTGCGGGGCTCCGACGTCTCCGGCGAGGCCGCCGCGCCGACCCGGGCGCTCATCGGCCGCCGGGCGATGTGGGTGTACAGCGAGGTGCACGCGTACGAGCACGTGTACCTGAGCCCGCACTGGTACACCTGGCAGTGCCTGGCCGGTCCGGAGAAGGGCCTGGCCGACACGGACGAGAACTCGGTGTGGCAGCTGCGCCCGGGCATCTACGTCTTCACCTGGCGCGAGAAGGTCATCGACTGCGCCTCGGTGACCGTCGCCGACCACCGCGACATCCACCGGCTCCGCTCGCACGGCGTGCTGTTCGGCCTGGACGAGGCGGGCACCGGCTCGACCCACTTCACCTTTGGCGCCTTCGGGCGGCTGCTGAGCAACACCGTGCACCCTGAGGAGTATGACCCGGCTCTGTAAGAGGGTCGAAAGAAGGCTCTTAGCCCTGCGGGGCTAAGAGCCTTCTTTGCATTTAGGTCATTTTCGCGACGTTATCCACGATCGGGTGTATTCCCTGAACAGGCCTGGTCCGAGCCGACAACCTGGATTTGTGCCCCGGAAATCCCCAACGGCACTCATCCGAAATCCGGACTCGCCCCATCGAATGCCAGGAGAACCACGATGTCGTCCCCGTTGTCCCCGTCGTTGCCCTTGTCGACCTTGTCACCCGTCCCGGTGCCGGGCGGCACTCGCGTACCGCCCGGCACCGGCGGTCACGCCAGGATGAAGTTCGCGGCCAGCTCGCCGATCAGCACCGCCGGGGCGTTGGTGTTGCCCGTCGGCACGGTGGGCATGATCGACGCGTCGGCGATCCGAAGACCGGTCAGCCCGTGGGCGAGCAGATCGGGCCCGACGACCGACTCGGCGTCCGTGCCCATCTTGCAGGTGCCGACCTGGTGGTGGTAGGTGATCGCGTTGCGCCGCACGTAGTCCTCGACGTCGGCACCGGGCTCCGGGTAGATCTCCCGGGCGCCCCACTCCTCGGCCAGCGCGGGCGCGGCGCCGAGGCGCCTGCACTGCTCCACCGACGCGACGAGGCTGGCGAAGTCGTCGGGGTGCTCCAGGGCGGCCAGGTCGATCAGCGGCTCGTCGCGCGGGTCGGCGCTGGTGACCCGCAGGCTGCCGCGGCTGCGCGGGGTCACGATGCCCGCCATGAGCGAGAAGCCGGTGGCCGGCCCGGACATCCCCGGCTGGTACATCGGCACGCTGAAGTGGATGGGCTGGGTGTCGGGCACGTCCAGGTCGGGGCGGCTGCGCCAGAACAGGTGCGTCTGGGTCACCGAGCGCCCGGCGCTCGGCGGCTCCACCTCCCGGCGGTCGGTGGCGTAGATGACCGGCGCCAGCAGGTGGTCGTGGAGGTTGCGGCCGACACCCGGGACGTCGGCGACGACCTCGATGCCCGCCGCGCGCAGCTCGTCGGCTGGGCCGATGCCGCTGCGCAGCAGGATGGCGGGTGAGGCCAGCGCACCCGCGGCGAGCACGACCTGGTCGGCGCGCAGTTCCTGGAGCTCACCGTCGATCTCGACGAGCACACCGACCGCGCGGGTGCCGTCGAGGAGCAGGCGGTGCACCAGGGCTCCGGTGTGGACGGTGAAGTTGTCGGCCCCCAGGATCGGCCTGCCGTAGGCGATCCAGGTGTTGACCCGCTGCCCGTCGCGGGCGGTGATCTGCTCGATCGAGATGCCGTCGAGGGACCCGGCGTTGTAGTCGGGGTTGAACTCGATGCCGATCTGCTCGGCCGCGTCCAGCATGGACTGCTGGATGGGGTGCAGGGGTTCGTTGGCGACAACCGGAAGGAGATCCTTCTCGATGCGTTCGTAGACCGGCAGCACGTCCTGCCAGGCCCACCCGGGCTGCCCCCACCCGTCATAGTCCTGCGCCGCCCCACGCACCCAGATCATCGCGTTGAGCGAGTGCGACCCGCCAAGCACCTTGCCACGCGGCAGGTGCAACCGCCGGTTCCCGGCGTGCGGCTGGGGGACGGTGTAGTGGTCCCAGTCCTCGGGGCCGTGCCACAGCTCCCCCGCGCGCGAGGGGTCGTGGATGGCCGGGTTGGTGTCGGGACCGCCCGCCTCCAGCAAGGTGACCCGCGCCCCCGCGTCCACCAGCCGACGCGCCACGACCGAGCCAGCCGAGCCCGCTCCGACCACGATGACGTCCATACGCCCTGCCTTCCCGTGTGCTTGGCCACAGCTTGACCCCACCACGGCCCATCGGCCTCCCCCACCGGCCGATTCCTTCACTGACCGACAACGACAGTGCCGCGCCGGTCAACCAACGGCACCCCAGCCCAGCACATCTCACCGAATCGAGGTCACCCCGGAACCCCACCACCCACCGAATCCGGCTCGCCCGGCTCAGCCCCCACCACGACCTCGTTACGCCATCCGCCAAATCCTCCACCGACTACGCACATTGCCCTTCACCACCCGTGCCCGGCCGACCCCACCGTCAGCCGCCCCGCCACCACACGACTCACACGTACTTGCCCCGCCAACGCACACCCACCAAGCCCGACCCACCCGCCCCAGCCCCACCACGACCTCGCTACGCCATCCCGCGCTCGTTCCCCCAGCCACTCAACCGAGGCATCCCCAACACCGACGAACGACCAGCACCCCAATCCCGCCCGCCCCTGCGCCCAGCCCGCTCACCCCACCCCGCGACACCTGCCCGAACCATCACCAGGCACCGCCCGCCAAGCCCAACACCCGACTACGCACGTCGCCCTTCACCAACCGTGCCCAACCGACCCCACCATCAGCCGCCCACCCACCACACGACTCACGCCTACTTGCCCCGCCAAGGCACACCCACCAAACCCGGCCCAGCCCCCACCACGACCTCGCTACGCCGTCGCGCCCTCGGTCCCCAGCCACTCAACAGAGGTATCTCCCAACACCGTTGAACGACCAATACCCAACCCCACCCGCCCCTGCGCCCAGCCCGCTCACCCCACCCCGCGACACCCGCCCGGACCACAACCAGGCACCGCCCGCCAAGCCCATCACCCGACTACGCACGTCGCCCTTCACCAACCGTGCCCGGCCGACCCCACCGACAGCCGCCCCACCCCAGCCCGTGTCCCGCCACACAACTCAGGCGTACTGACCCGCCAAAGCACAGCCACCAACCCGGCTCACCCCCACCGCCCACCGAATCCATCCCACCCGACCCAGCCCTCACCGCCACCTCGTTGCGCAGTCCCGCCTTCATGCCCACCCAGTCACTCAACCGAGGTATCCCAATGCCGACGAACGGCCAACGCCCAATCCCGCCAGGCACCACCCTCCAGGCCTTCACCCGACTGTGCACATCGCCCTTCACCAACCGTGCCCGGCCGACCTCACCGTCGACCGCCCAACCACCACACAACTCACGCGTACCTACCCCGCCAAAGCACAGCCACCAAACCCGGCCCACCCGACCCAGCCCCACCACAACCTCGCTACGCCGCCCCGCGCTCGTTTCCCCAGCTACTCAAAAGAGACATCCCCCCACACCGACGAACGACCAACGCCCCAACCCCACCCGCCCCTGCGACCAGCCCGCTCACCCCACCCCGCGACACCCATCCGAACCACCGCCAGACACCGCCCGCCAAACCCTTCACCCGACTACGCACGTCACTCTTCACCACCCGTGCCCGGCCAACTCCACTGTCGGGCCGCTCAACCCCAGCCAGTGCTTCTCGCCACACAACTCACGCTTACCAACCCCGCCAAAGCACACCCACCAAACCCGGCGCCTCACAGCTCCACGAACGCCAAGGACGAGGCGACCGTCAGAGTGGCTTGCCGCGCCAGATGGGCATGGCCGCCTTCGAGATCGCCAACCCGGCGACCGGCGACGCGCGCAACCACATGCCCGGGGCGGCCCCGGAACTCGCCACTCACGGGATCGAGGTCAGGCGGAGATGTCTTGCCCACGTCTCGCACCGGGGCACGAGCCCCAGCGGCTCAACGGCCAGCCCGCGATCGCCGCCGCGCACAGCCCCGCCCACGCCACGCCTGGCTGCGCTGAGACCTCGATGACGGCGAGTGGTTCGCCGACGTCCCGTCCTGCTGGACTCCGACCACGAGCACCTCGAAGTCGACTCCCCGGCCGCCGAAGTCCTACTTGGACCAAGCCATCACGATCGTGCGTTCGACGTCGAGGTAGCCGGCTCTGGTGAAGGCGGCGGCCATCGGGGTGTTGTCGAGGTCCGTGGCGGCTCGGATGCGCGGAACCCCCTGTGCCGCAAGGATCCGCGTCGCCTCCGCCAGGAGGTCGTTGATGTACCCGTTCCCCCGGTGCTCAGGAAGCACAGCCGGATACCCGATCACCGCGTTGTAATCATTGCGCCCCGGCGTGATGAACCCGACCGGCTCACCACCGGGCAACGTCGCCACCCGCCACCACGAGCGTGGGCTGTGGAAGCGGGCCAGTTCGTCGTCGAAGTGGCGGGTCGCCGCCGCGCGGGGCGGTAGGCGGGTCAGGTCGTCGAGGCTGTGGGCGTCCAGGGTGCCGTCCAGGGCCCTGGTCATCAGGTCCAGGATCTCCCCCGTGTCCCGCACCGACCGGAACACCAGGCGACCGCTGGACGGGGGCACCGGGGTACCGGGACGCCACTCGAACCGCACACGTTCCGCCAGCAACCAGGCCCCGGTCCGCTCCAGCGCCGCCACGCACCGGGTCGTCGCGGGGTCCGTTCGCCATTCGGCCGTGACGGTGCGGAGGTAGTGCGGCCGGGCCGGGGCCGCCGACGCCATGGCCGTGCGCAGCAGGTGCTCGCCGACCACCACGTCCTCGGTGTCGAAGATGTCCAGCAGGAACGGCGCGTCCTCCCCCGCGCGCCCCCACCAGCCGACCCTGGCCACCAGCCGGTCGTCCCGGAGGGCGACCCACAGCCGTTCCGGTCGGCGGCGGCCAGCCGCCAGGTCGTCCGCGACCTCGTCGTTGAGGACGTACGGCGGTCGGCAGAAGAGGGGGACCTCCTCGGGGCCGGTGATCGGGTGCACCGTCAGGAGACCTCCCCGGTCACGTAGAGCCACCGGCCGGACTCGCGGACGAACCGGCTCACCTCGTGGAGGGTGCCGGGGCGGCCCTCGTGGGTGTAGTGAGCGGTGAACTCCACCGTGCCCTTGGTGTGCAGGAAGCCGCCACCGGTGGTCGTGACGATCGTCAGGGACGTCCACCGCTGCGCCGGGTCCAGGGTGAGCGTCTCGGGGCGGGTGGTCGGGTGCCAGGTGCGCAGCAGGTAGTCGACATCGCCGAGGGCGAAGGCCGCGTACCGGGAGCGCATCAGGGCCTCCGCGGTGGGGGCCGGGGTGCCCGCGTGGGCGGGGCCGCAGCAGGCGTCGTAGGGGGTGGTTGTTCCGCACGGGCACTGGTTGGACACGGTGGGCATTTTCCACGATCGGCGGCCGGTGCCCAACTTGTCCACTATGGACGTGCGGCAATACCTCCACGGGATGATCTCAGGTGTAGCCCACGGTGTGAGTCGGTGGGCGGTCCTCCTTCGCGACAGTGGTGGCGCGCCCCGACGACCGGGGCGAGAAGGGGATGACATGGTGAGAAGAACCGTGGCCGCTGTCGCGGTGGCCGCGTTGGCGGCGGGGACCGTGCCCGGGGTCGCCGCCGCGGGGGACCGCCTGCCGAGGCTCGACTGGCGCCCCTGTCCGACCGACCGGGAACTGCTGTGCGCGGCCGTGCCGGTGCCGCTGGACCACGCCGACCCGCGCGGTCCGAAGATCACCCTGCGGGCGACCAAGCGCCCGGCGGACGACCCCCGGCACAAGATCGGCACGTTGTTCGTCGACAACGGCGGCCCCGGCGGGTCGGCCGCCGACTTCACGCTGGACGTCGCGAGCGCCTTCGGCGCCCGGGTGCGGGCCCGCTACGACATCGTCGGGGTGGACCCGAGGGGCATCGCGGGCGAGAAGAACTGCGTCACCGAGGGCTGCGGCAGCGCGCCGGTCAGGTGCGCGGCCCAGCCCGGCGACCCGGCCCCGCCCGCGACGCCCGAGGAGGCGTTCCCGGTCGGCGCCGAGCAGACCCGGGCCCGCCTGGCCTACGACGACCACGTCCGCGCGCTGTGCGCCGAGCGCGGCGACCCGATCCTCGCGCACATGTCCACCGCGGACACCGTGCGCGACCTGGAGCTGATGCGCCGCGCGGTCGGCGACGACAAGCTGAACTTCTACGGCGTGTCGTACGGCTCCTACATGGGCGCGACCTACGCGGCCATGTACCCGGACCGGGTCCGGTCGATCATCGTCGACGGCGTGCTCGACCCGGTGGCCTGGTCCACCGGCGAGGGCGCGGAGCGGGGGTACCTGTTCACCGGCCGGATCGGCTCGGGCGACGGCACCCGGGAGGCGATCACCAGCGCGCTGGCCGAGTGCGACCGCGCGGGCAAGGCCAAGTGCCCGGCGGCCGGGTCGGTCCGCGCCAAGTACGACGCGGTCATGGCGCGGCTCAAGCGGGGTCCGTTGGAGCTGCCGGCGGAGACGGTCACGTACCAGTCCGCGGTGCAGCTGCTGGCGGACCTGTCCAAGACGCGGGAGGCGTACCCGCGGATCATGGAGCTGGTGGACTACGTCTACCGGGCCATGCGCGCGGTGGAGAAGGGGACCCCGGTCCCGCCGCCACCGCCGTGGACGCAGGAGCAGCCGCCGTCCCCGACGGGCAGCGGCCCCACCACCGACCCGATCACCAACCTGCCCTACCTGGGTGTGGCGTGCTCGGACAGCGCGAACCCGCGCGACCGGGGCGCGGTCCAGCGCACCGCCGCGTGGGCCGAGCGCACCGCGCCCGGCTACGGCGCGCTCTGGACGTGGGACGGCTCCGCCTGCCGGGACTGGCCGATCACCAACCAGGCGGCCTTCCGCGGTCCCTGGCAGGTCTGGACCGCCGCGCCGATCCTCGTCGTGGGCAACACCCACGACCCGGCGACCCCGATCAGCGGGGCGAAGGCGCTCAACCGCCTGATGCCCAACTCGCGACTGCTGACCGTGGACACCTACGGTCACGGCGCCCTCGGCGAGCCGTGCGCCCTCCAGGCGTATGACCGCTACCTGATCGACCGCGCCCTCCCCACGGCCACCTGCAAGACCGGCCCGCTGTTCGGCTGACCCCGAACCCGGGGAGCCCCGGCCGCCCACCGGCGGCCGGGGCTTCCTCGATCCGTCGACGCGGAAGTCCCACTACGCTCACGCGCGTCCGATTTGGACTGGTATGGTCGACTTGGCACGGGCCCGGTTGTTGATGGCGGTCAACATCTTGCGGTACTTGACCTCAGCCGCCGTCGTCGTCTCGTCCACCACTACGATGCCAAAGCGGCCTATTTCCAGAGCACCGAGCATGTAGGCGACCGCGCCGGTGCGCGTTCCGGTGCGGTAGTGGAGTCCGTTGTCCACCAACGTGTCAATGACATCCGTCGGCGACAACACCTGGTACTCCGTGCGATACACCCGATCCGACGCGAAGTAGCACCGCTCGGCGCCTGCGGTGTCGTAGTACGCGGCGGTGGCTGGGTCGTACTCGCCCTCCACCAGCCCGTGCAACAGGAAATACGGTGCCGTACCCCCTCCCATCCGCAGGTTGATCTCCAACGCGTA
The DNA here is from genome assembly GCF_041897805.1 of Actinokineospora auranticolor. Classification (GTDB taxonomy): domain Bacteria; phylum Actinomycetota; class Actinomycetes; order Mycobacteriales; family Pseudonocardiaceae; genus Actinokineospora; species Actinokineospora auranticolor. The sequence continues at coordinate 6,737,119 of NZ_CP154825.1, forward strand.
GTGGCGCCACTGGTTCCCCGTGCGCGCGGACACGAAGTCCACGCTCGCGATGCCGACCACCCCTCGCGCCGCCAAGGCGTGGGCCACGCGTAGTGCCATGGTTTGGATCGGTAGGCGGTAGGCGGGATTGGACGGGAAGACGCAGCCCACGAAGATCTGCTTCGGGTCTCCTTCAAGCAGTTGGTCGTGCGTGGACACCACCCGGGCCGTGCCGTCCGGGGAGAGCATGACCTGGGCGGACGGGGACGTGATCTCGTCGGCTTGCACGAACCGCTCCACCACGCCGCCCATGGTGTCCAGCTTGGCGCTGTAGTTCTCCCAGGTGTCCGGTGGCGCCACGTACACCGCCCGCACCGGCAACTCCCGCCGCACCCAGTCCGCCAGCCCGGTAGGGGGCGCGCCCGCGTAGGAGAACAGCACGTTGCCGCCCGCGCCGAAACTCTCGTTGAGCTTGACGATCGCACCGCCGAGCGTGCTGTCGCGGGCGCGCAGCTCGGCCAGCGCCGCGACCACGTCGGCGGTGTCGCGCAAGCCGTCGAAGCCCTCCACCACCGGGACACCCGCCTCGGCGAACAGCCGCCGCGCGCCGGTTTTGCTGCCCAGGAACGAGTGGTCCGGATCGGGCGCGTACAGCGGTATGCCGATTGTCTCCGCCAGCGTGCGTTCCAGCGGAGATCCGTTGTACGCCACCAGGACCGCATCGCGGGGATCAGGGATGGCCGCGCGGACCCGGTCGAGCAGGTCCGGGCGGCGCAGCAGCTTCGCGGTGAGCGGGACGGGTTCGCGGCTGGCGCAGTCGAGCATCGTCAGGCGCCTGCGGGCGTGGCCGCGGGGCAGCGCGGGCACCAGGTCCAGCGCGTAGTCGACCACCTCGGGGGCGAAACCCGCGCTGGTCACGTAGGTTACCTCGGTGCCCGGGTCGCGCAGGCTCTGGAGCAGGAACAGCATCCGCTCCTCGTAGTGGTTCGCGCCGGGCAGCTTGGCCAATCCGGCGCTGTCGAGGGTCAGACTGGGCACCACGACCACGCTGCGTGGCGATCCGGCCCGTCGGAACGGATCCGGCACACCCCGGTGCCCCGGTCGGGTGGTCTGCGGGTCCCGTACTTGGTCCAGCATGGGTCCACGGCTCCTTTCGCACAGGCGATCCGCGAGCGCTCCCAAGACGTAGTGCGATCAGCGGTTGACGGAGAGCGACCCCCATTGCACCATGGCAGGACGCCGCCCGACCCCGTTCCGGCGGCCGCGGATCCAGCCGAACCCCGCTCCCCGCAAGGATTCCGCCGTGCCGGTCCCACGGTGGTCGAACCATGTCCCGGGGGCGGCGCGACGAACCGGAGGAGGCCCGTGCCGAGTCGAGACGCGCCGCCGCGGGTCGACCGCCCGGGAGCGGTCGCGTGAGCGAGGACCGGCGCCGCCCCGACGTGACCACAGTGGACACCCCGGCCGCGCTGCTCCGCGCGGTCCTGGCCCACCAGGCGGTGGCGACCGCGGTCGTCCGCGACCGCACGGCCTACGTGGTGCCCGACGAGTTCACCGCCCCGCTGCTGCACCACGCGGTCACCACCGACCTGCCCGACGGCCTGGCCTGGCACGAGCCGTCGACGGACCTGCTGGTGGCGGGCACCGACCGCGCCCGGACCAACGCGGCCTACCGGGAAGTGTGGGCGGACAACGCGTACCTGCGCCACGGCGTGGCGTTGCCGGACGACGCGGTGGTGGTGGACGTCGGCGCGGGCACGGGCCTGTTCACCCTCTTGGCCGCCGCGCACAGCCCCGGCGCCCACATCACCGCGGTGGAACCGGCACCGGCCGCAGTGCGGGCGATCGAGGTGAACGCCGAGCTGCACTCGGTGGATGTCACCGTGGTCGCCGCCGCCGTGGGCCGCGCCGGCGGGCCCGCGGTGCCGACGATCCCCGAGCTGGTCGCGGGCCGCCGGGTCGACCTGCTCAAGGTGGACGGCGCCGGGTGGGAGGTGTTCGGCGGCGTGGACGAGACCACCTGGTCGCTCATCGACCAGGTCGCGGTCGCCGTCGACGACGCGCGCGGCCAGCCCGCCGCCGCGCTGGAGCTGTTGCGGGGACGGGGTTTCACGGCGACCAGCGAGCGCGGCCCGGTGACCGGTTCCCGGCACGTCGTCTACGCGTGCAGACGCCCGCGCGCGCAGGCCCCGCGCGTACCGCCGCCGCTCTGGCCGACGGCGGGCTGCCTGGCCGAGGCGTTCGGGCTGCGGCGGGTCGAGCTGGTGCGCGACCTGGCGGACCTCCCGCCGGTCGGCCTGTGCGTGGTGACGGACGCGTCGGTGGTGCTCGCCGAGGTGTGGGCCGACCTCTTCGGCACCACCGCCGTCCGCCCCGACGCCGACTTCTTCGCGCTGGGCGGCGACTCGATGACCGCCGCCCGGCTGGCCACGCGGGTCCGCGCGCGGCTGGGCGTGGACGCGTTGGAGACCCGGACCGTGCTCACCACCCCGCGCTTCAGCGACCTGGCCGCCGCGGTCGAGGCCCGCGCCAAGTCCTGACCGCTCACCGGGAATCGATGGCAAGCAGTCGCTTTCCCTTGACCTGCGACGCCGACCACCCTCCTTGTGGTCGCTTGTCGGCGTGGACGCACCGCCGGTAACGGCGACCGGGGGTAGGCCGACTAGGGAATTGGACCGGGGGCCACCGGGTGGCGGAGCGTGGCGGATGTTTGAACGGCAAGAACGGGTGACGCGCCCGCACGACGGTCACCTCGGGGTCAAGCAGATCCACTTCGACTTCGGCGGCGGGGGACCCGTGCCGCGGGTGGGCACCCCGGACCTGCCGCCGCGGGAGGCGGCGCGGTGGGAGGCGAAGCTGCGCCGGTTCACCCGGCTGACCCCCATCCACCGGGGCGACTCCCGGCCGTGGGTGCCGGACCGGGCGTTCTCCTACGTCAAGTTCCACGACAACACCGCCGCGCTGCTGGCCCGGTTCCGGTCGTCCGAGTCGGGGCTCGACGCCGCGCACGCCGTGCTGGGCGACCCGGTGGACCTGGATCCGTTCGCCATGTACGTCGCGCACTGGAGCGGGTGGCCCGCCGACTCCGACCCGGACCCGGACGGCTTCCCGCCGGTGCGCGCGGACTCCTGGCGGCGCCTGCGCGAGGACTGGCGCGCGCGGGCCAGGGAGGAGGCGGAAGCCCGGTGGTCGACCACGGCGCGGAACCTGGTCGAGGCCGTGCTCACCCACCAGGCGTCGAGCTACACGCTCGTCCTCGACGACGACCCGCTCCCCGTGCTCACGGTGGTGCGGGAGGTGCTCGACCCGGTTCTCTCCACAATGGACCACAGGTTCGGGTGGACCTACTCGACCTACGACCACTCCGACACGATCCCGGGCGCGGACGCCGCGGGCAGCGGGTCGCCCAGGTTCTGGTGCCTGCGGCAGCCGCCGGACGCGGGCGTGACCACGCGCGTCCGGGTCACCGACCAGCCCCCGACGGGCGGCGACGCGGTCGCGTCGTTGGCGAGTTCGCTGGTGGCGGAGTACTTCCGCGCCCCGGATGACTACGCGCGGGCGACGAACGAGCGGCTCGTGGGCCTCAACACCCGTGACGAACGCGTCCTCGCGCTGCTCGACGGAGGCCGCAGGCGAGCGAGTACTCCGCCCCCGAGCGGACAACAGCGGCGGCAGCGCGCGAAACCGCCCGCGGTCGACACCCGCACGGGCCCTCGGGTGGCACGGTCCACCGAACCGGCGCGGACCGATCGAGACGACCCGCAGGACCGGGATTTGGCAGGCGCGGTTCTGTTGCTGCGCAAGAAGGTCGAACTGCTCGTGCGGCTCGTCGTCGCCTCGACGGCGCTGAGCCTGCTGACTGTCGTGCTGACCTTCCTGCTCCGGCCCGGCACGCCGCAGGTGACGCCGCCGCAGCCGGTCGTGGTGACCGAGACGATCACGGTTCCGCTGCGCCCGCCCGCGACCGACCAAGGCACCACCGAGGCGGTCCCGGCCACACGGTGATGGGGAGCGTTCCCGGCGACGAACACGAAACGGCTCGTCCACGGGTAAATCTCGACAGCCTTGACACCGCTGTGTAACCCACGACACACTTTTTCGGTACGTTGCGCCGAGAGCGTTCCCGGAATCCGCCGTCGAACCGAGGGGTTGTCGTGCGTCTTCTGTCCAGGAAAACCCTGTTCCACAAGGTTTTCTCGAAGGCTTTTCCCGTGGTGTCCGCGCTGGCGCTGCTGGCCGCGAGCGCGGCCTGCGGCACCGGCGAGGCCGCGGGCCGGGTCGAGCTGTCGATCTCGACCTTCACCGAGTTCGGCTACGAGGACCTGTTGGCGGAGTACGAGTCCACGCACCCGGGGGTGCGCGTCCGGCACGAGCGCACCGGGCAGGGCGGGCCGTACCACCAGCGGCTGTTCACCCGGCTGGGGGCCGGTTCCGGCGCGGCGGACGTGGTGGCCGTCGAGGAGGGCTACCTGGCCGACGCGCTGGCCCGGTCCGACCTGTTCCAGGACCTCGCCGAGATCGGTCCACCGGACGTGCGGCCGGACCGGTGGCTGGACTGGAAGTACGCGGCGGGGCGGGACAAGGCGGGCCGGGTGGTCGGCTACGGCACGGACGTCGGCCCGCTGGCGATGTGCTACCGGCGGGACCTGTTCGAGGCGGCCGGGCTGCCCGGCGACCCGGAGCGCGTCGCGCCGCTGTTCGCCACCTGGGAGTCGTACTTCGCCACCGGCGACGCGTTCGTGGCGCGCGCGGGCCGCGCGTGGTTCGACTCGGACTCGCAGATCTTCAACGCCATGCACAACCAGCTGCCCAGCGGCTACCTCACCACCGGCGACGCGCTGGCCATCGAGTCGGACCCAGCGATCCGGCGCAACTGGGACCTGGTGACGGCGGCGGGCGGGCGCGGCCAGTCGGCCCGGCTCACGGCGTTCTCGGCGGACTGGAACGCGGGTTTCGCCGCGGGCGCGTTCGCCACCAAGACGTGCCCGTCGTGGATGCTGGGCGTCATCAAGGCCCAGGCGGGCCCGGCCAACGCGGGCCGGTGGGCGGTGGCCGACGCGTTCCCCGGCGGCGGGGGCAACTGGGGCGGCTCGTACCTGGCCGTGCCGAAGCAGAGCGCCCACCCCCGGGAGGCCGCCGCGCTGGCCGCCTGGCTGACCGCGCCGGAGCAGCAGATCCGCGCGTTCGCCAAGACCGGCAACTTCCCCAGCCAGCGCGCGGCCCTCACGGCGCCGGAACTGCTGGGCACCACCGACCCCTACTTCGGCGGCGCGCACACCGGTGCCCTCTTCGCGGGCCGGGCGCAGAAGGTGGGCGAGCCGCAGTACAAGGGGCCGGGTGACGGCCGGATCCAGGAGAACGTCATCGCGCCCGCGCTGCGCGCGGTGGAGGAGGGCGCGAGCCCGGACGAGGGGTGGCGGCAGGCGGTGGAGGGCGCGAAGAAGATCACCCGATGAACACGCGCACCACCGCGCGCCCCTCCTGCCCGGACACGGTTCCACTTCCCGGACCACTGGCGGTGCCGGCCGGCCGTCGCCCTGTCAAGTCCACAGTGGAGCCATACCTCCTGATCGCCCCCTTCTTCCTGGTCTTCGCGTTGGTGGGCGTGTTCCCGTTGCTCTACAGCGGTTTCGTGTCCCTCTACGACTGGGACCTGCTCGACGGCCCCACGCGGTTCGTGGGGTTGGGGAACTACGCGGCCCTGCTCTCGGACGCGCAGTTCGGCCGGGCGTTGGCGAACACCCTGAGCATCCTGGCCATGACCACGGTCCCGCAGGTGGTGATCGCGGTGTTGCTGGCCGCGCTGCTCGACACCCGCCTCCGCGCCCCCACGGCCTGGCGGGTCGGCGTGCTCCTGCCGTGCGCCATGGGGGTCGCGGCGGTCGGGGTGGTGTTCGCCAACCTGTTCGGTCCGACGTTCGGCTTCGTCAACGCCGTCCTGCAACACCTGGGCCTGACCCCCGTCGACTGGCAGTCGAACCGCTTCGCGTCGCACCTGGCCATCGCCACCATGGTCAACTGGCGCTGGACCGGCTACAACGCGCTGATAGTCCTCGCGGCGCTCCAGGCCATCCCCCGCGAACTCCACGAAGCGGCCACCGTCGACGGCGCGGGCCCGGTACGACGGTTCACCGCGATCACCCTCCCCCTGCTCCGCCCGACCCTGGTCTTCGTCGTGGTCACCTCCACCATCGGCGGCCTGCAACTGTTCACCGAGCCCAAACTCCTCGACCCCCTCCCCGGCACCAACGGCGGCGCGACGCACCAGTTCCAGACCGCGAACCTGTACCTCTACCAGTCGGCCTTCGACAACCAGTCCCTCGGCTACGCCTCCGCCATCGCGTGCACCCTCACCCTGCTCGTCGCCCTGGTCGCCGTCGCCAACCACGTCCTCACCCGCCACCTCGCGGGCCCGACCCGATGACCGGGCAGGCACCCGCCCCACCCCACCCCCCAAGGACTCGCCGCCACCCGGCGCGGCGGCGGGCGCGGTTCTGGGTGTACGGGTTGCTCGTGGCGTTCGTCGCCGGTTCGGTGTTCCCGTTCTACTGGTCGTTCCTCATAGCCGGCCACGAGACGTCCGCTGATCCGGTGCCCCCGCTCCTGCCCGGCGGCCACTTCCTCGCCAACGCCGCGCGGGTGTTCGACACCGTGCCGTTCTGGCGGGCGTTGGGGAACAGCGTCGTCGTCGCGGGCACGGTCACCGTGTCGACGGTGGTGTTCTCGACGATGGCCGGGTTCGCGTTCGCGCTGCTGCGCTTCCCCGGCCGCGACCGGCTCTTCTCCTGCGTCGTCGCCACCTTGGCCGTGCCGACCCAGTTGGGGGTCATCCCGCTGTACCTGACCATGGCCGAGCTCGGGTGGGCGGGCGACCTGCGGGCGGTCATCGTGCCCAACCTGGTCACCGCGCTCGGTGTCTTCTGGATGCGGCAGTACACCCTCTCGGCCGTCCCCCGCGACCTCGTCGAGGCGGCCCGGCTCGACGGGTGTTCCACCGGGCGGGTGCTGTGGCACGTCTGCGTCCCGTCGGTGCTGCCCGCGGCGGCGTTCCTGGCCATGTTCACGTTCATGACGAGCTGGAACGACTTCCTCTGGCCCCTGGTGGCCCTCGACCCGGACAATCCGACCGTCCCGCTGGCCCTGGAGCGGTTGCAGGCCGGCCACTACGTCGATTATCCGCTGGTTCTGGCCGGAACCACTTTGGCTTCCATTCCCGTCCTGGTGGTATTCACCCTCCTGGGTCGCCGGATCGTCGCCGGGGTGATGGCCGCACAGGGATAAACCGTGGGAGCCGCCCGTGAACCTCGAAGAGGTAGCCAGACACGCGGGCGTCTCCCGCTCCACCGTCTCGCGCGTCCTCAACAACGGCCCGGGGGTCAGCGAGGAGACGCGGGCGGCCGTGCGCGCGGTGGCCGACGCGCTCGGCTACGTCCCCAACGCGTCGGCCCGGTCCCTGGCCAGCCGCGCGCACCGGCCGGAGACGGTCGCCATCGCCATCACCGGGGACCACCCGCACCTGACCGCGATCCTCCGCGGCGCGGCGGCGGGCCTGCGCGACCTCCGGATCGTCGTCCTCATCGACCCGGAAGACCTCGACCGCACCGCCGACGCCGCGATCGTCCTAGGATCCCACCCGCACCCCACCACGATCCCGAGCGTCCACATCGGACGCCCGCTCACCGACCCCACCGTCCCGTACGTCGCCCCCGACAACCTCACCGGCGGCCTCCTGGCCGGACGCCACCTCATCGCCCGCGGCACCACCAACGTCGCGGCACTGCTGACCTCCCCGGACACCAGCCCCACCGTCGACCGCCTCACCGGCCTCCGCCGCGCACTCGACGAGATCGGCCGCACCCCCGTGGCACAAATCCCCTGCACGCCCGAAACCGTCGACGCGGAACTCGCCACCCTGACCGGCTTCGACGCCGTCTTCTGCACCACGGACACCCTCGCCGTCCCGGCCCTGCGCCACACGAGGACCCTCATCACCTTCGACGACACGGGCCTCGCCACCGCGACCACCCCCCGCCTGACCACGATCCAGCACCGGCCCGAAGACCTCGGCGCCACCGCGGCCTGGCACCTCAAGGCCCAACTCGCGGGCGAACCCCACCTCCCCCTGGCGATCACCCTGCCGATGGAGGTGGTGGCACGCGACACCTAGGGAGGGTGGGCGCCGACCGCCCACCCTCCCGGGCACCTAGGCGTCCATGTGCTCGCGCAGCGACCTGGGGCGCATGTCCGTCCACACCTTGTCCACGTGCGCCGTGCACTCGTCCTTGGTGCCGGTGGTGCCCTCCGCCCGCCAGCCCGCCGGGATCTCCCGGGTCGCGGGCCACAGGGAGTACTGGTCTTCGTCGTTGATCAGGACCTGGTAGGCGATGTCATCCCTCATGGGCGTTCTCCTTCTCCTTTTCGGGTTCTCGCGTGTACTCGCGCAGGGTTCGGCTCAGCGTCACCAGCACGGTGACCACGGCCATGCCCGCCGCCGAGACCAGCACGGCGGTGTCGGGTTCCAGGACCTCGACGAGGACCCCGCCCAGGGCCGGGCCCAGGGCGGCGGCGCTGCCGACGATGACGCCCATGACCCCGCCCAGCCGCCCCCTGAGGTGGTCCGGGGTCAGCAGCAACTGGTGGGTCGTGATGGTGGTGTTCGCCGTCGGCGCCAACAGCGCCATGCCGCTGAACAGCAGGCCGAGCAGCAGCCCGCTCCGGATGAACACCGCCAGCGGGGCCAGCAGCGTGAGCGCCCAGAACACCCCGGCGATCGACACGTGCGGGGTGAGCACGCGGTGCAGGTAGGGGGCGATGAGGGAGCCGACGACCCCGCCGACACCGAGCATGGCGGCCATGACGCCGACCTCGGCGAAGGGCACCCCCTGGCGCTCGGCCAGCACGATGACGACCAGGTAGTAGGCGCTGAAGAACAGGTTCAGCGCCAACGCGCAGATCGCGGTGAGCCGGACCTCCCGGTGCCGCAGCACCCACCGCAGTCCTTCGAGGATCTCGTGGCCCAGCTTGCCCACCGGCTCCGGGACCACCTCCCGCTTGGGCAGCCGTATGAAGGCCAGGGCGATGAACGACACCACGTGCGTCAGGGCGTCCAGCAGGAACGGCACCCACCGGCCGACCGCGAACAACAGCCCGCCCAGGAAGGTGCCCGCCATCTGCCCGAAGGACGAGCGCGCCGCGTTCATCGCCACCGCGTCCGCCAGCTGCGACTCCGGCACCAGCGACGGCAGCGCCGCGTCCTCGGCGGGTTCGAACAGCGCCCGGGCCACACCCATGACCGCGGCGACCGCGATCATGTGCGGCACCGTCGTCGACCCCGCGACCAGCGCGGCGACCAGCGACCCCAGGGCCAGGAACTGCGCCACCTCGCACAGCAGCATCACCCGCCGCCGGTCCCACCGGTCGACCAGCGCGCCGCCCGGCAGCCCGGCCACCAGCTGCGCCGCCGCGTCCGCCGCCAGCACCAGGCCGGAGACCACGGCGGACCCGGTCAACCCCAGCACCAGCAGCGGGAAGGCGATCATGGAGGCGCTGAAGCCGACCTCCGCGCACGCCTGCCCCACCCACAGCAGGGTGTAGTTCCGGTTGCGCCGCAGGGGAACCTCGCTCATCGGGTACCCCCGCAGTCCGCGGCGATCTGCCGCAGCGCCGTCGCGAACCGACCGGCGACGTCCTCGACGGTCGACCGGTGGTGGATGTGCGCGTTGAAGAACCACACGAAGGTCAACTTTCCGTCCGTGGCCTCGCCGACGATGTCGAGCAGGTGCCCGGTCCGGTCGGCCGGGTGGTGGTCCTGCCCGACGGCCGCGAGGGCCTCCCCGAACAGGCTGGTCGACTCGTCGGCCGACTTGGCGTCGAACTGGCCGAGGTAGTTGAACGACACCTCGGGGTCGGCGCCGCGCGCCTCCAGCGCGCCGAGGTGGCGCAGCGCGCTGTAGCCGAAACCGTTGCCCGGCAACGCGCGCAGCTGCTTGCGGACGTCCCGGATGATCGACCGCCAGTTGCCGTCCGGGACGGTCAGCGTCACCGGGAACATCGTGGTGAACCACCCGACCGTGCGGGACAGGTCGACGCCGTCCAGCACGTCCTCCCGGCCGTGGCCCTCCAGGTGGACCGCCACGTGCGGGTTCCCGGTCCAGTGCGCCAGCGACCAGGCCAGCGCGGCGAGCAGGACGTCGTTGATCCGCGTCCGGTAGGCCACCGGCGCGCCGCGCAGCAGCGCGTCCGTCTCGCTCGCGGTCAGCTCGACCGACACGGCGTCGACCGCGATGGCGGTGGAGTCCATGGAGTCGCTGTCCACCGGGATCGCGCCCGCTTCCGGGACGGACCGCCAGTAGTCCAGTTCCTCGTCGAGGCCACCGGAACGCACCAGCTCGCTCAGCCCGCGGGACCACTCCTGGAACGACGTGCTCTTCGACCCCAGGTCGACGGCCGCGCCGCGCGCGGCTTGGGCGTACGCGGTTTCCAGGTCGTCGACCAGGATCCGCCACGACACGCCGTCGACCACGAGGTGGTGGGCCACCAGCAGCAGCCGGGGCGCGGTGCCGTCGGCGAAGCGGAACAGCACCGCCCGCAGCAGCGGCCCGGTCTCCAGGTCGAACCCGGCGTGCGCCGAGTCCGCGATCCGCTCGATCTCCGCCTCGTCGGCCGATGGGAGTTCCACGACGTCCAGCAACTCCACCGGCGACACCGGCGCGTTCCACTGGCGCCACCCCGATGCCGACCGCGCGAACCGCAGCCGCAACGCGTCGTGGTGCTCGTGCAACGCGGACAGGGCCGTCGAGAGGGCGGTGGCGTCGGGGTTCAGCGTCAGCGCGGCGTAGTGCGCCTGGTTGAAGTGGTGGTAGCCGGCGCGGGGCGCGTCGAGGAACCAGCGCTGGATCGGCGTCAGCTCCACGTCCCCGGTCACCGGGGCCTTGTCGGCCACCGTGTCCACCACGGTCACCACCGGCGCGAGGTCGGCGATCGTCTGGTGCAGGAACAAGTCCTTAGTGGACACTCCCAGTCCCGCCTGCCGGGCGCGGGCGGCGACCTGGATGCTCAGGATCGAGTCGCCGCCGAGGGCGAAGAAGTTGTCCGCCAGGCCGATCCGCTCGACGCCGAGCACGTCCGCCCACACCTTCGCCAGCGCGCGCTCGACGTCGGTGTTCGGCGGCACGTACGCGGCGGTGGTCGCGGTGAGGTCGGGCTCCGGCAGCGCGCGCCGGTCGACCTTCCCGTTCGGCGACACCGGCAGCCGGTCGAGCAGCACGAACGCGGTCGGCACCAGGTGGTCGGGCTGGCTCTCGGTCAGGAACTCGCGCAGGGCCGCGGCGTCCGGCAGCTCGGCCCCGGCGACGTAGCCGACGAGCCGCTTGTGACCGCCCGCGTCGGTGTGCACGGCGGCCACGGCGTCCGCGACCGCCGGGTGCGCCCGCAGCGCCGACTCGACCTCGCCGAGCTCGATCCGGAACCCGCGCACCTTGACCTGGTCGTCGGCCCGGCCCACGAACATCAGCTGCCCGTCCCGGGTCCACCGCACGACGTCCCCGGTCCGGTACATCCGACCCGGCTCGAACGGGTTCGCCACGAACCGCGACGCGGTCAACCCGGGCTGCCCCAGGTAGCCGCGCGCCAAGCCGACACCGGCCACGTACAGCTCCCCGGGAACCCCGACCGGCACCGGCCGCAGGTCCGCGTCGAGCACGTACGCACGGGTGTTGTCGATGGCCCGGCCGATCGGCGGCACCCCGCCCGGCACCAGCGGCTCGCTCCACGTCGACACGACCGTGGCCTCGGTCGGCCCGTACGCGTTGATCATCCGGCGGCCCGGCGCCCAGCGCGCCACCAGCTCCGCCGAGCACGCGTCCGCGCCCACGACCAGCGTCCGCAGGTCCGGCAGCGGCACGGCGGGCACGGTGGCCAGCGCGACCGGCGGGATCAGCGTGTGCGAGATCCGCTGCGACACCAGCACTTCCGCGAGGTCGTCGCCGACCAGCGGCCCCGGCGGCGGCACCACCAGCGCGGCACCGGCCCCGAGCGCCATGCACAGCTCCAGCACCGACGCGTCGAAGCTGGGCGAGGAGAACGCCAAGACCCGGTCGCCGGGCCGCACCTCGAACCGCTCGACCTCCGCCGCGGCGAAGCTGGAGATCCCCCGGTGCGTCACCACGACGCCCTTGGGCCGACCGGTCGACCCGGAGGTGTAGATGACGTACGCCGGGTTGTCCAACGACGGTCCCCGCAGCTCTCCGCCGGGTGCCTCCGGCAGCGCCGGGTCGTCGACGACGAGCACCGGCCGCGCGTCGTCCAGCATGTAGGCGATGCGCTCCGCCGGGTAGTTCGGGTCGACCGGGAGGTAGGCGGCACCGGCCTTGGTCGCGGCCAGCGAGGCGATCACCAGCTCGGCGGAGCGGCCGAGCCGCACCGCGACCACGGTCTCCGGTCCGGCGCCGAGCTCGGCGAAGGCCCGCGCGACCCGGTCGGTCCGCTCGTCGAGCTCCCGGTAGGTCAGCACGGTGTCCCCGGCGATGATCGCGGGCGCGTCCGGGGTGTGCCGGGCCTGGGCCCGCAGCAGCCGCGGCAGCGTCCACTCGGGGGTCGAGGTGCGGGAGTCGTTCCACCCCACCAGGACCTGCTCGACGGCGTCGTCCGGCATCACCGGCAACGCCCCGAGCGCGGTGCCCGGCGCGGCGGACGCGGCGGCCAGCAGGACGTCGAGCCCGGACACGAGCCGCGCGGCGGTGTCGGCGTCGAAGAGGTCGGTGTTGTAGTCGAGCGTGCCCGCGAGCGCGCCGCCGTCCTCCTCGTGGAACTCGACGGTGACGTCGTAAGCGGCGGTCACCACTGGGAAGGCCACGTCCTCGGCCGCCAGCCCCGGCAGCCCGTCGGCCCGTCCGACGGCGTTCTGGAGCACGACCATCGCCTGGAACAGGGGCGTGCGGCTGGTGTCGCGTTCCGGGGCGACGGCGTCCACGACCCGCTCGAACGGCACGTCCTGGTTGGCGAAGGCGTCGAGCACGGTTCCCCGCACCCGTCCCAGGAACCCGGCGAACGACTCCCGCGAATCCACAGTGGATCGAAGCACCAGCGTGTTGACGAAGAACCCGATGAGGTTGTGCAGCTCCGGGTGCTCCCGACCGGCCGACACGGTGCCGACGGCGATGTCGTCCTGGCCGGAGAACCGGTGCAGCAGCGTCTGGCAGGCCGCGACCAGCACCATGAACAGCGTCGCGTCCTGCTCCCGGGCGATCGCCCGCAGCCGGTCCGCCACCTCGGCGGGCACCGCGAACGGCACCTGCGCCCCGGCGGTCGTGTGCACGGCGGGTCGCGGCCGGTCGGTCGGCAGGTCGAGCGCGGGCACGCCGGCCAGCGTCGACCGCCAGTGGTCCAACTGCGTGGCCAGCACGTCGGTCCGGCCGCGCTGCCAGGCCGCGAAGTCGCGGTAGCGCACCGGGAGCGCGGGCAGGTCGGGCGCGCCGCCCTCGGTCTCGGCGCGGTACAGCTCCGCGAGGTCCGCCATGAGCACACCGGCCGACCAGCCGTCGGTGACGATGTGGTGCATGGTCAGCGCGAGCACGTGGTCCGACTCGGAGATCCGGAACACCACGGGCCGCAGCAGAGGGCCGCGGGCCAGGTCGAACGGCTGGGCCGCCGCCCGGTCCAGGGCCGCCGCCAAGCCGTCGGCGGCGATGTCGACCACCGGCACGGCCACCTCGGCCGCCGGGTGCACGACCTGCGTGCCCTGGCCGTCGACGCCGTGGAACGTGGTCCGCAGCGACTCGTGCCGGGCGACCAGGCCGGTCATGGCGGCCGTCAGCGCGCCCAGGTCCAGCGGGCCGCGCAGGCGCAGCGCCAGCGGGGTCACGTACTCGGTGCTGTCGGGCTCGAACTCGTGCAGGAACCAGAGCCGCTGCTGCGCGAACGACAGCGGCGAGTCCGCGCCGTCGGCCAGCACCGGGATCGACTCGGCGACGGCGGAACCGGCGAGCGCGGCGGCCAGCCCCTCCACGGTCGGGTGGTCGAACAGCAGGCGCGGGGACACGTCGGTGCCCAGCGCCTCCCGCAGCCGCGCCACGACCCGGATGCTCAGGATCGAGTCGCCGCCGAGCGCGAAGAAGTTGTCCGTGGCGCCGACCTCGGGGATACCCAGCACGTCGGCCCACGCGGCGGCCACGACCCGCTCGGCCTCGCTGCGCGGCGCCACCACGTCGGCGGCGGTCCACTCCGGGATCGGCAGGGCCCGCCGGTCCAGTTTGCCGTTGGCGGTCAGGGGAAGCGCGTCGAGCGCCACGAACGCGGCGGGGACCATGTGCTCGGGCAGGGCCGCCAGCAGCGCCTCCCGCAACCCGTCGGTCGCGCCGACGACGTAGGCGACCAGCCGCTTGACGCCGGGCTCGTCCTCGCGGACCACCACGGCCACCGACCGCACGCCGGGGCGCGCGCCGATCACGGACTCGATCTCACCGAGTTCGATCCGGAATCCACGCACCTTGACCTGGTCGTCGGCGCGTCCCACGAACTCCAGTTGTCCGTCGCGGGTCCACCGGACGACGTCCCCGGTCCGGTACATCCGGCCCGGCTCGAAGGGATTCGCCACGAACCGCGACGCCGTCAACCCGGGCCGACGCAGGTACCCCCGCGCCAAACCGACACCCGCCACGTACAGCTCACCCGGCACGCCCGCGGGAACCGGCCGCAGGTCCTCGTCCAGCACATACGTCCGCGTGTTCGGCAGCGGCCGTCCGATCGGCGGCGCGCCGTCGGCGGCGGACAGCGGCTCGGTCCACGAGGCCACCACGGTGACCTCGGTCGGCCCGTAGGCGTTGACCAGCCGCGTGACCGGGGCCCACCGCCGCACCAGGTCGGCCGACGAGGCGTCGCCGCCCACGATCAGCGTCTTCAGGTGCGGGAACTCCATCGGGGGCACCGTCGCCAGCGCCACCGGCGGGATGAGCGCGTGCGTGATCCGCAGGTCGCGCAGCGCCGAGCCCAGCGGTTCGCCGACCAGCGGCCCGGCGGGCGGGATGACCAGCGTGGCCCCCGCCGGGAGCGCCATGCACAGCTCCAGCACCGACGCGTCGAAGCTGGGCGAGGAGAACGCCAGCACCCGGTCACCGGCGGCGACCTCGAACCGCTCGATCTCGGCGGCCGAGAAGTTCGCCAGCCCCCGGTGCGTCACCACGACGCCCTTGGGTCGACCGGTGGAGCCGGAGGTGTAGATGACATACGCGGGCGCGTCGACGGAGATGTCCACGCGCGGCGGCACGGCCGAGTACCCGGACGCGTCGAGCGGCTCGTCGATCACGAGCACCGGACGCGCGTCCTCGAGCATGAACGCGATGCGCTCCGCCGGGTAGTTCGGGTCCACCGGCAGGTACGCCGCACCGGCCTTGAGCACCGCGAGCTGCGCCACCACCAGGTCGATCGAACGCGGCAGCCGCAGCGCGACGATCCGCTCCGGCCCGGCGCCGCGCTCGATCAGCAGCCGCGCCAGCCGGTTCGCCGCCGCGTCCAGCTCGGCGTAGGTCAGCACCACGTCGCCCTGCTCGACGGCGGGCTCCGCGGTGACCCGCAGGAGGTCCGCGAACGGCGTCGGCGTGACCGGCCGGTCGGTGTCGTTCCAGTCGCGCACCACCAGCGCCCGCTCGGCGTCGGTGAGCCACGGCAGCGCCTCCAGGGGCCGCGTCGGGTCGGCCATCAGCGCGTCGACCAGGTCGACCAGCCGGTCGACCAGGGTGCGGGCGGTGGCCTCGTCGAACAACGCCGGGTCGTAGCCGAGTTCGATCCGCAGGTCGCCGCCGTCGACGTGCGCGGCGACGCTCAGCGGCAGGGTCGTCGACTCCTCGCCGTCGACGGTCTCGACGTCCGGGGCGCCCTCGGTCTCGGCACCGTCGGGGAAGTTCTCGAACGCGACAACGCTGTCGAACAGCGACGGCAACCCGCTCCAGGTCTGCGCCTGGGCCAGGGACACGAAGTCGAACCGCCGCGACTCGGCCTGGGCGGCCTGCACCCCGCGCAGCCAGGGCAGCGCGCTGCCCTGGCGTTCCACCAGGACGCGGGTCGGGATGGTGTTGATGAACATGCCGACCATGTCCTCGACCCCGGCCAGGTCCGACGGCCTGCCGGACACGGTGGCGCCGAAGACGACCTCGCGCTCGCCGCTGTGCCGGGCCAGCAGCAGCGCCCACGCGCCCTGCACGACCGTGTTCAGCGTCAACCCGTGCGCGCCGACATCGCCCGCGGGCAGGCTCGCCCGGACGTGCGCGGACGACTCGGCGCGGTGCGCGTCGACCGGCTTGCGGTCGAACGGCAGCGGCGTGCGTCCCTGCACACCGGACAGCACGGCCCGCCAGTGCCGCTCGGCCGCCGCCGCGTCCTGCTCGGCGAACCAGCGCAGGTAGTCGGCGAACGGGCGGCGCGGCGGCAAGTCGGCGCCGGTGTAGGCGGCGAGGACGTCGGAGAACACCTGCGCGGTGCTCCAGCCGTCGAGCAGCACGTGGTGCGAGACCCACAGCAGCTCGACCGTGCCGGGCTCGACCTCGTGGATGACGAGCTTGGTCAGCGAGCCGTGCGCGAGGTCGAGGCCCGCGCGCTCGTCGGCGGCGGTGATCGGCCGGTACTCGATGTCCAGCGGCAGGTCGCGGTGCACGACCTGCACCGGCTCCGGCACGCCCTGCCAGACGATGGTGCTGCGCAGCACGGGCGTCTTGGCCGCCACCTCCTGCCACGCCCGGCCGACGCGGCGCGGGTCGGTGACACCGCGCAGCCGGACACGGGTCCGGTTGACGTAGGCGTCGCCGTCGAGCAGGCCGTGGAACAGGATGCCCGCCTGCAACGGGGTCAGCGGGTAGATGTCCGCCACCCCGCTGCCATCGCCGACCAACGCGTCCACCTGGGACTGGGCCAGGCGGGCCAGCGGGAAGTCCGACGGCGTGCGGCCACCGACGCCCGGCGCGGCGCAGTGCACCACGATCTCCCGCAGCGCGGCCAGCATCCGGTCCGCCAGCGCGCGCACGGTGGCCTCGTCGTGCACACCCGGCGCGTACTCCCAGTCGACGGTGAGCGCGCCGTCGGTCACGGCGGCGTTGATGTCGAGCAGGTGGCCGCGCGGCATCGGCGGCCGAGTCCGCTCGGGGTCCGCCACCTGCTCCCGCAGCAGCCCGTCGGCTTCCTCGGCGGTGTCCCAGCGACCGAGGTAGTTGAACGCGACCTCCGGCGTGGGCACGTCGTCCAGCTCGTTCTTGAGGTACCGCAGCGCCTCGAAGCTCATGCCCTTGTGCGGCACGGCCCGCAGGCTCTCCTTGACGGCCTTCAGCGTGTCCGCCCAGTCGTCGGCCACGGGCAGCGCCACCGGGAACTGGCTGGTGAACCAGCCGACGGTGCCGTTGATGTCGATACCGTCGACGACCTCCTCGCGCCCATGCCCTTCGAGCGTGATGAGCGCGTTCGACTGCCCGCTCCAGTCCGTCAGGGACCGGGCCAGCGCCGCCAGCAGCACGTCGTTGACCTGGGTCCGGTAGACGTCCGGGACCTGGTGCAGCAGCGCGTCCGTGGTCTCCCGGTCGAGGGTGACGGTGAACTCGGCGGGCTTGGTGTTGGCGCCGTTGTGGTCACGCGGCAGCGCGGGCACGGAAGGCACGGACCGCCAGTGGTCGAGGTCGGCGTCGAACCCGCCGCCGACGGTGAAGTCGCCCAACCGGTGCGCCCACTGTCCGAACGAGACGGTCGGGGCCAGGAACTCGCCGCGGTAGGCGCGTTCCAGGTCCGCCAGCACGACGCGCCACGACACGGCGTCGATGACCAGGTGGTGTACCTCCAGGTGCAGCCGCTCGTCGATGACCACGCGGAGCACCCGACCGGCCTCGATGTCGATCGGCCCGTCGATGCCGATGTCCTCGACCGGCTCCTGCGTCCAGCCGTCGGCGCCGTAGGAGAACCTGGTCCGCAGCCCCGCGTGGTGGCGCACGACGTGCTCGACGGCCCGCCGCAGCCGCGGCCGGTCCACGTCGGCGGCGAGGGCGAAGGTCATCGTCATGGTGAAGTGGTCGCGCTGCACCGGCGAGTGCGTGTCGAAGAACCAGTGCTGGATCGGGGTCAGCGGCGCGGGCCCGGTGATCACCGGTGCCGCCGCCGGGGCCTCGACCCGCCGCGCGACGGCGGCGAGTTCGGCGACGGTCTGGCGGACGAAGATGTCCTTGGACGTCACCTCGATGCCCGCCCGCCGCGCCTGCGACACGACCTGCATGCTCAGGATCGAGTCGCCGCCGACGGCGAAGAAGTTGTCCGCCGCGCCGACCCGCTCGACCCCGAGCACGGTCGCCCAGATCGCGGCCAGGTCGGCCTCGATCCCGGGGCGCGGCGGGACGTGGTCGGCCGCGCGCGGGGCTGGCGGCTCGGGCAGGGCGCGGTGGTCGAGCTTGCCGTTGTGCGTGACGGGCAGCTTGTCGAGCAGCACGAACGCGCTCGGCACCATGTACTCCGGCAGCGACTGGCGCAGGAACGACGCGAAGTCGCGGTCCTCCCCGACCACGTACCCGACCAGGCGCAGGTGGCCGCCGTGCGGGCGGGCGACGACGGCCGCGTCGCGCACGTCCGGGTGCTTGCGCAGCGCGGCCTGCACCTCGCCGGGCTCGATGCGGTGGCCGCGGATCTTGACCTGGTCGTCGGTGCGGCCCAGGTACTCCAGCGTCCCCTCGGGCGTCCACCGGACCCGGTCGCCCGTGCGGTACATCCGGCCGCCGGGCGCGCCGTACGGGTCGGCCACGAACCGGTCGGCGGTCAGGCCCGGTCGACCCAGGTAGCCGCGCGTGACCTGCGGTCCCGCCAGGTGCAGCTCGCCGGGCACGCCGACGGGCAGCATCCGGAACCGCTCGTCGAGCACGTACGCGCGGATCGTGGACAGCGGGCGGCCGATGGTGATCCGGTCACTGGTGATCATGGTCTCGGTGGCGTCGACGGTCGTCTCCGTCGGCCCGTACACGTTGTGCCCGCGCGACGCCCCCGGCGGGCTGCCCGCCGCCAGCGTCTCGGCGGTGACCTCCCGCAGCCGGGCCCACAGCGCGGCGTCGACGGCCTCGCCGCCCAACATGACCTCGCGGACACCCGCGTCGAGCAGCCCGGCGGCGATGAGCCTGCGGGCGTGCGCGGGGGTCAGGTCGAGGACGTCGAGCAGGCCGCGGGCGTGCTCGACGAAGGCGTGCGGGTCGAGCCGGGTGTCGTCGTCGATGACGTGCCACTCGTGCCCGGCGGCCATGAACATCAGGCCCTCGATGGCGGTGTCGAAGGAGAACACCGCGGTCTGCCCGAACCGCAGCGGGATCTCGCGCGGCGCGGCGACCCCGGCGAGGTGGTGGGTGAACAGCGCGGACAGGTTGCCGTGCTCGACGACGACACCCTTGGGCGTGCCCGTCGACCCGGAGGTGTGGATGACGTACACCGGCGACCTCGGGTCGATCGCCACGCCCGGGTCGGCGTCCGGGTAGTCGGACAGGTCCGGGATGGCGGGCACGACCACGGTCGGTCGGGTGTCGTCGAGCAGGAACTGGGCCCGTTCGGCGGGCATGGTCGGCTCGATCGGCAGGTAGGCGGCGCCGGACTTCATCACGGCGAGGATGCCGACCACCATGTCCGCCGAGCGCGGCAGCGCCAGCGCGACCAGCTTCTCCGGCCCGGCGCCCTGGTCGACGAGCCACCGCGCCAGCCGGTTGGACTGCGCGTCGACCTCGGCGAAGGTGCGCCGGTCGGCGCCGAACACCAGCGCGGTGCGGTCCGGGGTCCGCGCGGCCTGCGCGGCGAACACGCGCGGCATCGGCGTCGGGTCGACCGCGCGCTTGCCCTGCCAGGTGTCCAGCAGCAGCGCCCGCTCGTCCGCGCCGAACAGCTCCACGTCACCGGGCGCCACGCCCGGGTTCGCGGCGACGGCGGTGAGCAGCGCGGTCAGGTGCCGCACCATCCGCTCGACCGTCTCGACGTCGAACAGGTCGGGGTTGTACTCGACGGCACCCCGCAGCCCGGCAACCGACTCCTGGAACTCGAAGGTCAGGTCGACCGCCGACGTGGTGACCGGGACGTCGACCTCGGACACGGTCAGGCCCGGCAGCACCGGCACCTCGTCCGGGGTGTTCTGCAGCAGCACCATGACGTCGAACAGCGGGGACCGGGCCGGGTCGCGTTCGGGGGCGACCGCGTCGACCACCCGCTCGAACGGCACGTCCTGGTGCGCGAACGCCTCAAGCGCGGTGGCCCGGGCACCGGCCAGCAGGTCGGTGAACGGCCGGTCCACGTCCACTGTGGAGTGCAGGACGATCGTGTTCACGAAGAACCCGACCACCCGCTCCAGCTCGGCGCGCTCGCGGCCGGAGGCGACGGTGCCGAGCGTGATGTCGCGCTGGCCGCTGTAGCGGGCGAACAGGGCCTGGCAGGCGGCGAGCAGCGTGACGAACAGCGTGCTGTCCGCCGACCGTCCGACGGCCCGCAGCGCGACCAGCGTCTCCTCGGGCAGCGTGAACTCGTGCTTGGCGCCCGCGGTGGTCCGGATCGCGGGCCGGGGCCGGTCGGTGGGCAGGTCGAGCGGTTCGACGCCGGCCAGCGCACGCCGCCAGAAGCCCAGGTCGGCGGTCTGCTCGCGCTGCCACAGGGTGAAGTCGGTGTAGCGGACCGGGATGTCCGGCAGGTTCGGGTCCACACCGGACAGCTCGGCGCGGTAGAGCGCGGCGAGGTCGTCGGTGAGCACGGACGTGGACCAGCCGTCGGTGATGATGTGGTGCAGGGTCAGCACGAGCACGTGCTCTTCCGGCCAGGTGCGGACCAGCGTCGTGCGCAGCAGCGGCCCCCGCTGGAGGTCGAACGGCGTCGCGCCTTCCGCGGCGAGGACCTGCTCGACCTCGGCCTCGACCACGCGCAGGTCCGCCGGGTAGGGCTCGCCGACGAGCTGCACGGCCTCGCCGTCGATCTCGGCGAAGGTGGTCCGCAGCGACGCGTGCCGGGCGATGAGCCGGGTCAGCGCGGCGGTCAGCGCGGCGACGTCGAGGGGCCCGGACAAGCGCAGCGCGGTCGGGCTGACGTACTCGGTGTCACCGGGCTCGAACTGGTCGAGGAACCAGAGACGGCGTTGCGCAAACGATTGCGGAGCGGGTCCGTCCGAGGTGGACACCGGGATCGCGTCGGTCCGCTCCCCCGGCGCGACCTTGGCCAACGCGGCCACGGTCGGGTGGTCGAACACCACGCGCGGCGAGAGCTGGGTGCCGAACGCGGCGCGCAGACGGGACACGACCTGGATGCTCAGGATCGAGTCGCCGCCGAGGGCGAAGAAGTTGTCCTCCGCGCCGACCTCGGCCAGCCCCAGCACGTCGGCCCACGCGGCGGCCACGACCCGCTCGGCCTCGGTGCGCGGGACGACGTGGGTCGTGGTCGCGGCGAAGTCGGGGGCGGGCAGGGCGCGGCGGTCGACCTTGCCGCTGGGGGTGACCGGCATCCGGTCGAGGGTGATGACCGCGGCGGGGACCATGTAGTCGGGCAGCACCTTGGCCAGCGCGGCGCGCGGATCCGGGCCGGGGTCGCCGACGACGTAACCGACCAGTCGGGTGCCGGTGGCGTCGGTGTGCGCGACGACGGTCGCGTCGGTCACCCCGGGCCGCTCCCGCAGCACGGCGGCGACCTCGCCGGGCTCGATCCGGAAGCCGCGGATCTTGACCTGGTCGTCGGCGCGGCCCAGGTAGTCGAGCAGGCCGCCCTCGGTCCAGCGGACCCGGTCGCCCGTGCGGTACATGCGGGTACCGGCCGGGCCGTGCGGGTCGGCCACGAACCGACCGGCGGTCAGGCCGGGCCGGTCGAGGTAGCCGCGCGCCAGCTGCGCGCCCGCCAGGTACAGCTCGCCGGGCACGCCGGGCGGCAGCGGGTCGAGGTTCTCGTCGAGCACGTACGCGCGGGTGCCGCGCAGGGGCCTGCCGATGAGCGGCCGGTCGGCCTCGCCGGAGAACAGGCCGGTGGCGTCGATCGTGGTCTCGGTGGGGCCGTAGTAGTTGACCACCCGAAGGCCCTTGGCCTGGGCGTCGCGCCACAGCTTCTCCGAGGTCGCCTCGCCGCCGAGCATGAGCACCCGCAGGCCGCTGTCGAGCAGGCCCGCCGCGGCCATGTGGGTGGCGTGGGTGGAGGTGAGGTCGACGTAGGCGATGCCGCGCTCGGTGACGTAGTGGACGAAGGCGGCCGGGTCGAGGCGCAGGTCCTCGGGGATGACGTGCACCTCGTGGCCGTCGACGAGGAACAGCATGCCTTCGAGGGAGGTGTCGAAGGAGAAGGTGGCGGTCAGCGCGAACCGGGTCCGCTCGACACCGGTGACGTCGACGCGGTGGTCCTGGTGCAGGGCGGAGAAGTTGCCGTGCGTGATCACCACGCCCTTGGGGCGGCCGGTGGACCCGGAGGTGTAGATGACGTAGATGGCCTGCTCGGGGCGGATGTCGAGGCCGGGTTTGGTGTCGGGGAAGCCGCTGGTGTCGGGGATGGCGTCGAGGACGCGGACCGGGCGGGCGTCGTCGAGCAAGTAGGCGATGCGGTCGGCGGGCAGGGTCGGGTCCACGGGCAGGAACGCCGCGCCCGCCTTGTTCACCGCGAGCATCGCGACCAGGCTGTCGGCCGAGCGCGGCATGGTCAGGGCGACGACCTGGTCCGGCCCGGCGCCGTCGGCGATGAGCTTGTGCGCCAACCGGTTCGCGGCGGACTCGACCTGCGCGAAGGTGAGTTCGCTGTCGCGGAAGACGAGCGCGGTGGCGTCCGGGGTGCGCGCGGCCTGCCGCTCGAACACCTCGGTCACCGGCTCGAACGGGAATCCGGCTTCGCGGTCGTTGAACGCCGTGAGGACCCGTCGACGGTCCTCATCGGACACCCACGGCAGCGCGCCGATCGGCCGATCGAGGTGCTCGACGAGCCCGGTCACCAACGCGCGCAGCCAGCCCGCCACGCGGGCGGCGGTGGTGGCGTCGAGGAGCGCGGGGTCGTAGCCGAGGTCGAGGTGGACGCGGTCGTCGACGTGCGCGGACAGGGTCAGCGGCAGGTTGGTCGTGTCGATCGCGTGCACCTCGGCGACACGCAGGCCGTCGGCGCGGGAGGCGTCCTCGAACGGGTAGTTCTCGAACACCACGACGCTGTCGAACAGCGCCGCGCCCGGGTCCAGCGCGCTGTGCGACTGGATGCGCGGCAGGGCCAGGAAGTCGTGGCGGCGGGACTCGCTCTGCCCGGCCTGGAGGTCGCGCAGCCAGTCACCGGCGTTCCGGTCGGGGTCGGCGTGCACGCGGGTGGGCACGGTGTTGATGAACATGCCGACCATCGACTCGACACCGGGCAGCTCCGCCGGGCGACCGGACACAGTGGACCCGAACACCACGTCGGCGCTGCCGGACCACCGCGCCAGCAGCAGCGCCCACGCGCCCTGCACGACGGTGTTGAGCGTCAGCCCGGCGCGCTGGGCAGCCGCGCGGATGCGGTCGGTCTCGGCGCGGTCGAGGTCGGCGCGCGCGGCGGCGCTGGACTCGGTGCGGTGGCTCTGCGCGGGCGAGCGGTCCCACGGCACGGCGACCGGCTCGGCGAACCCGTCGAGCACGCGGGCCCAGTGCGCGTCCGCGGCGGCGGAGTCCTGGTCGGCGAGCCAGCGCAGGTAGTCGCGGAACGGCCTGCGCACCGGCCCGGCCGGGGCCTGGCCCGCGACGATCGCGGTGTAGCGCTCGACGACCTCGCCGAACACCTGCGCGGTGCTCCAGCCGTCGAGCAGCACGTGGTGCGACGACCAGACCAGCACGACCCGGTCCCCGGCGAGGCGCAGCACCGCGATCCGCAGCAGCGGCGCCCGGTCGAGGGCGAAGGGCCGGGCGCGGTCCTCGGCGAGCAGGTTGCGCATGGCCGCGTCGACGTCGGCGGCGGCGAGGTCGCGCCAGTCGCGCACGTCGGCGTCGAGGCGCACCGAGCGGCGCACGACCTGCACGGGCTCGGCCACGTCCTCCCAGATCACGGCCGTGCGCAGCACCGGGGTGCGGTCCACGACGGACTGGAAGGCGGCGACCAGCGCGGTGGGGTCGGTGACGCCGTCGAGGACGAGCCGGACCTGGTCGACGTACGCGCCGCTGTCGGCGTCGACCAGCGTGTGGAAGACCATGCCCGCCTGCAACGGGGTCAGCGGGTAGATGTCGTCGACCTCGCTGCCGTCCCCGGCGATGGCGTCGACCTGGGTTTGGGTGAGCCGGGCCAGCGGGTAGTCGGACGGGGTGCGGCCACCGGCGCCGGGGGCCGCGCAGAACCGGACGATCTCGCGCAGCGTCGCGGCCATGGCCTCGGCGAGCCTGCGCACGGTCGCCTCGTGGTGCAGGGCAGTGGAGTACTCCCAGGTCAGCACCAGCTCGTCGGACTCGACGAGCCCGATGACCTCCAGCGCGAAGTCGCGTTCGGCGTCGGCGGCGACCTCGGCGCCCGCGTCGTGGCGGGCGCCGATCAGGCCGTCGTCGCCGGTGTCGAAGCGGCCGTGGTAGTTGAACCCGACCTTCGGCAGCGGTCGCCCGGCGAGCGGGCTGTCCGGGGTGAGGTAGCGCAGTGCCTCGTAGCTCATGCCGTTGTGCGGGACCGCGCGGAGCTGTTCCTTGACGGACTTGAGGACCGTGCCCCAGTTGCCCGTCGGGATGTCGAGCGCGACGGGGAACTGGGTGGTGAACCAGCCGATGGTGCGGGTGAGGTCGGTGCCGTCGATGACCTCTTCGCGGCCGTGGCCCTCGAGGGTGATCGCGGCGGTGCGGTCGCCGGTCCACCGGGACAGGACACTGGCGAGCGCGCTGAGCAGCACGTCGTTGACGCGGGTGCGGTAGCGGTCGGGGACCGCGCGCAGCACCGCGTCGGTCGTGGCGGGATCGAGCCGCACGGTGACCGACGCTGTGCTCCCGGCGCTCATGACGCCGTCATGGTCAACGGGCAGCGGTGCCGGGTCAGGCACCGAGGCCCAGTGGTCGGCGTCCCCGGCGAATCCGCCACCGGCGACGAAGTCGCGCAGCCGGTGGGCCCATTCGGCGAAGGTCGTGCCCACCGGCGGCAGCTCGACGGGACGCCCGGCCAGCGCCTGGGTGTAGGCGGTGGCCAGGTCGTCGAGCAGGACCCGCCAGGAGACGCCGTCCATGACGAGGTGGTGGACGGTCAGGAACAGCCTGCCGTCGTCGAGCAGCGCGGCCCGCAGCAGCGGACCGTCGGCGAGGTCGATGCCCGCGCGGATCTCGTCGATGTCCCCGCCGCGCGCCAACCAGAACGGGGTGTCACCCGGTTCCTGCCGCCACTGGCCGTCGACCTGGCGGAACCGGCTGCGCAGCGCGTCGTGGTGACCGACGACGGCCTTGAGCGCGGTCTCCAGCGCGCGGGGGTCGATGCCGTCGGCGAGGTCGACGAGCAGCGACATGGTGAAGTGCGCGCGGGCGCCGTGGGCGGTGAAGAACCAGTGCTGGATCGGGGTCAAGGGGGCGGGTCCCTCGGGCACCGCGCGGATCTCGGGCGCGACCTCCCGGCCGACGACCGGGGCCAGTTCGGCGATGGTCTGGTTGACGAAGATGTCGCGGGAGGACAGCCGCAGCCCGGCGGCGCGGGCGCGGGAGACGATCTGGATGCTGAGGATCGAGTCGCCGCCGAGCGCGAAGAAGTTGTCGGTGACGCCGACGCGGTCCGCGCCGAGCGCCTCGGCCCACAGCCCGGCCAGCAGCTCCTCGGTCTCGTCGCGCGGGGCGACGAAGTCGGCCTCGGCCTCGGCGCGGACCTCCGGCGCGGGCAGCGCGGCCTTGTCCAGCTTGCCGTTGCGGGTCATCGGGAGCCGGTCGAGCACGACGAACGCGGCCGGGACCATGTACTCCGGCAGCGTCGCCTTCAGCGCCATGCGCAGCGCGGTCGTGTCGGGCTCGTCGCCGACGAGGTAGGCGACCAGCCTGCGGTGGCCGCCGTCCTCGCGGGCGATCACGGCGGCCTCGCGGACCCCGGGCAGGGCCAGCAGCGCGGCCTCGATCTCGCCCGGCTCGATGCGGAACCCGCGGATCTTCACCTGGTCGTCGGTGCGGCCCAGGTATTCCACGGCCCCGTCGGCGGTCCAGCGGGCCAGGTCGCCCGTGCGGTACATGCGGCTGCCGGGGGCGCCGAAGGGGTCGGGGACGAACCGGTCGGCGGTGAGGCCGGGGCGGTTGAGGTAGCCGCGCGCGAGTTGGGCGCCCGCGATGTGCAGCTCGCCGGGAACACCGACCGGCACGGGCCGGTGGTCCGCGTCGAGGATGTAGGCGGCCAGGTTGCGCAGCGGTGTGCCGATGGTCGCACGGTCGCCGGAGACCACAGTGGACAGCGCGTCGACGGTGGTCTCGGTGGGGCCGTAGAAGTTGTGCACGGCAGTGTCCGGCAGCGCCCCGAGTTCACGCCACAGGTCGTCGCCGAGCGCCTCGCCGCCGAGCATCAGCACGGCGGGCTTGTGGTCGGCGTGCGAGAGCAGCCCGGCGGGCAGGAGCTTGCGCAGGTAGGACGGGGTGAGGTCGAGGAAGTCGATCCGCTCGCGGACGACGTAGGCGACGAGCGCGTCCGGGTCGAGCCGGACGTCGTCGCCGAGCAGGTGCAGCTCGTGGCCGCCCGCCATCAGGACGGGCCCTTCCCACGAGGTGTCGAAGGAGAACACCGCCGAGAGCGCGACCCGCAGCCGGTCGCCGCCCGCGAAGTCGGCTTGGTGGCTGCGCAGCAGGTTGACCAGCGCCCGGTGCTCGACCGCGACGCCCTTGGGCTTGCCGGTCGACCCCGAGGTGTAGATGACGTACGCGGTGTGATCCGGCCGCAGCCCCACCTCGGGGTTCCCGACCAGGCCATCGGTCTCCAGTGGACCATCGACGACCAGCACCGCGCCCGAGTCCGCCACGAGGTGCGCGCGGCGCTCCTCGGGCAGCGCCGGGTCGACCGGCAGGTAGACCGCGCCCGACTTGAGCACGGCGAGCTGAGCCACCACGGCGTCGACCGAGCGGGGCAGCGAGACCGCCACGACCCGCTCCGGCCCGGCGCCGTCCGCGATCAGCTTGTGCGCCAAGCGGTTCGCGCGCTCGTTCAGCTCGGCGTAGGTGAGGGAGGTGCCGTCGAACACCAGGGCCGTGGCGCGCGGGGTGCGGCGGGTCTGCTCCTCGAACACCGCCGGGAAGGTGACGGGCTCGACCGGCAGCGCGGTGTCGTTCCACTCCCGGGTCACCGCGCGCACCTCGGGCTCGGTGAGCCAGGGCAGCTCGGCCATCGGCCGGTCGGGGGCGGCGGTGGCCGCGTCGAGCAGGACCAGCAGGTGGCCTGCCAGCCGCTCGATGGTGGTCGCGTCGAACAGGTCGGTGCTGTACTCCAGCACGCAGTCCAGCTGCCCGGCGCGCTCGGTGAACTCGACGCTCAGGTCGAAGTTGGCCGCCCAGCGCCGCAGGTCCACCTCCTCGACCGCGAGCCCCGGGAACTCCGGCAGCCCCTTCGAGGCGTTCTGCAGCAGCACGAGCACGTCGAACAGCGGGTTGCGGCTCGGGTCGCGCGGCGCGCCGACGGCCTCGACGAGCCGGTCGAACGGCACCTCGTCGTGGCTGAACGCGTCCAGCGCGGTGCCGTTGACCGCGCGCAGGAATTCCGCGAACGTGGTGTTCTGGTCCACAGTGGAGCGCAGCACGACGGTGTTGACGAAGAACCCGATGACCCGGTTCAGCTCCGCGCGACCGCGGCCCGCGGTGACCGTGCCGAGCGCGACGTCGTCCTGGCCGCTGTAGCGGGCCGCGAGCAGCTGGCAGGCGGCCATCAGCGCGGTGAACAGCGTGGTGTCGTTGGCGCGGGCCAGGTCGGTGAGCCGGGTGGTCAGCTCGGCGGGCACCGTGAGGTGGTGCGCCGCGCCCGCCGGGGTGCGCACCGGCGGGCGCGGGCGGTCGGTGGGCAGGTCGAGCGGGCTCGCGCCGGCGAGGGTGTCCCGCCAGTACGCCAGGTGCTCGTCCATCCCAGGGCCGCGGAGCCTGCCCTGCTGCCACACCGCGAAGTCGGCGTAGTGCAGGTCGGGGTCGGCCACGGTCCGGCCCGCGTAGCGCGCGGCCAGTTCCTCGGTCAGCACGCCGAGTGACCAGCCGTCGACGGCGATGTGGTGCGAGGTCAGCAGGAGCACGTGCGCGGTCTCGCTCACCCGCACGATCAGCGCCCGCAGCAGCGGGCCGGTGCGCAGGTCGAACGGCCGGGAGAACTCGGCTTGCAGCGTGTCGGCGAGCGCGTCCTCCGCGCAGTCGCGCACCGGCACCGGCAGGTCGATCTCGGCGTGCACGACCTGCACCGGACGCCCGTCGACCTCGGCGAAGGTCGTGCGCAGCGACTCGTGCGCGGCGACCAGCCCGCGCACCGCCGCGACCAGCGCGGGCACGTCGAGGTCACCGGTGAACCGCAGCGCGGTGCCGGAGTTGTAGTCGTTGCCGCCCGGGTTGAACTCGCTCAGGAACCACAACCGCTGCTGCGCCGACGACAGCGGCAGGTCGGCTTCGCGGTTCGCGGTCGGGATGGTCTCGGGGGCCTTGGCGGCGGCCTTGCCCGCGAGCCTGCGCGCGAGTTGCGCGCGCAGGTGCTCGGGGAGGGCGTCGCGCCGAGGGGACTGGGAGGTGGTCATGGCAGCGGCTCCTCGGCTGGGTCAGAGTGCGTCGCCCGCGAGGGCTTCGAGTTCGCGCAGCACGTGGTCGGTCACCACGTCCGCGAGGGCGCGCACGGTGCGTGCGGTCAGCACGTCGCGCGGGGTGAGGGCCACCGCGAACGCCGCGTTGGCGCGGGCGGTGACGTGCAGGCTGGTGATGGAGTCGCCGCCGAGGTCGAAGAAGCTGTCGGTGGCCCCGACCCGGGGCACGTCGAGCACCTCGGCCCAGATGTCGGCCAGCACCTGCTCGGCGTCGCCGTCCGGCTCGACGTACTCGCCCGCCTGACCGAACTCGGGGTCCGGCAGGGCGCGCCGGTCGAGCTTGCCCGACGGGGTCAGCGGCAGCGCGTCCAGCGCGACGAGCGCGGCGGGCACCATGTGCTCGGGCAGTTCCCGGCCGAGCACGGCCCTCAGGTCGACCGCGTCCAGTGTGGATGGTGTGGCGTAGCCGATGAGCTTGCCGTCGCGGGCGATGACCGCGGCGGAGGTCACACCCGGCAGCGCGGACAGCGCGGCCTCGACCTCACCGGGCTCGATCCGCACGCCGCGGATCTTGACCTGCTGGTCGGTGCGGCCCAGGTACTCCACCGCACCGCCGCGGGTCCACCGCACCAGGTCGCCGGTGCGGTACATGCGGGTACCGGCCGGGCCGTAGGGGTCGGCGATGAACCGCTCCGCCGTGAGGCCCGGCCGGGCGAGGTACCCCCGGGCGAGCTGGACCCCGGACAGGAACAGCTCCCCCGGCGCGCCGACCGGCACAGGGTTCAGGTCGGCGTCGAGCACGTGCAAGCGGGTGTTCCACACCGGTCGCCCGATGGGTACCGCCGCCGCGCCCGGTTCGCAGGCCCAGTGGGTGACGTCGACCGCGGCCTCCGTCGGGCCGTACAGGTTGTGCAGTTCCGCCTCGATCGCGCCGTGGAACTCGGCCGCGAGGTCGGCGGGCAGCGCCTCACCGCTGCACAGCACCCGCCGCAGGCTCCCGCACGCGGTGCGGTCGCCGTGGGCGAGGAACGCGCGGAGCATCGACGGGACGAAGTGGACAGTCGTGACCCGCTGGTCGCGGATCACCTCGGACAGGTACGCCGGGTCGCGGTGCCCGTCGGCCTTGGCCACGACCAGGGTCGCGCCGACGGTCAGCGGCCAGAAGAACTCCCACACCGACACGTCGAAGCTCGCCGGGGTCTTCTGCAACACGCGGTCGTCCGCACCGAGCCCGAACCGCGCCTGGGTCCACACAAGACGGTTGACGATCGCCGAGTGCGGCACCACGACGCCCTTGGGCCGCCCGGTCGACCCGGAGGTGTAGATGATGTACGCCGCCATCTCTGGGGTCACCTCGACCTCCGGCGCGGTGGTCGGCGCGGGCCCCTCGGGCAGCGTCTCCAGCAGGCAGACCGCGTCGGCGTCGACCCGCATGAACTCGACCCGGTCGCGGGGCAGCTCGGGGTCCACCGGCAGGTAGGCGGCCCCTGCTCGCAGCACGGCCAACAGCGCGATGACCAGTTCGGCCGAGCGCGGCATGGCGACCGCGACGACCTTCTCCGGCCCGGCGCCGCGCCGGACCAGCGCGTGCGCGACCCGGTTGACCTCGGCGTCGAGCTGGGCGTAGGTCCACCGCCGCTCGCCTGCCACCAGCGCCTCGGCGTCCGGGGTCCGCGCGGCCTGCTCGGCGAGCATCGCGACCAGGGTCGTGTCGGGGACGTCGGCGGCGGTGTCGTTCCAGTCGACGAGCACGCGGTCGCGGTCGGTACCGGCCAGCGCCGGGATCGCCGTCACCGCGCGGGTTCCGTCCTCGACCAGCTCGCCGAGCAAGCGGCGCAGGTGCTCGGCGAGCGCGGTGACGGTCTCGGCGTCGAACAGGCGCGGCTCGTAGCCGAACAGCAGCCGCAGCCGCTCCCCCGGGTAGACGGTCACGCTGAGCGGGAACGTCGTGCTCTCCACCGCGGTCAGCTCGCGCAGCTCGGGGCCGTCGGCCGGGTAGTTCTCGAAGATCACGGCCGTGTCGAACAGGTCCATGCCGCCGGGGACCGCGCTGAACCCGTGCAACCGGGTGAGCGGGGTGTGCTCGAAGGCGCGGGACTCGACCTGGGTCCGCTGCGAACGGGCCAGCCAGTCGGCGACGGCGGAATCGTCCACCGTGGTCACGACCGGCAGCGTGTTGACGAACATGCCCGTGATCTCGTCGACCCGGGACAGGTCCGCCGGGCGGCCGGACACCGTGGCACCGAAGCAGACCTGCCGCTGACCGCTGTACTGGGCCAACAGCAACGCCCACGCGCCCTGCACGACCGTGCCCGCGGTGAGCCGGTGTTCCTTGGCGAAGCGGGTGAGGCGGGTGGTCTCGTCGGCGGTGAGCGCGATCTCGGTCCGCGCGGAGGTCGTGGGCTGCTCGACGGAGGCGCGCGGCCGGTCGAACGGCAGCGGGGTCGGCGCCGCCAGCTCGCCCAGCACGCCGCGCCAGTGCCGTTCGGCGTCGGCGGGGTCCTGGGCGGCCAGCCAGCGGTGGTAGTCGGCGAAGTCGGGGCGCTCCGGCAGCTGACCGCCCGCGTAGGCGGCGGCCACGTCGGAGAGGACGCCGAACACGCTCCAGCCGTCGAGGAGCACGTGGTGGAAGGTCCACACGACCTGGGTCGCGCCGTCGAGCCGGGCCAGGGTCAGCCGCATCAGCGGCGGGGCGGCCAGGTCGAACCCGCGCTCCCGGTCGTGGGCGAGCAGTTCGTCGAGCTGCGCCTCCCGGTTCCGACCGGTCCAGTCCAGCAGCGTGATCGGCAGCTCGACGCGCTCGCGCACCACCGCCAGCGGCTCCGGCACGTCCTGCCACACCACGCCGGACCGCAGGATCGGCGTGCGGTCGACCACCTGCCGCCAGGCGTCGGCGAGGCGGTCGAGGTCGGTGTGGCCGTCGAGGACGAACGCGGTCTGCTGGAAGTAGGCGCCCTGCCCGGACTGGGAAAGGCTGTGGAAGACCATGCCCGCCTGCATCGGCGTCAGCGGCCAGATGTCGGACACACCCGCCGTCGCGAGGGTGTCCACGGTGTCCTGGTCGAGGTCCACCAGCGGGAAGTCCGACGGCGTGCGGCCGTGGCCGCCCGCCGCGCAGTGCGCCACGATCGAGCGCAGCGCGTCGGCGATGGACTCGGTGAAGCGGGTGATCGTGGACGCACGGTGCAGGTTCTCGCTGTAGTACACGGTGAGGGCGAGCCGGTCGCGCTCGACGCGACCGACGACGTCGAGCACGTGCGGGCGGCGGGCGTCCGGGTGCGCGTCGAGCGCGAGGTCCCCGGCGGCGTCGATGCGGCCGAGGTAGTTGAACGACACCTCCGCCGTGCCACCGAGTTCCATCCCGGCGAGGTGGCGCAGCGCGCCGAAACCGATGCCCCGGCGCGGGATCGAGCGCAGGGACTCCTTGACGGCCTTGATCGCGGTGCCCCACTCGGCGGAGCCGGTGAGCACCACGGGGAACAGCGTGGTGAACCAGCCGACGGTCCGGGAGAGGTCGACGCCGTCGAAGAGGTCCTCGCGGCCGTGGCCCTCCAGGTGCACGAGCGTGGCGGGCCGCCGGGTCCACTCCCGCAGCGCGGCACCGAAAGCGGTCAGCAGCACGTCGTTGACCTGCGTGCGGTACGCGCTCGGCACCGCGCGCAGCAGCGCCTCGGTCTCCCCCTCGGTCAGGGTCACCGTGACCGACCGCTCGGAAGCGGTGGTGTTCGGCCCGCCTTGGTCGCGCGGCACGGACGTCTCGGCGCGCGCCACCCGCCAGTGCTCGATCTCGTCGGCGAACCCGCCCGCGGCGGCGTGCTCGGCGAGCCGGGTCGCCCACTCGCGGAACGACGTGGTGCGGCGCGGCAACCGGATCTCCTCGCCCAGCACGGCTTGCCGGTGCGCGGTCCGCAGGTCCTCCGCGAGCACCCGCCAGGACACGCCGTCCACCACGAGGTGGTGCGCGCGCAGCCGGACGGCGGTGTCGGGGTCGCCGGGGCCGGGCAGTTCGGCGACGAAGACCGGGCCGTGCTCGGCGACCATGCCGGTCTCGCCGACCGGCGCGTTCTCCTGGTGCCAGTCGGCGGCCTTGTGGAAGCGCATGCGCAGCGCGTCGTGGTGCTCCAGCACCGCGAACAGCGCGGTGGCCAGCGCGTCCGGCAGCACCGGCTCGCCGAGGTCGACCAGGCAGGTCTGGTCGAAGCGCTCCGGGTGCGCGGTGTGGGTGTCGAAGAACCAGCGCTGGATCGGGGTCAGCGGCACCGGCCCGGACACCGGCCCGTCGTCGTGCTCGTCGGCGGTGTCGACGGTGGTGACGTGCGGGGCGAGCGCGGCGACGGTCTGGTGCACGAACACCTCCCGCGCGGTCAGCACGAGCCCGGCGGCGCGGGCCGCGGTGACGACCTGGATGCTGAGGATCGAGTCGCCGCCGAGGGCGAAGAAGTTGTCCCGCACCCCGACCCGGGCCGCGCCCAGGACATCGGCGAACACCGCGGCGAGCGTGGCCTCGACGGGGGTGCGCGGCGCGAGGTAGCGGTCCGGCTCCCGGCGCGGCGACGGGACGGCGGGCGCGTCGCCCTCCGGCAGGTCCGCCAGCGTCCCGAGTGGGGTGTCGGGGCGCGCGGCGACGATGCCGAGCAGGGCCTCCAGTTCCTTGGCCAGCGCGGCGATCCGGTCGGCGTCGAAGAGCGCGGTGTCGTACTCCAGCACGGCGGTGAGCCGGTCGCCGGTCGGCCAGAACTCCACGGCCAGGTCGAAGCGCGCCGACGGGCGGGGCAGCGGCTGGTCGGCCCAGCCCAGTCCACCGGCCTCGGTCGTGCGCACGAGCGGCTGCTGCAGCGCCACCACGGCCTGCACCAGCGGGGTGCGGCTCGGGTCGCGCACCAGGGCGAGCTGGTCGGCGAGCCGGTCGAAGGGCACGTCGTCGTGGTCGAACGCGTCGAGCGTGGTTTCCCTTACCGCGCCGAGGAAGTCGCTGAACGGCAGCGTCGGGTCCACGCGCGAGCGCAGGACCAGGGTGTTGACGAAGAACCCGGCGACCCGGTCCAGCTCGGCCAGCGGCCTGCCCGCGCGGACCGCGCCCAACGCGATATCGCGGGTGCGTCCGTGCGCGGCGAGCAGCACCTGCACGGCGGCGGTGAGGGTCATGAACAGCGTCGCCTCGTGCGCCGTGCCGAGGGTGTTGAGGCCGCGCACCAGATCGGCGGACAGGACGTGGCGGTGCACGCCGCCGGAGCCGACCCGCACGGGCGGCCGGGGCCGGTCGGTGGGCAGGTTCAGCGGGGTCAGGCCTTCGAGCCGGGACTGCCAGTGCGCGGTGTCGGGCACCTCGCGGTCGGACTGCCAGGCGGCGTAGTCCGGGTACTGCGCCGACGGTTCGGGCAGGTCGGCGGGGACGCCGGTGGTCTCCTCGGCGTAGAGCGCGGTCAGCTCGTCGACGAGCAGGGCGGCCGACCAGCCATCGGTGATGATGTGGTGCTGGGCGAGGACGAGCACGTGGTCCTCGGGCCCGACCCCGATCAGCGCCACGCGGGTCAGCGGTCCGCGGGCGAGGTCGTAGGGCTCGGCGACCAGGTCGGTCAGCGCCGCGTCCAGGTCGGTGGCCACCATCTCCCGTACCGGCAGCGCGGCCGCGTCGGCGACGACCTGGTGCTCACCGTCCACTGTGGTCCGCAGCGCGTCGTGCCTGGTGGCCAGCCGGTTGAGCGCGGACTGGAGCGCGCGGCGGTCGAGCGGGCCGGTGAGGCGCAGCGCGAAGCCGGTGTTGTTGACCGGGCCGATCGAGGTCTGGTCCTCCAGCCACAGCCTGCGCTGCGCGGGCGAGAGCGGCAGCGGGCCTGCTCGGTGCGCGCGCGGCAGTCCGGTGGTCTCGGCGGGCCGCTCCGGCAGCAGGGCGGCCAAGGCCGCGACCGTGCGGGCGTCGAAGAGCGCGCGGCCGGACAGCGCGGTACCGAAGGCGGACGCGAGCCGGGTCTGCGCGCGCACGGCGAGGATGGAGTCGCCGCCGAGCGCGAAGAAGTCGTCGTCCACACCGACGGAGTCGACGCCGAGCACGTCCGCGACGACCTCGGCCACCACCCGCTCGCGCTCGTCGCGCGGCGCCACGTGGTCGACGGCGGCGACCCCGACGGTCGGCGCGGGCAGCGCGTCGCGGTCCAGCTTCCCGTTGGGGGTCAACGGGAACGCGTCCAGCACGACGATCGCCGCGGGCACCATGTGCGCGGGCAGCCGCTCCTCCAGCCGGGCCCGCAGCGCGGACGGCACGGGCCTGCCGTCACCGGGCACCACGTAGGCGACCAGCCGCTTGAGCCCGGTCTCCGCGCGGGCGACGACGACCGCGCGACCCACCGCCGGGTCGGCGGACAGCTCGGCCTCGATCTCGCCGGGCTCGATCCGGAAGCCGCGGATCTTGACCTGGTGGTCGGCGCGGCCGACGAACTCCAGGTCGCCGTCGGCGTTGCGGCGCACCACGTCCCCGGTGCGGTACATGCGCGCGCCGCCCGGCGCGGCCAGGAACCGCTCGGCGGTAAGGCCCGGGCGGTCGAGGTAGCCGCGCGCGGTGCCGACTCCGGTGACGTACAGCTCGCCCGCGGTGCCGTCGGGCACCGGGCGCAGGTCGTCGTCGAGCACCAAGGCCTCGGTGCCGGGGATGGCCCGGCCGATGGGCGGGGAGTCGTCGGCGGGGGCCAGCGGTCCGCTCCAGGTGGCGACCACCGTGGACTCGGTCGGTCCGTAGGCGTTGATCATCCGGCGGCCCGGTGCCCAGCGGCGCACCAGGTCCGCCGCGGTGGCGTCGCCGCCGACGACCAGCGTCCGGAAGTCGGGCAGGTCCGGGGGCGTCCCGTCGCCGACGGTCGCCAGGGCGACCGGGGGGATCAGCGCGTGGGTCACCCGGCGGGTCCGGAGCACCTCGGCGAGCTGCGCGCCGAGCAGCGGCCCCGGCGGCGGGACGACGAGCGCCGCGCCGCCCGCGAAGGCCATGCACAGCTCCAGCACCGACGCGTCGAAGCTCGGCGAGGAGAACTGGAGCACGCGGTCACCGGGGCGCACGTCGAACCGGTCGACCTCGGCCTGGGCGAAGGTCGCCAACCCGCGGTGGGCCACCACCACACCCTTGGGCCTGCCGGTGGAACCCGAGGTGTAGATCACGTACGCGGGCTGCTCGGGGTGCGGGCGCCCCGGTAGCGCTCCATCCTTTGTGGACTCATCAGTCCGCGCGGCCACGACCTCGGCGGGATCCGCGACGACCAGCAGCGGTTTGGCGTCGTCGAGCATCGCGGAGATCCGCTCGGCCGGGTAGGCGGGGTCCACGGGCAGGTAGGCGGCGCCGGACTTCAGCACGGCCAGCTGCGCCACCACGATCTCCACCGACCGGGGCAGGGCCAGCGCGACCAGCCGCTCGGGCCCCGCCCCGCGGGCCAGCATGGCGCGGGCCAACCGGTCCGACCAGTCGTCCAGCTCGGCGTAGGAGACGGGTCCGGCGTCGGCCAGCAGGGCGGGCGCCGCGGGCTTTCGGCGCACCTGGTCGGCGAAGAGGTCCAGCAGGGTCGGGAACGCTAACCGGGGGGCGGACATGACTGCACGAACCTTTCACGGCCTGGGGGCGCGATGGGGGAACGCGTGCGGGGAGACACGCGCGGAGGGTCCTGCCGATGGGGGCGGGTCGCACCCGCCGGTCGCGCCACTCGTGTGCGCCTTGACCGGGCGGGTCCCGCTCGATGTGCCGGTTGTGCTCGCGGTTACCGCGTTGTGGTGCTGGGGCTCCCGGTCAGGCCGCGGCCAAGACCGCGTCGACGCGGCAGGCGAGCCTGCCGCCGACCTGGAGCCAGGCCGGGGCGCCGTCCGGGCCGGGCAGGAACCGCCCCACCTGGTCGGTCTCGCCGGTGTCGCAGTCGCGCATGGCGAACCGCAGGCCGGACAACGGGGTCAGGTCGGCGAACGGCTCGTCGTCCACGGTGAGCCGCAGGTCGTCGGCAACCCGGTAGACGGTGTCGCCGTTGGCGTAGGCGCCCGCGAAGCCGCGCGGCGCCGGGACCGGTTCCACGACCGCGGGAACCGGGTTGTGGTCGGCGATCGGGACGCCGAACGCGGGTAGTTCCGCCGCCAGTTCCCGCCAGAGCGCGTAGCCCGCGCCCGCGTTGGCGGTGAAGGCGACCACGGTGCCGGTGGACGGGTTCATCCGCAGGTGCGCGGAGGTGCCGTCGCCGGTGCCGTCGTGGCCGGTCGCGGTCAGCTCGCCGGAGCCGAACACGGCCAGCCCGAGGCCCCAGCCGTCGGCCATGCCGAACGGCTCCGCGCCGGGCGCGGCGCCGCGCATCTCCTTGAGCGAACCGGGGTCGAGCAGGTCGTTGGGCTCGGCCCCGGCCAGCGCGCGTCCCAACCGGACCAGTTCGGTCGCGCTCATGGCCAGCGCGCCCGCCGCGGACTGCACGGCGGTGAGCGACTGCGCCACCGGCCGGACCAGGCCGCGGGAGCGGTTCACGGTGTGGCCGCTGACCACGCCCGCGTCCGCGCCCGGCCCTACGACCAGGCTCGCGCGCACGCCCAGCGGGTCGAGCACGACCGCCCGGACCGCCGCCGCCCAGTCCATCCCGGTCACGAACTCGACCGCGTGGCCCAGCAGCAGGTAGCCGACGTTGGAGTAGGAGAACGCGGTGCCCGGCGCGGCGACCGGGCGCAGCGCGTGGCCGGATTCCTGCAGCAGCCGCCGCAACGTGGGCGCGGTCACCTCCGCGGTGTCCGACGGCAGACCGGAGGTGTGGCTGAGCAGGTGCCGCGGTGTCACTCCGGCGAACCCGGGCAGCGCGCCGAGGCCGGGGACCTGCTCGACCATCGGCTCGTCGAGGTCCAGGTCGCCGTCGCCGACGAGGGCGAGCACCGCGGCGGCGGTCACCACCTTGGTGACCGAGCCGACCGGCACGGCGTGTGACTCTGTCATCGGTGTGTCGCAACCGTGTCGGGCCACCCCCGTGGTGACCGACCACGTGCGCTCGTCGTGGTGGATGACCAACTGCGTTCCGGGGACCGCGTGCTCGGCGGCGAGTGCCGCCAGTCGGGCTCGCAGGTCGGCTCTGACGGATGCGTCCATTGAGTCCTCACTGTTGTTAGAGCGCGGTGGGGCGCACGCGCGGGATTCGTGGTCGCGCACGGGCGGTCTGCGGGGATCGGTGCGGGGAACAATTGCCCTGCCGGAGCACTCAAGCTCCTAGTGCCAGGTTCCCCGTTGCCACTCGATTCAATCGTCGAGCGGAAACAATGTTGACCAGCGGCCAAGCAGACCAGCTACCGCCGAACGGAGCAATCAAACCCCCTATATCGCAGAACCATAGCATGGCTATATGACCCACGGCGAAATCCAGCCAAACGCGTTTGAACGTCCAATAGACGTATTCACAAAAGATATTCGCGACGCAACGAGGGAGGGTTTAGCCCGTTGCTGTGACGCCAGTCACCGACAGTTGGGAGCGTTTCCACCGTCCACAGTGGTCACTTAGCATTCCTTTTGGTACAAACAACTCCACACCTCGTCGCCGGTGACTGAACTTCTTTCGCGTTGACCGAACGGTATACTCGGCGGTAGCTTGCACATGCATCCGGCCATTCGGCGGGCAATCTCGACGATCCAATAACATAGATTATCGAGTTCTGTGAACACCGGACTCCCGGTAACACCCACCGGTCGGGCCGTCGAGATTCGCACCACATTCCGCGCCGGATGGACCAGCATCTGGGAATCCGGGACCAGCTAATGTGTTTGACCTCTCAACCACCTTCGGTCTTTGCCCCACTCCGGCACCGGTTATTGGTGCGCTACGCGCCCTAGCGGATAGCTACCGGACACGTCCGGGTGACATGGCTGGTGCGCGGCGGACCGGGCGGGCAACCTGGCAGGCTGAGCCAGCACCGACCCGAGGGGGAACCGTCTCCGGATGATCAGCACCAGGTCTCTGCCGTTCGACAAGGTCCGGGTCACCTTCACCCTGGACCGCGACGACCCGCCCGGGCCGACGAGCGTGGTCGGCTGCTTCAACGGCTGGACACCCGGCCTGCACCCGCTGCGCGCCCGCTCCAACGGCAAGCGGTCCAGCTCGATCGTGCTGCCCGCGGGCAGTTCGCTGTCCTTCCGCTACCTCACCCAGGGCGGCGTGTGGACCGACGACCCCGCCGTCACCGCGCGGGACGTCGAGGGCAACCCGCACATCACGGTCTGAGGCACCGCAACCGGACCAGGACGACGAAAGGCCCCGCCGAGCGGCGGGGCCTTTCGTCCGCGGTGGACGGAACGGGCGACGGCTCAGGCGGCGACCAGCTCGCGCTCGGCCACCGTGGACCGCCCGGCCAGCACCAGGCACACGAACGCCAGCGAGCCGATCGCCGCGCCGACCACGGGCAGGGCCGAAACCCCCCACGCGCCCACGACCACACCGCCGACGACCCCGGAAAGCCCGACCCCCAGGTAGATCGCCGACGCGTTGATCGACAGCAGTAGACCCGCGCTGCCGGGCGCCAGCTCGATGAGCCAGTTCTGGATCGGCGGGTTGACCGACCAGGTGATCAGCCCCCAGGCGAACAGCGCCACCGCCGCCGAGACCGCGCTGACCGCGGTCAGCGTGAGCGTGCCCATCACCAGCACGTAGGCGACGAAGACGTAGCGCAGCAGGCCCCGGCTGCCGTAGCGGTCGGTCAGCCGACCGCCGAGCGTGTTGCCGATCGCGCCGCCGAGGCCGTAGGCGAGCAGCATCAGGCTGATGACCCCGCCGCGCAGATCGGCGGTGTCGGCCAGCAGCGGCGCCAGGAAGGTGAAGACGCTGAACGCGGAGAGGCAGCCGAGCACGGTCATGCTCAGCACCAGCCGCACCCGGCCGTCGCCCAGCACGGAGAACCGCTCGCGCAGGCCGACCGCGGGCGGCGCCGCCACCGTCGGCAACCAGACCGCGCACGCCACCGCGGCGAGCGCGGAGACACCCGCCACCAGCGCGAAGACCCCCTGGTAGCCGAGCGGTCCACCGAGGACGTTGCCCGCGGGCACGCCGATGATCAGTGCGAAGGTGAGGCCGCCGAAGACGATGGCGACCACCCGGCCGCGCCGCTCGGGCGGGTTGATCGTGGTGGCCACGGCGACGGCCACCGGGGTGAACACCGCCGCGCCCAGCGCGCTGACCACCCGCGCGCCCAGCAGCAGCTCGTAGGTCGGGGCCAGCGCGGACAGCGCGTTGCCCAGCGCGCTGACGCCCAGCGCGGTCACCGCCAGCCGCTTGCGCTCCCAACGGCCGGTGACCGTGGCCAGGACCGGCGAGGCGATCGCGTAGGCGATGGCGAACGCGGTGACCAACTGGCCCGCGACGGAGGTGGTGACGCCCAGCTCGCGGCTCACCTGCGGGAGCAGCCCGGAGATGATGTACCCGCTGGTGCCCACCGTGAACGCGCCCGCGGCCAGCAGGTACGTGCGTGCGGTCATGGATGTCCCCCTTGGACCGGGATTTGGTACGACGCTCATCGTACTACGGCGATAGCCGAACTACGAGAGACGTCGTACTAAGGGGTACGATGTCCGGTATGGCCGAAGAACTGCCGCACCCGGACCGCGAGGACATCCGCCTCGTCCCGGTCCTGCACGCCCTCGCCGACCCGATGCGGCTGCACATGGTCCGCGAGCTGGCGCGGATCGACGACGAGGTGGCCTGCGGCTCGATCGACCTGCCGATCAGCAAGTCGACCCGCACCCACCACCTGCGCACGCTGCGGGAGGCGGGGGTGGTCCGGATCCGGCCCAGCGGCACCGCCCGGCTGACCAGCCTGCGCCGCGCGGACCTGGACGCGCTGTACCCCGGCCTGCTCGACGTCGTCCTGCGCGCCCCGCACTAGCGGCGACCAGCCGCCGGATCGCGGTTGCGACGCGCTGGCGGCGGCCACGCACGGTAAGCGAACCGTACGGCGAACGGTCGAATGTGCGGCAGTTGGGTCGATCCCGTCCGGTGATGGCATCCGCGCCCGCGAACCGGCTCATGATGTCGCGCAGTGGGTCGCGACGCGCGAGGGAGCAGGCACCATCGAGAGCCGCGAGATCATCACGATGACACCGCGGTGGTTGCGGGAGGCCGCGCGCCTGGCCGCGGAGCACGGCCGCACCCGCACCGCGAACGCGGTCGAGCGGCTCTCGGCGGGCCGGGAGCGGCAGGCGTGGCGGGTCACCGTGGTCGGGGAGCCGGGTGCGGGGAAGACAACGTTGATCACCCGGCTGCTCGGCCGCGAGGGACTGCCCGGCGTGGAGGTGGTCGAGGCCCCGTGGGAACCCGGCGGGCCGCCGCTCGAAGCGGTCACCGACACCGACGGGGTGCTGCTGACCGTGCCCGCCACCGGGGTCTGGGGCGCGGCGCAGGCGCGGCTGCTCGAGGACGCGGTCGCCGCGCACGTGCCGTCGGTCGCCGTGGTGGTCACCATGCTCGACCGCGTCGGCCCGGCCGAGCGCGGCCGCGTGCTCAGCCACACCAGCGCCCGCACGGGTCGGGTCATCCTGCTGTCCGGTCCGGGGCCCGCGCCCGACGACCCGGCGCGCACGGCGATCCGGTCGTTCGTCGCCGACTCGGCGCCGGTCCCGGAACGCGCGCGGCTGCGCGCCCGGCGGATCGCGGCCCAGGTCGCCGACCAGTGCACGGCGATGGCCACGAGCGCCACGGAGACCATCGCCGACGCCCGGCGCGTCCACAGTGTCCAGTCGGCGGAGTTCGACCCGGACGCGAGTGCGAACCGGGCGTGGGACCTGCTGCGGTCGCAGCTGGCCGCGCGGCAGCTGGGGCTGATCGGGAGGGTCGGGGACACGCTGCGCACGGCCCGAGTCGCGGCCCTGGGCAGGCTGCGCGCCGAGCGGGCGCGGACCCTGGACGCGAAGACCTGGTGGCGCGGGGAGCTGGTCGACCTGCTGCGCGCGGAGTTGGTGGCGCAGGCGGAGCGGACCGAGCGGCTCATCCTGTCCGGTTTCACCTCCGACGCATCCTGGTTGGAGTCCGAGGTGCGGCGGCTGCACCCGGACGGCGAGGCCGCGCGGCCGATGGGCGCGCTGACGCTGCGCGTGGCAGCCTCGTCGGAGGACGGCGTGCTGGGCGAGGTGGTGGCCCGCGGCGGCGACGCGGAGAGCAGGCTCCCGGCCGTGGTCGCGGGGGACGCGCTGGACCAGGTGGTGGAGGGCTGCGCGGGGGTGGTGGTGCGGCAGGCGTGGAAGCTGCTCGACGCCGCCTACGAGCCGCTGTTCGCCGACCTGGTCGACCGGCAGCGCGCCTGGGCGGTGGCCAGGGAGAACTCCGGCGAGCGCGAGCAGCGGGTCGACTGGCACACCCTGGCGCGGGCGGCGACCGCGCTGGCGGGCAGCATCAACGCGGCTCTGCGGTCGTCGTGAAGATGTCCACAAAGGACTCCACGCCGGCGTACCTGACCAGCGCCGGGACGTCGGTGACGACCACCCGCCGGTAGCGGGTCTCGACCAGACCGTCCTTGCGGAACCGGCGCAGCACGCGCTGCACGGACGGCACCGACGTCCCCGACAGCGCGGCGAGTTCGGGTTGGCTCAGCCGGACCGGCACGGTGCCGCCGCTGTCCGGCGGCGGGTCCTTCTCGACCAGTTCGGCCAGGACGCAGGCGACGCGCCGGTCGACGGCGGCCCCGGTCAGCTCCGAGAGCCTGCGCGTGGTCCACCGCTGCTTCGCCGACACGGCACGCAAAACGGCCCGCAACGCGCCGCCGTGCGCGGTGAGGAAGGCGAGGAAGTCCTCGCGCTCGATGCGCCGCACCACGCCCGGCCCGACCGCCCGCACCGACACGGCCCGGGGTTTGGCGTCGAAGGCCGCCAACTCGCCGACCAGGTCACCCCCCGACCGCACGGCGATCAGCGCCTCGTCCCCCGTCGCGCGGCTGGCGTGCACCTTGAACCAGCCGAGCAGCAGCAGGTAGACGTGGGTGGCCGGGTCCCCCGCGCGGAGGAGGCGGTCACCGTCGCGCACCCGGACGGACTGGCCGAGGGACAGCATGTCCCGGCGGACGCGGTCGTCCAGACCACCCAGCAGACTCGCCGGGGGCCACCGGCTCGCCAGTGTCATCGGCCCACCGATCCCCGTGGTCGACAGACTTTGCCGGTGTCACTTTCGCACCTGTCCGAGCGGTGTGGTCGGCTTGGCGCGACTCTCCCCTGAACGGCCCAGGCGAAACAGTCCACTTGGGTGGCCCGGGACTACCATTGGCATCCCACCCATGCGAACACGGCAATCCTTCGTCGCCCGCCGTGCAATTGCAGGACACACCCGGAAAGGCAGGCGGACCCCTGAGCGCCGAGGA
This sequence comes from Actinokineospora auranticolor, assembly GCF_041897805.1. Taxonomy (GTDB): domain Bacteria; phylum Actinomycetota; class Actinomycetes; order Mycobacteriales; family Pseudonocardiaceae; genus Actinokineospora; species Actinokineospora auranticolor. The sequence continues at coordinate 6,780,059 of NZ_CP154825.1, forward strand.
CGCCCTACCAGCCCTGGAAGCGGAACTCGCCGCCCTCTGGCGCCGCGGCCGCACGGTCGCCCGGACGTCGGCCAGGGCCATCCACCCGAAGCTGGACCCCACGGCGTACCCGCTGTTGGTGCTCCTGTTCCACGCCGGTGAGCTGCGGATGTCCGAACTGGCCTCGACCATGGGGTTGGACAAGTCCACGGTGACCCGCCAGGTGGACGCAGCGGCCCGCCTGGGGCTGCTGGAACGCGCCACGGACCCCGCCGACGCCCGCGCCCGCCTGGTCACCCTCACCGAGAACGGCCGGGGCCGCGTCACAGCCGTCCTGGCCGCCCAACGCACCCGCTGGCGCACCGCCCTGTCCACCTGGCCCGTGGAAGACATCGAATCCCTCACCACCCTCCTCCACAACCTCGGCGACTCCGACATCACCTGACGAGCGCCCCGCTCTCACCTCCGACCCCAACCCCGCCCCGTCCTGCTTGGCCACTCCGCCGCACCCGCTTCCCCCTTCCCTGCCCCCTTCTCCGCCGCACCCGCTTCCCCGCCGCCAGCCTCACCCGCCGGTCCGCCCTTCACCTTTCCCTGCTCGGTCACCCCGCCGAACTCCCCGCCTCGCTTTCCGCACAGCCCCGTCGGTCCACGCCCTCAACATGCCCCTCTCCTGCTCAGCCATCCCGCCGCACCCACGCCTTCCGTCCCGCGCCGCGCCACTGCCCTGCCCCACCCGCCGGTCCACCCTCACATCGCCCACTCCTTCTCTGCCACCCCGCCTCGCTCCCCCTTCTCAGCCCGCACCGCGCGCCCACTTCTCCCACCTGGCCGGCCCGCCAAACTCCCCATCTGCCGCTCCACTAGGCCGCCATCCCTCCTTCCATCCCGCTCAGCACCCGCCGCTGACCCACCGATGGCTTCCCTCTTCCACGCCTGCCCTCCGGCCTCTCCACAACGCACCTCCCACACCTTCTTCGCCTTCCCCTCCCCGCACCGAGTTCCCCCTCGCCCCTTGTCCCCGACCCCAATCCCATAGCTCCCCTCCCCACCCCCCGGCGCACCGCCAGCCCTCCTCCCCAACCGATTCCCCCGCCCACCTCCTCACCCCCAGCCGCCTGCCGCTCCGCGCTCCCCGCCGGGTCCTCACCTCCGCGCACCGCGCCCCCACCTCTCCTCTTTCCCCACCCAGCCCTCCGGTTCACCGATTCCCTCTCCGCACCCAACGTGACCGCGCGCCCCCTGCCTCAGCGCCCTCCTTCCCGCCCTCACCCCAGCCGCCTCATCGCCCTCCCACCAGCCCAACACCACCACCCCCGCCCCCTCCGTGACCGCCACCACCCCACGAAGTAGTTGCATACACCAACCAACCGCCTTATGGTTGCAACTATCAACTTCCCCGGGGAGGCGGCATGATCGCCACCGAGACCGCCACCGGCCTCATCGACGCGCTCCGAGCGATCCTCCGACTCGGCCGCACCATCCACCACAACCACCCGGACGAGTCCCAGTCCGCCGTGGCCGTCCTGACCCTCCTCGACCGCGCGGGCGAGCAACGCCTGGGCCGAGTCGCTTGCCTCCTGGCCGTCGACCCCTCCGTCATCAGCCGCCAGGTCACCCTCCTGACCAGGGACGGCCTCGTCGCGAGACGCCCCGACCCGCATGACGGCCGCGCCTGGCTCCTCAGCCTCACCGACGCCGGTCAGGCCCGCCTCGCCGAGCTCCAAAGACGCCACGCCGAGCTACTCGTCACCGCCCTCCGCACCTGGTCCGAGGACGACGCGACCGCGCTCCTCACCGCCCTGCGCAGGCTCACCGACGACGTCCACCGCGCCCACACCCCGTAACCACCAAGGAGTCCAGCCGTGCCCCCTGAACCGATGTCCGCCGAGGAGACCGGACGGATGGACCACCGCAGGGTCATCGAGGCGCTCACCGGCCTGCTGCTGGCGATGCTCACCGCGTTCCTGTCGTCCACCATCGTGTCCAACGCCCTGCCCACGATCATCCGCGACCTGCACGGCTCCCAGCGCCAGTACACCTGGGTCATCACCGCCGCCCTGCTCGCCTCCACCGCCAGCACCCCGATCTGGGGCAAGCTCTCCGACCTCGTCAGCAAGAAGCTCCTGGTCCAGCTCGCCATCGGCGTCTTCACCGCGGGCTCGGTCCTCGCGGGCTTCGCCCAGTCGGTCGACACGCTCATCGTCTGGCGCGCGCTGCAGGGCCTCGGCCTCGGCGGGCTGCAGTCCCTGGTGGTCATCGTGATCGCGGCGATGATCAGCCCCCGCGAGCGCGGCAAGTACAGCGGCCCGATCGCCGCCGTCATGTCCGTGGCGACCGTCGCGGGCCCGCTGCTCGGCGGCGTCATCGTGGACACGAGCTGGCTGGGCTGGCGCTGGTGCTTCTTCGTCTGCGTACCGCTGGCGGTCGTCTCGCTGCTCGTCGTGCAGCGGACCTTGAACCTGCCGGTCGCCAAGCGCGCGGTGCAGGTCGACTACCTGGGCGCCGCGCTGATCGCCGCGGGCGTGAGCGACCTGCTGATCTGGATCACGCTGGCGGGCGGCGAGTTCGCCTGGGGCTCCGGCACGTCACTGCTCCTCGCGGGCACCGGGGTCGCGCTGCTCGCCCTCGCGATCTGGGTGGAGTCGCGCGCGGTCGAGCCGATCATCCCGTTGCGCCTGTTCCGCGACCGCACCACCGCGCTGGCCACCGTCGCCAGCATCGCCGTCGGCACCGCGCTCTTCGGCGGCGCGGTCTTCCTCGGTCAGTACTTCCAGATCGCGCGCGGGTACTCCCCGACCGCAGCGGGCCTGTTGACCCTGCCGATGATCGTCGGCTCGATGCTGTCGTCGACGCTGTCCGGCATCCTGATCACCAGACTCGGCCGCTGGAAGGCGTTCCTGGTCGCGGGCGCGGTGCTGATGGTGGCGGGCTTCGGCCTGCTGGGCACGATCGACCACACCACCGACATGGCCGTCATGGGCGTGTTCCTGTTCGTCCTCGGGGTCGGCATGGGCATGACGATGCAGAACCTGGTGCTGGTCGTGCAGAACGCCGTCGCGCCGAGCGACCTCGGCGCCGCCAGCTCCACGGTCGCGTTCTTCCGTTCGCTGGGCGGAACCGTCGGCGTGTCGGTGCTCGGCGCGATCCTCGCCTCCCGCGTCGGCGACCTCACCGCGCAGGGGCTCACCGAGGCGGGCGTCACCGTCCCGGCGGGCACGGGCAGCGCGGGAATCGGTTCCCTGAACGAACTCCCGCCGTTCGTCGCCGACATCGTCCGCGCGGCCTACGGGGACGGCACCGCCACCATCCTCCTGATCGCCGCCGCCCTGTCGATCATCACGGTCGTGGCCATCGCCGCCATCAAGGAGACCCCGTTGCGCACCCAGTCCGGCCTCGAACGCCAACGCGAAGAGGCCACCGCGTAGGGGAAAACCGTGCCCGGCGGATGCCCCCGCCGGGCACGGTCACCTCACCCCTCAGCCTCAGGCCGGGACCATCCCCATGAACAGCAACAGGTTCGGCGACCCGGCACCCGGGCCGACCACGACACCGGGCGTCGCGTTGCCCGCCAGCGCGGTGGCCGTCTGCCAGGCGGTGTCACCGGGGAACCGCTGCCGCCACAGGGCTGCCGTGCCCGCCACGTGCGGCGAGGCCATCGACGTCCCGCTCAACGTCTGGTAGGCGTTGTCCGCGGTCGCCCACGCCGACACGATGTTGCGGCCCGGCGCGAACAGGTCCACGCACGGTCCCCAGTTCGAGAACGACGACCGCGCGTCGTTGGGGTCCGTGGAACCGACCGTCGTCGCCGCGGGCGTGCTCGCGGGCGAGAACGAGCAGGCGTTGGCGTTGGAGTTGCCCGCCGCCACCGAGTAGTGCACGTTGGCCGCGACCGAGTTGGTCACCGCCATGTTCAGCGGCGCGAAGGTGCCGCCGCCGAGGCTCATGTTCGCCACGGCCTTGCGCCCGTTGAGGATCGTGTCGTTGGTGACCCAGTCGACGCCCGCGATGACACCGGCGTACGTGCCCGCGCCCGCGCAGTCGAGCACCCGCACCGACACCAGCTGCACCTGCTTGGCCACACCGGTCGTGGTGCCGCCGACGGTCCCGGCGACGTGCGTGCCGTGGCCGTTGCAGTCGTTGCCGGGCGGGAAGGTCCCGCCGATGGTGTCGATGCCGTAGATGGCCCGGCCGCCGAACTCCTGGTGCGTGTACCGGATGCCGGTGTCGATGATGTAGGCGTAGATCGACGGCGCGGTGTTCGGGTAGTGGTACTTGGTGTCCAGCGGCAGCGACCGCTGGTCGATCCGGTTCAGGCCCCACGACGGCGGCCCCACCTGCACGGCCAGCGCCTGCGTGGTCACCTCCTGGTCCTGGGCGATGAGCTTGTACGCGGTGTCGGTGGCGATCCGCTTCGCGGCGTCCTCCGAGCCCTTGACCGCGAACCCGCGCAGGGCGGTGTAGTAGGAAGCCGTCACCGTCACCCCGTACTTCTGGGTGATCTCGGTGGCCCGGCGCTTCACCACGTCGGCCGAGGCGTTGTCGTCGGCCAGGACGACGATGTAGCTGTCGGGCACGGCGGCGGCGGTGCCCGCGTACTGCACCACGCCGATCTTGGTCGGCGCGGGCGGCGCCGCCGACACCGGGCCCGCCCCACCGATGCCGGAGGACACCACGGCGACCGCCGCGGCGGCCACCGCCACTCTCTTGCCCAACCTCCGCGTTCGCGAGCTCATCTCGAAAAGCCTCCTGGGATCAGGGAAACCACAGCGAGGCTCGAGCACAGCGCACGGGGGTTGTGGCTCGGTTGCGACCGGCGCGTAGCCGCCCACCGGCGCACCGCCACCGACCGGATGGTGGAAGCCTTGGTGGTCCGAGAAGTCCACTGGTCCACAGTAGACTCATCGGACGACCGGACCTCAGGTCCCGTAGGCGCGGACCACCGTCTGCTCCACCGCGCTCCCCTGCGCGTCGACCGCCTTCGCCCGCAGGGACACGAACCTGGTGCCGCGCGGGTGGGTCACGGTCACCACGCCGTCAACCACCGGCACGTCCACCCAGGTCGTTCCATCATCGAAGGACGCGGACACGGTCGTTTGCACGATCGGCACGGCAGGCAGGTCCGGCTGACGCCCCACCTGAACCGTAGTCCGTACGGACCGCCCCGTCGCATGGTTGCGCGAGTCCAAGCCCTCCGGCCCGAACCGAACCGCCAGCAGCGGCAGCTGCACCCCACCCTTGCGCGCCTGAGGCCGAGCCGACGTGAAGCTCCACACCGCCGACACCCGAGGACTCAAGGGCGCCGCCCGCGAAGCCGTCGTCTCCAACCGGTAGGACGCCGACTGCTCCGGCACCTCGAACACCCCCTGCCCCGGCTGGTTCGTCTGCCCGACCAACTGCCCGTCCCGGTAGAGCGCGGTGGCCGCCGACTCGATCGTCGAACTACCCACCCGCCGCGGCGAGTCCGTGAACAGCGGCACCCCCAGCGAGATCGTGTCGTTGATCCGCACCGCGAGCCCGTTGCGCGGCAACCCGGGCCCGATCACCGCCGAGTTCCAGTCCTCGCGGTAGACCTGCCCAGGCTCATGCCGCACCTTCTCGTCCCCTGACACGAAGTCGGTGACGATCTGCTTGCGCACCACCCGCCACTGCTGGAACTCCACCGCCCAATCACCCGCCCTCGGGTCATAGAACTCCGTACGCGTCAACGGAAGCGCCACCGGCAACCCATATCCCGACCCACTGCGGAACACCGGATCCGACACCAACCACAACTTCGTCCCAGACCGCTTGTTCTGCACCTGCCGATAGGTCGACTCAACTCGAGCCAACGGCTCGTCCTCAACCCGCCGACTGAACCCCGTAGGCAACTCCCCGGCCTGGAACCAGGCGAGGTTGTACGTCACCGTAGACCCCTCGACCCCACCCGCAGCATCGGGAACATAGAACCCGCCTCCGATATCGGCCACCACAGTGGACACAGGCCCCCCAACCTGCGCCGTGTAGATCCGATCCAAACTGTCCCCGATAATCCCGGCATACAAATTCCCCCAAGGCATCCGCCGCGCATAACCGGCCCCCACAGCCCGCGACCGCACCCCCGCCCGCGCAAATTCCACCCGAATCTGCCGCGCCGCCCCAGAATCCAACACCACAGCAGTATCCCCGGTAACCGACACCGAAGGCCGCACAACCTTGCGCGACGCGATCAACCCATCCGGCAAATACGTGGAAACCACGGTATCCACATGATAAGTCCCCCGCCGAACCCGAACCTTCCCAGCCCCACCCATAGTCCAAATAGGACGGAACCGATACGCGTCCACCCCCCACAGCAAAGTGTAATTGCTATCCGTCACCACCCCCTTGTCATCCAACGCCTTCACCGCCAAGTCATAACTCTCCGCCTCCCGATCAACCGCGACCGGCGTAGTGATCCTCTCCGTACCCCCCTCGGCCACGATCCACGCACTATGCACCCCCTCCACGTCCCCCAACCTCGTATCCACCGCGACCTTGACCCCCGCCTTCCCCCGCGGCGGCACGGTGATCTCCCGCCCGGAAAGCACAAACATCCCCTCCGGCACTCCCCCTTCCAACACTCCCCTCCCCGCCTTCTTCTCCGGCGTTCCCCCCTTCGGCGCTCCCCCATCCGCAGCCCATCCTTCAGCCGCGCCCCTCTCCGGCACTCCTCTTCCCGCCGCTCCCCATCCCGCCGTTCCCCCCTCCACCGACAACCTCAACACCAACGGCACATCCGCCGTATTGACGTACGAAACCTCCTTCACCACAACCGGATCATCCTCATGCGGCCAACTCTGCCGCCCCACCGACACCACACTGGGCTCGGCATACCCAACCTGGTTCACCGCACGCGAGACATCAACCCGCCCCGCCCCTTGCTCAAACGCCCCCACCCCATCCAACCGCTTGGCCGACGCCACCAACGCCGCCTTCAACCGCTGCCCAGTCCACTCCGGATGCCGCTGCAACAACAAGGCAGCCGACCCAGCCACATGCGGCGTAGCCATGGACGTCCCCCCAAGCGAGACATACCGATCCCGCTTCTTCCCCAACGCCGAGTACTTCGACCGAGCAGCCGTGATGTTCACCCCCGGCGCCACGATCTCCGGCTTGACCCCGGCATCCCCCACCCGAGGCCCCCGCCCGGAAAAACTCGCCATCCGATCGGACTTGTCCACCGCCCCCACCGCCAACGCCGCGTCCGCACTGGCAGGCGACGACACCGTCTCAGCCCCATACCCACCATCGTTCCCCGCCGCCACAACGAACAAGGCACGATCACTCAACCGATTCACCGCCTCCTCCAACGGATCCACAGCCTCGGAATCGGTCCCACCCAAGCTCAGATTGATGATCTTGACACCGGAGTCCACCGCCCACTGGATCCCCGCCAAGATCGCCGACTCAGGACACCCCCAGCTCCCGCAAACCTTCCCCACCAGCAACCGAGCATCCGGCGCCACCCCCACGTATTTCCCACTGGACGCCGCCCCGGTCCCCGCGATCGTCGACGCGACATGCGTCCCATGCCCGTCCTTGTCGGCATCCTCACCCCCCCTCCCCCGTAAAGTCCTTCGACGCCGCGATCCGCCGACGCAAGTCCGGGTGAGTCGCATCGATCCCGGTATCGAGCACCGCGACCTGCACCCCCTTCCCCGTCCACCCCGACTTCCAGGCGGCAGGCGCCCCGATCTGCGGCACACTCACATCAAGGCTGGGCCGACGCATCCCATCGAGCCAAACCCGCCCCCCACCCCGGTTCCTGGCCAGCTCTTCCCAAAACCCCGCCACATCCCCCTTGGGAACGGCAACGGCCTTCCCACCCACAGCCCCCAACGCCACCCCAACCCCGGGCGCCCCCGCAGGCAGGATCAGCGGCACATCGTCCCGATCCCCATCCCCATACCCACCCCGCAACAGCGCGGCCACATCGAACAACCGCGGATCAAGCACCCCCTCCCGCAACCCACCCCAGGCATCCGAAGGCACCACATCCAGCCGATCCCCCACCCCGGCCGTAGCGAACTGCACGTGCTCCCGCCCAGGCCCGGGATCAACGGCCGGAACGAGCCGATCCCCGAACTCCCGAACCGAGACCCGATCCCCGGTCACCAACGTGACGGCACCCAGATACCGCCCGCCGGAGCCCCCCACATCCCCTTGGCCACCCACCTCAGCCGCCGCAGGCACCCCCAACCCGAACACGGCAACGGACAACCCGGCAACCACCCCAAGGAGTCTGCGCATCCCCCCAACCAAGCCGCCAACCCCACCCCAACACCAGCGTCCAAACGTAGGGTGCCGTTCCCAGAACCATCCCCACCCCCGCCGGAGTTATCCACAGCCAAGATCAGCTTCTCCGAGAACTGTCACCCCTCCCCACTAGAATGGATTTCGGGGGCCGGAGGCATATCAAGATCATCCTCTCCTCTCCTCTCCTCTCCTCTCCTCTCCTCTCCTCTCCTCTCCTCTCCTCTCCTCTCCTCTCCTCTCCTCTCCTCTCCTCTCCTCTCCCCCGAGCCTCTCCTCGGCACACCCCATCCGCCCCTGCGTCTTCCAGTCCCATCTCGCTCCTACGCCACACGTTCCCCTTTCCCTTCCCCCTCGGCGCCACCCACTTCCCCACTTCTCTCTCATCACCCCCTCTCTGCCCCCTCCTCTTCGCCATTCCCCTCGCTCTACCTCTGTCCTCCACTCCCTCGCTCCACCTCTCCCCTCCTCGATCCCGAGCCTCCCTCGACACATCCCCCGCCCCGCGTCGCCGGCCCCATCTCGCCCCTACGTCACCCTGCCCTCCTGGCATCACCCCCTCTTCCCCACTTCCCCCTCGCTTCACCCCTTCCTCGCTCCCCTCTCTTCGCCATCCCCTCGCTCCACCTCTCCCCTCCATGCCATCCCATTCGCCCCGCAACACCTATCCACAACCTTGATCATTATCGTCCGAAACTGTCACCCCCCACCGCTAGAATGGATTTCGGGGGCCGGAGGCACAATGCCACTAACTTAGCGCGTTTTCGCTGGCCAGTATCGGTCTAAGCGATTGGCGATCGACCTCTGGAACACTCGGATCAAGTCCACTTGCGACAGTGGGTTGCGTGTTCGCTCGATGCCCCAATGCGGGCCATGGAACTATGGTGTGCCGCAGGGCGTCGTCGCACGTGCCGCCTGCCTCTCGCACGGCACCCCTCAAGATGCCGTTGACCTGCAACGATGCTCCGTAAGTTAGTGGCATTGGGCCGGAGGCATGCCAAGATCAAGAACCATCCCGCCCCGAGCCCCGCCCGACAAGAGCCGCCCCTCAACGCGGGCCCACCCCAAGCCCAAGGCGCCTCACCCCAGACGCGCCCAGCCACCCGCCCCCATCAAGAACTCCAGCGCACCCAACCCATCCTGAAGAACCTCTAAGCCACCCCGCGCAACACTCTGCCCATGCGCAGCCTGTGGACCCGAGCCCGCCGAACCGAGAAGGCCGCCTACCTGATCAGCGCCGCCCTCATCCTCAGCGGCCTGGTCCACGTCGCCGTCCTCCTGACCACCGGCCGCACCTGGGAAGGCCCCCTCTCCCTCCGCAAAGCCGCCACCTTCGGCCTCTCCTTCGGCCTGACCCTCGCCACCGTCACCTGGGCGACCTCCTACCTGACCATCAAACGCCGAACCCCACTCCTGGCCCTCTTCGCCACCGCCAGCATCATCGAGGTCATCCTCGTCACCACCCAGGCCTGGCGCGGCGTCCCCTCCCACTTCAACTTCGAAACCCCCCAGGACACCGCCGTCTCCATGACCCTCGCCGCAGGCGGCGGCGTCCTGGTCCTCACCTCGATCGCCCTCACCGTCGCCGCCACAACCGGCGCCCGCAATACAACACCAACAATGCGCTTGGCGGTACGGTTCGGGCTAGCCGCTCTCCTCATAGCGCTCGCCACCGGCGCAGCCATGATCGCTAAAGGCGTCATCGCATCCCGCTCAGGCAACCCGGACCTGGCCTACACCACCGCGGGCTCCCTCAAGCCCCTGCACGCGGTAGCCATGCACGCCATCCTCGTCGTCCCAGCCCTAGCCTGGCTCCTCGACCGGACAACAATTCACAACCACATGCGACTGGTCTGGACCGCCATCGCCGCATACAGCACCCTGATCACCCTGGTCGGCGTCGAGTCCATCACCGGCGTGTCACCACTGGCCCCACCCACCATCGCGGCCATCGCGTCAATCCTGGCCATCACCACACTCGGCGCGGTTACCCTGTACGGCTGGGCACACCGAGCAAAGGCTTGACCACCGCGGGCCGCACCGCATAACCAGCAACCACCACCGCGACCCCCAACGTGACCCACCCCGCCAACACCTGGTCCCCGTTGACGTCATGCGGCCACTCCAACGCCAGCCGTGAGTAGAACCCACGCCCCAACGCCGTCTCACGGCACAACAGCACCAACCCGGTAAGACCATGCGCAAGCGCCACTACGACAACCGGCGTGCGACTGGTCCGAGCAAAGAGCGCCACCCCGGCCGCAAGAGAGCACCCCAGGATCACCAACCGCGCCCAGTGCTGTCCCGCAAGACCGTCATAGAGACCAAACCCGTACAAGACAACAGGAATGGCCGATGCCGCGAACGCGGCAACCTCCGGACGCGGCAACCACACCCGCACCGGCCCCAACAACGCACGCGGCTTCCCAAGAGCGAGCAACGCGGGTGCCACCAACCCGACCAACAGCCGAACCACCGTGTGCGCGCTGAACACCGCCGGTTCGTACTCGCCAAGCCCGGAACAGGTGGCGATGAACAACACCGCGCACCCGGCTAACCACGCGACGGTCCGCTCCACCGGCCACGGCTCCGTCCGTCGGCCCACCCGGTAGAGGTACCAGACCGCAGCTGCGACAGCGAGAGTGCCGAAGACAAGGTCAGGACGCCACCCGGCAAGAAGCCGCCCCAGGCTGGGAGGGTCAGGCAGCGGAAAACCGATAAGGACCTCGGTAGCCGACAGCCGACGCCGCGCGCCAAGAGGACTGGGCGTCCGACTAAGCCCAACCGCGAGACCAATGGTGACCAACATGAGCAGCACCTCAACGGCCGCCAACCGCAGGAAGGGCCGCGCTTGCGCGCTGTCCAGCTGTCGTAGTGTGCGCTGCCGGTGCAGGTAGCCAAACCCGCCTAAGAGGATCGCAGCGGCCAGCTTCGCCACTACGAGCAACCCGTAGCGCGTGCCAAGCTCATCGACCGCGAGCCGTAGTGACGCGTTGACGAGTCCGGTCACTACGACCGCAATCCAGCAGGCAAGCGCGATTGCGGAGTAGGTCCGCGCAGCAGTCGCGCCGTAAGAGCGCCGCGCAACTGCCAACAGCGCGACAAGCCCACCGGCCCACACGGACATCGCGATGACATGCAGCATAAGGCTGTCACTCGCGATGTCGTGGTCACCACCGGACGAAGAGTGTCCGGTGAGCGCTACCGGCGCCACACCAACGATCGCACCGGCCAAGAGCCACCCCGGCGGCAACTCGAGCCGACTACCGACCCACACCAACGCAGCCAAATTCGCCACTACGAGCCAAGCAAGCGCCACCGAGAGCCGACCAACCGCAGGACCCAAGACGCGGAAAACCTCGGGAATGCCCTGTCCCAACGCGTCAGCGACGGTCAACACGACCATGAACGCGGACAGAATCGCCCACCAACCCGCCAAGCGCCCCGCGACCCGCACCGCCTTGTCCCGGTCATCACCCGTCGACGCCAGCAGCGCGGCAAGAACCAGCGCGCCCACAACCCCAACAGCCGCAACCTCTGCGACCACCCGAGCGCCGGGTAGCGCCATCCGCACGAAGGCACCCGCATCCGGCAAGCCCACTACGGGAGGCGGAGCGGCGGCGGAGACTCCCACGGCTACTACGGCACCAGAAGCGATTCCGGCCCCAATCAGCGGCCTCAAGGCGCCGGTTCGCGCGAACCAAATCCGGCGATTCATCCACATACCCTCGAGTTATCCACAGCCCAGCCCTTTCGTCTGGCCACCCACTTGCCTGCTCGGCAAACTGGCTTCATCCCGGTCGAGCGACCGCGACCGTCCACTCGGGACTCAGGGCCGCCCGTGCCCGCGATCGGACGAGATGACCTCGAAGGAAGCGATCCGCCAATGCCCATCTACCTGCACCATCGTCGCCACGTCCACCAGCGTCAGATTGGGCCGGACCAGCGTCACGGTGACCTTCGCCCCCTCCGCCGTCATGGTGGTGTCCCCCACCTGGAAGGACAGCAGCGTGTCGGCCTTGGCCCGCTCGCACAGGCGGTCCACCGTGCCGTAGCTGCCCACGACGGGCGCGGTCAACAGCCCGAACGCCGTGCCGCAGTCCTCGTCGATCGCCGCCCGGAAGTACCCGCTGACGGCGTCCGCGGGGCTGTCCCCGGGTGCGCTGAACAACCAGACCTGCGTGGAAACGGCCGCCACCACGAGCGCGCCGACCATGCCCCGACCCCGTGGCCGCCGCCACAAGGAGACCCGACCAGGCCCACCGGCCTCCCGCTCGACCACAGCACCACCGGTCACCCAGCCCACCTCCCCAACCCGACCACGTACCCGAACGCCCGCCCGGCAACCGCGCCGACCCGGTCCCGATGGCCGACCCGCTTGTCCACAACAGCCTGAGCGGCAGACCTGGTGCCATCACCCGGCCCACCTCCGCAGCCCACCCCACAACCGCGGACGCGTACGACCAAGCCGACCGGTCCCCAGGTGTCGGAACGCCACTCCTACCGACCGCCCAAGGTGAGAACACCGACCCAGCCTGACGCTTCGAACCCAACCACCCCGAAACGCGGGGCGGGCACCCGACGACCGCCGCCAGGTGCGCCGCTGACGCGTTCGGCCACCTCAAACCGCCGAAACGACCCACCACGAGGAGCCCGAACTCCCACTGACAGATCAAGGCGCCAACGCCCCAGCCCGCCCACGAGACGCGGCGACCCGACGATCACCGCCAGGTGCGCCACCGACACGTTCGGCCACCCCAAACCCGGAGCAACCCATCACGACGAGCGGGAACGCCGCCAGCACCGACAGACCAAGGCACTACCACCTCCGAGACGCGAAGCGGAAACCCGACGACCACCGCCGGGTGCACCGCCCACGCGCTCGGCCAACCCGAACGGCAACGACCCGTCACCAGGTGTCGGAACGCCACTCCTGCCGACCGACCATGGCGATGGCGCCGACCCAGTCCACATAGCCGACCTGCTCGTCCACAACGGCCTCGTCCGCCGCCGCGGCGGGCGCGTTCCCCTCACCGACCCACTCGCCCAGATCGATGTCGAACCGCTCCACCCCGTCGAGCCAACCAGTCCGCCCAAGCGCAGAGGACCAGTCGTGCCCATCGAGTTCCGTCTCGCCGAACCGCTCGAATCCGCCCATGACTTCGGCACCGCCCACCATGTCGTCTACACCGACCCCGCAGCCAGGGCGCTAAGCCCAACCCGCAACGCGCTCACCACCGAACCGGGCGCCCCACCCGGGCCGTCGCACCGCTCCACGCGCGACACCGGTATCCGCGGACCCCGTGCCACACCCGGGGCCCCACACCGAGGTCCCGTACTGCCGTCGACATCGCCGCAACCGGCACCGTTGTTTCCTCGGTACCGCGGGCGTCCACCGGGGAGCCCCGGCCGCCCGCCGGGGTCCACTTCAGCCATTGAGCGCTCGACCAGCGGTCGACCGCCGGACGGGACCGGCCGGAGCCGGCCCCGTCCGAGGTGGTCAGCCGTGTTTGAACACGACGGTGGTCACCATCCACGGCGTGCTCGTCGCGCTGTTGACCGTCGCGTTCGGGCGGGCGCCGAGGACGGCGGGCTGGTCCTCGATCAGCATCTCCATGTCCCCGGCGGGCGAGGAGTTGAGCCGCTGGGTGAAGCCCGCGCCCGGTGTCAGGTTCCGGCTGAAACCGGAGTCCAGGTAGAACCCGACCGCCAGCTGGTCCCCGTCCGTGGTCGCCGCGGTCTGCCCGGAGGAGGCCACGGCCGTGGTGCCGGTCGCCGACTTGATCTGGTCGACCGCGCCCGTGCCCGCGGCCAGGGACAGGCCGGAGTACTCGACGACCCCGACGCCGATGTCCGCCGTGCCCGAGGCCGAGGCGGTCACGGTCAGCGGCGCGCCACCGCCCGCGGTGATCGGCGCGGTCCAGACGCTCTGCTCGGTGTTGTCCGTGCCGACCGTGCTCGACAGCTTCGTGTAGACGTTGCCCGCCGAGTCGCGGACGCCGGTGGCCCGGGAGCCCACGGTGTTCCAGATGCCGACCTGCACGACCATCCGGTCGCCGACCTGCACCGCCGACGGCGTGGTCACCGCGCGTTCGGCGCCGGGTCCACGCGCGGTGGCCTTCTGCACGAACCCGGGTGTCGGGGTCGCGGTCGGGGTCACCGGGTTGGACGCCAGCGAGGGGGCGCTGGTGCCGATGGCGTTGGTCGCGGTCACCCGGAACGTGTAGGTGGTCCCGTTCGCGAGCCCGGTGACCTGGGCGGACGTCCCGGTCACGGCGACCGGGGTCTGCGCGGCCTCCCCGATGTACGGGGTGACGGTGTAGCCGGTGATGGCGTTGCCGCCGTCGCCGGGGGCCGACCAGCTCACCGTCGCCGAGCCGTTGCCCGCCACCGCGGCGACCGCGGACGGGGCGGACGGTGCGGTGATCGACGGCAGGATCCGCACGGTCTTGGCCACCGACGGCACACCGGCGTCGTTGACCAGGAACAGCATGTAGTCACCGGGTGGGGCGAGGTTGGCGCCCGCGGGCGTCTGGATGTCGAGCTTGCCCACGCCCTTGGTGTACGAGAGCGGCACGAACCGCTGGTCCATGTCGCTCTGGTGGGTGTTCGCGCCCACCGACACCAGGTTGACCGCGCTGATCGACGCGGCGTCCGGGGTGCTCACCGAGATCGTCTGGCCGTACGCCGTGGACGGCGGGGCGGCGGTGATCGTCGGCCGGGCCCCGTTGAACAGGTAGGGCGGCGAGTAGATCTGGGCGGAGAACTGGCCGGGCACGGTGGCGCTGATGTGGTGCCCGCCGCCCGCGACCAGCACGCGACCGTCCGCCATCAGCAGCGCGGTCTGGTGGTACTGCCGGGGCACCGCCATGGACGCCGCGGTGGTCCACTTCTCGGTGGCCGGGTCCCAGAGCTCGGCGGCGAGGATGTTGGTGTTGAGCTTGCTCTGGTCGCTCGACGGCGAACCGCCGACCGCCAGCACCTTGCCGTCGGCGAGGGTCGTGAGGGTGTGGAAGTCCCGCGCGGTGTTCATCGGCGAGGTCTGCCGCCAGGCGGCGGTGGGCGCGGTGAGGTCGATGACCGGTGAGGTCGATGACCGAGGTGTTGGCCATCGCCGGGGCGCCGTCGGACACGGTGCTCGACCCTCCGCTGTAGAGGATCTTGCCGGGCCGGTACATGGTGGACGATCCGTTGACCACGCCGCTGGCGCCGACCGGGGTCCAGGTCTGGTTGTTCACGTCGAGCCAGAACGACACGTCCTCGGACGGGCCCATGGTGAAGACCTTGCCGTTGGGCGCGAGGTAGGCGAACGGGTACTCGACCTCGTGGATCTGCGAGGTGTTGACGTTGGACAGCACCGTCCACGTGTTGTTGCCCGGGTCGTAGACCTCGGGGTGCTCGGCCCAGGTGTAGGCGTCGGCGGTGTTGCCGCTGATGGTCACGTACCGGCCGTCGGGCAGCTCGGTGACGCTCGGGTACCAGCGCGGGTAGTGCATGTCCGCGACGCGGCTCCACGAGTTGGTGGCCGGGTCGAAGATCGTGGTGTCCTTGATGCCCAGTTCACCGGTGGAGACCACGCCGTAGCCGCCGACGACGAGCACGCGGCCGTCGGGCAGGTGGGCGTTGGCGGCGCAGAAGATGCTGTCCGGCGCCATGATCGTGGTGAAGGTGTTGGCGGCCGGGTCCCACAGGTAGGTCGGCTCGGGCTGGTGCCAGCCGTCCCACAGGATGTACTTGCCGTTGTTGAGGGCGACCATGTGCACCGCGACGAACGGCCAGTCCATCGGTGCCGACCACTGGCCCTGCGGCGACGCCGTCGGGGTGACCGCGTTGGACGGTGCCGACGCCGGGCCGGTGCCGACGTTGTTGGTGGCGGACACGGTGAAGGTGTACGAGGTGCCGTTGGTCAGGTTGGGGACCTGCAGCGTCGTGGCGGAGCCGCTGAGCACGATCGGCGTCTGCGCGGCCGCCCCGGCGAACGGGGTGATCGTGTAGGACACGATCGGGCTGCCGCCGTTGGGCGGGGCGTTCCAGTTCAGCGTGGCGGTCCCGTTGCCCGCCTGCGCGACGACGGAGGTCGGCGCGCCCGGCGCGGTCGGTCCACCGCCGCCGCCGGTGCCGTCGGCTCCCTTGAAGACCACGGTCGCCATCAGCCACGGCACGCCCGCGCCCGTGGTGACCCCGGCGCTGGGCTGCTCGCCGATGCCGACGGGCCGGTCCTCGAGCACGAACTCCATGTCGGAGGCGGGCGAGACGTTGACCCGCTCGGTGAAGCCGCTGCCCGCGGTCAGGGTCTTGCCGAAGCCGGAGTCCACGTAGAACCCGAGCGCGAGCCCGCCCGCCGCGGTCGTCGGCGGGGTCGGCCCGGAGGTGACCACGCCCGCGACGGTGCTGGTGCCGGTGGCCTGCGCCTTCTGGTCGACCACGGTGGCGTCGGCGGCCGCGGCGAGCCCCGAGTACTCGGCGACGGCGATGCCGATGTCGGCCTTGGCGGTCGGGGTGACCGTGATGGCGGGCTTGGTGCCGCCGCCGTTGACGACGGGCGCGCTCCACACGCTCAGCTCGGTGCCGTCCGGGGCGGTGACCGCGGTGAGCTTGGTGTAGGTGTTGTTGGCCGCGTCCTTGACGGTCTTCGCCGTCGCGTTGCCGCTGCTCCACACCCCCACCTGCACGACGATCCGGTTGCCCGCGACCACCGCGTTGGGCAGGGTCACCGCCTTGCTGGTGGCTATCGCGCGGGCGCTGGCCTTCTGCACGAAGGCAGGCGCCGCGGCCACGGCGATCCCGGGTAGTCCCAGCGTGAGCATGACCAGCGCGACCACCGCGCTGATCGCCACACGCCCCCGGCGGGCGCGAAGGAGTCTCATCAACCGTCCTCGATGAAAAGGGTCCTGGGCCGACCACGCCGGCGACGCTTACATCGCTGCGCCGCACCACGCGTTTCGCTTTTTCCGGACGCCCTAATCCATCCCACCGAACGGCGCAGAGCAACAAACTTCCCTATTGGAAAGCGAATTCTTCACTGGGTCAATTATTCGGTGACCGAAATAGGTCCACAGTGGAGCAAACCGGACACGCGCCACGTCCGAGGCGTACCGGCCGCACCCGCGCGGTCACCCACCGCAGGAAAGGTAGGGAATCAAGTTGCGCGTACCAACCACACAATCCGCCACGCGGTGCCGCGTTTCACGCGACCGCTCCAGGCCGCGCGCGGACGCTCCACCGCGCGGGTCAACGACCCTGGTTGAGCCCGCCGTGCACGTGGCCGACCTGGATGGTGGTCCCGTGGTGGGTCCCGCCGCTGATCTCGTTGTGCACGGGCCGGTACCGCTCCCCGGCGTCCACCGGCACCTGCCCGGCGGGGGCCTCCGCCGCGGGCGCGCCACCGGCGAGCCCGTTGTCGAGCAACTCGCCGGAGAGCACCGGGACGTGCAGGTACGCCCTGGTGTCGAGTTCCTTGTTGTGCGTGTCGACCGGCCGGGCGTCCACCTTGGCGTAGCCCTCGGCCACGACGTCGGCGTACACCCGCTCCGAGAGCAGGACGGCCAGGAAGGTCAGGTCCCGGTCCGACCTGGCCAGCGCCCCGCGCAGCACGTCGGTGTCCAGCAGCCGGTACGCGTTGACCAGCGTGCGGCCCCCGGAACGCAGCAGCGGTCCCACGTGCAGCACGGCCCGCAGCCGCAACCGCAGTCCCCGGTCCCGCGCGCGCAGCCGGACGTCCTGCTCGGCCAGGATCTCCTGCAGCGCCGCGAACACGCGGTCGACCACGGCGGGCAGGTGGTGGGTGTCGAACGCGACGCCGATCCCGTCGCCGTTCTCGTGCTCCATGAGCCGCCGGTCCCACACGTCGGCCAGGCCCGCCCGCCCGAAGGCGTTCTCGACCACCTGCGGGATCATGAAGGTGAGGTGCTCCTGGTTGACGTCGGTGTTGCGCCCGAACCGCTCGGCGTCGACCACCAGCACCCCGCGATAGGGCGGCAGCTCGGCATCGGGGTCGCTCACGGCAGCACTCCATTCACCTCATGCGCGGACGCCCTCCAACCTAGTGCCCCCGCCCACCCCCATCACTGGACAATTCCTGGTCGTTTTTCGCCCACCCGACCCGTCGGAACCACACGCGCACCCCATGCCTCGCCCGCCCCGGCACACCCCGCCCAATCGTGTACTCCCTCAAGTCCGGTCCCCAGCCGCACCACGCCCCACCCCAATCCGGCCAAGACGCTCCCCTGAATCACACAGGCGAACACACCCCGCCCAGCCGCCAAACACCCTTGTGTCCACAGGCGTCTCCCCGCCTTCAAGACCCGACACGCGGCCAACCACAACCACAGGGTCCGGCCGCGCCCCAAAGATCACTCCACATCCACCCCGCCGCCCCTTTGAGGACGGGTCCCTCTTGTCGCATAGCCAACGGGCACCGGCAATCCGAGCGCCAATGCGACCCGCCGATAACTCATCACTATCCGACGACTCGAAACCACACAGCATTCGCGGCCGGTTTCGGACGCGTCCCGCGCACGCCAGGCCAACCCGAGGTCCGCGTCAGCCCGCCCGCGGCACACGAGCCCACCCCTCGACCGCCCAGACAACTCGCCGGTCCAACCAAAGCAAAGGTCAAGACAGGCTCACTACCCACCGTCACCCGACTCGACCACGCCGACGCCCATCCCGCCGAGCCGCGAACCCCGCGAGCGACCACCCGGTCCGCACCCCGGGCACCCCGGCTCCGCCAACCGCACCCCGTCGACCGCGAATTCCCAGATCTCCACCCGGACGCCACCGCCCGCCAACCGGTCATTTACCCGGTGAACTGGGCGATCTCCTCCTCGGTGTCGGATTCGTCCCGCCGTCGAGGACCCACCACCCGCCCGGTCAACTGGTGATTTCCAAGAGTGACATTGGTCTAGACCTACCCCAATCCACCCGCTAGATTCGGGTTGTGGTCTAGACCACACTCGGCACACCCTGCATCCATCCTGGAGCCGATGCCATGAGACGCACCCTTCGTCGCTTGTCCACCGCGGCGGTCGGCCTAGCACTGGCCACCTCCGCCTTGATCGCACTGAACCCATCAGCCTCGGCGGCGGGCGCTCTCCGCGCGACGCTCACCATGAACGGCAACATCGGTGAGTACACCGTCACCAACTCCGGCAGCGCGGCCGTCACCGGCTGGGCCGTCACGTTCGAGCTGCCCGCGGGCGTCACCGCCTCGGCCAACGCGAACTCGAAGGTCAGCCAGACCGGCACCCGGGTCACGCTGAGCCCGGAGTACTACATCAACACCCTGCAGCCGGGTCGCTCGACGTACCCGTACAACCCGTCGTTCCGGCTCAGCGCCGCCGCGACCCCGGCCAAGTGCCGGGTCGACAACGGCAACTGCGACGGCTCGCCCGACACCCCGCCCGGCGCCCCCGGCAACGTGCGGGCGACGGTGAAGACCACCAAGACCATCACCCTCGCGTGGGACGCCGCGTCGATGGGTTCGCTGCCCATCGCCAACTACGACGTCTACCAGGGCAGCACGCTGGTCAAGACCGTGGTCGACCCGACGATCAGCGTCAACGGCCTGACCCCGGCCACGGCCTACACCTTCACGGTCAAGGCCAAGGACACCAACGGCCTCGCCGGTCCCGCCAGCGCCCCGCTGACGGTGACCACGAACAACCCGGCCGACGACACCCAGGCACCCACCGTGCCGGGTGGTCTGCGCACCACCGCGGTCGACGCGGGCAGCGTCAGCCTCGCGTGGAACGCCTCGACCGACAACACCGGTGTCGTGGCCTACGACGTGTACCGCGACGGCCAGGAAGTCCAGACCGTCACGACCACCACGGCGAAGGTCACCGGCCTGGCCCCGTCCAAGGCCTACAGCTTCACCGTCCGGGCCCGCGACGGCTACGACAACGCCTCCGCGCAGAGCGGCGCCGTCTCGGCGACGACCAAGGACATCGTCGACGGCTACGCCCGCGTCGGCTACTTCGTCCAGTGGGGCATCTACGGCCGCCAGTACTTCGTCAAGAACCTGGTGACCACCGGCGCCGCGGCGAAGCTGACGCACCTGCTCTACGCGTTCGGCAACATCGACCCGACCAACCTGACCTGCCTCACCGGTGTTACGAAGAGCACCACGAGCAACCCCCAGGACCCCAGCCAGGGTGACGGTTCGGGTGACGCCGAGGCGGACTACTCGCGTCCGTTCGCCGCGGGCCAGTCGGTCGACGGCGTCGGCGACACCGGCTGGGAGACGCTGCGCGGCAACTTCAACCAGCTCAAGAAGCTCAAGGCGAAGTACCCGAACCTGAAGGTGCTGATCTCGCTGGGTGGCTGGACGTACTCGAAGTACTTCTCCGACGTGGCGGCCACCGACGCCTCCCGCAAGAAGTTCGTGTCGTCCTGCATCGACACCTACATCGACGGCAACATCAAGGCCTACGGCGGCGCGGGTGGCCCCGGCACCGCGGCGGGCATCTTCGACGGCATCGACATCGACTGGGAGTGGCCGGGCAGCGGTGACGGCCACCCGGGCAACCACTGGTCGGTCAACGACAAGGACAACCTGACCCTGCTGCTCAAGGAGTTCCGCGAGCAGCTGGACGCGAAGTCCAAGACGACCGGCAAGCGCTACGAGATCCAGGCGTTCACCCCGGCCGACCCGGCCAAGGTGGCGCAGGGCTGGGACGTGCCGAAGATCTTCGACTACCTCGACGTGGCGAACGTCCAGGGCTACGACTTCCACGGCTCGGGCAGCGACAACTCGTGGGAGCCCAACCGCACCGGCCACCAGGGCAACCTGTACCCGGACGCGGACGACCCGTACGACCACAAGTTCAGCGTCGTGGACGCGATCAAGGCGTACACCGACAAGGGCGCCAACCCAAGAAAGCTGACATTGGGTCTAGCGTTCTACGGCCGAGGTTGGCAGGGCGTGCCCGACAACGGCAAGAAGGGTGAATGGCAGTCGGCGACCGGCGCGGCACCGGGCCAGTTCGCCGAGGAAGCGGGCACCCGCGGGTACTCCAACCTGCTGGCCAGCGTCCCGAACTGCACCATCTACCACGACACAGCGGCCGTCGCGACCGCCTGCCACACCGGCGGCACCAACGGCCAGTTCTGGACCTTCGACGACGCCTGGTCGATCCAGCAGAAGATCGCCTGGCTCAAACAACAACGCCTACTGGGCGTCATGGCCTGGGAGATGTCGGGCGACCCCGGCACCCTCATGACGGCCGTCGACACCAGCCTCAAGTAGGCCGATGACCCGAGTGGCTCCCCCGTCGTCCCACGGGGGAGCCACTCGCGTTCTCACCCCACGAACCGGTTCTGCCGGTGCCAGACGAAGTACTTCTCGTTCCGAGGCCGATAGACAACACACCGGCGACCCCTCAGCTCGTGGAGGCTGTCCTGCAGCCGCCCCTCGGCCACCTCCGCGACCACCACCGTCCCCTCGGGCCCGACCGCCACGAGACCGCGGTCGAAAAGCCGGTCGCACCCGAGCGCGCAAAACAGCACGGAGAGGTTCCCGAGCTCCCCGAGCTCGTCCTCCTCGCACTCCGCCCGCGGCTTGATGAACGCGGGCATCAGCATGGATCCGGGCAGGAGCTCCCCGCAGAGCCCGCACCGCCCCGAGTCCGCGCCTTGGAGCAACAGCCCCCGCAGGTCCGCCTCCCCGACCCGTCGCCCCACCTCGGCGGCCCGGTCGAACGCCGAATACTCCCGCAGCCGACGCATCCACCCGAAAACCCCGCCGCGCAAGACCACCTCGACCACGGGATCCCGCTCCACCACCACATTGGGCAGCATCCCCAGCAACGTCCCCACGAACGAACTGCGGTGCCCCAACACCGCGGGCGTGACCCGGACCCGCCCCCGACTCCACAACAGGTCAAGCCCCCGCTGCACATCCGCCAACGGCACCGGCCTCCCCTCCGGCGACCGCTCCGTCCCCACCCAAACCTGCCGAGCGGTCATCCGAACAATCCTGTTCCGCCGCCCACCCGGCGTCTCGAAGGACTCCCCGACCAGCGGCCCGATCACTTCTCGGGCATCGGGCCCCACGGCGTCCACGGGCGTTGATAAGTCGTCATCCGGGCTCGAGGTCACCCGCCAGTGGTACACCATTGCGGGGGTGGCAACAGGGGCGACATTCAGGGCACGGCCGCACGACCACCGGTTCGTCCCACCTTGCCGACCTCGCCTTGAAGGCCGTGCATCAGCACGTGCATCAACGCTTTTCGAAAGTGTCGTCTTTCGACACATCACCCGGGTCGGCCAACGGCGGGCCCTACCCAGGTGGTTGAACCAACAAGCGAGGCAACGGATGTCCGGCCCACGTCGCACGGGTTACTCCTCACGGCGGATTGGTATGGCGCGGGCGGTCCGGGCGCGTCTACGGGTGTCGACGATGATCGTTACCAAGCGCGAAGATGCTCGTTGGCAGTACGTCATTCCTTGCGAGGCATGCGCTGTGGGTCACTTCCTGCGGGCTGACATATACGGACAGTAAATGGGAAGACCTGGGGTGCCGCTACTGATGGGTGACGTGGCACCATCTGCGCACGCGCGCGGGGACCGGAAGGACGCACCCATGAACAACCGGACCGAACAGATGGACGACCTCCAGTTGGTCGCCCTGCCGACCGCTGTCGGGTGTACCGAGATGTTCGTCCGCTTCGCGTTGACCGAGTGGAAGCTGCGGCCGATGCGGGACGAGGCGGCGCTGGCGGGCAGGCGGCTGGCCGAGGCCGTGGTGGGCGCGGCCGACCAGGCAAACCCCGGCATGCTCACCGCCCGCGTCCGGCTCACCGGCGGCGACCTGGTCATCGAACTGGAGACGCCGCGCGTCGTGCGGGTCCCGGCCGTCCCGGACGGCCCACGGGTGGGTGTAACCGAACTGGGCCACGGCCGTTACCTCCTGTGGGCGAGCCTGGCCCTGCCCGGCGGCATGAACGCGTCGTCGGTCCCCCTGCCGCGCAGGCAGCGCAGGCCCTCCCCGGCCGCAGCGATCGAGGCCGCCCGCGAGCCGCTCAAGGACAACACCGACGAGGTCATGCAGCGGATCCTGTTCGGGCTCTCCGGCTCGCAGGACCGCCACCGCCGCTAAATCCACTGTGGACACCTGACGCGCGGCGGGTCGCGCGGGTGCCGGTCCCCCTGGCCCGCCGCCGATCGGAGTCGAGGATGCGTCCATCGGAGGCCCCCACGCTGGAGGAGGTCGCACGGGTCGCCGGGGTGTCGCGGTCGACCGTGTCCCGGGTCATCAACAACCTGCCCGGGGTCAGCAAGCGCGCGAAGGTCGCGGTGGACCAGGCCATCACCGAGCTGCGCTACGTGCCCAACCAGGCCGCGCGCAACCTGGTCACCCGCCGCACCAACTCGATCGCGCTCGTGGTGTCCGAGCACGGCGACCGCGTGTTCAGCGACCCGTTCTTCGCCAAGATCCTGCGCGGCGTGTACGCGGGCATGGCCGACAGCCGCAGGCAGCTGGTCCTGCTGATGGACCAGACCCGCGACGACAGCACCCTCGCCGACTACCTGTGCGGCGGGCACGTCGACGGCGCCATCGTGGTGAGCCTGCACGGCCGCGACCCGCTCCCCGCGCGCCTGGTGTCCGCGGGCCTGCCCGCCGTGCTGGTCGGCAGGCCGCTGGCCGACGTCGAGGTTCCGTACGTCGACTCCGATAACCTCGCGGGTTCCCTCGCCGCCGCCCGGCACCTGGTGGGCCTGGGCCGCCGCCGGATCGCGTCCATCGCGGGACCGGCGGACATGGCCGTCGGCATCGACCGCCTCGCGGGCTGGCAGCGCGGCATGGCAGAGGCGGGCAGGCCGGACGACCTCGTCGCGTACTCCGACTTCTCCGTCGACGGCGGCGCCGCGGCGATGGCCGAACTGCTCGAGGAACACCCCGACATCGACGCTGTCTTCGCCGCAGCGGACATAATCGCCGTCGGCGCACTACGCACCCTCTCCGAGCGCGGTAAGCGAGTACCGGAGGATGTGGCCGTCGTCGGCTTCGACGACTCGGTGCTCGCCACTACTACGACACCGAAACTGACCACCGTGCGCCAAGACATCGAAGAACTGGGCCGCACCACCACAGCCCGCCTCTTGGCCCAACTCAGCGCCGAAGCAGACCTCCCTCGCTCGCTCCTGCTCCCCACCCGCCTGGTGGTCCGCGAGTCCGCGTGAACCGGGTGCCCTCCCGGACGTCCGAGAGTGTGTACGAGGACGTGCCCGTGTCCCCGAAGCCCGCCTGAGCCCACCGCTCGACAACAGTCGGTGACGCAGGCAGGTCACGGGACTACCGACCGTCGTCCATACGGGTGATGCTCGGTATCCGAGAAGGGTCTAGCGACCTCTTCTCTCACGATACGGTCACGTTCATAACGCGCACGGGGGGTCAATCCGATGGACCCCGCAGAGGGGCCTCGCGCTCTACGTGACTGCCAGTGACGACACGGAACGACAACGAGAAACCCATCAGGGGGGACGACCGAGATGACCAGTGAGCCCGCTGAACAGACCGAGCTGAGCCACCGCGCCCGCGCCATGCTGCGGGCCGTCGCCGAGGGCCGGGCGCACCTGGCCACCAGCCGCGAGCCGGACCTCTACATCGACGGCGTGCCGTGCTGCGACCAGTTCACCGCGCACCTGCTGACCCACGCCGGCCTGATCACCGCCGACCAGGGCCGCTTCGGCGAGCTGATGCCCGCCACCCTCACCCCGGAAGGCGCCACCGCCATCGGCGCCGTGGCCGTCGCCGCCTGACGACGAGGCACCACGGGCCCGAGCCCGGCCACTCGGGCCCGCGCGGCTGTCCACAGGCATGATCGTCTTCGCCCGGAACTGTCGCCCCTCCCCGGTAAACTTGATTCCGGGGGCCGGAGGCCAGCCACCCCAAACCAGGCGCACGGCCCCAGTGGCCAGCAAGCAGCCCCCAATCCCCCGCCGACTCGGCACCAGCCAGCCGTCGCTCAATCGAGACACCTCGCCCCCCGAGTTGTCCACAGGCATGATCGTCATCTCGCGAGATTGTCGGTGCTCGCCGGTAAAGTTGATTCCGGGGGCCGGAGGCGCAATGCCACTAACTTAAGCGAGGAGCTGCTATTGTTTTCGGGTGGCTCGCGTGGTGCAGGTTCGTGGTGGTGTCGTTGATTCGTCGGCTGTTCGGTTGACCGATCGGATCTCGTTGGGTGTGTTGGCGGAGGTTTTTCCTCGAGATGTGATCGAGGATGTGTTGAACGAGACGGGCCGTCGCGAGTTGCGGTCTCGGTTGCTTCCCGCGCATGTGGTGGTGCGGTTTTGTTTGGGGATGTGCCTGTTTTTCGATGATGATTACGAGGAGGTGATGCGGAAGCTTGTTGGGTCGTTGCGGTCTGTGGGTTCGTGGCGTGGTGAGTGGAATGTTCCCTCGACGGCGGCTATTTCCAAGGCTCGGAAGCGGTTGGGGGTCGAGCCGTTGAGTCTGTTGTTTGAGCGGGTCGCTGTTCCGGTGGCGGGGCGGGGTACCACAGGGGCGTGGTTGGCGTCGCGTCGGTTGATGGCGATGGATGGGTTCTCCGTGGATGTTCCGGATACGCCCGAGAACGCGGCGGAGTTCGGTCGACAGCGTAATCAGTCGGTCGAGTCAGCGTTTCCGCGGGCGTTGATGATCGTGTTGGGCGAGTGTGGTTCCCGCGCGATCGTGGGGGCCGCGATCGCCGGGTGCCTGACCAGCGAGAAAACTCTCGCGAGAGACATCATCGGGTCTGTCGAGCCGGACATGCTGGTGATCGCCGATCGGGGCTTCTACGGTTTCGATCTGTGGAACGAGTTCCGTCGTACTGGCGCTGACCTGCTGTGGAGAGTGAGTTCGGCTGTCACGTTGCCGGTGTTGGAGTGGTTGCCCGACGGTTCGTATCGCTCGATCCTGGTCAGTTCGGCCGTGCGCCGAGGGCGCCGGGATCGGCTGATCGAGAAGGCCCGCCGCGGCGAGGATTGTCGTTCCGAGGATGCGCAACCGGTTCGGGTGGTCGAATATCAGGTTCCCGACCGGGCGGGTGACGGGGCAGCCGAGGTCGTGTGCGTGGTGACGTCGATTCTCGACCCGGCCGAGGCGACCGCCATGGAATTGGCTCTCGCCTACCATGAACGCTGGGAATGCGAGGGTTTGATCGATGAGATGAAGACCCATCAACAAGGATCGGGTAAGACGCTGCGGTCGAGATCGCCCGACATGGTGCGTCAGGAACTGTGGGCGTTCCTGCTCGCACACTATGGCATTCGGCGTTTGATGTGCTCGGCGGCCGACGAGGCCGACGTCGACCCTGATCGACTGTCCTTCATGCGGTCTCTTCGAGTCATCCGACGCCAGGTCCCCGCCGAGGCGGATTTTTCCCCCTGAACGCCAAGCGAGAGCGTTATCGGAGACCCGCGCGGAAATCAACGAGAGACACCTCGCGGCCCGAAGGCACCGAACGTACCCCCGTGTGGCCAAACGTGGACGCCATAAACGCTACCCCACCAAAAAGGGCAAACATCAAGGCGTTCGACATCAGGGTCCGGCCACCATCAGAATCCTCGCACCTAGCCTAAGTTAGTGGCATTGGACTACCGGCGTCCCATCGACACTTTCACCGACACCATATCGGCCGTTATCGCCCTCTACTTCTACGTCGCTGAATAAGCCTCTGTGGACAACTAGCTGTATGAGGCCATGACGTTGGTGACGCCGGTGTGGAGCCGTGTGGCTGGTGGTTGGTTTCCGGCGGCGGTGTGGGGTCGATGGTAGTTGTAGTGCACGTTCCAGACCGTCAGTGCGTCGGTGCGTTGTTGTTCGCTGGTCCAGGCGTGGGCGTAGAGGAATTCCTCGGCCAGGATGCGGTGGTAGCGCTCGACTTTGCCGTTGTGGCGTGGGGTGTAGGGGGTGATGCGCTGGTGGCGGGCGCCGCGCAGGACGGTGGCGAAGTCGTGGGCGCGGTAGCAGGCGCCGTTGTCGGTGACGACGCGGTGGATGTGGGTGATGCCGTGGGCGGCGAAGAACGCCCGGGCGCGGTGGGTGAAGCCGATCGCGGTGACCGCTTTCTCGTCGGGCAGGGCTTCGGTGTAGGCCAGGCGGGAGAAGCCGTCGACCGCGGAGTGCAGGTAGGTGTAACTGCGCCGCCCGCCGGGCTTCCCGGCGGTGGTGTTCTTGGCGCGTTCGACCTGTTTGGCCTGCTCGCTGCCCTTGCCGTGGACCCGCCATCCGCCGCCGTCGGGGATGACGCCGACCTTCTTGACGTCCAGGTGGACCATGTGGCCGGGCCAGCGGGCCACGATCCGTCGCGGCACTCGGTTGTTCTCCCCGATGGGGTCGAGGAACCGGCGGCGGTTGAGGCCGAGGTGGGCCAGGTGCCGGCCGACGGTGCGCACCGACACGGTCGTGCCCTCGGCGGCGAGTTCCAGGGCGATGCGGCGGGCCGACCACTTGCGGTCCCGACGCAACCACTCGATCCGGACCACCACCTCGGCCGGGGCGGCGGTGGGCTGCCGACGCGGAGCGCTGGGGCGGTCGGACAGGCCGGCCTCGCCGAAGCGGCGATACCGGTTGACCCACTTCGAGGCGCACTGCCGCGAGATGCCCATCTCGGCCGCGACATGGGCGATCGGGCGCGTCCTGCAGCGTTGGACCAGACGGTGGCGGCCTTCGACCGACAGCGGGGCGTTACGGTGGAGCACGGACGGGTCTTTCTACTCGGCGGATGTGTTGGTCGCACTTCCATCCTGCCGCCGAAAGACCCGTCCCCTCGTCTCAGCCCCTACCAGCCGTCACCAACGTCATGACCCGCAACAACTAGCCGAACACCGGCCCGGACGCCAGGTCCGCACCCGCCGCCGCCCACCAGTCGGCCTGCGCCGCCTCGGTCAAACCGGTCACCAGCACCGAGATCCCGACCTCCCGCACCATAGGGATCAGGTCCATCGTCGCCCGCGTGAACAACGCCGTCGGGTCCGGCCGCGCCAGCCGCGCCACCACCGACTCCGACATCCGCACCGTGTGGATCGGCAGGTCCTCCAGGCACGCCAGGTCGCCCCGGCTCTTCCCGAACCCGGTCAGCACCGATCGCACACCGTTGTCGACCAACACCATCAGGTTCTCGTCGGCTAACCCGTCCGTGGATCCCAGCGCGTGGGCGGGCATCCCCAGTTCCAACTGGTCCGCCTCCAGCCCGGTGTCCGCCAGCACCCGCCGGACGACCGCGACCAGGTCCGGATCGGCCGCCTGTTCCGGGGTCAGCTCCAGGTACAGCGCCGACCGGGCCTTCGCCGCCAGTTCGGCCGCGTGGTGCAGGACCCAGTGGCCCAGCGGCACGCCGAGCCCGGTGTCGCGCAGGATCTCCTCACAGCGCTCACGGTCGAGGGTCCCCAGTTCGGGGTGCTCCCAGCGCAGCAGCGCCTGGGTCGCGACCGGGCCGCGGTCCGGCAGCGTCACCACCGGCCACAGGTCGACGTCGAGCTGCCCGTTCTCCCAGGCCCCCGGCACGCTCGCGGCCAGCCGGTAGTGCTCGCGGTAGCGCGCGTTCTGCTCCGGGTCGACCATGCACCACTGCCGCCGCCCCTGCCGCTTGCGCCGCCGCAGCGCAATGTCGGTCGCGCGCAGCAGTTCGTTCGCATCGTTGTCCGCCGACGGCAGCGAGACCACCGCGATCGTCGCCGACGCCGCGATCCCCTCACCGTCCACATAGGTCGGTTCGGCCAACGCGTCGTTGAACGACCCCGCCACCGCGCCCACGTCCAGCTCGCGCGGACCGTGCGTGACCATCACGCCGAACTCGTCACCCGAGAGCCTGGCCACGACCGCGTTGAGGTGCTCCGTCGCCCGCAGCAGCCGCGACGCGACCTCGCGCAGCAGGTGGTCGCCCGCCGAGCGGCCCACCCCGTCGTTGACCACGGCGAAGTCGTCCAGCCCCAGGTGGAAGACCGACAGGTCGGCGCCGACCCCCAGCGCCGCCTCCAGCCCGCCGACGAACGCCTGGCGGTTCGGCAGACCGGTCAGCCGGTCCTGGGTGCCCTGCCGGTGCAACTTGTCTTCCAGCAGCCGCAGGTCGGAGATGTCCTCGACCATCGTCAGCAACTGTGTCCGCTGACCTTCCCCGTCGCGCAACACCGATACCGCGATTCGCACCCATGCGGCCTCACCGTCCGCGTTGCGGAAGACCGTCTCCTCGTGCATCTGGTCGCCGTCGCCCGCCGCCAGCTCGGCGTAGCGGGACACGAGGTAGTCGCACTCGTCAGAGTGGAACAGGTCGGCCAGCCTGCGCGGCGGCGGCGTCCCACGACGGCGCCCGAGCATCAGTGCCAGCGCCTCGTTGTCACGGATCACCACGCCGTCCAGGTCGGAGATCACCATGCCCCACGCGGAGTTGGCGAACAATTCCTGGAAACGGGCCTCGCTGGCGCGCAGGTCGCGCTCGATGTTCTCCCGCGCCGCCACGAGCGCCCCGCGCAGATCCTCCTGGCGACCGCGGGCCGCTTCGGTGAACCCGGCGACGAGCGCGGCTAGCACGGCGGGCACCCGCTCCCGATCGTCCACATCGGCCAGTCGCGGCAGCCCGGAGGCGAGCACGTCGACGCAGGCCTGCACGCTCTCCGGCCGGTGGTACCCGGTCTCCACCAGCCGGGCGCCGACGGCGGAGGCGGTGGCCAGGTTGGCCTCCGCGACCAGGCAGCCCAGCAGCAGGTCGAGCAGCTTGTCGAACTCGACCGGTTCGCGGGCAGGCGCCTGCGCGGCCACGCGAGTCAACGCGGTGGCCCACTGGTCGGCCAGCTCAGCGCGGTCCACGCCAGACCGTCCTTCGTCGGTTCGCTGACAGGTCGGAGACCTCGTGAGTCCCCTGAATCCGGGTACCGGTGAGTACTACCGAGGAGGTACCACTTTGCACCCGATCGAGTACCAAGCGCCACCCCATCGGGCTAATTTTCTGGACCAATGCTTAGCCCGTCCGAGTGACATATCACGCCTATGTGCATTTACCGCCGACACGCGCGGTCATCAATCCGCCCGTTGCCGCCCCAACCGGGCGGGATGCCATACCGCGCGCGGAAACCCCGCAGCTCGCTGTGCCCGACAGCGGAACTCGGGCGTACACCGCACGGATATTCGGTCATCACTCGATGGTTTGCACCACCTGCGACCCACTCGGGGGACACGGTCACGGACTGCACCTCATGATCGGCGTTCTTACCGCCCAGATTACTGACAACCCCCGTAGTCCATTCGGGTCATTCTGCACCCCAAAGTCATCTACGCTCGGTTACCAACACAAAAACGTAAGGTGTACGGAGTCCGCAATGAACTCAGCGCACCGCCAGCCGCCGCAGTCGCAGCGCGACGATGCGCGCCAACTCGGCGCGCACGGTGGCCCGCTCGGTCGTCCGGTCATTCCCCAGCCTCCGGCGCAACGCGGACAGCACGGCCTCACCGCTGAGCCCGGACGCGCAGATCAGGAACAGGTGCCCGAACCTCTGCTCGTAGATCGCGTTGCCACGCGCCAGGTCCGCCCGCACCCGCGCACCAGCCGCAACCGCGGACCGCTGCTCCTCCCGCGACCACCCCGCCTCCCGCGAGTGCCCGCGCACCCCGTCCCCCAAGCGCGGGTGCGACGCGACCGCCAGCAGGACCTCCGCCCACTCCAGCGTCGCGAGGACGGCCGTCGACACCTCCTCGACCTCGCCGAGGCTGGTGAACGGCCGCTGCGCCGCCACCTCGTCCGCCCAGCGGAGGGAGGCGCAGCACGACAGCAGGTCCGCCACCGCGTCCTGGCGGGCGGCCCCGTTCAGCAAGGTGAGGAGCGAGGGCACCACCCCAGTACACACGCCGCCGGAGCCCCCGACCACCGGCAAACGAACGAACCGCCACCGGAAGAACGGACGCACTCCCACCGTCCCCCGATCGGGTCATTTTCATCCACACCCCCACTCCGCTTCCCCTCGCCCCCTTCCTGACCAGCACTTTCTTCCGCAGCCAGTTATCCACATCCCCCACATCCATCCACAGAAATCCGCCACCCCCGCCCAGCCACCCCACCCCCGATAGACTGGAGCGGGGCCGTCCCCCCAGAGGTGTGGTGGGGGCTGTGCGCGAGAGGTCTGAGGGTTGAGCTGATCTTCGGCCGCAGGTGTGGTGGCACAACGGGCAACTGGCGAGTGCCGCGCGGCTCACCCGAGTTCCGCTCGCTGCTGGGGATCCTCCAACCCGACCTGTCCAGGACCGGCAACGCCCAACCCTCCGTGTACACGCTGCTGGCCAAACAACCAGACCGGTGGCTCTTCGTTCCTGAACGCCGCGCACACGCTGCTCCGCGCCGTGGGCAACGCCCACATGCTGATCACCAGCCGCGCCGCGAACTGGCCGCAGCCGGGATTCGTCCACCACGTCGCCCCCTGAGCGCGGCCACCTAACTGCTGACCCGGGTTTCCCGTGACCCGGACGCCGACACCGCGGCCAAGCTCGCGGAGGAACTGGGCTGCCTCCCCTTGGCGCTCGCCCAAGCCGCCGGGTTCGCCCAGGCCAAAAGCATGACCCTCGCCGACTACTTCGGCCTCTACCTCGTGCGCGCCGCCGAGATGCACCAGGACGGCCAACCCCCTGACTACCCCGAGACGTGGCGACCACCTGGAAGGTCGCGATCGACGGGCTGCCCCCGTCCGCCCGGAAGCTGCGCAAGCTCCTCGCCTTCTTCGCCGCCGAGGACATCCCGGTGGGCCGCGTGTTCCGACTCGAGGGACCGCTGACCGATCCCCTGGAGCGCCAGCGCGCCATTAACGCGCTGCGCGCGGTCCACCTGATCATGCGGACGAAAGAGGGACGGGACGCGGTGGTCTCGATCCACCCCCTGGTCCAAGCCGTCACCCGCGAGGACCTGGGCACCGAACGGGCGCGGTGGGCACGCGCGGGGCACGACCTGATCGCCGCCACCGCGCTCACCGGTGAACGCTGCACACCCATGTTCGCGCTGTACTGGGCCACCTACCGCCCAGCGACCCCCGACCTTCCCGACGCGCCAAGCGCTGGCACAGTGGATCGGCACCGCGGGGGACCCGGTCGGCGCGCTTGCCATGCTGAAGGAACTGCACCGAGCGGTACACCACACGTTCGGTCCCGATGGGCTGCGACACGAGATCGCCAACTGGACCGGTGAGACGGGCAAGCACCGCACCGCGCTCAACGAGTTCATCGTCCTGCTGCGCGCCCTGGAGCGGGTGCGCGGGGCGAACCACGCGGGCACACTCCGGACCCTGAGCAACATCGCGCACCTGGCGGGTCGTCTCGGCAACGTCGGCCGGGCCCGCGTGATGTTCGCCCGCTTGGTCGAGCAGTTGAACGAGGTACTCGGCGCGCCCCATGCGGACACGCTGGCGGCACGGGGAAACCTGGCCAGGTGGACCGGCGAGTCCGGCTACCCGTGGCAAGCCAGGGACATGCTGCTGAGGCTCGTCACACGGGCCGACGTCGAACTCGGCGCGGAGCACCCGACGACGCTGCGCGCCCGGCACCAGTTGGCGATGTGGAGCGGCTGGGCGGGAGCGGCGGAAACGGCCCGGGACCAGTTCCGGGACCTCACGATCGACCTCGGGCGATTCCTCGACGTCGGGCGATTCCTCGGCCCCGAGCACCAGGAAACCCTGTTGGCTCGTGCCGGCCTCGCCTTCTGGACCGGTGAGGCGGGGGCGGGCGACGAGGCGTTGCGGCTGTTCACCACCGCGCTGCCGGACTTCCACCGTGTTCTCGGCCACCAGCACCCCCTGGCGTTGCGCGCGAACATCGCCAGGCGGAAGGACGCGGCCGGGGATGTCCGCGCGGCTCGGGAGGAGTTGGCGGATCTGGTCGTGGAATTGACTCGAGTCCTGGGCCGCGACCACCCCAGCACCCGGACGGTGGTCCGTGACCTGGCGTTGTGGCTGCAGCTCGACTAGGTGTGCCAGCCGGTGAAACCGCTCCCGGCCAGCGCTCTCGACCGACGGGTGCCGTGGGTGGGCGGCTGCGGTGTGCAGTGGTCGATGCGGTGAACGGACCAGTCCGTTCCCACAAGCACACGAACGCCGGCAACGCCGCTACCGTGGTTTTCCCTTACGCGACAAGGGAGAACGCCATGCGCAGAGTCTTGCTGGCCGCCCTGCTACTGCTCATCCCGCTCCCCGCCGCCGCGGACCCGACCGGGCCGCCGGTCTACCGAGAACTCGCGGGCACCGGAGACGGCAGTACCGCGGGCCTCTTCAACGCGATAGCCGAGACAACAACTCGACGCGGGGTCAAGCTCATTGGCTCCTACGACACCACCGGATCCCCCACCATCACTACGAAGCCGAACTGCACTGTTCCACGCTCTTACACCGTCCACGAGTCGGTAGCCGCGAAAGACGGATGTCTCCAGTTCGCAAGAACCAGCGAATTCGACAGCCACGGCACGGACGGTCTCAACATCTTCATCGGCTACGGCGTAGTCACCTACGCGGTAAGCCACGACTCCCCAACCTCCCGCATCCTCCACAGCCAATACCTCGCACCCCGCTACCGCTGCGAGATCACATCCCCCATCAAGCCCCTCTTACCCCGCTACGGCTCCTCGGTGCGCACCAACTTCCTGCACACCCTCTGGATAGAGGACTCCCCAACCCTCACCACCCGCTACCCGTGCATCAAAGACACCGACGACGACGGACGCCCGCTGGAGGAAAACGACCCCAGTGCCCTCAACGACCCGGACAAGCTCATACCGTTCAGCGTCCCGGTCTACCTCACCCGGACGCCTACGGGCGTAGACCTAGGCCGGATAGACGAGGTCCCCATCGTCCGCGTGGACCCTTCGGTTCCCACGGACACGATCGGCTACGTCACCAAACAGTCCTCACCGATCAGCCAGGACCTCGACGACGTCACCCTCCGGAGTGTCTACACATGTGAACGGAACACCTATACGCCGCTCCTGCCCCACTACGGCGCCTTGGTGCGCAGCGCGTTCCTGAGGCGTATCGGCATCCAGGACAACGCGGACCTGACCACCCGCTACCCCTGCCTGCGCGACGACATCGAGGCCTACGACGCCGCACCGGTCACGAGGGACACGGACATCCTGCCCTTCGACGTGCAGACCTACTCCGACCAGCTCAACACCATCTACGACGACACCCGCGCGGGTACGCGGATCAGTCGCGTCAACGGCATACCGCCGATCACGGGCAAACTGGGGCCGGGGCAACACCTGGTGTTCGTCGTGGTCCCGCGCGCGTTGGAGCGGAACTCGACGGTGGTGAGCACGTTCATCGGCCCGCAGTCGGCGGCATGCCGCAACGTGGCGTTGATCAGGGCGCAGGGCTTCATCGACTCACCCGGGTGCGGGCGGGCCGAGGTCGGCGGGCTCAACCCGCGTGGTGACCTGCCCTCAGGCTGAGCGGAGGTAGTCCAGCAGCGCCCGGATGTCCGCGTGCAGTTCGACGTCCGGGCGCTTGCTGTCGCGCACCGTCCGCAGGGTGTGGCCGATCTCGACGCAGTCGGAAGTGGCGCCCGATCGACTGGACTTACGGAAGCGTGTCGTGGTCTGCATGGCACCCGCCCCTCAGGTCAAACGTACTCGGAAGTAGATCGATGAGAGCACGGATGCACGCGCGAAAGTAAGAGGCAGGCGTTCACAGAACTTGCCCGGATCGGACGAACCGCACGAGCGCGCGCACGTCACACGCGAGCGCCCTGTGGTGTTTACTGTCCCGCACCGCACGCAGGCCAGGCGCGATCTCGACGCAGTTCGAGTTGCCCCCGGAGAAGCTGGATTTGCGGTAGCGAACATGCGCGATGAGCCCCCGGACATCCCCGGTCAACGTCTGTCCCGGATTCTTGCTGTCCCGCAGGGTATGCCGGGTGATGTCGACCTCGACGCAGTCGGAGTTGGCAGCCGAGAAGCTGGACTTCTTGAACCGCGTCGAGGTCGGCATGGGTCACCTGTCCTTAGCGCTGGGCGGAACGGACGTAGATGATCAGAGCATGGGCGTTGGCGGCGAGGGTAGGGCCGGCCGGGTTCTTGCTGTCGCGCAGGTGGGTGAGGGTGTGGGCAACCTCGACGCAGTTGGAGTGACTGCCAGACCGACTGGACTTCTTGTAACGCAACGACTCTGGTCGCAACTCAACCTCCAAGAATTACACGCTCAATTTCAGCCTCAAGCCTATCCCGTGTCCCCTGCTCGCTCAGAGCGCGTTCTTTGAGCACTTGCCGGGCGTGCACATATGGCTTGCACTCGTCATCGGACAGGAAGGTCGCCGAGTCGTAGTGCTCGATGTGCACCATGCCACCGGTCTGCGCAAACTCCATCAAATGCCAGTCGCAGACCACCAAGGCAGTCGGTTGATCAACGATGCGCACAACGACACCCTCCTGTCGCCCATGCGCACTAGGTGGCGAAGCTGGGCGGCGAACACCTGCGTGTCACCCAGCTGGTTCCGCAGCGCGGCCGCCCCGATCAACGCCGTGTAGTCGACGTTTCGTCGCTGAAGCACCTCCTGGCGTTGTCGCCGCGCCCGCAACCTCGCGTGCACCTCCTTCTCCGAGACCTCCCGGTCGAGCATGAGCGCCATCGTGTATTCCTGGGTCTGGAGCAGTCCCGGAATGAGCCCCGGACTCCAGTTCGTGATGCGTATCGCCTCGTGCTCGAAGCTCGCCAGCGCACCCGTGTCCGCCGGGACGCCCGGCACCTGTCGATCCCACCAACCGACAGCAGGCAACTCCTTAGCCCTTGCCACCAATTCGTCCCGACGGCCCGACGGAAGCCGGTAGACGACCGCCAGCCCCATCACCGCTTCGGGTGAAATCTTGCGGTGCCCGCGCTCTAGTCTGCTCAGCGTGGACTCCTGCCAGTCGATCACCCTGCACACATCAGCCAAGCTCAGGCCCGCTTCTTGACGGATCGCTCGCAATTCGGCACCCAAGGCCCGGTCCTTCGGCGTGGCCGGTCGGTGATTCCCACCCATCCCCTGCTCCTCCCCACGGCTTTCTAGCTCTGCGGGCAACGCCCTACCTTCGGTCACCGCACGCGGACAACCCCGTGCAGTGTGGCAAATAGTGGAGGTTCCGCCAATGCCGAGCAACCCCAACGTCGAGGTCTGGCTCCAGGTCCCCGCCGACTGCGACATGTCCTACCAGGTAACCAATGCGGACGACATCGAGTTCACCCTCGACGGCTTCAGCCTGGTCGTCGAGGGCGCCAGCCTGCGGCGCTTTGTCACCATGTCCGAAGGCGCGCTCACCGAGCTCGCCCAGGCCCAGGCCGAGTACGCCGAGGCCGCCCGCGCCTAGTCGGCGACCAACACCGCCGCGGCGAGCGCGGCGAGTTCGGCGGCCAGGGTGGCGCGGCCGTTCACACGTCCGGTTCTTGGCAGGTCGTTGACGATCGTCAGGGCCGCGTGGACCACCACTCTGGCCGCCGGGTCCGACATACCCGGTCGGACCTCACGCAGCAATCGTACCCACTCCGTCACGTACTCCCGTTGCAGGACACGGAGTTCTTTGCCATCTCTTTCGGGGAGGTTGACGAGTTCGGCCGTGTAGACGGCGATCAGGTCGTCGGACCGCAGCACCGTGTCCACATACGACCGTACGAGCCTGCGCAGGGCATCTTCAGCATTTGTCGCCGTAGCAAGGGAATTGTCCAAACCGAGTCTTAGCCTGTCCGCCATACGACGGCTCGCGGCCAAGAGGATGTCCGACTTACTTGTGAAGTGCCTATAGATGCTCGGTCCCGCTATACCGGCGGCCGCACCGATGTCCTCCATGCTCACCGCGTGAAAGCCGCGGTCGCGGAAGAGGCGGGTCGCGGCCGTAAGAAGCTCTTCACGACGCGTGGGCGCGGGGGCACGAGTTCGCCACACAGTGGGGGCCTGCTCGGTCGGTAGGGGGGTCCGAACCACGGTCTCCCCCAACCGCGCCAAGAGACGCGTGAACTCCGGGGTCGGCAGCGTGGCGTGATGGTCACCAACGCTGCCGAAGACACTCAACGCGGCAAAACAGATCACATCGGCCGCACCGTCGTCCAACTCCGGTCGGAGGGCTCTTAGCCCCTTGAGCCACTGCGCCAAGAGGGCGCCCACGCGCCGCCGGATCTCCTTCTGGTCACCCGCGTGCAGGTGACGCCCCTGCCACCGCCACAACGCGGTCAGGGCCCGCTCTTCGATCGACACCTCGGCGGCTGCCTCCAGCAGAGGACGCAAACCGCGTTCCGGGTCGTTCTCCACGCCCTCCACCGCCGTGCAGACGCGCACGGTGAGCTTGTCGACGCCGGTGAGCAGCACGTACCCCAGCACGTCCTGCTTGTTCTGGAAATGCCTGTAGAGGGCAGGCCCGGTGACGCCCGCCGCAGCGGCGATGTCATTGACGCCGACCGCGTGGTAACCGCGCCTGCCGAACAGCTCGGCGGCGGCCCTGGCCAGCTGGGCCTTGCGGTCGCGGGGTCGGCGGACAGGTGCACCGCTGGTCAACCGGGCCTCCTGCCGTGACATGTCTCGTGAGATGCGGATTACCACGCTAAGGCACACACCCTACGTTGACAACCAGCGGATACTCGCGAGTATGTTAATGGGCATTAGCTGGTGTCCAGCCCCGGAGAGGATCGGACTAGCGTGAGTACCGAAGCCTTCATCTACGAGGCGATCCGCACGCCGCGCGGGCGCGGCAAGCAGAACGGATCGCTGCACGGCGTCAAGCCCATCTCGCTGGTCGTGGGCCTCCTCGGGGAGCTGCGCACCCGCTTCCCCGACCTCGACCCGGCCACCATCGACGACATCGTCCTGGGGGTGGTCTCGCCGGTCGGCGACCAGGGCTCGGTCATCTCGCGCAGCGCGGCGATCGCGGCGGGACTGCCGGACTCGGTCGCCGGGCTCCAGATCGACCGGTTCTGCGCGTCCGGGCTGGAGGCGGTGAACACGGCCGCGGAGAAGGTGCGGTCGGGGTGGAACCAGCTGATCGTGGCCGGGGGCGTCGAATCCATGTCCCGGGTGCCGATGGGGTCGGACGGCGGTGCGTGGTTCAACGACCCGGAGACCAACTACGACTCGTACTTCGTTCCGCAGGGCATCAGCGCGGACCTCATCGCGACGCTGGAGGGGTTCACGCGCGAAGACGTCGACTCTTACGCGGCTGAATCGCAGCGGCGTGCTGCTGCTGCGTGGTCCGCCGGGTACTTCGCGAAGTCCGTGGTGCCGGTTAGGGACCGCAACGGGGTGGTGCTGCTCGACCACGACGAGCACATGCGTCCCGAATCGACCGTGGAGAGCTTGGGCAAGTTGAAGCCGTCTTTCGCCGGGATAGGCGATTTCGGTGGTTTCGACGCGGTGGCGTTGCAGAAGTACCACGCGGTGGAGCGGATCGACCACGTGCACACGGCGGCCAACTCGTCGGGGATCGTCGATGGGGCCGCGGTGGTGCTGGTGGGCAACGAGGCCGTCGGGGCCGCCGCGGGGTTGACACCGCGGGCGCGGATCGTGTCGGCGGCGGTGACCGGTGCCGAACCGACGATCATGCTGACCGGGCCGACGCCCGCCGCGAAGAAGGCGCTGGCGC
The DNA here is from genome assembly GCF_041897805.1 of Actinokineospora auranticolor. Taxonomy (GTDB): domain Bacteria; phylum Actinomycetota; class Actinomycetes; order Mycobacteriales; family Pseudonocardiaceae; genus Actinokineospora; species Actinokineospora auranticolor. The sequence goes on from NZ_CP154825.1 coordinate 6,818,869, forward strand.
TGGCGGGTCTGACGCCGGAGGACATCGACGTCTGGGAGCTGAACGAGGCGTTCGCGGCGGTGGTGCTGAAGTTCATGAGGGACCTCGACATCCCGCACTCCAAGATCAACGTCAACGGCGGGGCGATCGCGATGGGGCACCCGCTCGGCGCGACCGGGGCGATGATCACCGGGACGCTGCTCGACGAGCTGGAGCGGCGCGGCGCGCGGCGCGGCCTGGTCACCCTCTGCATCGGCGGCGGCATGGGCGTCGCGACCATCATCGAGCGAGTCTGAGGACGGCATGAGCGACAACATGATCGGCTGGGAATCCGACGCCGACGGCATCGTGACGCTGACGCTGGACGACCCCTCGCAGGGCGCCAACACGATGAACGACCTGTTCCGGACTTCGTTGGCGGCCACGGTGTCCCGGCTCGAGGCCGAGCGCGACGGGATCACCGGGGTGATCATCACCTCCGGCAAGAAGACCTTCTTCGCGGGCGGCGACCTCAACCAGCTCATCACCGCCCGATCGAGTGATGCGCCCCAGATGACCACCCGCGTAAATTCGATGAAGCGGGACCTGAGGCGACTGGAACAGCTCGGAAGGCCGGTGGTGGCGGCCATCAACGGGGCTGCGCTGGGTGGCGGGTACGAGATCGCGCTGGCGACTCATCATCGGATCGCGCTGGACGTGCGTGGCAGCCAGATCGGCCTGCCCGAGGTGACGCTCGGGCTGCTGCCGGGTGGCGGCGGGATCGTGCGCACGGTGCGGATGTTGGGGATCCAGGGCGCGCTGCTGAACGTGCTCTTGCAGGGGCAGCGGCACAAGGTGGCGAAGGCACTCGAACTCGGGTTGGTGGACGAGATGGCGTCCACGGCCGACGAGATGCTGTCGGGTGCTCGGGCGTGGATCAAGGCGAATCCGTCGGCCGCGCAGCCGTGGGATGTCGAGGGGTATCGGATTCCGGGTGGGACGCCGGCCAACCCGAAGTTCGCGGCCAACCTCCCGGCGTTCCCCGCCAACCTGCGCAAGCAGCTCAAGGGCGCGCCCATGCCCGCGCCGCGCAACATCCTGGCGGCGGCGGTCGAGGGCGCGCAGGTCGACATCGACACGGCGCTGCGGATCGAGACGCAGTACTTCGTGAACGTGGCGGTCGGGCAGACGGCGAAGAACATGACCCAGGCGTTCTTCTTCGACCTGCAGTCGATCAACAAGGGGAACAGCCGCCCGTCGGGGGTTGAGCCCTTCGCCGCGCGCAAGGTGGCGGTGTTGGGCGCCGGGATGATGGGCGCGGGAATCGCGCACTCGACCGCGCGGTCGGGGATTCCCGTGGTGTTGAAGGACGTGACGTTGGAGGCGGCCGAGAAGGGCAAGGCATACTCGGCGAAGATCCTCGACAAGGCTGTCGCGCGCGGCAAGATGACGGCCGAGGCCGCGGCGGAGGTCTTGGCCCGCATCACGCCCACGGCCGACGCCGCCGACGTCGCGGGCGCGGACCTGGTCGTCGAGGCCGTCTTCGAGAGCCCCGAGCTCAAGAAGAAGGTGTTCGGCGAGATCGAGGACTTGGTCGCCCCGGACGCGCTCCTGGGTTCCAACACGTCCACGCTGCCCATCACCGACCTGGCCGAGGGGGTCAAGCGCACGTCCGACTTCATCGGTCTGCACTTCTTCTCGCCGGTCGACAAGATGCCGCTCCTGGAGATCGTCGTCGGCGAGTCGACCTCGGATGTCGCCCTCGCCAAGGCTTTCGACTACGCGCTGCAGATCAAGAAGACCCCGATCGTCGTCAACGACAGCCGCGGTTTCTTCACCAGCCGCGTCATCGGCACCTTCATCAACGAGGCGGTCGCGATGGTCGGCGAGGGCATCGCCGCGCCGTCCATCGAACAGGCGGGCTCCCAAGCCGGCTACCCCGCCCCGCCCCTGCAACTCCTCGACGAACTGACCTTCACCCTCCCCCGCAAGATCCGCGACGAGAGCCGCGCCGCCATCGAGGCCGCGGGCGGCAGCTGGCCCGAACACCCCGCCGACCACGTCCTGGACCGCCTGATTGACGAGTTCGACCGCAAGGGCCGCTCCTCCGGCGCGGGCTTCTACTCCTACGACGAGGAAGGCAAGCGCACCGTCCTCTGGCCCGGCCTGCGCGAACACTTCCACACCGGCACCGAGATCCCCTTCGAGGACATGCAGGAGCGCATGCTCTTCGCCGAAGCCCTGGAAACCGTCAAGTGCGTCGACGAAGGAGTCCTGCGCACCGTCCCCGACGCCAACATCGGCTCCATCTTCGGCATCGGCTTCCCCCCGTGGACCGGCGGCGTCCTCCAGTACATCAACGGCTACCCGGGCGGCCTCCCCGGCTTCGTGGCCCGAGCCCACCAACTGGCCGACCGCTACGGCGACCGCTTCCGCCCCCCAACCTCCCTGGAAACCAAAGCCACCAACGGTTCCCACTACGCGTAACCCACCCCCGTATCCCCTCACGTACGAATAACCATCTAACGCCCGTTCCACACCAACGCGCGGCCGGACCCACTCCCTCGGGCCCGGCCGCGCACCCCAACGAGATCACCGGCACCCCAAACTCCACACCCCGCACGCACACGAACCAACCGCCCCTCGACCGTGATCAGCCAATCGAGCGACCAAAATCGGGAACCAAACAGGTGTTCGATTTCGTTGCTTGAAATATGCAGTGCGACCAAGCGGGAAACCGTCACGAGCCAGCCCCACCCACCCGCACCGCACAGCCCTGTCACCAGCCCACTCTCCCCGCAGCACAACCACTCCACCCCGTCTCCAACCACCCCGCTGCCCCACCGACCCACCGCCTCCTCGCCCGTCCCACACTCCCTAACCCACCCCCCACCCCCTCCGCTCCGCCCCCGACCGAGCGCACGCGATCCACACGACCGCCACTGCCGCGCCTCACGCCCACACTGCCCACCGGCGCCGCACCCGAACTCGCCACTCGCGTTGGCGTCTCGCCCGATGACGTCCCGCTCACTCCGACTGGGCGGCCGGTGCGGCGACCTCGGGAGGACTGGGACGCAGCGCCATCGGACGCGGTGGTGCCAAGTGAGCGATTGGGCGGGACGCCATCAGACGCGGCAGCGCCGAGTGAGCTGGTTGGGGCGCGACGCCATCAGACGCTGTGGTGCCAAGGGAGCGCGGTTAGGGCAGGACGCCATCGGCTGCGGTAACGCCAAGTGGGCGATTGGGGGCGGGACGCCATCAGACGCGGTAGCGCCAAGTAGGCGATGGGGGCAGGGTCGAGTTCGGGCTGGGAGCAGTGGTCGCCGGTGCCGCCCGTGCCCGCAGTCCGGCCACCCGGTGCCGCCCGTGCCCGCAGGCTGGCCCACCGCCTTCCAGGCCGCCCCGCGCGCGCCCGCACGATTCCGCTCAACCCGCTCCGCCCGGGCCTCGCGCTCACGCTGCTCACCGGGGCCGCGCACGGGCTCGTCACTTCGCGTGTTGGCGTCTCGCTTCACGTCTACGGCCGGGTGCCGCCCGAGGCGGGGGTTGGCCTGGCCGATCGGTAAATCCGCCATCTGGATCACCGGCTGTGCCATTCTGACCGCATGGGGTTACCGGAGAAGGTCCAGACCATCACGGCCGATTACCTGGCCGCGATCGATGAGGTGGCGCCGGGGTTGGTGGAGGGGCTGTACCTGGTCGGTTCTCTTGCTCTTGATGACTATCGGCCCGGTCAGAGCGATATCGACTTTGTCGCTGTCACGGCCGGTCGTCTGGTTGGGGACACGATCGTGGCCGTTCGGCGGGTTCACCGGGAACTGGCCAGGCGTCATCGGGTCGACTTTGATGGGCCGTATGTCACGTGGGCGGATTTGGCGAGTGATCCGCGGAAGTCCGGGCCTGGGGTGCATGTGCTTGGGCGGGGGCGGGTGACGGGTTCGACGATGAGGGAGCGGCATCCGGTTACGTGGCATTCGCTGGCGCAGTCGGGGATCGTGGTGCGGGGGCCGGTCATCGACGACATCGGGGTGTGGACGGATCCGACCGGGTTGGCGGATTCCGTTCGCGAGAACGTGGATACCTATTGGCGTGGCTGGCATCGAGTGGGCTCGCGGTCGTTCTCCCGGCGCGGGTTGCTGTTGTTGACCGATGGGGGTCCGGCCTGGTGTGTCCTCGGAGTCAGTCGCCTGCACTACACCCTGACGACGAAGCGGATAGCCTCCAAGGGTGCGGCGGGGGTGTACGCGCGGGAGGTGTTTTCCTCTCGGTGGCACCGAATCGTCGATGAGTCGCTGCGCCTCCATCGCCAGGAAGGTGGGCCGTCGCGGTACGGGGCTCGTCGCGCACGGCGGCGGGACGTGCTCGACTTCCTGGACCACGTGATCAAGGACGCGGGGCAGTTGCCGCGCGGCTGAGTCGGGGAAGCCGGCGGTTGGCGTGGAGCATCGCGAACCGGCCCGACCCTCTGGGCAGGGGCGGGCCAGGGCGGCGCGGAGCGACACCACCTGACGGCTCGGGCGAACGAGGGCATGCGGCGGTCCGTCGAACCGGGAGGACGGCGGTGGCTCGGAGGCATCGCGAACGGGCCCGACCCCCTGGGCAGGGGTGGGCTGGAGCGGCGCGGAGCGACACCACCTGAGGGCTCGGGCGAACGGGGACGTGCGGCGGTCCGTCGAATGGGGAGGACGGCGGTGGCCGACGTTGGCTTGAGCGCGTGCGACACCGGCGGCGGGTCGGCCGTGTCGAGGGCGGCCTTGTGCCGGCGTTCACCGGCTGGTGCCTGAACGCCCTGAGCCATGCCACGGTCCTGGTGTTTTCGAGCTTAGGGGGCGTGGTCGTCGGGGCGCTCGGAGTTGTCCACAGGGGTGGGCACGGGGCTGTCGGGGTTGGGGGTGGTCACCGCGCGGGTGAGGACGGTGGCCCATTCGGTGAGGATTCGGTGGCGGCGGTTGGTGTCGTCGGTCAGGAGGTTGGCCAGGCCCAGGCCGCGGGCGAGGTCGAGGGTGGCTTGGACGGCTTCGCGGACGCCGGGGCGGGATTCGTCCACTCCGAGCGCTGCCACGGCGACGCGGTGGGCTTCGCGGCCGACGTGCGCTTCCAGGGGGACGACCTGGTCCCGTAGCTGGTCGTCGGAGGCGGCGGCGACCCACAGTTGCAGGGCGGCCTTGAAGAGCTTGCCCGAGTACATCTCGCCGATGGTGAGGACGACGAACTCCGTGCGGTCGCGGCCCGCCGGGAGGTCGGGTAGGCCGGACCGCAGGTAGGTGAGGCGCTCGGCGGTGACGTACTCGATGGCGGCCATGAACAGGGCCTCGCGCGTGGGGAAGTGGTGTTGGGTCGCGCCCCGGGACACGCCCGCGCGTTCGGCGACCACCGAGACCGTGCTGCCCGTCCACCCGTGGTCGGCGAGGCAGTCGACGGCGGACTCCAGGAGGCGTTGACGGGTCAGGCGGCTGCGGTCCTGGCGCGGTTCGGTCACTGGGCCCCCTAGTAGGACTTGGGCAGTCCCAGGCTGAACTGCGCCACGAAGTTCAGGATCATCTCGCGGCTCACCGGGGCGATCCGGGACACCCGGGACGCCGCGAGGAGGGCACCGAGACCGTACTCGGTGGCCAGCCCGTTCCCGCCGTGCGTCTGCACGGCGGCGTCGACGGCCTTGACGACGGCCTCCCCGGCGGCGTACTTGGCCATGTTCGCGGCCTCCCCGGCGGCCAGGTCGTCGCCCGCGTCGTAGAGGTGGGCGGCCTTCTGCGTCATGAGCTTGGCCAACTCCAGTTCGATCTTGACTTGGGCGAGCGGGTGGGCGATGGCCTGGTGCGCGCCGATCGGGTCCTTCCAGACCTGTCGGGTCTTGGCGTAGTCGACGGCCTTGTCCAGGGCGTGGCGGCCCATGCCGACGGCGAACGAGGCGGCCATGATCCGTTCGGGGTTGAGCCCGGCGAAGAGTTGCGTGAGGGCGGCGTCCTCGTCGCCGACCAGGGCGTCCGGCGGGAGGGGCACCTGGTCGAGGTGGAGGGTGAACTGGTGGTCGGGGAGGAGGATGTCCATGTCGATGCGCCGGTAGGTGAAGCCGGGGGCGTCGGTGGGGACGATGAAGAGGGCGGGTTTGAGCTTGCCGGTCCGGGCGTCCTCGGTGCGGGCGACGACGAGGACGACGCCGGACTCGTCGACGCAGGAGATGAAGACCTTGTCACCGGAGAGGGTCCAGCCGTCCGGTCGGCGGTGGGCGGTGGTGGTGAGTCGGTGGGCGTTGGACCCGGCTTCGGATTCGGTGATGGCGAAGGCCATGCGTGTGGAACCGTCGGCGAAACCGGGGAGCCACCGTTGTTTTTGCGGGTCGGTACCGAAGCGGGCGATGATCGTGGCGCAGATGGCCGGGGAGAGGACCATTTGCAGGAGGCCGGTGCCCGCGGCGCCCAGTTCCTCGCAGACGGCGGCCAGGTCGCCGATGCCGCCGCCTCCGCCGCCGTACTCCTCGGGGACGTTGACGCCGAGGTAGCCGAGGGCGGCGGCTTCGGCCCACAGCTCGGTGGTGTGCCGGCCGGTGCGGGCGGCGTTGAGGGTGTATTGGGGGCCGTACTTGCGGCCCAGCTCCGCGACTGCGCGCCGCAGCGCCTGCCGCTCGTCAGACTCGGTGAAACTCACGGCTACTCCTTGGTGGGGATGGGGACGGCGGGGCGATGGGGATGGACAGGGTGCGGGTGTGAGGCGCACTGGGGTGGAACGCGCCCGGGGCTGACGAGAGCGCCGAGGACGACCGGGGTTGCGCGGGGATCGGTGAGGCGGGCCGAGGATGGACGGAGCGCGTCGAGGGGCGGCGCGGTGCATCGAAGGCTGATGGAGACAAGGCAGGCGAGGGGCGGTTGGGGAATGGCGACCGGCGAATCGCGCTGGGCATTCCTGCTGTGCCATGGACCGACGAGCGTGACGGGTCGGCGGGGCGTATCGAGGAGGACGGGTGCGCCCGAAGTGGCAGGTGTGCCCGAAGGTTGACGCGGTGCACCCAGGGCCAGCGGAAGCAAGGCAGGCGGAGATCTGCGGCGTGAAAAGCGACCGGCGAATCGCGCCAGACATTCCCGGTCTGCCATGAGCCGACGAGACGCGCAGCCCTCCGCGGGTGCATCGACGAGGGCAGGGCGCGCCCGAAGTGGCGGGTGCGCCAAAGTGTGACGCGGTGCGCCCAGGGCCGATGAATACAAGGCAGGCGGAGATCCGCGGCGTGAAAGACGATCGGCGAATCGCGCCAGGCAATCCCGGTCTGCCATGAGCCGACGAGACGCGCAGCCCTCGGCGGGGGTGCATCGACGAGGACAGGGCGCGCCCGAAGTAGCGGGTGCGCCGAAGGTTGACACGGTGCGCCCAGGGCCAGTGAAAACAAGGCAGGCGGAGATCCGCGGCGTGAAAGACGATCGGCGAATCGCGCCAGGCAATCCCGGTCTGCCACGGACCGACGAGACGTGACGGGTCGGCGGGGCGCGTCTGAGGGGACGGGTGCGCCTGAAGTAGTGGGTGCGTCGAAGGGTGATGCGGTGTCGAGGTCGGGGTGGCGTGCGGGATTGGTGTGTTGCGCGAGGGTGTGCGGCGGTCCGTCGAACGGGGTGGGCGGGGGTTGTTGGTGGTGGCTTGAGCGCGTGTGGGACTGACCGCTGCGGTTGGCAGGGTAGCGGCAAGTTTGGGGAACCGCGTCGGAATCGGCGGTTGTGAATGTTGGGTTGGGAGGGTGCGGGACCTGCCGCAGTTGGAAGGGCAGCGATGGGGTTGCCGAGCAACACCAGGATCGGCTGATGGCTGTTGCTGACGTTGGCCTGGGCGCAGGCGGAACGATCGCCACTCTCGGAATGGGAGTGGCGAGGTTGAGAGAACAACGGCGGGCGCGGACGGGTTGCTGGTGTTGGTTGGTGGGCGTGGGGGAATGACGGCCGGGCTTGAGCGGAGGGCGGGCGCCGACGCTGGGTTGAGGACAGCCAGCGCGGCAGCCATAGTCGGGTGGGCGGAGACGAGGTGACAGCAACGCCGGGGCTGGCTAGGCGAGATCGCCGAAGCTGGCTTCGGGGTGCACGGGAGTGGCCGCCGCGGTTGGGAGGGCGGGGCCGAGGATGGGTGAGCGATTGTTGCCGACGTTGGCTTGAGCGCGTGCGGGAGTGGTTGCCGGGGTGGGGAAGGCGGTGCTGGTGTTGGGGGGCGGCGCTGGGGTTGGGTGGGGGTGGAGTGGGTTGTTGGGGTCATAGGGTTTCGTCGGTTACGACGGCTAGGACTTGGCCGGGGTGTACTTGGTTTCCTACGGCTACGGGCAGTTCGGTGACGACTCCGGTGGTTGGGGCGTCGATGCGGTGTTGCATCTTCATTGCTTCCAGCCACAGGAGGGGTTGGCCCGCGGTGACGTGGGTGCCTGGGGTGACCGCGACTCGGGTTACTGTGCCTGGCATGGGGGCCAGTAGGGAGCCGGCTGGGGTTTGGGTGGTTGGGTCTGGGTGTCTGGGGGGTATGGGGAACGCTGTTGAGCCGTCCGGGGTGTCGATGTGGGACCAGCCGGGGGTTTGGGATATCTGGTAGGTGCGGGTTACTCCGCCGGTCTCGAGGCGGACGAGGTCGGGGGTTGCGGAGATGAGGGTCAGGGGCGGGTGGGTGTCGGTGATGAGACGGCCGCGGTCCAGGCGGTAGTGGACCTCGTGGTCGCCGATGGTCTTCATTTGGGGTTGTGAGGGGACGTTGCGCCAGCCTGAGGGGAGGCGGCCGAGTACGCGGGACTGGGTGCGGTTGGTCGCGGCGTCGGCGAGGGCTGCGGCTAGCGCGCACAAGCCCTCGGCGTCCTGGTTGAGGAGTGGTTCGGTTAGTTCGGGGCGGCGGAGGAAGGTTGTGTTGGCGTCGCCTTCGAGGAAGGTGGCGTGCCTCAGTACCCGCACCAGGAGATCGCGGTTGGTCCGGATTCCGTGCAGTTTTGTTCGCAGGAGAGTGCTGGCGAGGTGTCGTGCGGCTGCTGTCCGAGTTGGGGCCCAGGCGATGACTTTGGCCAACATCGGGTCGTAGCGCGTGCCGACGCCACTTCCCGATTCTACGCCGGAGTCGAGGCGTAGTCCCGATTTTCCGCTACACCCGAAGGTGTGATCGACGTCGGGGACGTGGAAGTGGTGGAGGGTTCCGGTTTGGGGGCGCCAGTCTTGGGCGGGGTCTTCGGCGTAGAGGCGGGCCTCGATGGCGTGGCCGGAACTTGGGGGTGGTTCGGCGGGTAGGTGTTCGCCGTCGGCGATGGCGATTTGGAGTTGGACCAGGTCGAGGCCGGTGACGCACTCGGTAACGGGGTGCTCGACCTGGAGGCGGGTGTTCATCTCCAGGAAGTAGAAGCGCCCGGTGTCGTCGGCGAGGAACTCGACGGTGCCTGCGCCGGTGTAGCCGATGGTGGTCGCTGCGGCGCGTGCGGCGGTGAACAGCCTCTTACGCATACCGCCGATCCGGTCCACCAATGGTGACGGGGACTCCTCCACCACCTTCTGGTGCCGTCGCTGTATAGAGCACTCTCGTTCGCCTACCGCCCACACCGTGCCTTGGGTGTCGGCCATGATTTGGACCTCGATGTGCCTACCGTGTTCCAGGTAGGGCTCGCAGAACACGGTGGGGTCACCGAACGCTGAGGCGGCTTCGGTTCGCGCAGCGGCCAGTTCCGGCTCGAGGTCGTCGAGGGTGCGGACGACGCGCATGCCGCGGCCGCCGCCGCCTGCGGAGGCCTTGATCAGGACGGGGAGGTCGTCGGCGGTGACGTTGTCGAGCCGGGCCAGGACGGGGACGCCCGCGGCGGCCATGAGACGTTTGGACTCGATCTTGGAGCCCATGCGTTCGATGACGTCCGGGGCCGGGCCGATCCAGGTCAGGCCTGCCGCGAGGACGGCGCGGGCGAAGTCGGCGTTCTCGGAGAGGAAGCCGTAGCCGGGGTGGACGGCGTCGGCGTTGGCGGCGCGGGCGGCGGCGACGAGCAGGTCCGCGCGGAGGTAGGTGTCGGCCGGGGCCTCGCCGGGGAGGCGGACGGCGGAGTCGGCCTCGGTGACGTGCGGCTGGTCGGCGTCGGCATCGGAGTGGACGGCGACCGTGGCCAGGCCCAGGGTGCGGGCGGTGCGGAAGACGCGGCGGGCGATCTCGCCGCGGTTGGCGACCAGGATGGAGGTGATCACGGCGGTCACATCCGGAAGACGCCGAAGCCGTCGGCGCCCGCGATTGGTCCGTTGTGGATGGATGACAGGCAGAGGCCCAGGACGGTTCGGGTGTCGCGGGGATCGATGATGCCGTCGTCGTAGAGCATGCCGGAGAGGAACATGGGCAGGGACTCGGCCTCGATCTGGCCCTCGACCATGGCGCGCATGGCGGCGTCGTGCTCCTCGTTGTAGGGCTGGCCGCGGCGTTCGGCGCCTTGGCGCATGACGATGGACAGGACTCCTGCGAGCTGCGCGGGTCCCATGACGGCGGATTTGGCGCTGGGCCAGGCGAAGAGGAAACGCGGGTCGTAGGCGCGGCCGCACATGCCGTAGTGGCCGGCGCCGTAGGAGGATCCGATGAGGACGGAGAGGTGGGGGACCTTGGAGTTGGCGACGGCGTTGATCATCATGGCGCCGTGTTTGATGATGCCGCTCTGTTCGTATTCCTTGCCGACCATGTAGCCGGTTGTGTTGTGCAGGAAGATGAGCGGGGTGTCGGTTTGATTGGCGAGTTGGATGAATTGCGTTGCCTTTTGCGATTCTTCACCGAAGAGGACTCCTCGGGCGTTCGCGAGGATTCCTACCGGATAGCCGTGGAGTTGCGCCCAGCCGGTGACGAGGCTTGTTCCGTAGCGGGGTTTGAATTCGTCGAAGTCTGAGCCGTCGACGACTCTGGCGATGACTTCTCGCGGGTCGAAGGGGATTTTCAGGTCGGCGGGGACGATGCCGAGGAGGTCTTCTTCGTCGTAGCGGGGGTCGGCGTAGTCGCGCGCGGGTTCGGGGCCTTGTTTGCGCCAGTTGAGTCGGGCGATGACGCGGCGGCACAGGCGGATGCCGTCGCGTTCGTCGGTGGCGAGGTAGTCGGCGAGGCCGGAGGTTCGGGCGTGCATCTCGGCGCCGCCCAGGGATTCGTCGTCGGACTCCTCGCCGGTGGCCACTTTGACGAGGGGCGGTCCACCGAGGAAGACCTTGGCGCGGTCGCGGACCATGATGACGTGGTCGGACATTCCGGGGAGATAGGCGCCGCCTGCGGTGGAGTTTCCGAAGACGATGGCGACCGTGGGGATTTTGGCGGCGGATGCGCGGGTGAGGTCGCGGAAGGTGCGGCCGCCGGGGATGAAGATGTCTTTCTGGGTGGGGAGGTCGGCGCCGCCGGATTCGACGAGGCTGATGGTGGGGAGTCGGTTCTGGGCGGCGATGTCGGCGGCGCGGAAGCCTTTGCGCATGCCCCAGGGGTTGATCGCGCCGCCTTTGACGGTGGGGTCGTTGGCGTTGATCACGCATTCGACGCCTTCGATGACGCCGATGCCGGTGACGAGGCTGCCGCCGACCTGGTAGTCGCTGCCCCAGGCGGCGAGCGGGGAGAGTTCGAGGAACGGGGAGTCGGGGTCGAGCAGGAGTTCGACGCGTTCGCGGGCGGTCAGTTTGCCGCGTTCCCGGTGGCGGGCGACGTACTTCTCGCCGCCGCCCGCGACGGCCTTGGCGTGTTCGGCGGTGAGCTGGTCGAGTTTGTCGACCATGGCGGCGTGGTTGTCGTGGAATTCGGGGGTGGTGGTGTCGAGGGACGATCGCATGAGGGTCATGGGCGCGGCTCCGCGGTGTAGCCGAGGCGTTTGGCGGCGAGGGTGGTCATGATTTCGTCGGTGCCGCCGCCGATTCCCAGGATTCGCATGTCCCGGTAGTGGCGTTCCACTTCGGACTCGCGGAGGTAGCCGAGGCCGCCGTGGAGTTGGACGGCGCGGTCGACAACCCAGGTGCCCGCTTCCACGGCGGTGTTCTTGGCGAAGCAGACCTCGGTGGTCACGTCTTCGCCTGCCTGGTGGCGTTGGGCTGTGACGCGCGTGTAGGTTCGGGCGACGTCGACTTTTCTTGTCATTTCGGCGAGGGTGAACTGGACGGATTGGCGGGAGATCAGGGGGCGGCCGAAGGTTTCCCTGGTGCGGCACCAGTCGATGGTCAGGTCGAGGGCGCGTCGGGCGGTGGCGTGGGCCTGGGTGGCGAGGGTCAGGCGTTCGGCGGCGAAGTGGGTGGCTATGTGGGTGAAGCCGGTGTTTTCCCGGCCGATCAGGTTGGCCGCGGGGACTTTGCAGTCCACAAAGGACAGTTCGGCGGTGTCGGAGCAGTGCCAGCCCATTTTTGCCAGGGGTTTGCCGACGGTGAAGCCTGGCGTGCTCTTTTCTATTACCAGCAGGGAGATTCCGCGGGCGCCGGGGCCGCCGGTTCGGACGGCGGTGGTGACGAAGTCGGCGCGGACGCCGGAGGTGATGAAGGTTTTGGCGCCGTTGACGGTGTAGTGGTCGCCGTGGCGGGTGGCGGTGGTGCGCAGGTTGGCGACGTCGGAGCCGCCGTCGGGTTCGGTGATGGCGAGCGCACCGATGGTGGCGCCCGCGAGGGTGGGGCGGGCCCAGCGGTCGATGTGCTCGGGGTTGCCCGCGGCGATGAGGTGCGGGAGGGCGATTCCGCAGGTCAGCAGGGATGCGATGACGCCGCCTGACGCGCCTGCGTGGTGCATTTCCTCGACGACGGTCAGGGCGTCGAGGAGGGTGCCGTCGCCGCCGCCCGCGGATTCGGGAAAGGCCACGCCGAGGAGGCCCAGGGCGGCGGCTTTGCGGTGGAGGTCTCGGGGCAGTTCGCCGTCGCGTTCCCAGGTGTCGAGGTGGGGGCGGATCTCGGTGGTGGTGAACCGGCGGACGGCTTCGCGCAGGTCACGGCGTTCGGGGGTGTCGAAGGGGGTCACAGCAGGGCCTCCGGGACGTCGACGTACCGGGCTCGGAGCCACTCCCCCAGGGCTTTGGCCTGCGGGTCGAAGCGGGTCGAGGCCGCGACGCCTTGGCCGAGGAGGGTGTGGATGACGAAGTTGACGGCGTTGAGGTTGGGGAGGAGGTGCCGCTCGATGGGCAGGTCGGCGGTCTCGGGGAGCAGTGTGCGCAGGCGGTCGGTGGTGAGGGTGTGGACGAGCCAGGGGTAGGCGTCGGGGGTGCGTGCCCAGACGCCGAGGTTGGCGTCGCCGCCTTTGTCGCCGGACCGCGCGCCGAGGATCGTGCCTAGCGGCACGCGGCGGGTCTGGGGAGGCGTGCCGGGGTGACTCGTAGGTGGGGTGTCCGGCTGGGGAGCGGAGTTCGCGTTGCGGGGCGTGGGCTGGGACGGGTTGGTGGGCAACGGCGGCACGGGCTCGCTGTTGGCCGGAGGGGTGGGGATTTGGGCCGGATGGGGGACGGCTCGCTGAACGGCTGCGCTCGTCGGCGGCTGGGCGGTGTCCGCCCGCGGGGGAACGGGATGAGCCAGGGTGGAGGCATCCGGGGTGATGGAGCCTGTTGGCGACTGTGCGGCGGGCAGGGGGACAGCGGGGTCAGCGGCAGGTTGCTGGGTTCCAGCGTCCAATGGCCACTCGGCGGTGACGGCCGGCGGTGCGACGGATTGAGCCGTCTCGGAGGTGGATTGCGGTGCACCAGCGCCCGTCGGTGGCCGGTCGGCGGTGGGCGCAGGAGTGAAGGAAGCAGTGCACGCTGCCAGCTGGGCAGAGACCAAGGAGCGAGCCGGGCCGGTGACGGCATCCCTTGGCGACTGGGTGGTTGCGGGCGACGGAGCGGAGGGAGGAGTTGGGGTGGAGTCAGTTTGGGCGCCGACCTCCGCCGGCGGCTGGGCAGAGGCAAAGGAATGAGCTGGGCCGGCGACGGCGTGGGCGGCGGTCGTTGGTGGCTGGGTGGTGGCGGGTGCGGGGGCGCGGGGAGATGTCGGGGTGGAATTGGCTTGAGCTGCGGGGGTTGGGGCGGTTTCGGGTGGCCATGGGAAGGGGTGGCGGGTGCCGTCGGGAAGTACCGCTGTGTGCGGGATCTGGTGGCGGGGTAGGTAGGCGGGTCGGTAGACGCCGATGGGGGTGGGGTCGGGGGGTGGGGTGGTGAGGGTGAAACCCGGGTAGCTGGCGAGTGCCAGTTCGACCGTGGTGCGGGCGAAGGCTTTGGCTCGGGTGGGGTCTTCGGTGTGGATCGTGGCGTGGAGGAGGGCGCTGGCAGTCTCCTCCGTGGCGGCGTCGGGGTGATCCGTTCTGGCCAGGGTCCAGGTGATGCCGTCGGGACCCAGGGCGCGTTCCACCTGGCGACGGGCCAGGGTGGCCTTTTCCTCGATGTCGAGTCCACAGAGGATGAAGGTCACGCTGTTCTTGAAGCCCGCCAGGGTGTTGACGCAGACCTTGACCGTGTCCGGTGGCGGGGTGCCGCGGACTCCGCTGACTCGAACGCGGTCGGGGCCGTCGGCGGTGAGGGTGACGGTGTCGAGGTGGGTGGTGACGTCGGGGCCTAGGTAGTGGGGGCCTTGGATCTCGTAGAGCAGTTGGGCGGTAACGGTTTCCCGGGTGACCGCGCCGCCGGTGTTGGGGTGTTTGGTGATGACCGAGGTGCCGTCGTCGTGGATTTCGGCTAGGGGGAAGGGCGGGTGGGTTGGGTCGAGTTCGGTGAAGAAGGCGTAGTTGCCGCCGGTGACCTGGGGGCCGCATTCGATGAGGTGGCCCGCGACTGTGGCGCCTGCCAGGCGGTCGTAGTCGGTGGGGTGCCAGCCGAAGTGGGCGGCGGCTGGGCCGACGGTGAGGGAGGCGTCGGTGACGCGGCCGGTGATGACGACGTCGGCGCCCGCGCGGAGGCATTCGGCGATGCCCCAGGCGCCGAGGTAGGCGTTGGCGGTGAGGGCGTCGCCGAGGCCGAGGGAGGCGGCCCGGGGCACCAAGTCGTCGCCTTCGACGTGGGCGACCTTGGCCCGGGTGCCGAGGGCCCGGATGGCGTCGGCGAGGCCCGCCGGGTTGAGGCCGCCCGCGTTCGTGACGATCTTGACGCCGCGGCCGAGGGCCAGGTCGAGGGTGTCCGCCAGCTGGCGCAGGAAGGTTTCGGCGTAGCCGGCGCGGGGGTCCTTGAGGCGTTGGCGGCCGAGGACGAGCATGGTCAGCTCGGCCAGGTAGTCGCCGGTGAGCACGTCGAGGTCGCCGCCGGTCAGCATCTCGTGGACGGCGGTGAAGCGGTCGCCGTAGAAGCCTGAGGCGTTGCCGACGCGGATCACGACCTCGGCCGTCCGGTGCCGGGTGGGCCCGCGAAGGCTTGGGCGATGCGGAGCCAGTGGTGGGCGTCGGCGCCTTCGGATTCGAGGTCGGTGTCGTCGCGGTGGACGCGTTGGGTGACGAGGAGGCAGAAGTCGTGCGCTGACCCGGTGATGCGTTGGGGTGCGCCTTGCGGTCCCCAGGTCCAGGTTTCGCCGTCGGGTGCGGCCAGTTCGACGCGGAACTCGGCGGCGGGGATCGGCAGGGCGCGGGCGAGGTAGGCGAAGTCGCGGGTTCGGACGCCGAGGTGGGCGATGTGCCGGAGGCGGCGGGTGGGCTCCCGTGGGATGTCGAGGGCCGCGGCGACGTCGCCCGCGTGCGCCCAGGTCTCCATGAGGCGGGCGGTGGCCATGGAGGCGGGGCTCATGGGTGGGCCGTACCAGAGCAGTTTCGTGCCCGGGGGCACGTGCGCGAGGGTGTCGGCCAGGCGGTCGCGGCCCGTGCGCCAGGCGGCGAGCAGTTCGGCCGGGTCTCGGGTCGCGCCTTCCTCGGCGCCGCGGTCGACGAAGCCCGTGGGGTCGCCGAGCGCGCGGGTGGCCTCGGCGACGAAGGCGTCGGGGTCGGCGACGAAGGCGTCGGGGTCGGCGGCGGACAGGAGGGCGCGGTCGTCGGTCCACGCGAGGTGTGCGACCTGGTGGGCGATCGTCCAGCGCGCGGCGGGGGTGGGGGTGTGCCAGGCGCGGGCGGGGAGGTCGGTCAGCCAGGCGTCGAGTTCGGCGCCTTCGTCGCGCAGGTCCGCCAGGAGGGCGTGGAGGTCGATCACGGGTCCACGGTGGCACGGGTCACAGCGAATTTTCAAGCATTCGCGCTTGATTGTTTCTCGTCACGCTAGGCCTCCGCGCTGTTACAGTGGTTTTGTTCCGCGCCGGGACCGCCGCGTGTTCGCCCACCGGTCGGCGAATGGTCATTCAAGATCGTCAGGATGGCGGTATGTCGGTGCGGGAGGTTCGGCGGCACGAGCGCGGGGAGCGGTTCGGCGCGGCCATGGCGGCGATCACGCGGCGGCTGCCGTTCGGGCTGAGCCGGGTGGTGCCGCCGAGCCTGCTGGGCTTCGGGGTGATCAACGGGTTCACCTTCGCGGTCGACCTGGCGCTGCTGACGCTGATGCGGAGCGGGTTCGGGTGGCCGTTGCCGGTCAGCATCACGATCGGGTACGTGTTGGCGTTCGGGCTGAGCTTCGTGCTCAACCGCGCCCTGAACTTCCGGTCGCACGCGGACGTCGGCCCGCAGGTCGGCCGGTACGTGGTCGTCGTGACGATCAACTACCTGGCCTGGATCCTCGGCGTCGGCAGCGGCCTGGCGGCACTGGGCGTCGACTACCACCTCGCGCGGGTGGCGGCGGGGGCGTGCGAGGCCGTGTACATGTACGTGTGCATGCGCTGGGTGGTGTTCCGCGAACCTCGCCTGAAGGGGTGACGATAGGGTCCGCGCCATGCGCAGGGTGTTGATCGCGGTCGTGCTGCTGGTCGCCGGGTGCGGGACCGCCGAGTCACCCGCTCCGGCCCCGCCCCCCGTGGCGGCCGCGGACCTGCTGGCGAAGGTGGGGGCGGCGCTGGCCGATCCGTGCGCGCAGCGGGCGAGTGGGCCGGACGGGATTTCCGACCCGTGGACGTGCGAGGACTACGTCGGGCGGGTGAGCGACCTGGTCGCGGCCATGTCGACGGTGCCGGGTGACACCGAGTACGCGCGGCAGGCGGAGCGGCTGCGCGCGGAGGTGGCGGCGTACGCCGACAACCGCTGTGGGGATCCGGGTACGCCGTCGGTGGACGAGTGCGGGGTGGCGTTGGCGAACATCGGGGAGTCGTTGGGGTTCGTGCGGGATGAGGCGACGGCCCGGGCGGGCACCGTCGTCGAGCCGGAACCGACCGAGTAGTCCCGCTTCCCACAAGATCCCCCGGGGCACGCCCCTCCCGCCCTGGGGGCAGGCCCTTGATGCCATCCTATCGGCGCTGGTCAGGGGTTTGGAAGCCGATTTGGCGGGCGGTGGATGGGATGCGGGGATGGGGATAACTCGCGATCTTGCGTACCGGGCGCGGGTGGCCGATTCGCGCTCGGGTCAAACTTGTCGGGCAAGACCCCGCCGCGGCAGAGCAGGTGCAGGTCGGCGAGTTGGCTGGGAGGTTGGATGTCCGAGGTTGGGTTCGAGGAGATCGCCCCGATTGTGCCCGTGGTGGACTTGGACGCGGCGCTGGCGCGGTATCGGGCGTTGGGGTTCGAGGCCGACGCCTACACCGGTGGGGCCAGGTACGGGTTTGTGCGGCGGGGAAAGGTTTCGCTGCATTTGACCGAGTGGGCGGAGCACGATCCGAAGAGCACCGCGTCCGCCGTCTACCTCTATGTCTCGGATGCCGACGCGGTGCACGCCGAGTGGGCGGGTTCCGGGGTCGAGGGGCGGTTGACGGCGCCCCAGGACACCGACTACGGGTTGCGGGAGTTCGCGTTCGTCGACGTGGATGGGACTTTGCACCGGGTTGGGTCACGCGCGCAGGTCTGAGCGGGTGCGGTGGGATTCGGTTACCTGATCCAGGCCCCAGTCGAGTTCCTCGCCCAGGAAGGCGGCGCGGTGGTCGACGACGGCCTCGCCCAGGAGGGCGGTGGGGAGCTTCGACGTGGTGAGGCGGTTCAAGGCCTCCCAAGGGGTTCTGGCGAGGTCACCGGTTTGCTTGTTCTCGGCGGGCAGCGGTAGCCGCTCCTCCACGCCGGAGAGGCCGGAGGCCAGCAGGGCCGCCACGACGAGGTGCGGCTGGGCGTCGGCGCCCGCGAACCGGGCCTCCATCCGCAGGGACGGGCCGTAGCCGGTGATGCGGATGGCGGCCGTGCGGTCGTCGACGGCCCAGCGCACCGACCTCGGGGAGAAGGGGCCGGTGCGCAGTCGGACGTAGGAGTTCCAGGTGGGGGCCCAGAACGCGGTCAGGTCGGGGGCCGCGCGGAGGATGCCCGCGAGGAAGTGGCCGAAGACGGTGGAGAGTTGGCCGGGGCGGTCGCCGGGGACCTGGGAGACGCCCGATGGGTCCGAAATGGACAGGTGGACGTGGCAGGAGCCGCCGGTGCCGGGGGCTTCGGACGCCAGGTAGCCCGCCCGGAGGCCGTGTGCGGCGGCGGTTCGGCGGATGACCAGCTGGTGGAGCATGGCGTCGTC
Source organism: Actinokineospora auranticolor (assembly GCF_041897805.1). Lineage (GTDB taxonomy): Bacteria > Actinomycetota > Actinomycetes > Mycobacteriales > Pseudonocardiaceae > Actinokineospora > Actinokineospora auranticolor. The sequence goes on from NZ_CP154825.1 coordinate 6,837,233, forward strand.
GCAGGCGGCCAGGGCGTCGCGGTGGCGCTGGACTACCTCGTACTGCCCGGGGTGGCACTCGCCGCGGGCGGATTCCACGCCGAGGCCGAGGGTGTCGACGGCGGTGTGGACGTCGGCCAGCAGACCGGACAGGGGCGACAGGGCCCCGACGGCGTAGTCGAGGCCCGCGGTGGTCAGGGGGGTGCCGTCGGGGCGGGTGAAGGTGACCTCGTGCTCGATGCCGATGGAGGGCACGAGGTCGTGCTTCTCGGCTGCCACCAACTGGTCTCGCAGCGTCGTGCGCGGGGCCTCGGGCACGGGTCTGCCGTCCGGCCACTCGACGTCGCAGACGACCTGCCAGCGGGTGGGGCCGTCGGGGGTGAGGGTGGCCAGGTCGGGGCGGAGGCGGAGGTCGCCGTAGCCGCCGAGGAACTGGTCCACGGCGGGGGCGTTGACGGCTTCGCGTTCCGGGTTCCAGCCGAGGACGTACGAGCACATGCCGTAGCCGGTCGACAGGACGGTGTCCACGAAGAAGTTCGCGTCCAGTTCCACCGCGGCGAACCGGGCGTGCGGGTCCGGCACGAGGCACACCACGCGCCGGACCTCGCCCTTGGCGACGGCGCCGCGCAGGGCGCCCGACAGCGAAGTCGCGGCCTGGGCCCGCGCGGCGAGGGTGCGCGGGCCCACTGGTCGCGCGTGGTCGATGGCGGTCACCAGGCACCTTCCGGGTCGGGCGCGGCGAGCGGGTTCGAGGCGCGGCCGAAGCGCACGTCGAACTCGTCGTCGCGTTCGACCTTGTCGAATCCCTGGCCCGCGAGGTGTTCGCGGTTGAGGCAGACGCGTTCGACCTCGGGGGCGAACAGTGCGCAGGCGTCGAAGCGGGCGGCGGTTTCCGGGTGCGCGTCGCGGTAGGCGGAGACGACCTCGCGGACCAGGGTCCACAGGCGGGGGCGCGGGAAGCCGAGTTCGTCGTCCAGGATCTCCGCCAGGAACCGGAGTTGGCCCGCGAAGACGGAGCTGAACAGGGACTGCGCGAGCAGGTGCGGCGGCCAGCGCAGCATGTCGGCGCGCGCGGCGGGGCCGAGCAGGTCGTAGGCGGGCACGGGTTCGTCGAGCAGGTCGACGCCCTGGGCGAAGTCCTTGATGGCGACGTGCTTGGGTCTGCCGCGCTGGTCGGTGACCAGGATGAGGTTCTGGCCGTGCGGGCAGAAGCCGACGCCGTGGGCGAGCAGCCAGTGCAGCAGCGGGGTGAGGAGCAGGTCCAGCAACCGCCGCGTCCAGTCCTCAGTGGACATGCCGGAGGAGCTGACGAGGTGGGCCAGCACGGAGCCGTCGGTGCCGCGGTAGGGCAGGGCGGCGAAGGAGATGGCCTGTTCGCCGTCGGCGAGGCGGGTTCGGATGGGTTCGCGCCACAGGGCGCCGAGTGTCTCGTGGAAGCGGTAGGGCAGTTCCTCGATGGCGCCGAGCAGGGGGTGGCGCACCGAGACGCTGGCGATCTCGCCGAGCAGGTCGAAGCGGTAGCGGTCGCGCAGCAGCTCGTCGCTCTGGTAGACGGCCCGCAGCCAGGTCGTCACCTCGGGCGCGGCCAGGGTCGCCGCCGACGCCAGTCCCCGGTACACCAGGGTGTTGCGCACCGACAGCGCGGTCTTCACGTCGTAGCGGGTCGGGTGGGAGGCGTTGGCCAGGGTCCGGACGGTCTGGTGTGGACGGTAGCGGTCCGTGCTCTCCCCCACCGGCACGACGACGCCGGTGGCCAGTTCCCTGGCGTACAGGGTGCCCACGACCTCGTCGAGCTGCCACGGGTGCACGGGCATCAGCACGTAGCTCGCCGGGTCGGTCAGCTTCGCCCGGAACGCGGCCAGCTTGGCCGCGCCCAGTTCGCCGACCAGCAGCTTCTCCTCGGTCAGCGTGGACACGCAGCGGAAGCTCGCGTGGTCGCGGTGCACCGCGATCCACGGCAGCGCGAACCCGGCGCCCGATTCCGGCGCGTACCGGGCGCGGTCGTGGGCGGAGAAGCCGACCCGGCCCTTGTTGAGCACGAGCCGGGGGTGGCCGGTGAGGTGCCCGTCCGCCTCGTCGTAGTCCATTTTGGACAGCTCGGCGGCGGTCGGGGCGTCGGCGAGCCGGGCGGCCTCGTTGGTGACGGTCGCGGTGAGCTCGGCGAGCACGTCGGCCAGCCGCAGGCCGGTGAGGCCCAGTTCGGTGCGGGCGTCGACGACCAGGGTGCGCGGGTCGTCGGCCGGTTCGCCGTCGCGGGTCGCGCTGCCCGCGCGCACGGCCCAGGAGTCGAAGGCGCCGCGCCGCGCGGTGAACCGGTAGACCGCCCCGCCCACCAGTTCCAGCCGCCAGGCGCCGTCGCCCTCCGGTTCGGGCCGCAACAGGCCCTCGTAGCTCAGCTCGCCGAGCATCTTGTGCACCACCAGCGCACCGGCGTCCCGCCATGCGGTCGTCACGTCGCCCTCCATCGCTGTGTCGCCAATCCGAACGTCGTGAACGCGGTGCGCTCGGGCAGCGGGTGGACCGCCCGCCCGCACACGGCGTTGAGGATGGTCGCCGCGCGCCAGGCGGCGAGGCCGAGGTCGGGGGCGCCGACGCCGTGCGTGTGCCGCTCGGCGTTCTGCGCGTACACCGCGCCGGTGATGTCGGGCCGCAGGCCGACGCGGAACTCGGCGTCGACGGTGTGGCGGCCCGCGTGGTCGCGGGGGCCGAGGAGCGGGCCGAGGAGGGCGTGGAGGTCGCGTTCGGCGTAGCCGGTGGCGCAGACGACGGCGTCGGTGCGGGCGGTGGCCGTCGCGCCTTGGTGGGTGTGGCGCAGGTCGAGGTCGACGCGGCCGTCCGCGCGGCGGGCGGAGGTGACCTCGATGCCGGGGGTGAGGGTGACGTCGGGCCAGCCGCCGCCGACGGTGCGCCGGTAGAGCTCGTCGTGGATCTCGGCGAGGGTGTCGGCGCTGATGGCCTTGTAGAGCTGCCACTGGGCGGGGACCAGGGCGTCGCGGGTGGGTTCGGGGAGGGTGTGGAAGTAGCGGGTGTAGTCGGGGGTGAAGTGTTCGAGCCCGAGTTTGGAGTACTCCATGGGCGCGAAGGCGGGGGTGCGGGTGAGCCAGCGAAGCCCACCGCCGCGTCTGCGTAAGAGGTCGAGGAAGACCTCCGCGCCTGATTGGCCTGACCCGACCACGGTGACGTCGTCTAGCCCTAGGAGCTCGTCTCGCACGGTGAGGTAGTCCGCCGAGTGGTGGGCCACTTCGGCCAAGGGCGCCGGTAAGACCGGTTCGGTGCCGATACCGATGACGACGTTGTGCGTTAAGAGGGTGTCGTTCTGGGTGGTGACCTCGAAGAGCTCCTCGTCGGCCGACCACTCCACGGCGACTACCTCCTGCCCGAAGGCGCACGACGGAAGGCGTTCAGCCGCCCAGCGGCAGTAGTCGTCGTACTCGGCGCGGGGGATGTGGAAGCGCTCGGTGAAGTAGAAGGGGAAGAGGCGGTCGCGGTGGCGTAGGTAGTTGAGGAACGACAGGGGGTTGGTGGGGTCCACGAGGGTGACCAGGTCGGCGAGGAACGGCACCTGCAGGGTGGTGCCGTCGATGAGCAGACCGGGGTGCCAGCGGAAGTCGGGGCGGCGGTCGAGGAACCGCGCGCGGAAACCGTCGACCCGCGACGCGAGCGCCGCGAGCGACAGGTTGAACGGGCCGATGCCGACCCCGACGAGGTCTAGCGGCACCGGTCCGCCTTTTCCGCGACCAGATCCAGCAGGGGCAGGTAGTCGGCCGGGGTGGCGTGTGGGTGCAAGAGAGTCAGTTTGAGCCACAACGCGGTACCGGTCGGGGTGCGCAGGGTTGCCCTACCGAGCACGGCGGCGCCGTCGTCGAGGAGGGCACGGCGGACCGCGGCGACCAGTTCGTCGCCCTCTTCGGGAGGGAGGTCGTCCGCGGCGGTGGGGCGAAGCAGGACTGTCGAGAGAGAGGGCGCTGCCCAGAGTCGTAGTGCGGGGTGGTCGGCGACGGCGCGCGCGACGGCGGCGGCGTTCTCGCAGCAGCGGTCGACGAGCAGGCCCAGGCCCGATGTGCCGAGGGCGCGGGTGGTGACGACGATCTTGAAGGCGTCCGGGCGGCGGGAGGTGCGCAGGGAGCGGCCGAGCAGGTCGGGGAGCCCGGCCTCGGTGTCGTCGACGGCGTTGAGGTAGTCGGCGTTGGTGTCCAGGAGCGCGGTGAGGGAGCGGTCGCGGCAGACGAGGATGCCCGCGGCGATCGGCTGCCACCCGAGTTTGTGCAGGTCGAGGGCGATGGAGTCGGCCCGGTCGAGTCCCTTGACGGCGAGCGCGCGGTGGCGGCTGAAGAGGAGGGCGCCGCCGTACGCGGCGTCGACGTGCAGCCAGGCGCCCGCGGCGCGGGTGAGGTCGGCGATCTCGGTGAGCGGGTCGATGGCGCCCGAGTTGGTGGTGCCCGCGGTGGCCACTACGACGGCGGGTCGGCGCAGTTCGGCGAGGGTGGCGGCGAGCGCACCGAGGTCGATGCGGTCGTCGGTGGTCGCGACCGGGACGGGTTTGGGCAGGCCGAGGAGCCAGGCGGCGCGGGCGACGCTGTGGTGGGCGTTGTCACCGCTGACGACGACGGTGTCGGCGCCGAGGGTCTCGCGAGCCAGCAGGAGGGCGGTCAGGTTGGACTCGGTGCCGCCGCTGGTGATCAGCGCGTCGGGCCGGTCGGCGGACGGGTACGCCAGGCGGGCGAGGTCGTCGGCGAGCGCGCGTTCGATGGCGCTGGCGGCGGGGGCCTGGTCCCAGGAGTCCATGGACGGGTTGAGGACGCTGGCCACCAGATCCGCGGCGGCGGCGACGGCCAGCGGCGGGCAGTGCAGGTGGGCGGCGCACCAGGGGTCGACCGGGTCGGCGGAGCCCGCGGCCAGGATCGCGCTCAGCTCGGCGATGGCAGCTTCGGCGCCGATGCCCTCGACGGGCAGTGCGGGCAGGTCGGCGATGGCCGCGTCCGCGGCGGTCGGGCCGCCCGCGGGGATGGGGCCGCCGCGGTCGCGGACCCCCTCGGCCAGGGCGGCGAGCGCGACGGTGACCAGCTCCCCCACCGTCTCGCTCCCCGCCAACGCGGCGGCGGGGGTCTCCCGCACTCGCGGAACCCAGTCGAGGCCGTTAGCCCGCACCAGACCATCCCTTCTTAGGTTTGCCTATCCTTACTAAGATAGCCGGCGATCACCTCCCACGGTCGAGCGACACCTGTCCATACTTGGGATCTTGCTTGGCTCGCGCGCTCCGCGCCAGGGTCCGGGCAGGTCAAAAGCCCGGACGGTGGGTGGTTCCGCACGTCCGGGCGTCCAATCCGGACGGCGCGACCGGGCTGTACGTCCACACGAACGGGTGGCCGTGACCGAGTCTTGTCACGGCGAGTGGAAACCCGGGACCGCTGTCGCGTTCGCGCATGATCCACACCGCGAGGGCGGGAACAACTCGGCACGGACGACTCGACGCGGGTTGCCGGTAGTTGTTCGAACACCGCGCGTAGGACTTGGCACGGGCCCTCGCCTGACCTACCAGGGGCGCGTCGCGGCAGGTCGCGCGACACCTGACCGCCTCGGTGCCGGGTAGGGATCACGCAGGTAGGCGCGCCGCTCGGACCGAATCGCCGATCGGCGATCACGCGGGGCACCGCCGCGAACGCAGCCGAGTTCCCGCCGAACTCGGCCCATTCCGCCGGGCGGCGATCCGCGCGAGGTCGCTGGAGAGACGCGTCCGCCCCACCGAACAGGTGAGGCGGACGCGTTGTCGTCTCAGGCGCCCAAGGCGGACTTGAGCCAGCGGACCTGGAGGAGCATGAAGTTCTCCGCCACGTCGTCGGTCTGCGGCGTCATGTGGGTGACACCCGGTAGGGGTAGCAGGGCGTGCGGCCTGCCCGCGGCGGTCAACGCGCTCGACAGGCGGAGCGCGTGCGCGACCACCACGTTGTCGTCGGCCAGGCCGTGGATGATCAGCAGCGGCCGGTCGAGCTTCGGGGCGTCGTCGATCAGCGAGTTGCGCCGGTAGGCGTCCGGGTTCGTCTCCGGGTGGCCCAGGTAGCGCTCGGTGTAGTGCGTGTCGTAGAGGCTCCAGTCGGTGACCGGGGCACCCGCGATGGCCGCGTGGAAGACCTCGGGGGCGCGCAGCACGGCCAGCGCCGACAGGTAACCGCCGTAGGACCAGCCGCGGATCGCGACGCGGGTCAGGTCGACATCGGGGTGTTCGGCGGCGACGGCGCGCAGGGCGTCGATCTGGTCGGCGAGGGTGACCTCGGCCGGGTCGCCCGCAATGGCGCGGTCCCACTCCGGGCCGCGGCCGGGCGTGCCGCGGCCGTCGGCGACGATGACGGCGAAGCCCTGGTCGGCCAGCCACTGCGAGGTGAGGAATGTGCCGCGCGTGGACAGCACGCGCTGGGCGTGCGGGCCGCCGTACGGGTCCATGAGCACCGGGAGCGGGCCGCTGCCCGGGACGTGGCCCGTGGGGTAGAGCAGGGCGGCGCGCAGGCCGCGCTCGCCGACCGTCAGCAGTCGCGCGTTGACGGCCAACGGGGGCTCGACGTTGAGCGCGGCGACCTCGCCGACCTGTTCGCCGCCGCGCAGCACGGTGACTCGAGGGCCGAACCAGTCGAGCGACCACGACGACAGCACGACGACGTCGCCCGCGCGGGCGGCGGTGTGCACGCCATCCACTGTGGACAGGCGCTGGTCGCCCAGGTGGACGTGCACCTGGGTGGGGTCGTCGGCGGACGCCGAGTAGAGGACGTCGTCGGCCACGTCGAGCACGGCGCGGACCTGGAGGTCGCCGCTGACCACGGTGTCGCCGACGACGAGCCGGTACCTGCCGTCGCGGGCCTCGGTGCGGACCAGCTCGCCGCCCGTGGTCCACGCGGGGACGCCGGGCTGGATCTCGACCCAGTGCTCGTCGGTGTCGGTGTGCAGGACCTCGGTGGCGCCGGTGTCCGGGTCGAGGGCGCGGATCTCGAGGGTGCGCTGGTCGCGGGACTGGACGGCGATGAGCGGCCTGCCGCCCGTCGACCAGTGCGCGGTGACCAGGTACGGCAGGTCGACGCCGTCCCAGTCCACGTCGACGCGGCTGCCGTCGACGCCGTGCACGGCGAGCGCGACCTTCGAGTTCGGGGTGCCCGCGGCCGGGTAGGCCACGACGTTGGGCTCGGCGCCCGGGTTCGCCGGGTCGGCGATGTACCAGCGCTGGACGTCGCTGTTGTCGACGTGCGCGACGAGCAGGCGGGTGCCGTCGGGGGACCACCAGTAGCCGCGGGAGCGGCCCATCTCCTCGGCGGCGACGAACTCGGCGAGGCCCGCGGTGCGGTCCGCGCCGTCGGGGGTGGCGACGGCGCGGTCGTCGGTGCCGTCGACGTTGACGACCCGCAACGCGCCCTCGGCGACGTACGCGACGCGGGTGCCCGTGGGGTCGGGGCGCGGGTCGATGATGGGTGTGACCGTGGCCACCTCGCGGGCCTCGCCGGAGAGCGCGTCGGCGACGAAGAGGCGGCCGGACAACGCGAAGGCGGCGACGCGGACCGCGGCGTCGGTGGCGTTGGCGGTGACGCCGCCGCCCTGCTCGCGGGTGCGCTCGCGGCGGGCGCGTTCCTCGGCGGGCAGTTCCTCGGCGCCGCCACCGAGCAGGGTGTCGGGGTCGCCGAGCCTGCTCTCGCCGCCGGTGGCGAGGTCCTGCTTCCACAACACGTGGGTGCGGTCCTCGCCGGAGGCGGCGCGCAGGAACAGCAGGTGGCTGCCGTCGGGCGCGATCCGGAACTCCCTCGGCGTGCCGAGGGTGAAGCGCTGCGTCCGCGCCTGTAGGCGCAGGAAGGAGGTCTCACTGGTCACGGGCACAACCTATCCGCCCGTGGGCTGGCGCGGCAGGGTGGAGGCGTGGGGTGTGGACAGGTTCTGGGTATGTGGACAAGTGGCCGGTTCCCGGGTTCTTGGGTAATCCCCTGGGATTCCACAGGTTCCTCATAAGCGCGGGTCCGACAGTTGGTGCCATGGACACGTACCCCGGACCGCAGCAGCAGCAACTCCCCCTCTACGCGCACCCGACGTACCCAGGTCATTCCCAGGCCCCGCGGAATCGCATTCGACGCGGCACGGTCGCCCTGGTGGCGGCGTCGGTGCTCGGCGCGGGCGCGCTCGGCGGCGTGGCGGGCGCGTTCATCGGGTCCGACGGCGCCACGGCCGCCCCTTACACGGTGAGCACGAACGCGCAGACCGCGTCCGCGACGGTGCCGACCGACATCAGCGCGGTGGTGGAGAAGGTGATGCCGAGCGTGGTGGAGATCAGCGTGCGCACGAGCAACGCCGAGGGCATCGGCTCCGGCGTCGTCCTGACCTCGGACGGGCGCATCCTGACCAACAACCACGTGGTGTCCGGTGCGCGGGACATCACGATCACCTTCTCCGACGGTAAGACCGCCAAGGCTTCCGTAGTGGGCACCGACGCGTCGGCGGACCTGGCCGTCGTGCAGGCGACCGGCGTCAGCGGGTTGACCGCCGCCGAACTCGGCGACTCCTCGCAGGTGCGGGTGGGTGACGAGGTGATCGCGATCGGCTCCCCCGCCGGGTTGCAGGGGACCGTGACGACCGGGATCGTCAGCGCGCTCGACCGCGACGTGAAGATCCCGGCGGAGAGCGACAGCCGCGACATGCGCGGCCGGGCGGCGTCGACTTCGTCCTCGGTGTCGTACAAGGCCATCCAGACGGACGCGTCGATCAACCAGGGCAACTCGGGCGGGCCGCTGTTCGACACGACCGGTCGGGTGATCGGGATCAACTCGGCCATCTACTCGCCGGTGTCCAGTGCGGACGGCGCGGCGGGCAGCGTGGGCATCGGGTTCAGCATCCCGGTCAACGCGGCCAAGGAGGTGGTCGCGCAGATCAGCTGATCTTCGAGGGAGGAGGGACCGCGCGGGTTTCGGGGCTCGCGCGGTCCCTTCCGCGTATCCGGGTGGAGTGTCCACAGGGTACGGACGCGACCTCTACCGCGAGGGCCGTGATGCCTCCGGCCCCCGGTATCCAGCCTACCGGCGGGCACCGACGGTTCGCGGAGAAGACGATCAAGCCTGTGGACAGACCGGTCAGGCCGCGACCGCGGACGCGCGCAGGGTGGCGAGGGCCCGGGACCAGTCGTGGACTTCGTCGAGGAGGACGTGGAGGGTGGTGAGTTGGCGCGGGGCGGGGGTGAAGTCGCCCTGTTCCAGGGGGTTGGTGATGGTGAAGTCGGTGTGCATCGAGAGGGCCACCTGGGTTCGGACGCCGGCGACCTTGAGTTCGGCGAGGCTCAGGCGGAGGTGTTCGACCGCGCGGACGCCGGCGGCTTGGGGGCCGTAGCTGACGAAGCCCGCCGCCTTGTCGTGCCACTCGGCGTAGAGGTAGTCCAGGGCGTTCTTCAGGGAGGCCGGGTACGAGTGGTTGTACTCGGGGGTGACGAACACGAAGCCGTCGTAGGCGGCGATGGTCTTGGACCACGCGAGGGTGTGGGGGTTGCGGTAGTCGCCGGTGATGGCGGGGGCCGGTTCGTCCAGCAGGGGGAGCGCGAAGTCGGCGAGGTCGACCAGGCCGACGCCGACCTCGGCCGGGTAGTGGGCGCGGGCGGCGGTGACCACCCACTCTGCGACGGCGAGCGCGCGGCGGCCGGGGCGGGTGCTGCCGGTGATGACGGCGATGCGGGTCATGTCAGGTAAAGTACAACGTGCATGGCAAACTGTAAAACGCCCGTTGCACCCGGAGGCCGCCCATGGTCCGACTAGCCGACAAACGCCGTTCGATCCTCGACGGCGCGCTGGCCACCTTCGCCCGCGACGGCTACACCCGCGCCAGCATCGACGCCATCTCGGCGGCGGCGGGGGTGTCGACCCGGACCATCTACAACCACTTCGCCGACAAGGCGGCCCTGTTCGGCGCGGTCATCGAGGAGAGCGCGACCCGGGTCGCCGACGCGCAGACCGCGACCATCGACCGGCACCTGTCCAAGGTCACCGACCTGGAAGCGGACCTGGTCGCGTTCGCCATCGCGTGGGTGCGCTCCACCGAGGAGTTCCCCGACCACTTCGCCCTTGTCCGCCAAGTGAACGTGGAAACCGCACATGTGCCGGAGGCGGCTCTTGTGGCATGGCAGGAGAACGGTCCACTACGGGCCCAACGTGAACTCGCGGCCAAGTTCTCCGAACTGGCCGACCGGGGCCTACTACGACTCGACGACCCCGTGCGTGGCGCTATCCACTTCATGATGCTGGTGTCCACCCAGAACCCTTCCCTGCGCACACGCCCCACAGAGGCGGAGTTGGACGAGATCGCCACAACGGGAGTGCGCGCTTTTCTCTACGGCTACCGCGCGCACTGACCCCGCAACCGGACTGTTCACCCGGGCGCCATCTGACCGTCCGAAGACGCCGTGGTGATCGTTTGGGGGCGCCCGGGAAGGTGAGGAGTCCCGAACGGACTACCGACCCAGGGAAGGGCATCCTCATGTCCAGTCGCACAGCCAAAGCCAGGGTGGCGGTCGCGTCGGCGGTCGCCGTCGCCGCGGCCACCGCGGTCGCCGTGACCGGCGGCGGCAACGTGGCCTCCGCCGCGACGACCACCTTCACCCCCGCCGCCGACACCTACGTGGACAACGGCTCGACCGGCACCAACTACGGCACCTCCGGCCAGCTCGGGGTCGACAACTCGCCGGTCAAGCGGATCTTCCTGCGGTTCACCGTCAGCGGGCTCACCGCGCCGGTCGCCAACGCCAAGCTGCGGGTGCACACCGACGACGTCAGCGGCTCGAACAGCCCCGCCGGGGGCACCTTCCGCGCGGTGTCGAACAACACCTGGTCGGAGACCGCCACCACCTGGTCGAACCAGCCCGCCATCGACGGCGCCACCCTGGGCACCCTGGGCTCGGTCAGCCGCAACGCCTGGTACGAGGTCGACGTGACCTCGGCGGTCACCGGCAACGGCACGTACAGCATCGCCATCACCTCCACCAACAGCGACGGCGCCGACTACGACTCTCGCGAGTCCGGTAGCGCCACCGCGCCACAGTTGGTCATCTCCAGCGACACCACCACCACACCGCCCACCACCACTACTACTACGACCGGCCAGTCCGCCGACCCCGTCCTGGTTGGCGCGGGCGACATCGCGGACTCCGGTTCCGGTGACACGGCGACCGCGAACCTGCTCGACGGCATCTCCGGCACGGTCTTCACCACCGGCGACAACGTCTACCCGGACGGCACTGCGTCGCAGTTCACCACCTACTACAACCCGACGTGGGGTCGGCACAAGGCGCGCACGCGCCCCTCGCCCGGCAACCATGACTACAACACCTCCGGCGCCACCGGCTACTACGGCTACTTCGGCGCGCAGGCGGGCACTTCAGGTCTCGGCTACTACTCGTACGACCTGGGCAACTGGCACGTCGTGTCGCTCAACAGCGAGATCAGCAAGTCCGTCGGCTCGCCGCAGGAAGTGTGGCTGCGCCAGGACCTCGCGGCCAACACCAAGCCCTGCACCCTGGCCTACTGGCACAAGCCGCGGTTCACCTCCGGCTCCAACCACGCGCCGGACAGCTCCACCGGCCCGCTGGTGCAGGCGTTGTACGACAACAACGCCGAGGTGATCGTGACCGGCCACAACCACCAGTACGAGCGGTTCGCGCCGATGAACCCCAGCGGCACGGCCGATGCCACGCGCGGCATCCGGCACTTCGTCGCGGGCATGGGCGGCGCGGGCTTCTACGGCTTCGGCACCATCCAGCCCAACAGCGAGGCGCGCAACAGCAACACGCACGGCGTCCTCAAGTTCACCCTGCACGCCAACAGCTACGACTGGCAGTTCGTGCCGGAGGCGGGCAAGACGTACACCGACAGCGGTACCAACTCCTGCCACTGAGTTCATTCCTCCCACCACCCACCCCCGCCCGGCACCGTCCCCGGCTCGGTGAGGTAACCACCGCTTGGGTGTTGTGACGGTCGGGGTGGTCTTGGGAAGACGAACGCAGTCGGTTCCGTAGTGCTGCCGGGCCCTCCGGGGTCCGGCAGCACTCCCCTGCCCGCTCGGAGGTGTTGCGTGTACCTGTCCACCGTCACCACGCCGCAGGTGACCGAGGCCGGTAAGAGCCGCAAGTGGAGGGTCGGCGGCAATGTGCTGGCCCTTGGCGCGGTAAGCCTGATCACTGACATCTCCTCGGAGATGGTCACCGCCGTCCTGCCGCTGTACCTGGTCATCGGACTGAACATGAGCCCCTTGGCGTATGGGGCCATCGACGGCCTCTATACGGGCGCGACGGCTCTTCTGCGTCTGGTCGGCGGGTACCTCGCCGACCGCACGAACAGACACAAGACCGTGGCGGGCCTGGGGTACGGGATCTCGTCGGTGGCCAAACTGGGGCTGATAGCGGCGGGCAACTCCACCGGCCTGATCGGGTTGGCCATCACGGCGGATCGCGCGGGCAAGGGGATGCGCACCGGACCGCGGGACGCGCTGATAACCCTGTCCACGCCGCAAGAGCACCTGGGGCGCGCGTTCGGCGTGCACCGTGCCATGGACGCCACCGGAGCCTTCGCCGGGCCTCTTGTCGCGCTGGCCGTGTTGGCGTACGCGGGCTCGCAGGCGTTCGACGCGGTGTTCTTCACCAGCTTCGTGATCGCAGCCTTCGCGGTCGTGGTGCTCGTGCTGTTCGTGCAGAACAAGCAGGAGCCCGTTGCGCGCAAGGCGGTGTCGGTACGCGCAGCCACGGGCCTCTTACGCCTACCGGGCGTGCGAGCCCTTCTTCTGGCCGCGACGCTACTCGGGCTGGTGACCGTGGGAGACGGATTCGTCTACCTGATGCTCCAAGAGCGCGGCGACCTCGCCGTCGGTTGGTTCCCCGTGTTGGCGGTGGGGACGAGTTTGGTCTACCTGCTACTGGCTGCCCCTCTTGGCGTCCTCGCGGACAAAGTGGGTCGCTCGCGGGTAATGCTCGGCGGGTACTGCGCACTGGCCGGGGCCTACCTGGCGCTGTTGGGGCCGTTCAGCGGGATACCGCTCATCGTGCTCGTCCTCTGCCTCTACGGGCTGTTCTACGCCGCGACCGACGGTGTGCTGATGGCATTGGCCGGTCGAGTGCTGCCGGAGTCGCTGCGGGCCACGGGAATGGCCCTGGTGCAGACGGGGCAAGCGCTTGCGTACCTTGGTTCGTCGGTTCTCTTCGGACTCGCGTGGCAACTCTGGGGGATCTCGGCCGCGTGCCTCGCGGCCGCCTTGGCTGTGGTCACCGTCATCGTCGTCACCGCGGTGATTTTCGCCCACGTGAACAGGAAGGCCGTCTGATGCTCAGTCTCAAGGCACGTGTCCTGACCGCCGTAGTGGCCGCGGCGGTCCTGGGTGGCGCCGCTGTCGCGTACGCCGCGAACTCGGCGCCCGCCGAGGTCGTCGACGCGGAGACCGTGGGCGCGCTGCGGGCAGGCCCGCGGTTGCAGGTGCTGACCAACGGGCTGCTGTCGTCGGTGTCGGCGAGCGACACCCGCGGACCGCGCACGATCAGCGAGCGCAAGTGCGACCGCGCGTACGCGGCCGGCGGGACGGTCGCGTGCCTCGCGCCGGTGGACGCGCTTACCGCGACTCGGCTTATGGTGTTCGACGCGCAGATGAACGAGCGCAAGACGGTACCGCTGACCGGCTTCCCCAATCGGCTCAAGATCTCCGCGAGCGGGCGGATGGTGTCGTGGACGGTGTTCCTCGAAGGCCACTCGTACGCCACTACGGGCTTCTCGACGCAGACCGGCATCTTGGACACGCAAACCGGTGCGGTCGTCAGCTCGTTGGAGGAGTTCAAGGCCACCGTCGAGGGGAAGCCCTTGACCGCAGCGGACGCCAACTACTGGGGTGTCACGTTCACCGGCGACGACAACCGGTTCTACGCAACCCTGTCGACCGGCGGTAAGCGCTACCTGGTCGAGGGCGACCTGAGTGCGCGCACGGTCCGCACGCTCACTACGAACGTCGAGTGTGCCTCGGTGTCGCCGGACGGTACGCGCGTGGCGTTCAAGTCCGCCATCGATGAGGATCCCAAGAAGGGGTGGCGGTTGTCGGTGCTCGACCTGAAGATGCTGCGACGCACCCCGCTGGCGGAGGAGCACAGTGTCGACGACCAGGCGGTGTGGCTGGATAACGACACCGTGACCTACGGCCTGCAGCGGCCGGACGGCGTCAACGACGTGTGGTCGACGCGGGCCGACGGCACGGGGGCGCCCGCGCTGCTGGTGGAGGGGGCCAACTCCCCCGCCCCGCTCCCAGCGTGAGCGGGCCACCCGTCCGGTGCAACGATTCGCTCACCAGATCGGGTGATGGCGCAACGAACACGCGGCAGAAGCAACGCTCCACGGATGAATCAACCGCGTACCTGGGCCTAACCTGGCAGCATGACCGCCACCGTTCCCACCACCGCCGCGTTCATCGAGCTGGACGAGCGGTGGAGCACGCACAACTACCACCCGCTGCCGGTGGTCATCGCCGAGGCCGAGGGCGCGTGGGTGACCGACGTGCAGGGCAAGCGCTACCTGGACTTCCTCGCCGGGTACTCCGCGCTCAACTTCGGGCACCGGCACCCGGCCCTGGTCGCGGCGGCGGTCGAGCAGCTGCACCGGGTCACGCTGACCAGCCGCGCGTTCCACCACGACCAGCTCGGGCCGTTCTGCCGCGAGCTGGCGGAGCTGACCGGGACCGACCTCGTGCTGCCGATGAACTCCGGCGCCGAGGCCGTGGAGTCGGCGCTCAAGGTCGCCCGCAAGTGGGCGTACCGGGTCAAGGGCGTGCCGCAGGACACCGCGCAGATCATCGTCGCGGGCGCGAACTTCCACGGCCGGACGACCACGATCGTGTCGTTCTCCACCGACGAGGTGGCCCGCGCGGACTTCGGGCCGTTCACCCCGGGGTTCACCGCGGTGAAGTACGGGGACGCGCAGGCCGTCGAGGCCGCGATCACCGACCGGACCGCGGCCGTGCTGGTCGAGCCGGTGCAGGGCGAGGCCGGGGTGGTCGTGCCGCCCGCCGGGTACCTGCGGGAGCTGCGGCGGCTGTGCGACGAGAACAACGTGCTGCTGATCGCGGACGAGATCCAGTCCGGCCTGGCCCGGACCGGCGAGCTGTTCGCGCTGGACCACGACGGCGTGCGCGCGGACCTGTACACGCTGGGCAAGGCGCTGGGCGGCGGGATCCTGCCGGTCTCGGCGGTCGTCGGGCGCCGGGAGGTGCTCGGCGTGCTGCGCCCCGGTGAGCACGGCTCCACTTTCGGGGGTAACCCGTTGGCGTGCGCGGTGGGCCGCGCGGTGATCAAGCTGCTGGCCACCGGCGAGTTCCAGGAGCGGTCGCGGGTCGTCGGCGAGCACCTGCACCGGCGGCTCGGCGAGCTGGTCGGGCGCGGGGTCGCGGAGGTCCGGGGGCGCGGGCTGTGGGCGGGCGTGGAGATCGCGCCCGGCGGCCCGGGCGGCCGGGCGGCGTCCGAGGCGCTGATGGCGCGCGGCGTGCTGTGCAAGGAGACCCAGGAGACCACGCTGCGGGTGGCGCCGCCGCTGGTCGTGACCGAGGCGGAGGTCGACCGCGGGGTCGACGTGATCGCGGAGGTGCTGGGGACGTGAGGACACCGGGCGGCCGCGCGCGAGGGCCCCGGCCGCCCGGCCACGGCGAAAAAACGTCACGTCCCCGAAAATCCAGCCTTTAGGGTGAACCAGGTCCTGCCAGAATCCCCGCGTGGAAACCCAATTCTGGATAGATTCCTGGCACGAGGGCGGCACCAAGACCAGCTTCCACCTCCCGGTGGTCCACCCCCACGCCAGGATGCTCGCGGAGCGCGGCCTGCTGGCGGGCGCCCGCGTGCTGGTCCCGCTGTGCGGCAAGACGGCGGACATGCTGTTCTTCGCCGCGCAGGCGGTGTCGGTGGTCGGTGTGGAGCTGGTCCCGCAGGCCATCGAGGAGTTCATGGCGGACAACGGGGTCACTCTTGTGGAGGACCCCGAAGGCGTGTACCGCAAGGACAACCTGACCATCCTGAACCGTGACGTGTTCGCGCTGTCCCCGGCCGAGGTGGGCGAGTTCGACCTGGTGTACGACCGGGCGGCGCTGATCGCGTTCCCGGAGGAGATGCGCCCGCGGTACGTGGCGGCCATGACGGAGTTGGCGGCCCCGGGCACGCGGTACTTCATCAACACGCTGGAGTACCGGCCCGCGCTGCCCTCGCCGCCGTTCTCGGTCGGCCCGGACCAGATCGAGGCCTACTTCGGCGGCGCGTTCGACATCGAGCACGTGGCCAAGGAGGAGCGGCCGGACCACCGGATGGTGGAGAAGTTCACCCTGGAGAGCCTGACGGAGCACGGATTCCTGCTCCGCCGCCGGTAGTCCACATCCCGCCGAGTTGTCCACAGGCAACTGAAGAGCCCCGGGTTTTGTCGGCCGCCGTCGGTAACGTGGAAACCGGGCTGAGTCGGATCGGTTTCGGCACCAACGGGTTCACGGCAACGGCATCACGGGCAACGGCATCACGGGCAACGGGTTCACGGGACAGCGGCGGCACTGTCCATGGGCTCGGTGAGTGGTGCGCGCGGGTGGTCGGCTGGTTCGTCGGAACCCGGTGGTCGGGAATCGGGCGAACCAGTCGGTCCGGTGCAGGCTGGCTCCTGTGGCGTGCGCGGGTGGGGCTTGAGCCAAGAAGCTCCCGTGGGGCCGCTGGACTCGGGCCTCATCCCACTGGGCGTCGAGGACTCGGCGACGGTGCCGAAGATGAGGTAGCGGTTGACGGTGCGGGCGAACCAGCCAGCCCGGTACAGGCCGACCCCCGTGGCGTGCGCGGGTGGAGCTTGAGCCGAAAGCCCGCGCGAGTCAGCGAGATCGTTGGACCCGGGCTTCGTCCCAGACGGGCGTCGGGGACTCGGCGACGGTGCCGTCGGTGCGGAAGATGAGGTAGCGGTTGAAGGTGCGGGCGAACCAGCGGTCGTGGGTTACCGCCACGACTGTGCCCTCGTAGGCCTCGAGGGCGTCTTGGAGGGCTTCGGCGGAGTGGAGGTCGAGGTTGTCCGTCGGTTCGTCGAGCAGGAGGAGTGTGGCGCCGGAGAGTTCGAGGAGGAGGATCTGGAACCTGGCCTGTTGGCCGCCGGACAGGGTTTCGAAGAGCTGGTCGCCGGACGCGGCCAGGCCGTATCGGCTGAGGGTCGCGGCGGCGGAACCCCGGTCGAGGCCCGCGCGGGTGTCGTCGCCGTGCCAGAGGATGGTGGCGAGGGTCTTGCCGTGCCACTCGGGGTGCTGGTGCGTCTGGGCGAACAGGCCCGGGACGACGCGCGCGCCGAGGCGGCAGACGCCGGTGTGGGCGACGCTGTCCTGATCGGACAGCAGGCGCAGGAAGTGGCTCTTGCCGGAGCCGTTGGACCCCAGGACGGCCAGGCGGTCGCCGAAGAAGACCTCGGTGTCGAAGGGCTTCATGAGGCCGGTGAGTTCGAGGTTCTCGCACGTGATCGCGCGGATGCCGGTGCGACCACCGCGCAGGCGCGGCTTGACGCGTTGCGGTTTGGGCGGGACCGGCGGCGGGCCCGCCTCCTCGAACTTGCGCAGCCGGGTCTGGGCGGCGCGGTAGCGGCCCGCCATGACGTCGCTCATGGTGGCGGCGCGTTGCAGGGAGCGGACCAGCTCCTTGAGTTTGGCGTGCTCCTCGTCCCACCGGCGCTGCTGCTCGGCGATGCGGTCCCAGCGGGCCTCGCGCGCGTCGTGCCAGGTGGCGAAGCCGCCCGCGTGCGTCCACGCGGTCCCGGCCTCGACGGTGACGACGTGGGTGGCGACGGCGTTGAGGAGTTCGCGGTCGTGGCTGATGAGCAGCACGGCCTTCGCGGTCTCGGCGAGCCGCTCCTCCAGCCAGCGCTTGCCGGGGACGTCGAGGTAGTTGTCGGGCTCGTCGAGGAGCAGGACCTGTTCGCGGCCGCGGAGCAGGGCCTCCAGGACGAGGCGCTTCTGCTCGCCGCCGGAGAGGGTGCGGACCTCGCGGAAGCGGGCCTTGTCGTAGCCGACGCCGAGGGCCGCGGTGGTGACGGTGTCCCAGGTGACCTCGGTGGTGTAGCCGCCCGCCTCGTCGTAGTCGACCAGGGCGGCGGCGTAGCGGAGCTGGGTGTCCTCGTCGTCGGTGTCCATGAGGGCGAGCTCGAGCCGGTCCAGCTCGGCCGCCGCCCGGCGGAGCGGCTGGGGGGCGACGGAGAGGAGGAGGTCGCGGACCGAGCGGTCGTCGCGGACGGAGCCGACGAACTGGGGCATCACGGCGAGACCGCCCTTGACGGAGACGCCGCCGTCGGGGGAGGTCAGGTCGCCGGAGATGATCCGCAGCAGGGTCGTCTTCCCGGCCCCGTTCTCGCCCACGACAGCGACGACCTGGCCCGCGCCGACCTTGAGACCGGCGTCGCGGAAGAGCACGCGCCCGTCGGGGAGCGTGCAGGAGAGCCCACTGGCATCAAGATGACCCACCCGCGCATGGTGGCGGACCGGGGCGGGTGGGCGCGACCGCTTTCCGGCGACGCCCGGCGTGGTGCGGCAGCGGATGGCGTCGCGGCCGGGTGTGGGGTGGCCGCTCTTCGGGCAGGTTCACCCGCTGCGGCAGCGGCGGGCCATGCGACGACTTCTTTGCCAGGTGTGCGGGAAGGCGGCCGATCAGTCCGCCGACGGGGTGCTGTGGTTGCTGCTCGACCACCGCCAGGACTGGGACGGCTGGCCCGAGGGCATGGCGGCGGCCGAGCCGCCGGTGTGCGGAGTTGGCCACGAGGCTTTGTCCGGCTTTTTGGCGGGGGCACGTTTTGGTCCGCGTTAGGCGGCATGACATCGCAGGGGTGCAGGGGGAGCGGTATGTGCCCGGGGCGGGCAAGCCGGTTGTCGCGGGGGACGTGACCGTGGGGTTGGACGATCCTTGCCTGCGGTGGGTTCGGGCGCCACAGCTCCTGCGGGAGTTGCGGGGGTGTTCGGTCGACGTTGGATGAAGAAGTCGGGTGAGGGGTTGGGTGATCTGCACCGGACCCTCACGTAACCGGTCATGCTCGTACACAACCGACCCGGCATAGTGATTCCCGTGGAGCCGAACCGACTGTTGCCCAAGGCTTTGATCATCCCGGCGGTGGGGGTGGCGGCCGTGTCGTTCGGCGTCGTGGCGGCGATCGGGCGGGACGTGGCCAACGAGCGGACCGCCGGGCCGCTCGACCGGGCCGCGTTCCGGGTGGCCGACTGGGTGTTCTCCGCGCTGCCCGGGGTGGCCGAACCGCTGTCCAACGCGTCGCGGCCGCCTGCCATGATCACTGTGATTGTGGTCATGGCGATCATCGCTCTTTGGAGGCGTCGTTACCGGGTGGCGTCACTGTGCGTGTTGGGGCCGGTGGTGACCGCGGGGGTGAACTCGTGGGTGCTCAAGCCGGTGGTCGGACGGACGCACGACGGTTACCTGGCCTACCCGAGCGGGCACACGACGACGCTCGTCTCGATCCTGGTTGTGTTGACGCTGGTGGTAGTCGCCAACGCGCCCGCCGGGGAACGGCTCAAGCAGACGGTCGTGTGCGGGGCGGTCACGGTCGTCCTGACGGCCGTGGCGGTGAGCGCGATCGTGGGTCTGCGGTACCACTACCTCACCGATTCCGTGGGGTCATTCTTCTGGGCGACCGGCGGGGTGATCACCGTCGCGGCGCTGCTCGACCTGCTCCCCGGGACACACCCGGCGCGCCGCCTCACACGTGAACAGGCGTACCGTGCGTAACCTGGCAGGGCCTCCGCGCGAACGGAAAGGATGGCGGTGACCGACACACCCATCTACGACCAGATACGCCAGGAACTCCTCAGCGCAGCACAGTCGGACAAGACAGACCCGCAACCGCGAACCCGACAGCGCAGCGAACCCGAGTCGGGTACCGGTGTGTCGGTCTGGGCGTTGATCGACGAGCACCGCACCCCCGACGCCAAGCCCGGCCGCAGGCGCTCCTAGCCGAGCTTCGCGGCGTCGCGGGACAGGGCGACCAGGCGGCTGACGGCGCGGAGGTACTTCTTGCGGTAGCCGCCGCGCAGCATTTCCTCGGTGAAGAGGGCGGAGACCGGGTCGCCGGAGACCACCACCGGGATGGCGCGGTCGTAGAGGCGGTCGGCGAAGGCGACCACGCGCAGTGCCACATCCTGTGCGGACAGTGGTCGTACGCCCCGGAGGTGCACCGCGGCCACGCCGTCGACGAGCTTGCCGTAGCGGGACGGGTGCAGGGTCGCCAGGTGCGCGCACAGCCCGTCGAAATCGTCCACAGTGGACCCCGGGATGCCCGCCGCGCTCGCCGCGAGCCCCGCGTCGTCGGTCGGCGGGGGCGCGTCCGGCAGGCCGCGGTGCCGGTAGTCCGGCCCGTCGACGCGGACCACGGTGAACCGGGACGACAGGGCCTGGATCTCGCGCAGGAAGTCGTCCGCGGCGAAGCGGCCCTCGCCCAGCTTGTCCGGCAGCGTGTTGGAGGTCGCCGCGACCACGACGCCCGCGTCGGTCAGCTCGGTCAGCAGCCGGGTGACCAGCATGGTGTCGCCCGGGTCGTCGAGCTCGAACTCGTCGATGGCGAGCAGCCGGTGCTCGCCGAGCCGGGCGACGGCCTCGCGGAAGCCCAGCGCGCCGACCAGGTTGGTCAGCTCGACGAACGTGCCGTACGACTTGGTCCCCGGCACCGCGTGCCACAGCGACGCGAGCAGGTGGGTCTTGCCGACGCCGAAACCGCCGTCGAGGTAGAGGCCCGGTCTGCCCTCGGCCTTCGCGGCCTTGAACACGCGCCGCAACAGCGACCCGCCGCCGTCGCGGGACCCGACCCGGGTGGCGAAGGCCGCGCAGTCGCGCACGGCGGCGGCCTGGCTGGGTTCGTCGGGGTTGGGCAGGTACGTGTCGAACCGGACCGCGTCGAAGCGCGGCGGCGGGACCAGTTCGGCGACGAGTTCCTCGGGCCCGACCACGGGCGCGCGGTCGACGAGACGGGCGGACATGCCGGGCAGCGTAGTGGCGTGCTCTGATGGTGCCGTGCAGAGGCTTTATCCGTTATCACCGGTTTCCCCAGGTCAGCCCGCCGCGGCCCACGCGGCTGTGGTGGACGACACCGAGTTGGAGCGGCTCTACGACTACCCGCCCGACCTGGACCGGGCCTGGGTGCAGACCAACTTCGTCAGCAGCGTCGACGGGGCGGTCGCGGTGGACGGGCTGTCGGCGGGGCTGTCCAGCCCGGCCGACAAGAAGGTGTTCTCCCTGGGCCGCGACCTGGCCGACGTGGTGCTGGTGGGCTGGGGCACGGCGTCGGCGGAGGGGTACCGGGGGGTCAAGCGGACCGAGGTCCGCCGGGAGCGGCGGGCGCGGCTGGGGCTGAGCCCGCTGCCACCGATCGCGGTCGTCACCGCGCGCGGCTCGGTGGCCCCGGACGCGCCGATCGTCACCGACACGACCGTGCCGCCGATCGTCGTCACCACCGCGTCGGCGCCCGCCGACCGGCGCGCGGCGCTCGCGTCGGCGGGGGCGGACGTGATCGTGGCGGGCGCGGAGACCGTCGACCTGCGGTTCGCGTTGGCCGCGCTGGCCGAGCGCGGGCTGCGGCGGGTGACGTGCGAGGGCGGCCCCCGGCTGCTGGGGGCGTTGGTCGAGGCGGACCTGGTCGACCAGATGTGCCTGACGGTCTCCCCCGTGCTCGCGGGCGGTGGCGCGGGCCGGATCGCGACGGGCGCGCCGACCTCGGTGCCGGTTGGTCTGGACTTGGCGTCGGTGCTGACCGACAACGGGTTCCTCATGCTCCGCTACCGGCGCGCCTGCCGCCCGTAACGCGCGAACACCGGCGGTCCGCCCGCTGACAAGGCAGTATGGGGCGCGTGGCCCTTCCGCTGACCCCACCGGTCCAACCGATGCTCGCCAAACCCGCACCGTCCATCCCGGACGACGCCGGACTGGTGTTCGAACCCAAGTGGGACGGTTTCCGCTGCCTGGTCTTCCGCGACGGCCGCGAGCTGACGCTCCAGTCGCGTTCGGGCAAACCGCTCAACCGGTACTTCCCCGAGTTGGTGACGGCGCTGGAAGCGGCGTTGCCCGACCGCGTGGTCATCGACGGTGAGCTGGTGGTCGACCGGAACGGGCGGTTGGACTTCGACGCGCTGGCCGAGCGCATCCACCCGGCCGCGAGCCGGGTGAGCATGCTCGCCGAGCAGACGCCGTCACGGTTCATCGCGTTCGACCTGCTGGCGCTGGACGACGACAGCTACCTCGACGTCGGCGCGCGCGACCGGCGGCGGCTGCTGGAGAGCGCGCTCACCTTCACCGACCGCGTGCACCTGACACCCGCGACGGACGACCCGGAGCTGGCGCGGCAGTGGTTCACCATCTTCGAGGGCGCGGGGCTGGACGGGGTGATCGGCAAGCCGTCGCGCGGGCCGTACACGCCGAACAAGCGGACGATGCTGAAGTTCAAGCACTCGCGGACGGCCGACTGCGTGGTCGCCGGGTTGCGGTGGCACAAGGGGAGTTCGCCGGGTGAGTCCGTCGGGTCGTTGATGCTGGGGTTGTACGACCGGTCCGGCGACCTGAACCACGTCGGGGTCGTCGGCGCGTTCCCGGTCGCGACCCGCCGCGAGCTGGCGACCGACCTGGCGGAGCTGATGGTCAACGGCGGCGCGAACCACCCGTGGGTCAGCGGCGCGCAGTCCGACGGGGCGCGGGTGCCCGGCGCGGTCAGCCGCTGGCGCACGACGGAGCAGCCGTGGGTGCCGCTGCGGCTGGAGCGGGTCGTCGAGGTGGCGTACGAGCACACCGAGGGCGGCTACCCGAGCCGGTTCCGGCACACCGCGCAGTTCCAGCGGTGGCGGCCGGACCGCGAGCCCGCGTCGTGCAACTACGAGCAGTTGGAGGAGCCCGCCAACTACGACCTGGCGGCGGTGCTGCGCGGTGAGGTGAAAGCGCGCGACGACGCGGCCGGATGACCCTGGTCCCCCGGTCGGGCGGTTGGCTCGGGTGTCGCGTTGAGACGGTGCCGCGAGTCCGATAGATCACGGGCGTCACCTGTGGACACCCAACCGGAAGGCCGACGCCCGTGCACCGCTACGTTCTCACCGCCGCAGCCGCTCTCCTGCTCGCCACCCCCGCCGCCGCGGCGGGCCCCGGACCGGTCCACCTCGTGAGCAAGGCCGACACGGGGCTCTGCCTGGACCACGCGACGCGCGACAACTCCGTGCACGTGGCCGGGTGCGGGGAGGCGCAGAACCAACAATGGACGCTGCGGCCCAAGACCGGTGGCAGCGTCGAGGTCGTAGGTGAGGCGAACGGCAACTGCCTGACCGGCGAGGTGAACGCCCCCGTGCACACGCAGGCGTGCGTGGGCGCGGCGTTGCAGGACTGGCGGATCGACTACCTGGCGGTCCCGGACGGCGAGGAGGTCGTCATCCGCAACGCCTGGTCGGGCCGGTGCCTGGACAGCTCGCCCGCGGACAAGGCCGCCTTCACCGGCGAGTGCAGCCAGTACCGCAACCCGAACCAGCGCTGGACGATCGGCTGACCTACTCCGGCTTGGGGCGGCCGTAGCGGGTCGCGCCCGCCGAGGCGGCGACCACGCAGCAGATGGCGACCCACTGGGTGGGGCGCAGCGCCTCGCCCAGCACCACCAGGCCCGCGAGGGCGGCGACGGCCGGTTCGAGGCTCATCAGGACGCCGAAGACCCGGGGCGGCAGGCTGCGCAGCGCCTTGAGCTCCAGCGAGTACGGGACCACCGAGGACATCAGGGCCACACCGAGGCCCGCGACCAGCACCGACGGCTCCAGCAGCGTGGTGCCCGCGTCGGCGACGCCGAACGGGACCACCAGCGCGGCGGCCACGACCGAGGCCAGCGCCAGGCCGGAGCCGTCGGTGGTGCGGCTGCCGAGGGCGGCGCCGAGCAGGATGTAGAAGGCCCAGCAGGCGCCCGCGGCCAGGGCGAACAGCAGGCCGACCAGGTCGGCGTCACCGCCGGTCTGCGACAGCAGGACCACGCCCGCCGCGGCCAGCAGCGCCCACAGGCCGTCGAGCCAGCGGCGGGAGCCGACCAGCGCCACGGCCAGCGGGCCGAGGAACTCGACGGTGACGGCGATGCCCAGCGGGATGCGCTCGATGGCCAGGTAGAAGCAGAGGTTCATGGTGCCGAGCACGGCGCCGTAGCCGAGGATCACCGGCAGCGCGTGCCGGTTGAGCTTGAGCGACGGCCGCCACAGCAGCACGAACACCACGGCGGCGAGGCCGAGCCGCAGGGTGACCGCGCCCGCGGCGCCCGCGGCGGTGAACAGCTGCTTGGCGACGGCCGCGCCCACTTGGACGCTGACGATGGCGATGAGGACCTGCACCGTCGGCGGGACCGCGCCGACCCTCGCGGGCGCGCCCGCGAGCACCGCGGACCACCTGGGCAGACGGGATCTCCCGGAATCGATGCGCACCACGGCCACGGCGAGCACACTACGGCAGCGAACGCGGAGACATCCTATGAATTGCCCGCTCACCCGCGCCTCACCCTGCGCGTGGCAAGGTTGGGTCCCGGTAGGACAGCTCGACGGGAGGACACGCAGGCGTGAAGGTCGGTCGCGGTGTCGCGCTGCTGCCGCTGGTACTGCTCGCCGCGTGCACCGCGGGCCCGTCGAACCGGCCGGGCATCGTGGTCAACGACGGCGACACCGGTGGCGGGGCGGGGACGCCGAGCAGCACGGGACCGGCGCCGCTGCCGCCGCTGACCGAGCCGAAGGCCGCGTCGATCAACTGGACGCCGTGCCCGCCGGAGGCCATCCCCGGGCTCACCCCGACACCGGACGTGCCGCTGAGCTGCGGCCGGGTGAACGGCGTCCTCGACTCCCCGTACGCGCCGGGCCGCGGCACCGTCCGCATGGCCGTGCTGCGCGCGGGCAGCGGACCGATCCCGGTCCTGGTGCTCAACGACGTCGACGGCCTCCCCGGCAGCCGGTACGCGGCGCGGCTCGCGCGGACGCTGCCGAAGGAGCTGCTGACCAGGTTCTCCCTGATCGGCCTCGACCGGCGCGGGACCGGGCGGTCCGACCCGGTGTCGTGCGTGCCGGAGGAGGTGCGGGCGGCGATCGTCGACGCGGACCCCCGGGCACTGGACGTCGAGGGCCTGGTCGACCAGGCGCGCACGGCCGGGCAGCAGTGCTCGATCACGCTGGAGACCCGCCTGCCGTCGCTGGACACGTGGCGCACGGCGGGCGACGCCGAGTCGGTGCGCGCCGCGCTCGGCGTGGACAAGCTGCACGCGATCGGGCACGGCGAGGGCTCGCGGGTGCTGACCGTGTACGCGGAGCGCTTCCCCGACCGCGTCGGCCGGATGGTGCTCGACGGGCTGCCGGATCCGAACCAGGACGCCGTGGTGGCGCTGGAGGGGGTGGCGGAGGCGTCGGACAAGGCGTTCGGGGCGTTCGCGGACGACTGCGCGCAACGCGGGTGCGAGCTGGGGTCGCAGGCGCGGCAGGCGCTGACCGATGTGCTGAACCGGGCGGCGTCGGATCCGCTGGTGTCCTCGGATGAGGAGTTGGAGCTGAGTCCGGGGGTGGTGTTGCGGGCGGTGCAGGTCGGTCTGTCCGATCGCGCTTCCTGGCCCGCGCTCTCGGCGGCGCTGGCGGCTGCGCGTGGGGGGTCGCCGGACGGGTTGGTGGCGTTGGTGTCGCCTGCGGTCCTGGGGAAGGAACGGGTGCCCGCGGTGTTCGACGCCGGACTGGTGACCCGGTGCAACGACACGAAGTCGCGGCTGTCGACGCAGGCGATGACGGGGGCCTCGGCGGACTGGAACCGGCGGTTCCCGCTGTTCGGGGCGTTGACGGCGGAGTGGCTGGCGGTGTGCAGCCCGTGGCCGGTGCCGTCGCGGCCGGTGGCGGCGCCGAGCGCATCGGGGGCGCCGCCGATGGTGGTGCTGGGGACGTCGGTGGATCCGGTCACGCCGTTGTCGGGGACGGAGCGGGCGGCGCAGCAGTTGGCCACGGCGTCGCTGGTGACGTGGCAGGGGGCTGGGCATGGGGCGCTCGGGTTCTCGACGTGCGCTACGGAGGCGGCTTCGGGGTTCTTGGTGGAGGGGAAGGTTCCTCGGGACGGGACCGTCTGCCCTCCGTGAGTCGGGCTGCCGCGGGGTTGTGGCTCGGCTCTTCGCGAGTTGCGTGGGGCCTTGATCTGGTGAACTCGCCGGGCGTCGAAGATCGCTGAGGTCGTTCGTGCTCTGGCTCTTCGCGAATTGCGTGGGGGCCTTGATCAGGTGAACTCGCTTGGCGCGGGGACCCCTAAGAAGGGTGGTCTAGTGGGACCGCGGGTGGGGCTGAAGGGAAGCCCCACTCACCGGAGCGAGTTTACGACCATCCTTCTGCCCCACACCAAGCGAGTCCACCTGATCAAGGTTGGTGGAGGCGCGTTGCGCTGGCGGGCGGTGTGGGATCGAAGTGGCGGTTGGGTGGTGGGAAAAGCGCTGTGCGCTGTGGGTGGGCGGCAGGGCGGGCGTGTGAGAGCGGCGGGCGTGTGAGAGCAGCGGGCGTGGAGCGCAAGAGCGTTGTGCCGATGAGTGAAGGCACGGAGCAGCGCGAGAGGTGTTCGGTCAAGGTGCGCGATGAGCGGGGTGGGGTCGGAAGTGGTGGTCGTGGGGGCCGAAGGCGTGTGGTTGGGAGCGCCAAACGCGGCGTGAGAGTGCGAGCGTGTTGGTGTAGGTGTGTTGTGCTGGTGAGCGGTGGCCCAGGACAGCCCGACGGGGTCTAGCCGAGGTCACGGAGGGCTCGTTGGGCGGCTTCCAGTTGGGCCTTCAACTCCTCGACCCGCTGGAGGCCTCGTTCTCGGGCGGTGGTCAGGGCGCCTTCGATGGCCTCCCCGACGGCCGGGGGTAGGTGTTTGGCGGCCTTGGCGATGTCCCCCGCCGTGACCGGTTCCCAGCGGACCGTGCGCTTCTTGCCGACCAGGACGTCCACCGACCACTCGCCCTCGGGGGTGGCGTGGAGGGTGACGGTGATCTCCGTCGGTTGCTGCTTGCGGGGCTTGGGTTGGCGGGTGGTGGGAGTGGGGCTGCCGGGTTCGATGCCCTGGACCACCTCTTCGGGCGAGTCCACGGGCTCGGGGACGGTCGGGCGGGGGCGGGGCCTGGGGGTGGCGGGCTTGGCGGGCGGCTTCACCGCCGTCAGCTCCGCCGGGGAGAACTGCAGGACGTCCCGGGAACCGTTGGGTCGGACCTGGATGAAATCGCCCTCCGCGGGCTCGTCGAAGGCGATGACCTTGGCCTGCTGCCCGGTGGCCACGCCGACCGCCGCCTCGGTGAACCAGACCGGGGTGGGCTTGTTGTCCGCCAGCGCGGCGCGCAACCGGTCGATGTCCTCCGGGGTTAGCGACTTGGCCATGGGTGCCCGCCCTTTCGATCTTGCTGCCCTGACAGCGGCACAGTGTGCCCGGTGGGTACGACAGTCACCTGTTCGGGCGGCCCAACGTGCCGAATCGGGCGAGGCGACCTACTTTCTGCGGTGATGAGCGTCCGGTACTTGTGGTGGCGGAGCTGCTACGACGGCGTTCTGCACGCGTTCCCCATGGTCGCGGGCAGCCGTCTCGCGCACCAGCACTACCGCGCGTCGTGCACGCACGCGGCGCCCCCGGACCTGGCGGGCGGGGCGCCCGACGGGCCGCGCTGCGAGCTGTGCGTGCTCATCATCGGCGGCGTGCCCGCGCACTAGCCGACCGTCGCGAGTGGACCGGTCAGATCTCGCGGAGGCGGTACTCGCAGCCGTACTCGAGCGCGTAGTGCAGGTCGTAGTGGTGCACGATCTTGGGGCCGCCGTGCAGGTGCACGTGGGTGACGGTCGACCGCGGGTCGCCGGGGACCGTGGCCAGGGTGTCGACCCGGCCGTCCAGGGGACCGCCGACATAGCGAACGACGTAGCTGTCCGTCATGGAGTTCCCCTTCCTGGTGGCCGGTGCCGTACTCGGAGTGTAGGTCGTCCACCGACGGATGCCGCTGATCCGAACCAGTTCCCGGCCCGCCGGTCAACCGGATGGAGCAACTTCGGTGCGGGCCCCCGCATTCCCCCGTAAGGTGTTCTGCCCGCGCGCCACCGGTCACGGTCCGCGACCCGGACACTGTGGAATGTCGGTAGTGTCGATCACATGGGGGCCACACAGTGGACCGTGCACGGCACGCGTCGCGTCTACGCGTCGCCGTGGGTCAACGTCGACTTGGACGAGGTCGAGATCCCGGGCAGGGCACCGTTCGAGCACCACGTGCTGCGGTTCCCGCGCGAGTCGGCGGGGGCGGTGGTCGTGGACGCCGGGCGGGTGCTGCTGCTGTGGCGCCACAGGTTCATCGGCGACCGGTGGGGCTGGGAGATCCCGGCGGGCTGGGTCGACGAGGGTGAGGACCCGGCCGCGGCGGCGGTCCGGGAGGTCCACGAGGAGACCGGCCACCGGGTCGGGAGGATCGAGCCTTTGGTTGCCTACCAGCCGATGAACGGCATCAGCACCGCGCGGTTCCACCTCTTCACCGCGACCGGCGCGGTGCTCGACGGCGCGCCCGACCCCACCGAGGCCCACCGCGTCGAGTGGGTCCCGCTGGCCGACTTCCCGGCGCTGGTCGCCCGCGGCGAGCTCACCGACGGCCCCACCCTGACCGCACTGGGCACCTACCTGGCGACCCGCTAGTCGTCGCGCGCCTTGGACGGTTGGACGCGCTTGGGTTCGCCCGCCATCTTCGGGTACTCCGGCGGGTACGGCAGGTCGCCGAGACCCAGGTCCCGCTCGTGGCGCTCGACCAGTTCCAGCAGCGGTTCCAGCGAGTACGCGGCGTCGCGGATGGGGGCGTGCAGGTCGCCCACCTCGGCGAAGCGGGCGGGCATGGTCAGCACGGTGAAGTCCTCCGGCCGCGCGTCCGCCAGTTCCGCCCAGGTCAGCGGCGCCGAGACCTGCGCCCGCGCGGTGGGGCGCACCGAGTAGGCCGACGCGATGGTGCGGTCGCGGGCCATCTGGTTGAAGTCGACGAAGACCCGTTCGCCGCGCTCCTCCTTCCACCAGCTCACCGTCACCTGGTCGGGCAGCCTGCGCTCCATCTCCCGGGCCAGGGCGATCAGCGCGCGGCGGGCCTCGACGAACGTCCAACGCGGCTCGATCGGCACGTACAGGTGCACGCCCCGACCGCCGGAGGTCTTCGGGAAGGCGTCCATGCCCAGGGAGCGCAGGAACTCGCGGGTCTCGTAGGCCACCGGGACCGCGTCGGCGAAGTCGGTGCCGGGCTGCGGGTCCAGGTCGACGCGCAACTGGTCCGGGTGGTCGACGGCCGCGCGGGTCACCGGCCAGGGGTGGAACGTCAGGGTGCCCAGGTTCGCGGCCCAGGCCACCACGGCCAGTTCCGTCGGGCAGACCTCATCCGCGGGCCTGCCGCTGGGGAACGTGATGCGCGCGGTCTCCACGTAGTCGGGGGCGCCCTTGGGGATCCGCTTCTGGTAGAACGCGTCGCCGGTGTGGTCGCCGCGGGTGGACAGCTTCGCGCCCTCGAACACCCCGCCCGGCCAGCGCTCCAGCGTGGTCGGGCGGTCGCGCAGCGCGCCCAGGATGCCCGGACCCACGGCCAGGAAGTACTCCACTACCTGGCGCTTGACCACGCCCAGCGCCGGGAAGTACGGCTTGTCCGGATTGGACACCCGCACCACCCGGCCGTCGACCTCGATCTCCACAGCCGGTGCCATGGCCGCCAGCCTACGGCCGCCGGGAAACCCGCGTGCGGTCCTCGGTAGCGTTGACGTGCCGATATCCCCCCGATAAGAGGAAGCCCACCGGTGAAGATGGACAACAGCCCCGCCCGGGGCACCCGTGACCTGCTGCCCGCGACCGTGGCCGTGCGCGACCACGTCCTGGCGAAGATCACCGGCGTCTACCACCGCTACGGCTACCAGCGCATCGAGACCCCGGCGCTGGAGAACATCGAGCGGCTGACCGGCGGTCAGGGCGGGGAGAACGAGAAGCTGATCTACCGGGTGCTGCGCCGCGGCCTCGACGAGACCGTCGCCGCCGACATTACCCTCACCGACCTGGTCGACCTGGGCCTGCGCTACGACCTCACGGTCCCGCTGACCCGCTTCTACGGCAACAACCAGGCCACCCTGCCGCAGCCGTTCCGCTCGTTCCAGATCGGTCCGGTGTGGCGGGCCGAGCGGCCGCAGAAGGGCCGCTACCGCCAGTTCTACCAGTGCGACATCGACATGCTGGGCGAGGAGAGCGTGCTCGCCGAGGTCGAGCTGATCGAGGCGACCACCGAGGCGCTGGCCGCCACCGGCCTCGACGGCGCCACCGTGCGCGTCTCCGACCGCCGGTTCCTCTCCGCGCTGGCCGCGGCCGCCGGTCTGCCCGAGGCGGCCTGGGGCGGGCTGTTCATCACCCTCGACAAGCTCGACAAGATCGGCTGGGACGGCGTGCGCGCCGAGCTGCCCGGCCGGGGGCTCGGCGGGGCCGCGATCGACCGGTTGCAGGAGAGCATCACCAGTCTCCAGGGCGGCGACCCGGCGACGCTGGAGAAGCGGCTCGTGGCGGCCGTGCCGAACGCGCCGGAGGAGTTCGTCGCCGACCTCACCGCCACCGCGTCCGCGCTGGCCGCCCTCGACGGCCTGACCTGGGAATTCGACCCGACCCTGGTGCGCGGCATGGGCTACTACACCGGGCAGATCTTCGAGATCGTCCACCCGGCGAGCAGCGGCTCCATCGCGGGCGGCGGCCGCTACGACAAGCTCATCGGCCGCTCCCTGGGCCGCGACGTGCCCGCCTGCGGGTTCTCCATCGGCTTCGAGCGCATCATCGACATCCTCGGCGGCGTCGCGGCCGGTGCGCGCGTCGCGGTGCTGTACGAGGCCGATGTGCCGTTGACCACGGTCACCGGCGCCGCGCGGGAGCTGCGCGCGGGCGGCGACCGGGCGGTGTCCCCGATCCGCCGCAGGGGCAAGTTCGGTGCTCAGCTGGGTCGGCTGGAGGAGTGGGGCTTCACCTCGGTCGTGCACCTCAAGGGCGACGCCGGGGATACCCCGGAAGAGCGTCCGCTCGGCGGACGGTAGTACGCAACGCCGGCCCTGCGGGTTACCGTGTGGGCATGGGCGTGACTGGAACGGTCGGGGGCTCATCGGAACACCCGGATGAGCCCGACCGCCCCACCGGCCCCCCGGGCCGCTTCGCCGACGACCTCGTCGGACTGGACCCCGCCGACCCGGAGGCCAAGGCGTTCGCCGATCACCTGGACCGGATGGAGCGGGTGCACCCGAACTACACCGTCGAGGGCTACCTGGGCCAGGTGAACGAGTTCGCCGACTCGGCCAACCGGCTCGGCGGCCACCACCGGCTCACCGCGGGCATAGTGGCCACACTCATCTTGTTGGGTGTGTTGGTCGCCGCGTGGGACGCCCTGGTGTTCATCGTCGGCGCCGTGTTCGGCTGAGAGCGGCAGCGAGGAGAGTAGGACCAAGTGGCTATGGAACCGGTCGTCGGGGCGACGCCGCGGGTGGTCAAGCCCGAGCAGGAGTGGCGCGCGCAGCTGGACCCGCGCGAGTACGCGGTGCTGCGCGAGGCGGGCACCGAACCCGCGTGGACCGGCGAGTACACCGAGACCAAGACCGTCGGCGTGTACCGGTGCCGGGCCTGCGGCGCGGAGCTGTTCCGCAGCGAGACGAAGTTCGACTCGCACTGCGGGTGGCCGTCGTTCTACTCGCCCCTGGCGGGCGAGAGCGTCGTGCTGCGCGAGGACCGCACGCACGGCATGGTCCGCACCGAGGTGCTCTGCGCGAGCTGCCACAGCCACCTGGGGCACGTGTTCGAGGGCGAGGGCTACCCGACGCCGACCGATCAGCGGTACTGCATCAACTCGATCTCCCTCACCCTCGTGCCGGAGACCTCAAGCCCAGGTCAAGAAGCCTAAATCCAGCACCGCAACGCCCTAAATCCTCCCTAAGCCACCTTGTGCGCGCGGTCACACCACCCCAGCATTGTGCGCACACCGGGAGCACGAAAACCGGTGGCACAGGAGGGAAAGCGGCCGCGACCGGCACCAGCCGGACGAGGACCGGCGGTCCCTCGGGGAGGGGGCGGGGATGGAGCAGCCTTGGGGATTGTCGGGACCTGAGTTCCTGCGGGTGTACCTGGTCGGCGCGGCGTTCGCGATCCTGATCGCGGGGGCCGTGCGGATCTTGGCCCGGTCCGGTGCGGCGCGGCACCGGGACGGGGTGGGTCGACCGCTCGACGTCGAGGAGCTGGCGTACCTGGTCGGGGGCGCGCGGCGCGTTGTCGAGCTGTCCGTGGCCAGGTTGTTGGACCAGGGGAAGTTGCGGTCGAGCCGGGAAGGGCGGGTGCGGGCGGTTGAGGGGGCCGTCCCGGGCCCGTCCGGCCTGGACGCGGCGGTGCTGGCGGAGACCAGCAACGACCGCGCGCGTTCCGTCGGCCGGATCATCGACCGGGTCGAGCGGTTGTCCGTGGTCACCACGATCGCGGACGGGCTCGTCGGCAAGGGGTTGCTGGTCGGTGACCGGCGGCGGAAGGCGCGGTTGTCCTCGGCACCGCTGCTGGTGCTGTTGGCGGTGGGTGTGGCGCGGTGGGTCACCGGGGTGGCGCAGGGCTTCCCCGTCGGCTGGCTGACGCTGTGCCTGCTGGGCACGGCCGCGCTGGCGGTCCTGGTGTGGCGCTGGCCGGTCCCGGCCCGCACCTACGCCGGGGACCGGGTCGTGGGCGAGGCGAAGCGGGCGCACCGGCGCGCTCCGCGACCGTCCGAGCACACGGCGTTGACCGAGTTCGCGGCCTTCGGCGGGGTGGCGGGTCTGGTGGCCATCGGGGGGATCACCAGCTACCCGGACGCCGCGGTGGTGGCCGCGTTGGAACAGGACCGCGCGCTGCAGATGGCCCAGGCCAGCGCGTGGAGCGGCGGTTCGGGGTCGTCCGGCTCGTCGGGCTCCTCCTGCGGGAGCGGGTCCTCGTGCTCGGGCGGGTCGTCGAGCTGCGGCGGGGGTGGGTGCGGCGGTGGCGGCGGCTGCGGGGGTGGCGGCGGCTGATCGCGGTACCCGGGGCGCCAGGGGCAAGGCGCCCAAGGGGGAGGATGACGGCATGGGTGAGCGACTAGGGGTGGGCATCGGCTGGCGGTCGGAGATCGACCTGACCGTCGAGCGGATGCCGGGGGTGGACTTCGTGGAGGTCGTGGCGGAGAACCTGCACCACGACGAACTACCGGAGTCGTTGCTCGTGTTGCGTGGGCGCGGGCTGCCGGTGCTCCCCCATGCCGTCTCCCTCTCGCTGGGCGGTGCCGACCCGGTCGAGATGGACCGGGTCGAGCACCTGGCGGCGGTGGCCGAGTTGACCGGGGCGCCGCTGGTGAGCGACCACATCTGCTTCGTGCGCGCGGGCGGCCTCGACTCGGGGCACCTGATGCCGGTGCCGCGCACGCGGGAAGCACTGGACGTGCTGGTGGAGAACGTGCGGGCAGCGCAGTCCGTGCTGCCGGTCCCGCTGGCCCTGGAGAACATCGCGGCCCTCCTGCGGTGGCCGGACGCCGACCTGACCGAGGCGCAGTTCCTCACGGAACTGGTGGAGCGCACCGACTGCGCGCTGCTGATCGACGTCGCCAACATGTGGGCCAACGCCCGCAACCTGGGCGACGACCCGCTGGCGACGCTGGACGGCCTCCCGCTGGAGCGGATCGCGTACGTGCACGTGGCCGGGGGCCTGGAGAAAGACGGCGTCTACCACGACACGCACGCGCACCCGGTGCCCGCCGGGGTGCTGGAACTGTTGGGGGAACTGTGCTCGCGGGTGCGGCCACCGGGGGTGCTGCTGGAACGGGACGACCACTACCCGTCGGACGAGGCGCTGGCGGCGGAACTGGCCGCCATCCGCGCGGTGGTGGAGCGGTGAGCCGCGCGGAGTTGGCCGCCGCCCAAGCCGAACTGCTGCGGGCGGTGCTGGCCGGGGGGCCGGTACCGGACGGGTTCGACGCGGCGGCGGTTCGGGTGGAGGCCGCCGCGCTCCTGGCGAAGCGGCGGCGGATCGTGGCCCAGCTCGCGCCGGGGGTGGCGGAGGAAGTGGGCGACCGGTACGCGGAGCTGTTCGCGGCGTACGCGGCGGGCAACCCGCGCGTGACGGGGAGCCGGTTCCGGGAGGACGCGGCGGCGTTCGAGACCTGGCTGGTCGAGCGCGGCGAGATCGAGGCACCGAAGCGCAAGCGGTGGTGGAAACGCGGCTGAGGCCGTCGCGGCGGATGGCCGGGCTGTCGCGCGGGACCGGTGGCTGACTGGCCGGTGGCGCCATGCGGTGACGGGGGGAGTGGGTCGACGCGGCGCGAACAGGGGCGGACCGCGCCACGGATGGCTCGGTGGGCCAGCCGAACCCGCTGGCCGGGATGGTCGCGCGGTGGTGGGACTCGGCACCTTGGTCGCCGGTGGAGCGGCAGCGGGATTGCCGGACGCGCGGCAGGCGGCGGACCGCGCCTGCGAGCGGTCGGACGGTTGGCTGAGTCCGCCTGCGGCTGGTGCCACGAACCCACCGAGGCGGCGAACTCGGTGACTTGGCGAGCATCGCGCAAAGCCCGGTGCGTGGACGAGAAGCCCGACCGGGTGGTTGGAGATGAGGGACCGCGCGGAGCGCGACTCAGGGAGTGGTCACATCCGTCTGCCATGGGTATCGCGGCGGCAGGCCTGGCGATGAGCCAGCCACTGAAGGCGAGCCCGGTGGGTGAGTGGAAGCGCGGGCGGTCGGCGGGATGGCCGAGAGTCTGCCCGCGACTCGTGCCACGGACCCGCCAAGGCGGCGAACTCGGTGACCGGGCGAGCATCGCGCAAAGCCCGGTGCGTGGACGGGAAGCTCGACCAGGTGGTTGGAGGTGGGTGTCCGCGCCGAGCGCGACTCAGCGGTGGCCGCGTCCATCCGCGACGGGTGTTGCCGTGGCGGGCCTGGTGGTGCTGGCCGGTGAGGGCAAGTGCCGAGAAGCGGTAGGAGCACGAGGCGCGGGGACGCGTCGGGCGCGAGTCAGCGGGTGGCCGCGTCCGTCCGCGACAGGTGTCGCGGTGGTGGCTTGGCTGGTGCGCGCGAACGCCCACTGAGCGGGTGGAAGCACGGTCGGGTAGTCGGGGTCGGGTGACCGCGCCGCGGGCGGGTCGGCGGGTGGCCGAGCCCGCCTGCGGCGGCGGGTCGAGGGCTACTGCTGGGACGGGACGGCGATGACCACGAACTCGGCGCCCTGGTCGTCGGTGACGACGGCGTTGCGGCCGTGCGGGCTGTCCGTCGGGCCGGACACCAGCTTGCCGCCCAGTTCCTGGACCTTGGCGACGGCCGCGTCGGCGTCGGAGACCTGGAAGTAGGTCGTCCACCCGGACTTGTCCGTGTTGCCGCCGATGCCGCCGACAGGCCACTCCGGGTTGGTGGTGACGATGGTGGCGTAGTTGAAGCCGTCGTCGCCCACCTCCTGGTAGGAGTAGCCGAGGACGTCGGCGTAGAACTGCTTGGCCTTGTCGTAGTCGGTGCTCAGGTGCTCGTTCCAGGTGACGGCGCCGACCTCGTTGGCCAGCCGCATGCCGGTGTGGATCCCGGAGCGCCAGAGGCCGAAGGTCGCGCAGGTGCTGTCGGCGGCGATGGCCATGGCGCCCATCTCGCCGATCTCCATGGGCGGCACGAACACCTTGCCGCCCGCCGCCGTGACCTTCTCGAGGGTGGCGTCGAGGTCGGTGGTGGACAGGTAGGTGACCCAGCCGGTCTCCTGGCCCTCCTGCAGCGGGCCGAGACCCGCGACCGGGCGGCCGTCGACGAAGCAGTTGGCGTAGCCGCCGAACTGGGGGTCACCCTCCTCGATCTGCCAGCCGAAGAGGGCGGAGTAGAAGACCTTGGCCTTGGCCACGTCGGTGCCCAGGTCGACCCAGCAGGGGGTGCCGGGCTCCCAGGCGGTGTCGCGGGTGACCATGTGTTCCTCCAAGAGAATATTTTGGTGGTCGAACAGACGCGGACACGCTAACCCCAACCACCGACAGCGGCACTCCCTCAGGCGGGCGATGACCGGCGATGAATAGCAAAACCAGCGAAAATCGGTCCGCCAAACAACTCGCTGGGCTACGGTAAATGGAATTGATACACAACTGACCCCCGGGTGCGAACATCGCTCCCAACAGGTGAAACCCTCCACGGAGTCTTGGACGGAAGACCGCTAGAACGTTAATTCCGCGCTGGTCAGCACGTCCGGTTGGCGGATTGCGGCCGGGCAACGGAGATGGCTAACTTCTTGCCACCGAGAAATCGCGAACCGCGTAAATGTTCCGCTTTCGCATTCCGGAATCGGATTCCGCAGACCCGGGGGTCACATGCCCAGACGCACCACCGCGGCCGTCTCGACCGCGGCCATGATCCTCGGCTCGCTGGCCGCGACCACCGCCGCCGCCGAGCCCGCGCCGACAACCACGACCCAGACCGCGCACCGGTCGCTCGTCACGCTGGTCACCGGTGACCAGGTCGTCGTGCCACCCAAGGGACGGCGACCGCTGTTCCTGCCCGCCAAGGGCCGCGAACACGTCGACCACCTCACCAGCTCCGCCAACGGCCACACCCTGGTGATCCCGATCGACGCCCTACCGCTGCTGCGCTCCGGCGCGCTCGACCAGCGGCTGTTCGACGTGGACACCCTCGCCGAGTCCGGCTACGACGAGCGGCGCGCGGACCTCCCCCTCATCCAGACCGGCCCGAGCACCCGCGCCGCCGGTGTCCGCGAGACCCGCGACCTCACCACCGTCGACGCCCGCGCCCTCTCCGCCGACAAGGCCGCGCTGCCCACCAGTTGGCGCAACCTCGTCGCCCCCGGCGGGAAACTGTGGCTCGACACCAAACGCACCCCCGACCTCGACCGCAGCACCGCCCAGATCGGCGCCCCCGCCGCCT
This sequence comes from Actinokineospora auranticolor, assembly GCF_041897805.1. Classification (GTDB taxonomy): domain Bacteria; phylum Actinomycetota; class Actinomycetes; order Mycobacteriales; family Pseudonocardiaceae; genus Actinokineospora; species Actinokineospora auranticolor. Next base: position 6,874,104 of record NZ_CP154825.1, read on the forward strand.
GGCAGGCCGGGCTCACCGGTGCGGGCATCAAAGTCGCGGTCGTCGACACCGGCGTCGACGAGACCCACCCCGACCTCGCGGGCCGCGAGATCGCCCAGGCCAACTTCACCGACGAGGACCAGGTCGACCGGGTCGGCCACGGCACCCACGTCGCCTCGATCATCGCGGGCGGCGGCGCCAAGTACCGGGGCGTGGCCAACGGCGCGAAGATCCTCGACGCCAAGGTCCTCGGCCCGATCGGCGGCTCGGACTCGTCGGTGCTCGCGGGCATCGAGTGGGCCGTCGCGCAGGGCGCCGACATCATCAACATGAGTCTCGGCGCCACCGACACCCCGGGGCTCGACGTCCTCGAAGAGGCAGTCGAGCGCCTGTCGGCGGAGAAGGGTGTGCTGTTCGTCGTCTCGGCGGGCAACTCGGGCCCGACCGCGCACGCGATCGGCTCCCCCGGCAGCGCCCCCTCGGCGCTGACCGTCGGCTCCGTCGACCGCGACGACAGCGTCTCCCGGTTCTCCAGCCGCGGTCCCGGCCCGGACGGCTCGATCAAACCGGAGATCACCGCGCCCGGCGCGGGCATCGTGGCCGCCAAGGCCGCGCAGGGACGTATCGGCGACCAGGTCGAGCCCGGGTACGTCGCGCTGTCCGGCACCTCGATGGCGGCCCCGCACGTGGCGGGTGCGGCGGCGTTGTTGGCGCAGGCGCACCCGGATTGGACTGGAGCGCAACTGAAAGCGGTGCTGACCGCCTCGGCGAAGCCGAACCCGACCGCGGGTCCGTTCGACCAGGGCGCGGGTCGCGTGGACGTGACCAAGGCACTCACCCAAACCCTGACTACGACGCCATCCGCGGTCAGCCTCGGTACCCAGCTGTGGCCGCACAACGACGATACCCCGGTGACCAAGGAACTGGCCTACCGCAACGGTTCCGCCGCCGACGTGACGCTCGACCTCGGCCTGGACGTCAAGGGACCGGACGGGAAACCCGCACCGGCGGACCTGTTCGCGTTGTCAGCGGACAAGGTCACGGTCCCGGCCGGCGGTACCGCGTCGGTGCGGATCACCGCCGACACCCGGATCGGCACCGCTGACGGGCTTTTCAGCGGCGTCGTGACGGCGACGGCAAGCGGGCAGGCACTGCGCACCCCGGTCGCGGTGGAACGCGAGTCCGAGAGCTACGACCTGACCCTGCGCTACCGCGACGCCACCGGCGCGGCGGACGACAACTGGCTGACCACCGCGATCAACCCCGTCACCTGGTACACCGCCCAGGTCTACGCGGACGAGACCGGTGTGGCGCGCCTGCGCGTGCCGAAGGGCGAGTACTTCCTCACCCACGTCAACTTCGCGGCGGACGGCACCCAGCAGGTGGCCAAGGCGGTGATCACCGCCCCGACCGTCGCGGTGACCAGGGCGACGACCCAGGAGGTCGACGTGCGGAAGAACGCCGGGCCGATCGAGGTCCGCACCCCGGACCCGGCGGTGCCGCTCGGCTACGCCTCGATCAGCTTCGTCTCCCGGGCCCCCGGCGGTGGCGGATTCGGCACCGGGATCGGCAAGGACGACCTCTCGTCGCTGCGCATCGGCCAGATCGGTCCCCGGGTCTCGGCCGAGCGGCTGACCTGGTCGCTGCTCACCGCGCACACCGACGCCACGCACTCGTGGTACTCCGCGTTCTTCCGCGAAGGCGAGGTCCCGCGCGGGTTCCGGGGGACCGTGCGGGCCGAGGACCAGGCGACGATCAAGACCACGATCGGCAAGTCGCTGCCGGGCTCGCGCGTGATCCGCGAACTGTCCGCGAGCACGCGCCCGGACGACCCGGGCTTCGGGATCAGCCACGCCGTCGAGGGAACCGAGTTCACCGACCAGGTCACCACCGGCGGCGCGCGGTGGACCTCGAACAACCTGGTGGTCGACGGGCAGTCCCGGCTGAACCAGTTCTACGGTTCGCAGTTCGTCCCGAAGAAGGGCCGCACGTACCGGGAGCGGGCGAACGTGGCCGTGTTCGGCCCCGGGTTCGGCGCCCAGTTCGAGCCGTGGTTCGCGCGCCGGGACGGGTCGCTCGTGGTGGCCACCCCGCTGTTCAACGACGGCGCGGACAACGTCGCGTTCGTCGAGACGACTTCGGCGAAGGTCACGCTGTACCAGGGTGACCGCGAGTTGGGCAGCGGCGGCGACCTCGTGGAATCCGTGCTGCCCATCGGGAACGCGGCGGGCGAGTTCCGGCTGACGGCGACCGCGACCCGGGCACCGGAGTTCGAGGTGAGCACCCGGGTGTCGGCGGAGTGGACCTTCACGTCGCGGCCCGGGGCCGACCAGGAGCCCATCAAGCTCGCCGCCGTCCGGTTCAAGCCGAACCTGAACGCCGACAACGCGGCGCCGACCGGGAAGTTCACCGTTCCCGTGGCGCTGCAACTGGAGGACGGCAGCCACGGCAAGGCCCGCAGGCTCGACGTCGAGGTCTCCTACGACGAAGGCAAAACCTGGCAACGAGCACGGGTGCACAACAAGTCCGAAGTCCTGCTGGACCACCCGAAGGGCGCCACCTCGGTGTCCCTGCGCGCCACCGCCGAAGACGCACGCGGCGGCACGGTCCAGCAGACGATCATCAAGGCCTACCTGCTGACCAAGCGGTAGGTGCCGCCCCCCGTTCCACCGCCGGTAGGCGGCGGGCAGGGTGCCGGGGACAAATGGCGCAACCGACGACTACCAATGTCCCCCGGCGCCGAACAACTCGCCGACACGAAGTCATGGAATTGATACGGAAACGTCTTCAGGGGATCATGTAACGCTCCCAGTAAGTGAACCCCTGCACATAGCCTTAGGCCCACTACGCTGGACAGGTCGGTTTTTCGCCGGCCGGACATCCAATTGGCGGATTGCTCCCAAGCGACGCCGGTGGCTAGCTTCGTGCCCACCGGGGGGATTGCGGAAACGGGGGGAAATCACACGCCCTTTCGCGCTCCCCCCTGCCCAGAATCGGATTCTCCGACCGGGGGTCACATGCCCAGACGCACGACCGCGGCCGTCTCGACCGCGGCACTAGTCCTCGGCTTGATCAGCACGGCGGCCGCCACGGCCGCCGCCGAACCCGTGCCCAACACCGATACCCAGGCCGCCAACCGGCCGATCGTCACGCTCGTCACCGGCGACCGGGTCGTCGTGCCGGGGCACGGCAGGCGACCGCTCGTGCTGCCCACCAAGGGCCGCGAGCACGTCGGCCACTACACCACCACCGCCAACGGCCACACCCTGGTGATCCCGATCGACGCGGTGCCGCTGCTGCGCTCCGGCGCGCTCGACCGCCGGTTGTTCGACGTGGACGCCCTGGCCGAGTCCGGCTACGACGAGCGGCGCGCGGACCTGCCGCTGATCCAGACCGGGCCGAGCACCCGCGCGGCGGGCGTGCGGGAGACCCTCGACTTCACCACCGTCGACGCCCGCGCCCTCTCCGCCGACAAGGCCGCGCTGCCCACCGGCTGGCGCAACCTCGTCGCGCCCGGCGGGAAGCTGTGGCTCGACGCCAAGCGCACGGCCGACCTCGACCGCAGCACCGCGCAGATCGGCGCCCCGGCGGCGTGGCAGGCCGGGCTCACCGGAACCGGCGTCAAGGTCGCCGTCGTCGACACCGGCGTCGACGAGACGCACCCCGATCTGGCCGGTCGTGAGATCGCCCAGGCGAACTTCGTCCCCGACGAGGACCAGGTCGACCGGGTCGGCCACGGCACGCACGTGGCGTCGACGATCGCGGGCGGCGGCGCCAAGTACCGGGGCGTGGCCAACGGCGCGAAGATCCTCGACGCGAAGGTCCTCGGCCAGACCGGCGGTTCGGACTCGTCGGTGCTCGCGGGCGTCGAGTGGGCCGTCGCGCAGGGCGCGGACATCGTGAACATGAGCCTCGGCACCACGGACGCGCCCGGACTGGACGTGATCGAGGAGGCCGTCGAGCGGTTGTCGGCGGAGAAGGGCACGCTGTTCGTGGTCTCGGCGGGCAACTCGGGCCCGATAGCGCGCACGATCGGCTCCCCCGGCAGCGCCCCGTCCGCGTTGACCGTCGGCTCCGTCGAGCGCGACGACAGCGTCTCCCGGTTCTCCAGCCGGGGCCCCGCGCTGGAGGGCGCGCTCAAGCCGGAGATCACCGCGCCGGGCTCGGGCATCGTGGCCGCCAAGGCCGCCAACGGTTTCCTCGGCGACCCGGTCGAGCCGGGCTACGTGCGGATGTCCGGTACCTCCATGGCCGCCCCGCACGTGGCGGGCGCCGCCGCGCTGCTCGCCCAAGCGCACCCGGACTGGACGGGCGCGCAACTCAAGGCGGTGCTGACCGCCTCGGCCAAGCCGACCCCGGCCGCGGGCCCGTTCGACCAGGGCGCGGGCCGCGTGGACGTGGCCAAGGCACTCACCCAGACCCTGACCAGCACTCCGGTGGCGCTGAACCTGGGCACGCAGCTCTGGCCGCACAACGACGACACCCCCGTCACGAAGGAACTGGTCTACCGCAACGGTTCCGCCGCCGCGGTGACCCTCGACCTCGGCCTGGACATCAACGGTCCGGACGGCAAACCGGCACCGGCGGGTCAGTTCTCGTTGTCCGCCACCAAGGTCACCATCCCGGCGGGCGGTACCGCGTCGGTGCGGATCACCGCGGACACCCGGATCGGCACCCTCGACGGCGCCTACGGCGGCGGCGTGACCGCCACCGGCGGCGGGCAGGCGCTGCGCACCCCGGTCGCGGTCGAGCGCGAGATCGAGAGCTACGACCTGACCCTGCGCTACCGCGACGCCGCCGGGAAGTCCGACGGCAACTGGGTCTCCATCGTGTGGAACCACGAGCAGCAGCTCTACCTCGGCGACAGCCCGGACGAGCACGGCGTGCTGCGCCTGCGGTTGCCCAAGGGCGAGTACTTCCTCGCCCACCTCAACCTCGACGCCGCCGGGCAACGGGTCAGCGCGATGATCTCCGCGCCCGCCACCGCGGTCGTGCGGACGGAGACCGTGGACGTGGACGTCCGCAGGGCCACCGGGCCGCTCGACGTCCGCACCCCGGACCCGGCGGTGCCCCTCGGCCTCGCCTCCACGGCGTTCGAGTCCGAGAGCGCCGACGGCACGGGCATCTTCGGCGTCGGGGTCCGCACCACCGACCTGGCGTCGCTGCGCATCGGGCAGATCGGGCCCCGGGTCTCGGCCGAACGGCTGCGCTGGGGTCTGCTCGCCGCGCACGCCGACGACACGCACAAGTGGTTCTCCGCGTTCTTCCGCGACGGCGAGGTCCCGCGCGGGTTCCGCGGCACCGTGCGGGCCAAGGACCAGGCGACGATCAAGACCTCGATCGGCAAGCGGTTGCCGGACACGCTGGTGACCCGCGGTTTCTCGGTCGGTCCCACCGGGTCGGACTCGGCGTTCCTCGGGGACGCCTACGAGGCCGCGGGGTCCGAGTTCACCGAGCAGGTCAACACGGGCGACGGACAGTGGTGGACCTCGGACAACACCCTGCTCAGCGCGAGTCCCGACGCCGCCCACTTCGCCCAGTTCGCCGGGACGGCCTTCACGCCGAAGGGCGGGCACACCTACCGGTTCCGGGCGAACGTGGCCGTGTTCGGCCCCGCCTTCGCGCCGTCGAAGTACCCGTTCGTCAGCCGGTGGAACGGTCTGCTCGGCGCGGACACCCCGCTGTTCGGCGACGGCGCGGGGAACGTCGGCTACACCGACACGACCTCCGCCAAGCTCACGCTGTCCCAGGGTGACCGCGAACTGGGCAGCACCCCCGACCTCGGCGGTGTCCTGCCGATCGGCGACGCGTCCGGCGAGTTCCGACTGGAGGCGACCGCGACCCGGGCACCCGAGTACGAGGTGAGCACCCGGGTGTCGGCGGCGTGGACGTTCCGGTCCCAGCCCACCACGAACCCGGAACCGGACCCCATCCGGTTGTCCGTTGTCCGGTTCACACCGAAGTTGGACGCGAACAACGCCGCGCCGACGGGCCGGTTCACCGTCCCCGTCGCGCTGCAACTGGAGGACGGCAGCCACGGCAAGGCCCGTAGGCTCGACGTCGAGGTCTCCTACGACGAAGGCAAGACCTGGCAGCGAGCACGGGTCAAGGACAAGTCCGAAGTCCTGCTGGACCACCCGAAGGGCGCCACCTCGGTGTCCCTGCGCGCCACCGCCGAAGACGCACGCGGCGGCACGGTCCAGCAGACGATCATCAAGGCCTACCTGCTGACCAAGCGGTAGAGATCGGCTCGAACGCGGCCGGGCTCCGGGGTTCCCCGGGGCCCGACCGTGTTTCACCACCGCTTGAAAATCGCCGGAACTCCGGGCACGAATGTCGCGGCCGCGGACATCTCCCGTTCTCCCAGAAGCCGCCAAGTAATTCGATGGGACCAGGTCTTGAAATCCTTACCAGCTCGTGATCACCATTCCCAGTAGGCGAAAAACACGCCGCGCCGAACATCCGAACGGGTCGGTTTTTCGCCGACCGGACATCCAATTGGCGGATTGCTACCGGGCAACGGCGCCGGCTAGTTTCGTGGCCACTGGGGGATTGTCGAAACGGGTGGAATCACGCGCCCCTTCCGCACTCCCCTTTGCCCAGAATCGGATTCTCCGACGGGGGTCTCATGCCTAGACGCACCATCGCGGTCGCCTCGACCGCGGCACTAGTCCTCGGCCTGATCAGCACGGCGACCGGCACGGCCGCCGCCGAGCCCGCCACGGCGGGCTCCCCGCTCGCCGCAGACGTCAAGGGGCCGGTGGTCACGCTGGTCACCGGCGACCGGGTCGTCGTACCCGGCCACGGGAGGCGGCCACTGTTCGTGCCCGCCAAGGGCCGCGAGCGGGTCCGCCACTACACGACCACCGCCGACGGCCACACCCTGGTCGTCCCGGTCGACGCCGTGCCGCTGCTGCGCTCCGGCGCCCTCGACCGCCGGTTGTTCGACGTGGACGCCCTGGTCGACGCGGGCTACGACGAGCGGAGCGCAGACCTACCGCTGATCCAGACCGGCCCCGCGACCCGCGCCGCCGGTGTCCGCGAGACCCGCGACTTCACCGCGGTCGACGCCCGCGCGCTGTCGGCGGACAAGGCCGCGCTGCCGAACTCGTGGCAGAGCCTGGTCGCGCCCGGCGGGAAGCTGTGGCTCGACGCCAAGCGCACACCCGACCTCGACCGCAGCACCGCCCAGATCGGCGCCCCGGCCGCCTGGCAGGCCGGGCTCACCGGAACCGGCGTCAAGGTCGCGGTCGTCGACACCGGCGTCGACGAGACCCACCCGGACCTGGCGGGCCGTGAGGTCGCGCAAGCCAACTTCACCGACGAGGACCAGGTCGACCGGGTCGGCCACGGCACGCACGTGGCCTCGATCATCGCCGGTGGCGGCGCCAAGTACCGGGGCGTGGCCAACGGCGCGAAGATCCTCGACGCCAAGGTCCTCGGCGCGGGCGGCGGTCGGGACTCCTGGGTGCTGGCCGGTATCGAGTGGGCGGTGGCGCAGGGCGCGGACGTCGTCAACCTGAGCCTGGGCGCCTCGGACACGCCCGAGGTCGACGTGATCGAGGAGGCCGTCGAGCGGTTGTCTGCGGAGAAGGGCGCGCTGTTCGTGGTCGCGGCGGGCAACTCCGGCCCACGCCCCCGCAGCATCGGCTCGCCCGGCAGCGCCCCGTCCGCGTTGACCGTCGGCTCCGTCGAGCGCGACGACAGCATCTCCTTCTTCTCGAGCCGGGGCCCGACGCTCGACGGCTCGATCAAGCCGGAGATCACCGCGCCGGGCTCGGGCATCGTGGCCGCCAAGGCCGCCAACGGCACCATCGGCGAGCCAGCCGAGCCCGGGTACGTGTCGATGTCCGGCACCTCCATGGCCACCCCGCACGTCGCGGGCGCCGCCGCGCTGCTCGCCCAGGCCCACCCGGACTGGACCGGCGCGCAGCTCAAGGCCCTGCTGACCGCCTCGGCCAAGCCGAACCCGGCGCAGGGGGTGTTCCAGCAGGGCGCGGGACGCGTCGACGTGGCCAAGGCCCTCACCCAGACCCTGACGGCCTCGCCGTCCACGGCGAGCCTGGGCACGCAGCTCTGGCCGCACGACGACGACGCGCCGGTCAGCAAGGACATCACCTACCGCAACAGCTCCTCAGCCGCGGTGACCCTGGACCTGGCGCTGGACGTCAAGGGGCCGGACGGCAAGCCCGCGCCCGCGGGCGTGGTCACCTTGTCCGCGACCACGGTGGCGGTCCCGGCGGGCGGCACCGCGTCGGTGCGGATCACCGCCGACACCCGGATCGGCACCGTCGACGGGCTCTTCAGCGGCTTCGTGACGGCGACCGGGGGCGGGCAGGCCCTGGCCACGCCGGTGGCCGTCGAACGCGAGTCCGAGGCCTACGACGTGACCGTGCGCTACAGCGGCGTCGACGCGGCCAACGGCATCTGGATCGGGTTCGCGTGGGGTGTGGCCGACGGCTACCACACCGAGGCGCTCGCCGACGCGACCGGCACGGCGCGCACCCGGCTGCCCAAGGGCGAGTACTTCATCACCAACGTGTACTTCGGGGATGAGACGACCGCGCTGATCACGGCCCCCTCGGTCGTGGTGGACAAGGCGACGACCCTGGACGTGGACACCCGGCGGGACGCGGGTCCGGTCGACATCCGGCTGCCGGACCCGGAGGTGCCGTCCGCGGGCGGGCTCATCGCCTTCGACGCCACCAGCCCCAGCGGCAGCGGCCAGGGCAACGCGCTCGGTGTCGCCGACCTGGGCGGCCTGCGCACCGGCCAGATCGGGTCCCGGGGCACCGTCCAGGACGTGAAATGGCAGCTGGTGGCCCGCTACGCCGACGCCACGCAGTCGCGGTTCGTCGCGTACTCCGGCGCGGGCGACCTCCCGCACGGCCTGCGCGAGTCGGTCGCGGCCAGGGACCTGGCGACGATCAAGACCACGATCGGCAAGCGGATCCCCGACACCCAGACGGTCCGGGTGTTCGCGGCGAGGGCGGGCCAGGCAGGCGGGGGCTCGGCCGGAATCGGGTACCTCGCCCCGGGCGACGAGTACACCGACCAGATCGCCGCGACCGGCCAGACGTGGTCGGCGGACACGCTGCTGATCGGCGCGGCGTCGCACAACGCCCAGTTCTACGGCAAGGCGTTCGTCCCGCGCGGGGGCCACACCTACCGGCAGCGGACCAACGTGGCGGTGTTCGGCCCCGCGTTCGACCAGGCGGAGACCCGCGTCCAGCGGATCGGCGGGAACCTGGTGGCGGTCGTCTCGCTGTTCGGCGACGGCGGCGACAACATCGGCTTCACGGAGACCAGTACGGCGAGACTCGCGCTGTTCCAGGGTGATCGCGAGCTGGGCAGCGGCAATGAACTCGGCGCCGCGCTCCCCATCGGCGACGCGTCGGGCGAGTTCCGGCTGGAGGCGAGCGCGACCCGGGCACCGGAGTACGAGGTGAGCACCCGGGTCTCGGCGGCGTGGACGTTCCGGTCGCAGGCGGGACCCGCCCCGGAGCCGATCAAGCTGTCGGTGGTGCGGTTCTCCCCGAGGTTGGACGCGAACAACGCGGCACCGACCGGGAAGTTCACCGTTCCCGTGGCGCTGCGGCTGGAAGACGGCAGCCAGGGCCGGGCCCGCAGGCTCGACGTCGAGGTCTCCTACGACGAGGGCAAGACCTGGCAGCGGGCACGGGTCAAGGACAAGTCCGAGGTCCAGCTGGACCACCCGCGCGGCGCGACCTCGGTGTCGCTGCGCGCCACCGCCGAGGACTCGCGCGGCGGCACGGTCCAGCAGACGATCATCAAGGCCTACCTGCTGACCAAGCGGTAGAGATCGGTTGGCACATGACCGGCCCCCGGGATTCCCGGGGGCCGGTCGTGCGCTGTCACCAAGTCGGTTCGTCGGAACCGGGAACGCGCGGACCGTGGCCCCAGCGCGGGGGCGCGCCAGGAAGGCCGCCGGGGATCCGGATGTGCCGGACACTCCCCAATGGACTGTCCATTTCTGACAGGTAGGCGTCAACCGGGTCCGGCGAATCGGTGGAGTCGACGCGCCCCAACGAGTCCAGCCAGAGCGCGGTGCGGGCGAGGGAGACGCGGACGTGCCAGGTCCCGCCCTCGGTGGCGCGGCGGTGCAGCGCCTGGATGGTGCCGAGGGCCGCCAGCCAGCCCGCCGCGTGGTCGAGCGCCTGGACGGGCAGCGGGACCGGCTTGGCACCGTCGCCCCGATAGGCGATGCCGGTGGCGAGTTGCAGCAGGCTGTCGAAGCCGCGGCGGGTGCGCCACGGGCCGGTGTGGCCGTAAGCGTTCAGCGTGACCAGGACCGCGCCGGGCGGCAGATCCACCGGACCGAAACCCTTGGCGGCCAGCGAGTCCGCGCGGAACGACTGCACCATGACGTCCGCGTCGGCCAGCAGCTCGCGCAGCCGGTCCCGGGCCGGGTCGGTGCGCAGGTCCAGGTGCGCGGTGCGCTTGCCGAAGCTCGTGTCCACCACGGCGGGCCACATGGTCGGCAGGTGCGCGGCGCCGATGTGCAGGACGTCCGCGCCGTGCGCGGCCAGGGTCCGGCCGCAGACCGGTCCGGCGAGCACGTGCGTCAACTCCAGCACCCGCACACCCGCGAGCGGCCGGTCGGCGCGCGGCAGCGGGCGCGCCGGGGCGTCGGCGATCCGTTCCACGGCAACCAAAGGCTCCGCCGCGACCGCGCGGCCCTGCGGGTGCGCGGCCCACTCCTCGGGTGCGCGCAACCACGATGCCGCGCCACCCGCGTCGATCACCGCCTCGACGACGTCCTCGGCCGACCGGACCGCGGCGCCCGCCGCGACGTCCTCGCCGAGCACGGCCTTCACGGCGGCCTCGTGGTGCGGGTAGTTGCAGTGCACCCGGACCCAGCCGTCGGCGGCCCGGTAGTCGCCGGTCAGCGGCGCCCACAGGTCGCCGGGCACCTCGCCGTCGACGCGCAGGTGCTGCTCGCTGCGGAACGACTCGACCGCGTGCCGAACGTCCACAGTGACCGGACCGGGCTCGGTTCCCCGCTGCCGCAACAACTCCGCCGCGGCCTCGGTGACCTCGCCGACGCACCGGGCGGCGGCCAGCGCCACCCGGAACGGGCCCGCGATGACGTCCTCGTCGCCGACGAGCCTCATAGCGGGCGCACGACCCGCTCGTCGCCGACGAACCTCACGGCAGGTTGGCGACCAGCTCGGCGGGCGGCACCTTCGTGCCGGTGTAGAACGGGATCTCCTCGCGCACGTGCAGCCGCGCCTCGGTGCCGCGCAGGTGCCGCATCAGGTCGACGATGCGGTGCAGCTCGTCGGCCTCGAAGGCGAGGATCCACTCGTAGTCGCCGAGCGCGAAGGACGCGACGGTGTTGGCGCGCACGTCCGGGTAGTCGCGGGCCTCCTTGCCGTGGTCGGCGAGCATCTTGCGGCGCTCGTCGTCGGGCAGCAGGTACCACTCGTAGGAGCGGACGAACGGGTACACGCAGATGTACTTGCGCGCCTCCTCGCCCGCGAGGAACGCGGGGATGTGGCTGCGGTTGAACTCGGCGGGCCGGTGCAGCGCGACCTGGCTCCACACCGGGGTGGACGCGCGGCCCAGCGCGGTGCGGCGGAACGCGGTGTAGGCGGCCTGCACCTGCTCGATGGCCTCCGCGTGCCACCAGATCATGTAGTCCGCGTCCGCGCGCAGGCCCGCGACGTCGTAGACCCCGCGCACGGTGACGCCCTTGGCCTCCAGCGCGTCGAGGAACTCGGTGGTCTCGGTGGCGGCGGTGCCCCGGTCTTCGGGCAGCCTGCCCGGCTCGATCCGGAAGACCGACCACATCGTGTAGCGGATGGTGTCGTTGAGCTCGTTGTAGTTCAGGCGGGCCATGCCGCCCATGCTCCCACCCTCACCCGGTGGCGGGGGCGCGCACGTGTGCGGCGACACGCCGGGCGGCCGCCTCGCCGGTGCCGATGCACGCGGGGATGCCGACGCCGTGCAGGGTCGCGCCCGCCACGGCCAGACCGGGCAGCGCGTCGACCGCGCGCTCGATCTCGTCGACCAGGTCGGCGTGGCCCGCCGCGTACTGGGGCAGACCGCCACCCCATCGGGTGACCAGCGCGTCGACCGGGGGCGCGGTGACCCCGGTCAGCTCGACGAGGTCGGCGCGGACCAGGCGGACGAGTTCGTCGTCGTCGGCGCGCAGGGCGCCGGGGTCGCGGTGGCGGCCGACCGAGCCGCGCACGACGACGGTCTCGCCGCCGAGGTGCGCCCACTTGGACGCGGAGAAGGTGAACGCCTTGACCGCGAACGGGGTGCCGTCGAGGCGGCGTTCGCGCGCGCCGAGCAGGACCCCGGACGTGCCGGGCAGCTCGGTGCCCTCGGGCAGCGCGAGCGCGACGACGGCCATGGAGGCGACCTCGACGCGGCCGTACGCGGCGGCGGCGACCGGGGCCACGTCGGCGAGGAGCTTGCGGGCGGCGGGCGCGGGCACGGCGAGGACCACGGCGTCGACGTCGAGCACCGGGTCGGCCGGGGCGTGCGCGGGGGCGTTGGCGCCGAGGGTGAGCCGCCAGCCGTGCTCGGTGCGGGCCAGTGCGCGGACGGTGGTGCCGAGGCGGACGTCGGCGGACCCGGCGAGGCGGTCGACGAGGGCGGACAGGCCCCCGGCGAGGGTGCCGAAGACGGGTCGGCTCGTGGGCTTCGGCAGGGCCTTGGCGGCGGCCTCGGTGAGGGTGCGGGCGCCCGCGTCGAGCGCGCCCGCGATGGCGGGGAGGGTGGCGCGCAGGCCGAGCCCGTCGACGCCGCCCGCGTAGACGCCGCCGAGGAGAGGGTCGACGAGCCGGTCCGGGAGCTCGTCGCCGAAGCGGTCGCGGAGCAGGGCGCCGAGGGGGGCGTCGCCGTCGAGGTCGACGGGCGGCAGCGCGGCCTCGGCGGCGACCCGGCGCAGGCCGGCGTCGCTGAGCAGGTCTTTCACCGCGGCCGGGTCGGCGGGGACGCCCATGACCGTGCCGCCCGGGATGGGGCGGGTGACGCCGCCCGCGCGGACCGTGGAGCGGGCGGCGGTGGGGTGCGCGACGCCGGTGATGCCGAGTTCGTCGAGCAGGGCGGTGACCTCGGGGCGGCGCACCAGGTACGCCTCGGCGCCGACGTCGTAGCGCCTGCCCGCGACCTCGGCGGTGCGGATCTTGCCGCCGAGCCGGTCGGTCTGCTCGACGACGGTGATGCGCGCGTCGGCGCCCAGGAGGACGCGCAGGCGGTGGGCGGCGGTGAGGCCGGAGATGCCGCCACCCACGACGGCCACGCGCGGAGGGGTCACCTGGTGTGGATGAAGTCGACCGTACGGGTGATCACGTCCGGGTCGGTCTCCGGCAGCACGCCGTGCCCGAGGTTGAAGACGTGCGCGGGGGCCGCGCGGCCCTCGTCGACGATGCGGCTGACCTCGCGGCGGATGACGTCGTCGCCCGCGAACAGGGTGGCCGGGTCGAGGTTGCCCTGGAGCGCGGAGCCCGGGACGGCCTTGGCGGCCACGTCGAGCGGGGTGCGCCAGTCGACGCCCACGACGTCCGTGCCCGCCTCGCGCATGGCGGCCAGCAGGTGGCCGGTGCCGACGCCGAAGTGGATGCGCGGGACGCCCGCGTCGGCCAGGCCGCTGAGCACCTTGGTCGAGTGCGGGAGGACGAACTCGCGGTAGTCCCGCAGCGACAGCGCGCCCGCCCACGAGTCGAACAGCTGCACGGCGTCGACCCCGGCGGCGATCTGCGCCCGCAGGAAGGTCAGCGCGGTGTCGGCGAGGTGGTCGAGCAGGGCGTGCCAGGTGTCGGGCTCGGCGTACATGAGCGCCTTGGTCAGCTCGTGGTTGCGGCTCGGACCGCCCTCGACCAGGTAGGACGCCAGGGTGAACGGGGCGCCCGCGAAGCCGATGAGCGGCGTCTCGCCGAGCTCGGCCGTCAGCAGGCGGACCGCGTCGGCGACCTTGTCGACCTGCTGGGCGTCCAGCGCGGGGAGCGCTTTCACCGCCGCCGCGTCGCGGACCGGCGCGGCCACGACCGGACCCGTGCCCGCGACGATGTCGAGGTCGACACCGGCCGCCACCAACGGCACCACGATGTCGCTGAACAGGATCGCCGCGTCCACGCCGTGCCTGCGCACCGGCTGGAGGGTGATCTCGGCGACCATCGCCGGGTCGAAGCACGCGTCGAGCATCCGGGTGCCCTTGCGCAGCTCGCGGTACTCCGGCAGCGAGCGCCCGGCCTGCCGCATGAACCAGACGGGCACCCGCTCGGGTGCCCCTCCCCGCGCGGCGACGAGGAAAGGTGCCGTTGACAGGTCCCGCCTGGCGGCGACCTGCGTGATCAGATCAGTCATCGCTCCCCCATGCTCCCATGCGCACCGTGGACCGGTGCGCCCCTCCCCCACACCGAGGGTGCCGCAAAGCGCTCCCAAAAGCTCGGCGCGCCCTCCCCGCTCACCGACTCGGGTGGTCCTACAGTTACCAGTCGTGACCGGAACGTCGACCGCGCCTGAGCTGTTCACCCAGGCCGTACAGGCGCTGAAGTCGCTGCGACCCCGCCCGGAACTCCAGTTGGCCGAGGTCCGCCCCCCGCAGAGACTCGCCCCCTGGGCCTTCGCCCTGACCGCGGAGGCGCTGGGCCCGGCCGAGGTGCAGGCCACGGGCAGACTGATCCTGTTGCACGACCCGCAGGGGCAGGAAGCGTGGGACGGGGTCCTGCGGGTGGTCGCGTACGTGCGCGCGGAGCTGGACGCGGAGCTGGCGGACGACCCGCTGCTGCCGAGTGTGGGCTGGTCGTGGCTGACGGACGCGCTGGCGGCGTCGGGGGCGGAGTTCACGGCGCTGGGGGGGACGGTGACGGACACCTCGTCGGCGCGGTTCGGGGACATCGCGGGACCCGCGCGGACGGATGACCTGGAGTTGCGGGCGTCGTGGACGCCGACCGGCGGGTTGGCGCCGCACGGGGAGGCGTTCTGCGACCTGATGGCGAGTGTGGTGGGGTTGCCGCCGGTGGGGGTCGCGTTGTTCGAGCAGCGGCGTGGCGGGGAGTAGGGCGCTCGCTCGTTTGTCGGGTGTCCGAGTTGTCCACAGGCATGATTGTCTTCGGCCGGAACTGTCGTTCCCCGTGGCTAGAATGGATAGTGGGGGCCGGAAGCATGCGTTGATCATCTTTGTGGTCGCGGGGTGCCGCCTGGGGCCGTGGTCGGGTTGATCGGTCCGGCTCTTCGCGGAAAAGATGGGCGGCCTCGATTGGGCGAACTTGCTTTGCGCGGGTCCCCTACGAGCCTGCGGTGGGGCGAGAAGCCGGGTGGGATGGGCAAGCCCGCCCCACCCACGGGAAGCTTGGCAGACTCGCTCCCCCACACAAAGCAAATCCACCCAGTCAAGGCGTATAGCGGGGGCGCGTTGCGTTGGGGTGGGGGCTGGGATTCAGCGGCGGATTCTGGGGTGGCCGAGAAAAGAGCGGATTGCGTGGGCGGGCGGATCGCGGGGTAGCGGGAAAGAAGAAGAGCGGGCCTCGCGGGTAGGCGAACAAACAGAGCCAGCGGATGGAAGAAGCCGCAGGGCCGGGTGGCCCTGCGGCTTCTTCAGTGGGTCAAGGGTGGCCGGTCAGGCGGTCAGCGCCTGCCGCGCTCCTTGGTCTGGCGGGCCGAGCGCTGGCAGACGTCGCCGACGTCGACGGTTTGGCCGCGGTCGGCGTAGACGTCGGCCAGGCCGACGAGCCTGCCCTTCTTGTCGGTGCAGGTGAGCTGGTAGGGCTCCTTGGGGCCGTACGTGGTCGGCAGCGGGGAGGCGAAGTCGACCTTCAGGCTGCCCCAGTCGTCCGTGGTCGGGCCCGCCTGCGAGAAGTTGACGACCGCCGCCGTGTAGTCACCGGCGGGCGGGTCGAACAGCACGGCCCGCTCCTGGTTGGTGCCGCCGCTCGCCGAGGACGTCACGACGTTGCCCTTGGCGTCGAAGATGTACAGGTCCCAGTCGGTCGCGGCGTCGGCCCAGCTGATCGAGACGGTCAGCTTCCCGTTGTCCACCTTGGGCAGACCGTCCACGTGGAACGGGATGCGCTCCGCCGTGGTGTCGGCCGGGAAGTTGGTGTTGACCGGCGGCACCCCCGGCGGGTTCGGCAGCACGACGCCCGCCTGGGCCGGGCCCTTCGGGTCGCGGCCGTAGCGGCCCGCGACGTACGGGCGGGTGGACGGGTTGACCGCCCAGCTGAACCGACCACCGGTCGACGACAGGTTCGACGTCAGCGTGTCCGCCACGTAGATCGGCAGACCGGTCGAGCCGTCGGGGTTGAGGACGGGGGAAGTGGGGGTCTGGAAGGACTTCCGCAGCTGCAGCTGGTAGCCCTTCGGCGCCGAGCCGATCAGCGTCGAGTGCGCCGCCGGGTCCGCCGCGTTGCTCAGCATGTCGATGAACGCCTGCCGGTTGCCGCCCTTGCCCGCGCCGGGCGCCGGGGCCAGGCCCGCGTACTCCGCGATCACGCCGGTCTCGTACGGCGGGTGGAACTCGTTGGCGCCGATCTCGAAGGTGAAGCCGTAGCCGCCCGTGGCGAAGTACGACCAGTCCTCAGTGGACCCCGTGGTGTCGTACAGCATCCACGCGGGCTGGCTCGTGTAACCGTTGCGGGAGGCCATCTTGTCGCCGAGGGCCTTGTACACCGGCTCGTCCAGCGGCGGGCGGACGTCCGCGACGCCCGGGACGCGCAGCACCAGGTTCGAGTACGTGTGCAGGGTGACCAGGTTGGTCACCTGGCGGTTGGACACCAGGTCGCGGATGTTGCGGGTCTCCGGCTCCGAGAACGGCGCCGAGCCGCGGAAGGTGTCGCTGCTCCACCCGAGACCGGCGCCCGCGCCGCCCCAGAAGCCCGCGTAGTTGCGGTTCGGGTCGGTGCCGCGGCTGCGGCCACCCGGGTTCGCCTTGCACACGCCGGTGCGGAACTCCGCGGGCGAGTCGTTGACGTTGCAGTTCTTCCGCTTCATCTCGTAGTCGAAGCGGGTGAAGTCGCCCTTGGGCTCGGCCTCGCGGGAGATCGAGAAGCCGTCGACGTTGACCACCGGGACGATGATGTTGCGCGTCTTGCCGACCAGCGAACGGAGTTCGCCGCCCGCGCGGTAGCCGTTGACCAGCTCGTAGGCCCACTCCATGGCGTGCTCCGCCGAGGGCCACTCGCGGGCGTGGTGCACGCCCATGGTGACGTTGACCGCCTTGCCGTCGGCCAGGTTGTCCACGTCGGTCGCGATCTCCAGGCCGCTGACCTCGCGGCCCTCCCAGGTCGCGTTGGGCAGCGTGATCGCGCGGACCAGCCCCGGGTTGCGGCGGGCCAGTTCCTTGACCTCGTAGTCGTAGTCGTAGAGGTGCCGGTAGCTCGACCGGCCCGACGGCAGCGCGGACCTGGGCGTGCGCGCGGTGAACGCGGCGTCCCGGCGAGCGTTGGCGGCGGAGTCGGCGGACAGGTCCGGCCGCACGACGGTGGAGCGCAACCCGCTCTCGGCCAGGACCTTGCGGTCCTCGTCGGAGGAGAGGATGACCTCGACACCGGTGGCGTCGGCCTTCTCGGTGACGTCGAGGTCGAGGGTGAGCAGCCGGTCCTTCTGCTGGCGGGTGGGCGTCTCCACGCGCACCAGCTGGGCGGGCTTGGTGGAGCCGCCCTGGGCGTTGATGGCCAGGAAGTCCACACCGAGGCGCGCGGAGCGGGCGGAACCGGCGTAGCGGCAGCCCTGCACCACCAGCTGCTGGCCCTTGGTCACGAAGCTCTCGGCCAGTTCCGCGCTGCGCAGCGCGGCGGAGGCGGCGACCACGCCACCGGTCTTCTTGTCGAACACCGCGATGTCCCAGTCGCCGACACCCGCGCCCTGCGGGGCGAGGCGGGCCTGGACGAGGCCGTCGACGCCCGCGGTGACCTCGCGGCGGTCCGTGCCGCGGGTGCCCGCGGGCAGCAGCTTCTCGAAGCAGGAGCGGGCGACGGAGTCGTCGCTGCGCAGGATGTTGTCGGCGGCACCCGCCGGGGTGCCCGTCGCGGCGCTGAGACCGATGACCACGGCCCCGCTGAGCCCGACGGCGGCGGCGACCCGCCACGTCGGGACACGTCTGGCTGTCACGCTCAAAACCCGTCTCCTCCCAGAGCGGAGCCCGTGCGCGCGCACGGGCGTCAGCGTGACGCTAGCCATGGCGCGAACCGCTAAACGGGTTACCGGTTGCCAGTTGGGAGGTGGCGGACGGGGGTTGCGCCGATGGGTCCACGACGCGTCGGTCCCCCGACCGGCCCCGTGTCCGGATAACGGACGGCGGGGAGAAATTACCTTTTGCCAGTTATCGGGCGGCGCGCGCCACCTCTTCGGCGCAACGCATGACCCGGAGGACGTTACGCCCAGCAACCTTCGCGCAGTCGTCCTCGCTCCAACCGCGGTCGAGGAGCGCGCCGAAAAGCGTCGGATATCCGCTGACGTCCGCCAACCCGGTGGGGAGTTCGGCGCAGCCGTCGTAGTCGCCGCCGATGCCGATGTGGTCGATTCCCACGACTTCGCGGGCGTGCTCCAGATGGGCGATGACGTCGGACAACGTGGCCGTCGGCTGGTCGTGGCGGCCGTCCCAGGTGGCGAAGAAGTCTTCCCGGTCGGCCAGGTCGGCGTGCTTGCGCCCGGCGGCGGCCATGGCCTCGGCCATCCGCTGGTCCCAGGCCGCGATGGCGGACGAGACGAACCGCGGCACGAAGGTCACCATCAGCACGCCGCCGTTCCCGGGAAGGCGTTCGAGCACGTCATCGGGCACGTTCCGAGCGTGATCCGTGATCGTCCGGCACGAGGAGTGGGTGAACAGCACGGGCGCGGTGGTGGTGTCGAGCGCGGCGCGCATCGTCGTGTCCGCCACGTGGGACAGGTCCACGAGCATGCCCAGGCGGTTCATCTCGGCGACCACCTGCCTGCCGAAATCGGACAACCCGCCCACTCCGGGCTGGTCGGTGGCCGAGTCGGCCCACGGCGTGTTGTCGTTGTGCGTGAGGGTCATGTACCGGACCCCGAGGCGGTGCAGGGCCTGCAGGACGCCCAGCGACCCGGCGATGCTGTGCCCGCCCTCGGCCCCGAGCAGGGAGGCCACCCGGCCGTCGGCGAAGGCGGATTCGACCTGGTCGGCGGTGGTGGCCAGGCGCAGGTGGTCCGGGTACCGGGCGATCAGCGCGTGCACCAGCTCGACCTGCTCGACCACGGCGGTGACGGCCGCGTGGCCGACCAGGGAACAGGGCACGTAGACCGACCAGAACTGGCCGCCGACGTGGCCGCGGCGCAGCCGGGCGAGGTCGGTGTGCAGGCCGTCCTGCTCGGTGGTGAGGTCGGTGCCCGCGACCAGGCCCGCGGCGTCGATCGTGGCCGGGTCGTCGCCGGGTCGGAGGCGCAGCGCCCAGGGGAGGTCGTTGTGACCGTCGATGAGGGGGGTGCGCGAGAGGAGCAGTCGAGCCCGCTCCGATGCGGCCGTGTGCACTACCCGTGACTCCATTTCATCGCGTGGTGGGGGCGACGCGTTACGTCACCGACTAGGGACTCACCCAAACGTGTGACCCTAACGCCCCTCAGTCACAACCCGATCGGATACTTACCCGATTGATCGTCCCGCTAACCCGCTTGGGCGGCTAGGCTGCCTTCGTCGACACCACTTTCGGTCCAACGGCGGCGCGGCTGTTTGGTCGAAAGTCCCAGTGCCGGTCGGGGGGCAACGACCGACTCCAGGGAGGTAGTGACGTGGCTGCCGTCGGCTTAGGTCAGGCCGTTCGAACCACGCCAGCCGGCGCCTTGCCGGCGAACATGGTCCCGCACCCGCGGGAGGAGCTGTTCTCAGTGCTGGTGGTCGACGACCACCCACTGTTGAGGGAGGCGATAGCCGCTCGGCTCACGCAGATGGGCGCGGGCACAGTGCACGAGGCCGCCACGGTGGCCGAGGCAAGGGCGCGAGCACAGGCCACCGGCCCGTGCGACCTCGCGATCCTGGACCTCGGGTTGCCGGACGGTAGCGGGATCGAGCTGGTCACGGAGCTGCGCAGCCACAACTGGCCGCGCATCGTCGTACTGGCTTCGTCCGACGACCCGTACGCCGTTCGATCGGCCTTCCAGGCAGGGGCCCAGGCCTACCTGCTGAAGTCCGCATCGCCGGTGGTCGTGACCGACGGGGTCCGCCGGGTGCTCGAGGGTGGCGTCTACGCCGACCCGAGCGTCGCGCCGGTCCTCGCCACGGGCACGCGGGTCCCCGGCACCGACAACACCCCGCGCGAGCTCTCGGCGCGCGAGGTCGAGGTGCTGCAACTGGTCGCGGACGGGCAGTCCAACAAGGAGATCGGCGAGGCGCTGAACCTCTCGGCGCTGACGGTGAAGTCGCACCTCTCGCGGATCGGCCGGAAGTTGGGCACCGGCGACCGGGCACAGATGGTGGCGCTGGCCATGCGGGCGGGCGTCATCCGGTAGGACAACAGCAGTCGTGTGGCTGGGCTGGGCATGGCCCAGCCACACGACTGCTGCTGATCTCCGACGTTTGTCACCGGTTGTGCCGTAGGGTCATCGGCCGTGACCATCCCCGGCTCAGGACCCGCCGCAACCGACCCCCCGGCCCCGGTGCTGCTCACCGAGCCCGCGGAGGGCACCCCCGACGTCGTGGTCGACTTGGACGCGCTGGCGCGGGCGGCAGAGCGGATCGCGGGCGGGCACGGGCCGATAGCCGTGGACACCGAACGGGCGTCCGGTTACCGCTACTCCCAACGGGCGTACCTGGTCCAGGTCCGCCGCCAGGGCGCGGGCACCTTCCTGGTCGACCCGGTCGCCGTGGACGACCGGGTGCAACCCCTGGTCGAGGCGCTGGGCACCGGCGAGTGGGTGCTGCACGCGGCCTCCCAGGACCTCCCCTGCCTCGCCGACCTGGGCCTGCGCCCGGCCCGGCTGTTCGACACCGAGCTCGCCGGTCGGCTGGCCGGGTTCGAGCGGGTCGCGCTGGGCACACTGGTCGAGCTGCTGCTGGGGTACCGGCTGGAGAAGGGCCACGGCGCGGCGGACTGGTCGCGCAGGCCGCTGCCGGTCGACTGGCTCAACTACGCCGCACTCGACGTCGAGCTGCTGATCCAGCTGCGCGACGCGCTGGAGGCCGAGCTGCGCGAGCAGGGCAAGCTGGAGTGGGCGCTGGAGGAGTTCGAGGCGCTGCGCACCGCCGGGCCGCCGCCCCCGCGCAAGGAGCCGTGGCGGCGCACCTCCGGCATCCACAGCGTGCGGACGCCGCGCGGGCTGGCCTCGATCCGGGCGCTGTGGGAGGCGCGGGACGCGATGGCCCGCGAGCGCGACATCGCCCCCGGCCGGGTGCTGCCCGACAGCGCGATCATCCAGGCGGCCTCGGTGAACCCGGGCGACGAACAGGCGCTGCTGCAGCTGCCGGTGTTCAAGGGCCGGGCGCAGCGCAGGCTGGCGGGCACGTGGATGCGGGCGCTGCGCGCGGCCGCGCAGCTGCCGAAGTCGGAGCTGCCGGACCCGTCGCCGCCCGCGGACGGACCGCCCCCGGCCAACCGCTGGGCGGACAAGGACCCCGAGGCCGCGGCCCGGCTCGCGGCGGCCCGCACGGCGCTGAACAAGATCGCCGAGGACAACCGGCTGCCGGTGGAGAACCTGTTGCAGCCGGACCTGCTGCGCCGCACCTGCTGGCAGCCCCCGGCCGACCTGGACACCGACTCGGTCGCCGAGGCGCTGCGCGCGGGCGGGGCCCGGCAGTGGCAGATCGGGTTGACCGTCGACGCGGTGAGCGAGGCGCTCAAGGCGAGCGCCTGATCGAGGCGCGGAGTCGGCGATCGCGGTCGTGCCCGGCTGTTGAACAATCCGACGGTCAGGTCAGCGCCACGCGGAACACCGGGAACTTGGCGGCGGCGGCCAGCAGCTCCTCGTCGGGCGACTTGGCGTCGAGGCCGTCGAAGAACATGCCGACCTCCCAGCCCCAGCGCTTGAGGTAGGCGCGCAGGACGGGGACCTTGTCGGCGTCCGGGAGTTCCACGGCCGTGAAGCGGTCCACGCGCTTGCCGACGCGCAGCTCGCCCTCGCCCGCGACGCGGAGGTTGCGCACCCACTCGGTGTGCCCGCGCGGCGCGACCAGGTACTCGGCGCCGTCGAGGGTCAGCAGGTTGACCGGGTTGGACCGCAGCTCTCCGCTCTTGCGCCCCCGCACCGAGAGCACGCGCGCGCCCCACAGGCTGACGCCGTGCCGGACGAGGAACCGCACGAGGCGGTGGAAGGTGTTGACCTCGACGCGGCCGGGGCGCTTGTAGTGGGCCTGGGTGCTCATGGCGGGGACTCCTTCGAAAGCGAGAGCGGTGCTCTCGGATGATCCCAGTCAACGCGGATCGGCGTTCCTTGTCAAGAGCACTGCTCTCATCTTTGTGCACCGCTCCGACCTGTGCCAGACTCGTGACCATGAGTGCTGGGCGAACCGCGCGGGACCGGGCGCGCACGGAACTGACTCGGGAGATCAAGGACGAGGCCCGCAGGCAGCTGGCGGACGGCGGCGCGGGCAGGCTGTCGCTGCGCGCGGTGGCCCGCAGCCTCGGCATGGTGTCCTCGGCGCTCTACCGGTACTACCCCAGCCGCGACGACCTGCTCACCGCGCTGATCATCGACGCGTACAACGCGCTCGGCGCCGCGGCGGAGCAGGCCGACGACGGCCCGACGCCGCTGGCCCGCTGGCACTCGGCGTGCGCGGCGGTGCGCGGCTGGGCGCTGGCGAACCGGTACGAGTACGAGCTGATCTACGGCTCCCCCGTGCCCGGCTACCGGGCGCCGCAGGACACCGTCGCGCCCGCGGCCCGGGTCGCGCTGGTGCTGATCGGCATCGCGGCCGAGGCCGGGGTGCCCGACAGCGAACTGCCCCCGGTCGTGCACGCGCAGTCCGAGGCCGTCCGGGCGGTGCTGCCGGACGACCTGCCCCCCGGCGCCCTGGCGCGGATCCTGCTGGCCTGGACCCAGCTGTTCGGGATGATCAGCTTCGAGCTGTTCGGCCAGCTCGTGGGCAGCGCGGACCCGGCCGACGAGTTCTTCGGCTACGCGGTCGGGCGGATGGCGGAGTTCGTCGGGCTCACCGACCGGGGTTGATCGCGTCTTCGCGTACCGATCATCGGCGGGCGCGGTTACGGTGCTCTTGGCGTCCGCGACCCCACCGGCCCCAGTTGCAGAACCCTGGAGCCGAGCATGACCACCAACAACTTCGACGCCGCCCGCTTCCTCACCGACGGCGCCCACTTGGCGGCGGTCGTGGAGGCCCCGTGGGACGAGGACACGGCGCGCCGGGTCCTGTGCGCGTTCGAGCACCACTTCCACACGGGGGCGGTGCTGTGGAAGACCACCAGCCGCCCCGGCGACCACCTGGGCTACCGCTTCCTGGCCCGCCTGCACGCCGACACGGTGGACACCGCGCTGCGCCGCGGGCTCATCGTCGAGACGGCGCTGACCCGGCTGGTGCAGGTGTGGGACGCGCAGTTCGACCCGGACGCGGTGCAGTCGTGCGATTTCGACGGCATCGGCGGCCTGGCCAGGACGTGGGTCTACTTCGGCGGGACGCGACCGGCCGAGGCGGTGTTCGACGCCGCGCCCGCCGCGGTGCGGGCGAACCTGGCCGGGCTGGTCGCCGCAGGCCTGACGCACGCACGGTTCGCCGCCGTCGACCACCGCGACGACACCATCACCGCGTACTTCCGGGCCCGGGGTCCGCTCACGGCGCAGCGCTGCGCCCAGGTGCTCGGCGGGATCGCGCTGCCGACGCCGAGCGTCACGACGCTCAAGGCCATGCGCAAGGTGGTGCCCGCGGACTTCTGCATCGGCGTCACCTTCCGCGCGGACACCGGGCACGCCGAGCGGGCCTGCCTGCACGCCGTCGGGGTGCCGGACGACCTGATGCCGCCGCTGCCGCAGCGGGTCGCGGACTTCCTCGACGCCGCGCCGTGCCTGGACACCGACACCGTGCGCGCGCTGGGCTGGTCGTACGGGTCGGCGGGCCAGGGCACGCACCTGGAGGTCGAGCAGGCGTACTGCGGGGACCTGGCGACGCGGCTGGCGGACTGGGACTGCTACCGGACCGGCACGACCAAGCGCGACCCCGTGCTCGCCGCCGCGACCATCCCGCGCGCCCGCAACACCCCGGACGCGCCGACGGTCCGGGTGATCACGCCGGGCGAGCAGGGGATCTGCCGGGACACCGTCGGCGCCCGGGGGCTGGGGATGTACGTGGTCTCCGTGCCCGCGCGCGGCCGGGGTCCGGTGCGCCTTCAGGACCACGAGTCGGCGCTGTACGTGACCCGGGGTCGCATTCGGACCTACTACGGGCACAACGTCGAGCACATGATCGACGCCATCGCGGGGCAGATGGTCTACATGCCCGCCGACCTGCCGCACCTGGTCGCCAACCTCGGCAGCGAGCCCGCCGAGGCCGTGGTGGCGCGGACCGAGGCGGGCGAGCACGGCGTGCGGCTGGTGCCGCACCTGGAGCACGTGGCCGGGCGGCGGTTCGCGGCGGATCTGCCGGTGGTCGCCGGGTGAGGCGCGCCGCAGTGGTTACCCGGCGGTAACAAGGGCTAGAGTGGGCAGGGGTTACCGGACGGTAGCCCAGGATCCGACACCGAGGAGCACCACCGTGGCCCCATCCGCCGCGTCCGCCTCCCGAGTCGTCCGCGACGTCGTGTTCGTCGACGGGGCGCGGACACCGTTCGGGAAGGCGGGACCCAAGGGCGTCTACGCCGAGACCCGGGCGGACGACCTGGTCGTGAAGGTCATCCGCGAGCTGCTGCGCCGGCACCCCGGCCTGCCGCCGGAGCGGGTCGACGAGGTGGCCGTCGCCGCGACCACGCAGATCGGCGACCAGGGCCTGACCATCGGCCGCACCGCCGCACTGCTGGCCGGGCTGCCCAAGTCGGTGCCCGGGTTCGCCGTCGACCGGATGTGCGCGGGCGCGATGACCGCCGTGACCACCACCGCGAGCGGAATCGCGTTCGGCGCCTACGACGTGGTGATCGCGGGCGGCGTCGAGCACATGGGCCGCCACCCGATGGGCGAGGGCGTCGACCCGAACCCGCGGATCATCGCGGACAAGCTCGTCGACCCGACCGCCCTGATCATGGGTCAGACCGCGGAGAACGTGCACGACCGCTTCCCGCACCTGACCAAGCAGCGCTGCGACGCCTACGCCGCGCGCAGCCAGGAGAAGTTCGCCGACGCGGTGAAGGCGGGCAAGATCGGGCCCGAGCTGGTGCCGGTGGCGACCCGGTCCGCCGAGCTGGGCTGGGGCCTGGCCACCGAGGACGAGCCGCCGCGGCCGGGGACCACGGTCGAGGCGCTGGCGGGGCTGAAGACGCCGTTCCGCCCGCACGGCCGGGTCACCGCGGGCAACGCGGCCGGGCTCAACGACGGCGCGACGGCGTGCGTGCTGGCCGAGGAGCGGACCGCGCGCGAGCTGGGCCTGCCGGTCGGGATGCGGCTCGTGGGCTACTCGTTCGCCGGTGTGGAGCCGGAGGTCATGGGTGTGGGACCGGTGCCCGCCACGGAGAAGGCGCTCTCCCGGGCCGGGCTGTCCATTTCGGACATCGGGCTGTTCGAGATCAACGAGGCGTTCGCGGTGCAGGTGCTGGCGTTCCTCGACCACTTCGGGCTCGACGACGACGATCCGCGGGTGAACCAGTGGGGCGGGGCGATCGCCTGCGGCCACCCGCTGGCCGCGTCCGGCGTGCGGCTGATGACCCAGCTGTCGCGCCAGTTCGCCGAGCGCCCGGACGTGCGCTACGGCCTGACCACCATGTGCGTCGGGATCGGCATGGGTGGCACCGTGATCTGGGAGAACCCCATCTGGGACGGGAGCGGGAACTGATGCTGACGCAGGAACAGGCCGCGGAGGCGTTCCCGGACGAGGTCGTCACGAAGGCGACCACGCGGCTGGTGCGCCAGCCGGGGCTGCCGAAGCCGGTCGCGCTGATCACCATCGACAACGGGCACGACCACACGCGCCCGTCGACGTTCGGTCCGCAGAGCCTGGTGAGCCTCAACGCCGCGCTGGACGAGGCGTTCGCCGCCGACCCGAGCGCGATCGCGGTGACCGGCAAGCCGTTCGTGTTCGCCGTCGGCGCCGACCTGTCCGGTGTGGAGCAGGTGGCGACGCGTGAGTCCGCTTTGGACATCGCGCGCAGTGGGCACGAGGTGTTCCGGCGGCTCACCGAGTCCCGGGTGCCGACCTTCGCCTTCGTCAACGGGGCGGTGATGGGCGGCGGTCTGGAGCTGGCGCTGTCGTGCCACTACCGGACGCTGTCGGACAACACCGCCGCCATCGCGTTCCCCGAGGTGTTCCTGGGGCTGTTCCCGGGCTGGGGCGGCACGCAGCTGCTGCCGAACCTGATCGGGCCGGACGCGGCGGTGACGGTGATCATCGAGAACGCGCTGAGCCAGAACCGGATGCTGAAGCCGAAGCAGGCCGCGGACCTGGGTATCACGGACGTGCTGCTGGGCTCGGCGGACTTCCTCGAGCGGTCGTCGCAGTGGGCCGCGGACGTCATCAACGGCAAGACCGCGGTGAACCGGCCCGAGATCGACCGGGGTGCCGGGTGGGACGCGGCGGTGGCGCGGGCGCGGGGGATCGTCGAGGGGCGGACGAAGGGCGCGTCGCCGGGGGCGCTCAAGGCGGTGGAATTGCTGGAACTGGCCCGTTCCGGAGACCTCGACGCCGGGTACGCGGCGGAGACCGAGGCGCTCGCGGACGTGCTGATGTCCGACGAGCTGCGGGCCGGGCTGTACTCGTTCAACCTGGTGCAGAAGCGCGCCAAGCGGCCCGCCGGGGCGCCGGACAAGTCGCTGGCGCGGCCGGTGAACAAGGTCGGCATCGTCGGCGCGGGCCTGATGGCGAGCCAGATGGCGCTGCTGTTCGCGCGCCAGCTGAAGGTGCCGGTGGTGCTGACCGACGTCGACCAGGAACGCGTCGACAAGGGCGTGCGGTACGTGCACGACGAGATCGACAAGCTGGCCGCCAAGGGGCGCCTGTCGGCGGACGGCGTCAACCGGCTCAAGGCGCTGGTGACCGGGTCGCTGGACAAGGCGGCGTTCGCGGACGCGGACTTCGTGATCGAGGCGGTGTTCGAGGAACTGGTCGTCAAGCAGAAGGTGTTCGAGGAGGTGGAGGCGCACGTCAGCGCGGAGTGCGTGCTGGCGACGAACACCTCGTCCCTGTCGATCACCGCGATGGCTGCGGGCCTGCGCCACCCGGAGCGGGTCGTGGGCTTCCACTTCTTCAACCCGGTCGCGGTGATGCCGCTGCTGGAGATCGTGCGCGCGGAGAAGACCGACGACCCGACCCTGGCGACCGCCTTCGCGGTGGGCAAGGCGCTGCGGAAGTCCTGTGTGCTGGTGAAGGACGCGCCCGCGTTCGTCGTCAACCGACTGCTGACCCGGTTCATGGGCGAGGTCGTCCAGGCGATCGACGAGGGCACTCCGTTCGAGGTGGCCGACCACGCGACCGACCCGCTGGGCCTGCCGATGAGCCCGTTGGTGCTGCTGCAACTGGTGGGCCCACCGGTCGCGCTGCACGTCGCGACGACCATGCACAACGCCTACCCGGACCGCTTCACCGTCAGCGACAACATGCGGCGGTTCGTGGCAGCCGGGAAGTCGGCGGTGTGGACGTGGGACGCGGCCGGGAACCAGTCGGTGGACCCGGAAGTCGCGGCCCTGTGGGAGTTCGGCCCCTCGGTGCTGACCGCGGACGCGGTCCGCGAACGGGTGCTGGCGGCCGTGGCCCAGGAGATCCGGATCATGTTGGACGAAGGCGTCGTGGCGGAGGCCCAGGACATCGACCTGTGCATGATCCTCGGCGCGGGCTGGCCGTTCTGGCTGGGCGGCGTGACCCCGTACCTGGACCGCGAGGGCATCTCGGAACGGGTCAACGGCAAGCCGTTCCTGGCCTCCGGGGTCGCCTCGGTCCCGACGGCGTGAGGTGAACCGGGTGGGTCGCCTGCCGAGGCGATCCACCCGGGCCCGCTAGAGGCGACCCATCAGCCCGATGGCGTCGCCGGGCGCCTTGACCTTCATGTCGTTGTCGAAGTAGGCGTAAACGTCGCGGCCGGTCTTGCGGTAGGGAGCGGGTTTGCCGACGACGTGCTCCGAACGCACGTTCTTCCCCGACCGCCAGGTGCGGATCTTCGTCGCCCAGGCGTCGAGCGCGTCGGGTGCGTAGCCGCTCGCGTAGAGCTCCTTGTCGCCGTGCAGGCGGAGGTAGACGAAGTCGGCCGTGACGTCGTCGAGGTGGGGCCACTTCCCCGCGGTGTCCGCGACGACCAGTGCGACCTCCTTCTCCCGCAGCAGGTCCACGAACTCCGGGACCGCGAAGGCCGGGTTGCGGACCTCCATCGCGTGCCGCACCGGCCGATCCGCGTCGGTTTTCGTCCACGCGCGACCTTCGAGGCGCTCGTCGTGGTCACCCGCGAGCGCCGCCGCGGCCGCGGTGGTCCGGGGTAGCCGGTCGAAGAAGTCGGCGAGGACCCGGGGTTCGTACGTGAAGTTCTCCGGCAGCTGCCACAGGACCGGGCCCAGCTTCGGCCCGAGTGCGAGGAGGCCCGAGGCGAAGAAGTTGGCCAGGGGCGAGTCGATGTCGCGCAGGCGCTTCATGTGGGTGACGAAGCGGGGCGCCTTGACGGCGAAGACGAAGTCGTCCGGGGTGTCGTCGTGCCAGCGCTGGAAGCTGGTTGGGCGCTGGAGGGCGTAGAACGAGCCGTTGATCTCGACCGAGTTGACCCGGCGGGACAGGTACTCCAACTCCCGCTTCCGCGCCAACCCCTTCGGGTAGAACTCACCGCGCCAGGGCGGGTAGACCCAGCCCGACGTCCCGACTCGTACGTCACCGGTCACCCGGCCATGGTGGACCGTCACACCGCCGGTTCGCCTGCCGGGTCGCGGAGGTGGAGGCGGGCCAGGCCGTGGCGGGTGCCGACGAGGAGTTCGCCGGGGGTGGGCGCGGCCAGGGCGGTGATGGGGGCGTCGAGGTCGATCTCGCAGGTCGGTGTCCACGGCGCGGCCACGGGCTCGTCCAGCCGCCAGGCGCGGAGGGCGGTGCCCGCGGTCACGGCGACCGGGGTACCGCCGGGTAGGACGGCGCACACGACCGCGCGGACGGGGTCGCCCGCGTCGCCGGACATCCAGACCGGCGCGTTGTGGTCGCCGAGGCGCCAGGCCACCACCTGGCCGCGCGCGTTGCCGCTGACCGCGAGGACGCCGCCGTCGGGGTGGACGAGGGTGGCCAGGGCCGTCGTGGGGTTGTGGCACTGGATGGCGATCTGATCGCCGACCACCCGGCCGGTCGCCAGGTCGCGCACCTGCAGGTAGCCCGCCGACGTGGTGGCGGCCAGCAGCTCCGCGCCGTCGACCGGCGCGACGCGCAGCCTGCCCGGGGGCCGCAGCCGCCACAGGGGTTCCCAGTCCGGCAGGGCGCGCGCCTCCAGCAGGTTGGCGGTACCGGTGATCACGACCACGGGCCGCCCGTCCAGGAGGGTGCCGGTCACCGACGTCGCGCGACCGGCCCACGGGCGCGCCGCGGGCGCGCCGACCCGGCCGTCGCCGTCGAACACCAGCAGCGACCCGTCCTCGTGCAGGGACACCGCGAACTCCCCCGCCCTGGTCACCTCGACGACCGGGGCGGGCCCCGCGACCTCGGTCTCCGCGCCCGACCAGAAGCGGACCCGGCCGTCGGCGTGGCCGCTCACCCGCCACCCGGCCGCGGCCACGACACCCGTCACCCCGACCGGGCCCGCCACGGCCCGGGTGGACGGCGCGAGCACGTCACGGGTGTCCCACAGCCGGACGGTGTTGTCCGCGCTCCCCGACGCGACCACGACCCGGCCGTCGGCGAGCCGGGCGCACGACAGCGCGCCGACCTCGTCGCCGTGCGCGGCGAGCGGTTCGGCCAGCGGCGCGCCGGTGTCGGCGTCCCACACGCAGATCTGCCCCGCCTCGTCACCGCTGAGCACCACCTCCCGGCCGTCGGCGAGGTCACCGGTGATCAGCGCGGTCGGGCGGCGCCCGGTGGGGTTGGCGCGCGCCCCGATCACCTCCCCGGGGCTCAGGCTCCACCGCAGTACCTGGTTCCGCGACAGGGCCAGCACCGTCCGCCGCGTGCACACCAGGGCTTCCGGGGCCGCCATGACCGCGTCGAACCCCTGCCGGACCGGTGTCCCCGCCGCCAGGTCCATGACCCGGATGACGCTGTGCCGCGACCCCATGACGGCCACCGCGGGCACGTCGTCGTTCAGGGTCGCGGCGGCCACGCGCCAGTCGGCACCCGCGTCGAGCCGCAGCGCGGCCGTGGGGCCGATCCGCGCGCCGGTGTCGGCGTCCCACGTGCGAGCGGTGCCGTCGGTGTAGGTGACGATCGCCGCGCGAGCGCGGGTGGACACGATCTGGGCGACGCCCGCGTCGGGCTCGTCGACGTCCCAGGGCACCGGGTCGCCGGTCGCGCAGTCGCGGACCCGCAGACCCGACCCCGCGTCCAGCAGCACGAGCGGCCCGGCGCCCAGGCGCGGTACGCACGCGATCGCGCCGACCCGTTCGTCGCGGTCCAGCCACGGCGGCTGCACGGTCTCGTTGGTGTCCAGGTCGACCACGCGCACGACCCCGCTGTCGTCGCGGCTGATCACCCAGGTCACCCCGCCCCGCAGCGGCGCGACGACCACGTCCTCGACCGGGCGCTGGTGGCGGATCAGGACCTTGTGCTCGACGCTGGGCTCCCAGGCCGTCCACGAGCACCGCCAAGCCGACCCGGTGGCGTGCCGGGCCGTCCGCGCGGCCAGG
The DNA here is from genome assembly GCF_041897805.1 of Actinokineospora auranticolor. Taxonomy (GTDB): domain Bacteria; phylum Actinomycetota; class Actinomycetes; order Mycobacteriales; family Pseudonocardiaceae; genus Actinokineospora; species Actinokineospora auranticolor. Next base: position 6,904,887 of record NZ_CP154825.1, read on the forward strand.
TCGTCCGCACCGGCCCGGCGGGCGGCGAACTCGAGGTAGGCGGGGCGCTGCTCGACGTCGTGGTCGCGCAGGTGGTGCGCCGCGCGCCGGTACACCGCCGCCGCGCGGACCGCGTCGGCGCCGGTGGCCGCGTCGAGGTGGGGCAGGAGGCCGGGTTGGCCCGCGGCGAGGAGGTAGCCGGGGTCGGTCAGCAGCTCGTCGACGCGGTGCGCGGCGGCGGCGTGCGCGGCGAGGTGCCTTCGCGCGTACGGGGCGGCTTCGGCCCAGTCGGCCGGGACGAGCCCGTCGACGAGGTGGCCGTTGAGTTCGGTGAGCCTGCGCGCGCCCACGGCGTTGCGCAGGTACGCGAGCAGGACGTCGTGCAGCCGGAACGCGTCGCCGACCCGGCTCAGCAGCGACAGGTCCACCAACCGGCGGCACAGCGCGCGGGTCCGCGATTCGTCCGACCCGGCGGTGCCGCGCCAGAGGACGTGCAGGACCGCGCCCGGCAGGTCGGTGTCGGCCGGGAACACGACCAGTTCGCGGAACCGGTCGCGGTCGGCGTCGCCGAGCCGGTCGGTGCTGGCCTCGACGGTCGCGCGCACGGCCTGGTCGCGGCGGTCGGCGCTGTCGAGGTCGAGGCAGTCCGGGCCGTCCTCCAGCAGCTGCTCGGCGACCGAGTCGGCAGCGGCGGCGGCCGTCGAGCCGTCCGCGACCGACCGGCGGATCGTGCTGTTGACCAGGGCGAGCAGCAGCGGCCAGCGCCCGGTCAGGCGCAGCAGGCGGTCGGTGGCGGCCATGTCCGGCAGGCCGCGGGTGAGCAGCGTCCGGCTCTCCACCGCGCTCATCGCGGTGACGATCACCACCTCGGCGTCCGACGGCAGCGCGCCGGGTGTGCGGGTGGTGACCAGGCAGGCGCGGGCCCGCAGGAACGGCGCCAGCCTGCTGGCGGCCCAGAGGTCGTCGACGACCAGCAGCGTCGGCGGCGCCTCCGCGAGGACCTCGCCGAGGCGGTGGCCCGCCGTCAGGGGGTCGGTGAGCGCGGGGCGGCGACCGGTCAGGACCTCGGTGAGGTCGTTGACCTTGTCGGCGAGCAGCGGGTCGGGGACGTGCTCACCGAGGGTCAGCCAGAGCACGCCGCCGGGGAACCGGTCGCGCACCCGGTGGCAGACCTGCGCGGCCAGGGTCGTCTTGCCGAACCCGCCCGCGCCGACGACGCCGACGACCGGGGCGCCGGACCGCACCAGCGCGGCCAACCGGTCGGCCACCCCGGGCCGGTCCACCGGTGCCCGGCCGGGCTCCGGCACCATCCACACGGGCCGTCGGTGACTGTTCGACGTGGTCACCGCGACGGTCTGGGCCTGGATGATGGCGCCGTGTACCGTCCCACTGACCTCGTTGTGGATCTCCGGCACCGCGCAAGTATGCCCGCGAGTGTCACTCAATCGGGCTAATCTGTCGGGGTGAGTCGTGCGCCGTACCGGCGCGTTGCTCCCCTTGGCCCACCCCGTGCCACCGGTCGCCCCCTCAGACGAGCGCGCGCACCCGCCGGGCGAGGCGTTCGGCGTCCTTCGGCGCGTTCCCGACCATCGTGTTGTCGAGGTACACGAACACGTCCCGGTCGCCGCCGGACCACTCCACGGCTCGCGCGGCCCAGGTGTCGATGGCGTCGTCGGGGTACGCGCTCGTGTACAGCTCGGTGTCGCCGTGCAGCCGCAGGTAGGCGAAGTCGGTCGTGTCGGCGAGCAGGCTCGGCCACACCCGGGGGCTGTCGGCGACGACCAGCGCGACGCGGTGCTCGGCGAGCTGGTCGATGAACCGGTCGTCGGCGAAGCTGGCGTGCCGCACCTCGACGGCGTGGCGGCGGTCGGGTGGGAGGAGGGGGAGGAAGTCGCGCAGCAGCGCGGGGTCGTAGTGCAGGGACCCGGGTAACTGCCAGAGGACGGGGCCGAGCTTGGCGCCGAGGTCATCGAGGCCGGAGTCGAAGAACTCGTCGACCCTGGCCCGCGCGTCGCGCAGGCGGCTGGAGTGGGTGATCAACCGCGGCGCTTTGACGGCGAAGACGAAGTCGTCGGGCACGGTGTCGTGCCACCGCAGGTAGTCCGATGCCTTGCGGGGCCCGTAGAAGGTGCTGTTGACCTCTATGGTGTCCACCCGCCGCGCGAGGTAGCCCAGCTCCTCCCGCGCGGGTAAGCCACGCGGGTAGTAGTTCCCGCGCCATGGTTCGTAGGCCCAGCCGGACGTGCCGATCCTGATCGCCACGGGTCCAGGGTGGCAAGGTTGATCACTCCGCGCACGCTTGTGCCCCGGACGGCCTAGTCGGCGCTAGACCGCCGGGAAAGCGACGGTGACGCGGAGACCGCCGCCGGGCACGGGTTCGGCGCTGACCGTGCCGCCGTGCGCCCGGGCGACCGCGCGCACGATGGACAGGCCGAGACCGGTCCCGTTGTGGGACGTGCGGTCGACGATGCCGCGCCGGAAGGGTTCGAACAGCTCCGGCACCCGCTCCGGCGGGATCGCGCGACCGGAGGAGGCCACCTCCAGCGTTGTCCACTGTGGACCGCACAGCGTGCGGACGTCGATCCAGCCGCCGTCGACGTTGTGCCGCACGGCGTTCTCCAGGAGGTTGCCCGCGACCCGTTCCAGCAGCGCCGAATCGCCGACGACGGTGGCGTGCCCGTCGTGGAAGCGGGCCGTGATGCCCCGCCGCTCGGCGTCCGCGCGGGTCGAGCGCCACGCGCCCGCCACGACGACCGGCAGCTCCACCGGACCGGTCGCGCCGACACCGAGCCCGTCGGTGCGGGCCAGCACCAGCAGCGCCTCGACCAGGTCCCCCGCGCGCAGCGTCGCCGTGCGCACCACGTCGGCCATGCGGCGCAGCTCGGCGGCGTCGGCGTCCGGGTCGGACAGCGTGACGTCGAGCTCCGTGCGGATCACCGCCAGCGGGGTGCGCAGCTCGTGGCTGGCGTTCGCGACGAACTGGCGCTGCGCGGAGAACGCGGCCTGGAGGCGGTCGAGCATCGCGTCGAAGGTGTCGGCCAGCTCGGCCACCTCGTCGCGGGCGCCGTGGTGGCCGATCCGCTCGCCGAGCGATTCCACCGACAGCCGGTGCGCCGTCGCGGTCACCTCGCGCAGCGGGCGCAGCACCCGGCCGGTGATCGCCCACGACAGCAGCGCGGTGGCGAGCACGACGCAGACGAACGCGACCGCGCCCGCCAGCAGCACCCGGTTCCTGGCCTCCGCCGACAGCGCCTCCGCCAGCCGCTCCGGCTCGACGCGCACCCCGCCGACGATCACCGTCGTGCCCGCCGGGAACGACGGCACCGACGCGCCGACCCCACCGGCCAGCAGCCAGGCGAGCCACAGCAGCAGCACGCTGACCACCGCGACCAGGCCGGTGGCCAGCAGCGTGACCCGGGCCCGCAGGCCGGGACCCCGCCTGCGCGGGGCGGTCACCCCTCGTTGACCGGCACGCGGTAGCCGGAGCCCACCACCGTGTCGATCACACCGGGATCACCGAGCTTCTTGCGCAGGGTCATCACGGTCACCCGGACGGTGGTCGTGAAGGGGTCGGCGTTCTCGTCCCAGACCCGCTCCAGCAGCTCCTCGCTGCTGACCACCGAGCCGCGCGCGGCGAGCAGCACCTCCAGCACGCCGAACTCCTTGCGGGTCAGCTCGATGGGCCTGCCCGCGCGGGCCACCGTGCGGCGCGCCGGGTCCAGCTCGACGTCGCCCGCGACCAGCACCGGCGGGGTCACCGGGGTGGCCCGGCGGGCCAGCGCCCGGACCCTGGCCACCAGCTCCGGGAAGGCGAACGGCTTGGCCAGGTAGTCGTCGGCGCCCAGGGACAGGCCCTCGACCCGGTCGGCGACGGCGTCGCTGGCGGTGAGCATGAGCACCCTGGTCAGCGCGCCGGACGCGACGATCTCGCGGCACAACTGGTCGCCGTGCATGCCGGGCAGGTCGCGGTCCAGCACGACCACGTCGTACCGGGTCACCGAGGCCTTCTCGTGGCCCTCGTCGCCGTCGAACGCGACGTCGACGGCCATGCCCTCCCGGCGCAGCCCGCGCGCGACCGCCTCGGCCAGGGGCTGCTCGTCCTCCACGATCAGAATCCGCACCCCATCACGGTGCCACACGCCCTTCCGAGCCAACCTGTGAGGTCAGGGCGGGGACAGCGGCGGCCCGGGCCATGCATGATCAGCGCCATGATGCTGCGGTCGTTGCGGGAACAGGTGGCGGGGCAGGCCCGGCGGTTGGCGGCCGCCGGGATGGTGGTGGGCACGGCGGGCAACCTGAGCGCGCGGCAGGGCGACCTGATCGCGGTCACCCCGACCGGCGCCCGGCTCGGCGAGCTGCGGGCCGAGCAGGTGACCGTGGTGGACCCCGCCGGGGCGGTCGTGGACGGCACCCTCGCGCCGACCTCGGAACTGGACCTGCACCTGGGCGTGTACCGCCGGTTCCGGGCCGGGGCCGTGGTGCACACGCACGCGCCGATGGCCACCGCGATGTCCCTGGTGCTCGACGAGCTGCCGTGCGTGCACTACCAGCTCGTCGAGCTGGGCGGGACCGTCCCGGTGGCCCCCTACCGCACCTTCGGCACACCGGAGCTGGCCGAGGCGGTGCTCGACGCCCTCGAAGGCCACACGGCCGCCCTGATGGCCAACCACGGCGGCATCACCCACGGCGCCGACCTGGACACCGCCGTGACCCGGACGCTGCTCCTGGAATGGGGCTGCGAGCTGTACTGGCGCGCGTCCTCGCTGGGCACGCCCCGGACCCTGGACCGCGCCCAGCGCGACGAGTACGAGCGGCAGGTCACGGCCACGGCCTACGGCACCACCCGGCCGGTGTGATCACCCCTGGTAGGCGACGACCTCGTTGCCCTCCCTGAGCAGGAACCCCTTGGGGATCGCGAGGACCTCGCCGCGGGTGTGCGGCAGGGTCAGGCCCCACTGGGCACCGAGGTCGGGCAGGCGCATGGCGAAGAGGTTCTGGCCGGAGCGCAGGTAGCGGGCGCCGCCCGCCTCGGTGACCGCGGCGGCCGATGGCACTGTCGCGTTGGGACAGTCGGAGTCCGTGTGGGTCGCGTCGCAGAGGTAGACCTCGCGGCCTCGGGTCGTCAGCACGCGCGCCGACTTGTCCACGCGGAAGACACCGACCACCGTCACGCCCGTTCCCACGAGCTTGGGGCTGCGCTTGCCGCGGTCGAGCAGGTAGGCCGCGCTGGTGTCGTGGACCAGGAGGGTGTTCTCGTCGAACGGCAGGATCTTGAACTTGCCGCGCATGGCGACCTTCGACTCCCAGGTCTTGGCCCCGGTGTCCAGCGAGTACACGTTCACCTTCTCCAGCGCGGTGACCGCGAAACCCCAGGACAGGACCGTCGCCTCGCTGCCGGAGTTGTACGGGACCCGCCAGTTCTCCGCCCCGGTCGCCGGGTCGACCTGGACCCACCAGGCCCCGCCGTCCTCGGTGCGGGTGCCGATCAACCGCCCGCCGAGCACCGAGATGGCGCCCGGTACCCGCCAGATCTCCTTGCGGGTCGCGCGGTCCACGGCGGCCGTCTGCGTGCCCAGGTTGATCAGCAGCAACTTCTCGTCGGCGTCGACGCTCTCCACGCCCGCGATCGGGACGCGCAGCAGCTCCTCGGCGTTGTTGCCGTTGAGCACGACCAGTTCGGTGGCTCCCTTGAGCACCGCCAGTCCCTTGTGGATGGACAGCCGGGCGCCCTGGGGCGCGGGCACCTGCCAGACCTGGGCGCCGGTCTCCGAGTGCAGCCGCCGGACCGCGCCCGCGTCCAGGGAGATGATCAGGTGTTCGCTGATCTCGGTCTTGCCGCCCTGCGGGAAGGTGGTGCGCCACTTCTCCTTCGGCACGGCCACCGGCGCCGCGGGCGGCGCCTTCCAGCCCGCGGACGCGTCCCAGACCTCGGTCGCGGAGTAGGCGTTGACCGGGCCCGCCGTCGTGGTCGCGGTGGTCGACGGGGTGTCCCGCGCGGCACAGCCGGACAACACCAACGCGGCCAGGGCAACCGGCCACCAAGATCGCTTCATGCCGCTCTGACGCGGCGGGGCACCGCTCGGTTGCCCGGTGCGCGACCGCACCGGGCAACCGCGGGGCTCAGCGAGCCTGGTCGACCGCTTCCTCGCGGGTCGGGGACGCGATGAGGTCCGACGCCCAACCGGTGACCCGGCGCGCGATGTCCTGCGCGGTGAGTCCCAAGCGGACCAGGACCTCCGCGCGGGTGCCCTGCGCGTGGAACTCGTTGGGGATGCCCAGGTCCCGCAGCGGGACCTCCACGTCGTGGTCGCGCAGCAGCGCCGCCAGCGCCCAGCCGAAACCGCCGTGGCGGCCGGAGTCCTCGACCGTGACGACCAGCTTGTGCGCGCGCGCCAGCTCGGCCAGCTCGGTCGGCACCGGGGCGACCCAGCGCGGGTCCGCCACCGTCACGCCGATGCCCTGCGCCGCCAGCCGCTCCGCCGCCGCCAAGCCCAGCTCGGCGAAGGAGCCGACGGTGACCAGGAGCACGTCCTGGTCCTCGTCGCGGCGCAGCACGTCGACCGGGCCGCGGCGCTCGACGGCCGGGATGTCCTCGCCGACGGTCGCCTTCGGGAAGCGCAGCACCGAGGGGGCGTCGTCGATCGCGACGGCCTCGCGCAGCTCTTCCCGCAGCGTCGCCGCATCCCGGGGGGCCGCGATGTGGATGCCGGGGATGGTGCCCAGGATGGACAGGTCCCACATGCCGTGGTGGCTGGCGCCGTCCGGGCCGGTGATGCCCGCGCGGTCGAGCACGACCGTGACCGGCTGCTTGTGCAGCGCCACGTCCATCAGCAGCTGGTCGAAGGCGCGGTTGAGGAACGTCGAGTAGATCGCGACCACCGGGTGCAGACCGGCCATGGCCATGCCCGCGGCCGAGGTGATCGCGTGCTGCTCGGCGATGCCCACGTCGAAGCAGCGGCGCGGGAAGCGCTCGGCGAACGGGGCCAGGCCGGTGGAGCGCAGCATCGCGGCCGTGATCGCCACCACGTCCTCGCGCTCCTCGCCGATCGCGGCCAGCTCCTCGGCGAACACCGAGGTCCACACGGTGCCCTTGGACTTGCGGGGCTTGCCGGTGACCGGGTCGATCGGATCGGTCTGGTGCATCTGGTCGAGCTCGTCGTTCTCGGCCAGCGGGTAGCCGTTGCCCTTGCGGGTGACCGCGTGCACGATCACCGGGCCGCCGAAGTCGCGGGCCCGGCGCAGCGCCGCCTCCAGCGCCTCGATGTCGTGGCCGTCGACCGGGCCGAGGTACTTCAGGCCCAGGTCCTCGAACATCGCCTGCGGGCTCAGCGCGTCCTTGATGCCGCGCTTGGCCGCGTGCAGGGCCGCGTAGATGGGCTTGCCGACGACGGGGGTGCCCTGGAGCACCCGCTTGCCGCCTTCGAGCGCGCGCTCGTAGCCGGGCCGCAGGCGCAGCGAGGCCAGGTGGTCGGCCAGGCCGCCGATGGTCGGCGAGTAGGAGCGGCCGTTGTCGTTGACGACGATGACCACGCCGCGGTCGGTGCCCGCGGCGATGTTGTTGAGCGCCTCCCAGCACATGCCGCCGGTCAGCGCGCCGTCGCCGACGACGGCGACCACGCTGCGCTTCTCGCCGCGCAGCTGGTGGGCCTTGGCCAGGCCGTCCGCGTAGGACAGGGCGGTGGAGGCGTGGCTGTTCTCGACGAGGTCGTGCTCGCTCTCGTCGCGGCACGGGTAGCCGGAGACGCCGCCCTGCTGGCGCAGGTCGTCGAAGCCGTCGCGGCGGCCGGTGACGATCTTGTGCACGTAGCCCTGGTGGCCGACGTCGAAGATGATGGGGTCGCGCGGGGAGTCGAACACCCGGTGCAGGGCGATGGTGAGTTCCACCACGCCGAGGTTCGGGCCGAGGTGGCCGCCCGTTCTGGTCACCTTGTCCACCAGGAAGGACCGGATCTCGACGGTCAGCCGGTCCAGCTCCTCGGGGGTCATGCGCCTCAGGTCGGCCGGTCCCTGCACCGAATCCAGCAGCGTCACCGCGTCGTCACCTCGTCCTGTCGTGGATGGCTGGTCTCCTGGGAGTCACGGCCGGGATCCGCTGCCCACGCGCCGGTTCGGACCAGTCTACGAGTGTTCCGGCGCCACTGATTTCCGGTATCGGCACCCGGCCAAGTGACGCACATCCCCCATCCGGGTCCTTTGGTGACTGGCTGTTCCTGTCCGACTCGACCCTGCGCGCACCCGGCGGCCGGTAGGGTTCCCGACACGCGGAGGGGGCGTAGGAACAGGGGGAAGGTGGCAGTGTCGCGGGAAGCGGCCAGGGGTGGGGGATCGTCGTGACGACGGGGGAGCCCCAGCCGGTGCTGGCGCAGGCGGAGCTGGACCGGATCACCAAGGAGGTCGGTCGCGCCATGGTGCGCGCGGCCGGTCCGCAGTGGCGCCGGGTGCGCGCGGAGTACCGCGCGGTCGGCAGGCACATTGAGGTGGACCTGCTGGTCACGGGCCCGGACGAGGTCCCACGACCGGTCCGCCCACCGACGGAGGTCGTCGACGGCCTGGGTCGGCTGCGGGCGGGGATGTACCGACCGGGCCGGGGCACGTGGATCGGCGCGGTCTACGAGATCGAGCCCCCCGGCACCTTCTCGTGCGAGTTCGAACCCGACCGCGAACCCCCCTGGCGGCGGGTGCCGCCGCCCATCGGCTTCACCGACGAACTGCGGTCCTTCCCGCGCGCGGACGAGTACGTCCCGGACTGGTTCCGAGCGCGCGCGGGCCTGCCGCCGCTGTCCCCACCGGAGCCCCAAAACGCGCCGCCACCCCCTCCCGCGCCCCCTGTTCAGGGGACGCCCGTTCGTGGGATGCCCGCCCAAACCGGTGACCAACCACCCCGACCGCCGCAGGGCGCGCCCCTGCCCGCCGGTCCAGGTGTTCCGCCCGGCACGCCGCCACGCGGCCCGCACCAGCCGCCACCGGGCGGCCGCCACGCGGCACCACCCCCGCCGTGGGAGAACCCGCCCCCGTCAACGGGCCCCGGCCGCCACGCGAACGGCCCGTACCGCCCACCCCAGGACGGCTTCGGCCCGCCTCGATAGTCCTCATGTGTGCTCGATCACTACCCGGTCGTGAGTACGGCTATCCGAGTCTGTGTCGCGCCCACGCGCGGGCTGCCGCTGTCGCGTCGGTGGTGGCGAACTTGCGTTCCCATAGGCGCAGCACGGACGCCGCGAAGGCGGTCAGGGCGTCGGGGCTCGCGGCTTGGAAGCCGGGCGTCCGGTTCGCCCACTCTTCTGCTTGGGCTGGCGTGTGTCCGGCGGCGATGAGCCGGATGAGGACGAAGGCCGGGTCGATCCACGCGGCGCCGGTCCGCCACCACGCCCAGTCGATCACCCGGGTGGTGTCGGCTACGAGGAAGTTGGCCGGGTTCAGGTCGGTGTGGATGAGGGTCGTGCCGTCCATGTGTTCCGGTGCGCGCGCTGCCCAGTGCGTGAGTTTGTCCGCGTTGTCGGTCGACCAGGCGGACGCCTTCTCGGGCGGGTCCGCGTGGATCTCGGATTTGAGTGCACGCGTCCATTGCGCGGCCATCGCGCGGCGACCGGCCGTCTCCGACGGCACCGGCACTCGGGCGATGGCATTTACCGCGTCGGCCACCAGCGGGATGTCAGGTGATCCGGGAGTGAGGTTGGCGTGCTGCCCGGTCACGTGCTCGAACCCGAGCAGCAGCCACCCCCCTGTTTCGACATGCCACAACAAGCGCGGCGCAATTTCCCCGGGCAGGAATGGGCTAGCGCTGATCTCGTTGTGATGCATGACAGACAACGACGACGCCGTCGTGATTCCCTTGCAGAAGATCGGCCCTTGCGGCGTCCGCAACGTGGCGGCCAATTCCGAGTTTCGGCCAGAGGTCGCGGACTCCGCCTTGAGGACGGGGCCGGTGCGCTCCTCCACCGCGTGCCTCACCTGTACGGGTAGGTCGTTCCACTCACGACGGGTCGTCATTCACATCCCTCGTTCTAGCGGCAGAAGCTGCCGTCGTCGCCACCCTGACCGCAGTCGGTGCATCCGGCGTGGCACTGCGAGCAGTCGCCCGCGTCCGTTCCCCACAACTCCGCGTCGATCTCGAACCCGGCGACGGTCAGGGCCTCCACCGTAGGGGCCAGCGCCGCGCGCATGGCGGTGCGGGTGGTCGTGGGGCGGGTGAACTCGTCGGGCACGTGGTGGAGGAACCCGGCGCCCAGTTCCGCGCAGTACTCGGCGTAGTCGCGGGTGTTGAGGATGAAAGCGTGCCAGCCCAGGTCCACGCGCTTGCTCGGACGGAACCGCGTGCCGGGGTTCTCGGCGCAGATGGTCAGGAACGCGACGGTGGCGTTCACGATGCGGACCGCTTCGTCCCCTGTCATCCCGGCGTGCTCACGGATCAGTTGACCCACCAGGCGGCGGTGGAGATCCCGCGAGATCGAGTCCGCCGGGTTCCGCACGTTAGCGAGCGTCATGACTCTCCCTTGATTCACTATGCATATCGGATAAGAGACTGTTATCGGCCACATCGACCAAAGCATCGACCCATTGCACGACTTCACCGGGCGACATCCCGATGCCACCTGGCATAACCGCCTGCCGAAGCACGACCCGCGCAACTTGGACCCACATCCCATTGCCACCCACGGCCAGAAGTGCCGAACATTGCGACGAGCGGTCCGCAGAGCCCTCTGTTTCGCTATTCATGACACAGGCATGACAGTTGACCCCTAAGCGCGCTGACGAAACCAGGCAGTTGGCCGGAGGTTGGGGACGACATTCGGGGGATATTCATCCCCAACCCTTCCGGGAGGCTTATGCCTCGGTAGTAGCGTGACCGTCGCGGAGTGTCATCGGAAGGACTCGGGCGTCCACAGCCGTCCACAACCCAGGGGAGCGGTCCGCGTGCACGAGACGGGGCGGGTGTTGAGGGCGGCGCGGGAGAACGCCGGACTCAGCCTGGCGACGATGGCGAGCCGCGTTCACTACAGCAAGTCGACGCTTGGCATGGTGGAGACCGGACAACGAACAGCGACACCGGACCTGATAGCCGCATACGAGCGAACGCTGGGCGTTCAGGGGTTGGGTGAGGATGTGAACCGACGGGAACTACTGGCGGCGGCTGCGGCGGTGCTCGCAGGCAGCCAAGCCCCCGACCCTCTCGCCCGACTCTTGGACGGCCTGGCCACGGCGGACCACCCCGGGCAGGTCGGCCGGTCCGAGGTCGAGGCCGTCCAGCAGGCCACGGCGGTCTACACGACGATGGACCTCCGATTCGGCGGCGCGGTCGCCGCAGACCTGTCCACCGGCGCTCTCAGGTGGGCCGTGAGTCTGTTGGACGCACCGATGCGGGACGACACCCGCATCGCACTCAGCGCAGCCGTCGGAGCACTCGCGGACCGGACCGCGTGGACTCACTTCGACGCCGGACGGACCTACTCCGCGCGTCAACTCTCCACGCTCGCGCTACGCACCGCCGACGAGGGCGCAGACCCCGATCTCCGCGCACACGTCCTGCTGAACATCGCCGCTCAAGTCGGCGAAGCGCTCCCATCCGAAGCCGTCGGCCTGGTCGACGCAGCCTTGTCCGACCGCCGCGTGTGCACGCTGGAGCGCGCGAACCTGCACGCCGGACTGGCCGGACACCTAGCGAAATCAGGCGAGAAAGAACCGGCGCTGCGGCACATCCGTGAGGCCGAGACGCTGGCCGCTCGCGGGGGCGGAACGCCCGAGTGGGCGGGGTTCCTAACACAAGATCACCTCAACTCCATCACCACCCAGGCACTAGCCGCAGCAGGCGAACACGCCGAAGCGATCAGACGATTCGAAGACCTCCTACCCCGCATCGGCACCGACCGACTTCGCGGCCGCGCCGGACGGATGATCGACCTGGCCGAGGTCTACACGGCAACGGGTGAACAGGAGCAGGCCAACTCGCTCGCACTCCAGGCAAGCGAAGCACTCACCGACGTCCGATCAACCCGAATCACGGCTCGACTTGCCCAGTTGAACGAGAACGTGGCACGAGCCGCCTCCTAGACCCCATAACCACCCACCAGGCGCGTCTGCTCAGGCAATCGAACCCGCCAGCCCCACCCCGTTGAGCGCAGGGGAACTGGTCTCAACGGGTCTTCCCGCAGGTGAGCGCGTCCCGTTACGGTCGGCTGGTTGCCCGTACCCACCGTGACCCGGAGGCCCGTGTGACCCGTCTCAAACCCGCCCTGGCGGCCGTCGCGCTCGCAGGCGCGGCCCTCACGGCCCTGGCCACCCCGGCCGCAGCCCTCGACTTCACCATCTACTGCGACAGCGGCGGCAGCCAGTTCGCCTGCGGCGCGTCCCCCGGCGGGGTCGCCCCCTACTCCTCGGCCCGGTGGTCGGTGAACGGCTACCACCAACCCGCCCTCGACGGCCTCCTCAGCACCGGCCTCTTCTCCTGCACCCCCGGCGGCGCCACCGTCACCCTCGTAGCCGTCGACTCCCTCGGCCACCAACGCACCGGCAGCAACTCCTACTACTGCAACCCCGGCGACTGGCCGTAACCCCTCACCGCGACAACAACGCCACGCACTCCACGTGGTGGGTCATCGGGAACGTGTCGAAGGCCCGCAGGTCGCTGAGCCGGTAGCCGTGGTCGGCGAAGGTCGCGACATCGCGGGCCAGGGCCGCCGGGTCGCAGGCGACGTAGACCAGCCGGGACGGTGCACGGGCCGCGATGGCGTTGACGACGGCGCGGCCCGCGCCCTTGCGGGGTGGGTCGAGGACCACCGCGTCCGGGTCCGGGAGGCCGCCGTCGGCCAGGACGTCCTCGACCTTGCCCGCGAACACGCGCACCTGGGGCAGGTCGGCGAGGTTGTCGGCGGCGTCCTCCGCGGCGCGGAGGGCCGACTCGACGGCGACGACCGTGCCCTCCGCGCCGACCTGGGCGCCGAGCACCGCGGCGAAGAGACCGACGCCCGCGTAGAGGTCCCACGCGACCTGCCCGGCCGTGAGCCCGGCCCATTCGTCGACGACCTCGGCCAGCACGTCCGCCGCGTCCGGGTGGACCTGCCAGAACCCGTGCGCCGCGAGCCGCCATTCGCGGCGGGCGGCTTGTTCGACGGCCACGGACGAGCCCAGCACGCGGTGGGGGCGCAGGACCGGCTTGCCGCTGCGCAGCTTGCCCCGGTCCGGCAGCAGTTCGCTGGCGTGCGTGCGGCCGGTCGCGTCGACGGACACGTCCAGCTCGGCCCCCGGCGTCCACTCGCGACCGGCCAGGGCGTCCACGGTCCCCGGGGCCGCGATGACGCACTCGTCGACGGGCACCACCCGGTGGCTGCGGTGCGCGCGGAACCCGACCTTGCCGCGCCGGTCGACGGCCAGCCGGGTCCGGGTGCGCCAGTGCGCGAGCCCGCCCGCCAGCTCCTCGACCTCGACGTCCCACTCGAGCCCGGCCAGCCGGGACAGCTGCTCGGTCACCACGGCAGCCTTCAGCCGCCGCTGCTCGTCGGCCGACGCGTGCTGCCAGTCGCAGCCGCCGCAGCCGCCGGGCGCGGCCAGCGGGCACGGCGGGTCCACCCGCGACGGTGACGCGTCGAGCACCTCCACCGCGTCGCCGCGGCAGAACGAGCCGCCCTTGTCCTCGGTGACCGCCACGACCACCCGCTCCCCCGGCAGCGCGTGCCGGACGAACACCACGCGCCCCTCGGCGCGCGCCACGCAGTGGCCGCCGTGCGCGACGGCCCCCACCTCGACCTCGAAACGCCGTCCGGTCCAGTCGGTCACTTGCGCGCGTCCTTCATCGGGTCCTTGCCGGTCAGTCCACGTCGGATCGCGCCGGGGGCGACCAGGTCGCGCTCGGCCACCTTCTCCGACGACTCCAGCTGCCACGGCACGCTGGTCACCATCACCCCGGGCTGGAACAGCAGCCTGCCCTTGAGCCGCAGCGCGCTCTGGTTGTGCAGCACCTGCTCCCACCAGCGGCCCACCACGTACTCGGGGATGAACACGGTGACCACGTCGCGCGGGTTGTCCGAGCGCACGCGCCGGACGTACTCCAGCACGGGCTTGGTGATCTCCCGGTACGGCGACTCGACGACCTTGAGCGGCACCGAGAAGTTCTCCTTGTCCCACTCCGCGACCAGCCGCTTGGTGTCCACGTCGTCCACGTTGACCGTGATCGCCTCCAGCACGTCCGGCCGGGTCGCGCGGGCGTAGGCCAGCGCGCGGCGGGTCGGCAGGTGCAGTTTGGACACCAGCACGATCGTGTGGATCCGCGACGGCAGCACGAACGAGCTCTCGCTCTCCGCGCGCGCCAGCTCGTCGGCGACCCGGTCGTAGTGCTTGCGGATGCCGGTCATCAGCAGGTAGATGACCGCCATGGCGGCGATGGCGATCCACGCGCCGAGCAGGAACTTGGTGATCAGCACCACGACCAGCACCGAGCCGGTCATGGCCAGGCCGAACGCGTTGATCGCCTGCGACCGGCGCATCCTGCGGCGCTCGGCCGGGTCGGTCTCCGTGGCCAGGTGCCGGTTCCAGTGCCGGATCATGCCGGTCTGGCTCATGGTGAACGAGACGAACACGCCGACGATGTAGAGCTGGATGAGCCGGGTGACCTCGGCGTCGAAGGCGATGACCAGCACGACGGCGAACCCGGCCAGGCCGACGATGCCGTTGGAGAAGGCCAGCCGGTCGCCGCGGGTGTGCAGCTGGCGGGGCAGGTAGCGGTCCTGGGCCAGGATGGACCCGAGCACCGGGAAGCCGTTGAACGCGGTGTTGGCGGCCAGCACCAGGATCAGCGCGGTGACCGCGGTGATGAAGAAGAAGCCCGCCGGGAAGCCGCTGAACACGGCCTCCGCGACCTGGGCGACCATGGTCTTCTGCTCGTAGCCGGGCGGGGCGTTGACCAACTGGGTCGCCGGGTCCTCGGCGATGCGCACCCCGGTCAGCTGGGCCAGCACGATCAGGCCCATCAGCATCACGACCGCGATCACGCCCATCAGCAGCAGCGTGGTCGCCGCGTTCTTGGACTTGGGCTTGCGGAACGCGGGCACGCCGTTGCTGATGGCCTCCACACCGGTCAGTGCCGCGCAGCCGGAGGAGAAGGCGCGCAGCACCAGGAACACCAGCGCCAGGCCCGCCAGGTCGCCGTGCTCGGCGTTGATCTGCAGGTTGGCGCTCTCGGCGGGCATGTCGTCGCCGAGGACCAGGCCGCGGAACAGTCCGAAGGCGATCATCAGCATGATGCCCGCCATGAAGGCGTAGGTGGGCACGGCGAACGCGGCGCCGGACTCGCGGATGCCGCGCAGGTTGATGGCGGTGAGCACGATGATGGCCACGACCGAGAACTCGACCTTGTGGGTGGCCACGAACGGGATCGCCGAGCCGATGTTGGCCGCCGCGGACGCGATGGACACCGCGACGGTCAGCACGTAGTCGACCAGCAGGGCGCTGGCCACGGTCAACCCGGCCTGCTTGCCCAGGTTGACCGTCGCGACCTCGTAGTCACCGCCGCCGGATGGATACGCGCGCACGTTCTGCCGGTAGCTGGCGACGACCGTGAGCATCACGAGGACCACCACGACGCCGATCCACGGGGCGAAGGCGTACGCCGACAGACCCGCGACCGACAACATGAGGAAGATCTCTTCCGGCGCGTAGGCCACCGAGGACATAGCGTCGGAGGCGAACACCGGTAGCGCGATGCGCTTGGGCAGCAGGGTGTGCGCCAGCCGGTCGCTGCGGAACGGCCGCCCGACCAGGAGGCGTTTCGCCGCCGTGGAGAACTTGGACACGGACGCACAGCGTAGGCGGTCGCATCACCGATCGGGCGCGGCCACCGGTAGGTTCGCGGCAGACACGACGATCGGGTCACCCGGCCGACCAGGTGGCCCGATCTCGCGTACCGGAACGAGGAGGCTGGTCGTGCACGTTGTGATCATGGGCTGCGGCCGCGTCGGGGCCTCGATGGCCGCGGCGCTGGAGCGGCTCGACCACACCGTGGCCGTCATCGACAAGGACGCGCAGGCCTTCCGCAGGCTGGGCTCGGACTTCCACGGCCAGCAGGTGGTGGGCACCGGGTTCGACCGGCAGGTGCTGGTCGAGGCGGGGATCGAGCGCGCGGGCGCGTTCGCGGCGGTGTCCAGCGGGGACAACTCGAACATCATCTCGGCGCGGGTCGCGCGGGAGACGTTCGCCGTGGAGCACGTCGTCGCCCGCATCTACGACCCGAAGCGGGCCGAGGTCTACGAGCGGCTGGGCATCCCGACGGTGGCGACCGTGCCGTGGACGACCGACCGGCTGCTGCGGACGCTGCTGCCCGACGGCGTGTCGTCGGCGTGGCGCGACCCCACGGGCAAGGTCGCCGTGCTCCAGGTGCCGGTGCACGAGGAGTGGGTCGGGCGCACGGTCAAGGAGTTCCAGGGCGCCACGGGCTGCCGGGTCGCGTTCATCATGCGGTTCGGCACCGGTGTGCTGCCCACGGCCAAGACCGTGATCCAGGCCGACGACCAGGTCTACGTGGCGGCCCTGTCCGGGACGCTCAGCGATGTCACAGCGGCGGCCGTGCAGGCGCCGGAGGAGGGGCACTGATGCGCGTCGCCATCGCCGGAGCGGGCGCGGTGGGCCGCTCCATCGCCGCCGAGCTGGTCGCGGGTGAGCACCAGGTGATGCTCATCGAGCGGGAGGCCGGGCAGTTCGAGCCGCACACCGTCGAGCAGGCCGAGTGGGTGCTGGCCGACGCGTGCGAGCTGGCGTCGCTGGAGGACGCGGGCCTGCAGCTGTGCGACTGCGTCATCGCCGCCACCGGCGACGACAAGGTCAACCTGGTGGTCTCCCTGCTGGCCAAGACGGTCTTCGCGGTCCGCCGCGTGGTCGCCCGGGTCAACGACCCCGCCAACGAGTGGCTGTTCACCGGCGCGTGGGGCGTGGACGTGGCGGTCTCGACCCCGCGCGTGCTGGCGGCGATGGTCGAGGAGGCGGTGAGCGTCGGTGGGCTGGTGCAGCTGCTGACCCTGCGCCAGGGCCAGGCGAACCTGGTGGAGATGACCCTGCCGGACGACACGCCGTGGGCGGGCCGCCCGGTGCGGGAGGTCCGGCTGCCGCGCGACGCGGCCCTGGTGACCATCCTGCGCGGCGGGCGGGTGATCGTGCCCCAGCCGGACGACTCGCTGGAGGGGGGCGACGAGCTGCTGTTCGTGGCGTCGGCGGACGTGGAGGGCGAGATCCGCAAGGCGCTCGGGCACTAGCCGCCTTGTGGGTCTTGCCGTGATCGGCGACCTCGGATCTGTCCACCTGCGCCGAGGTCGTACACGGCCCCGCAGACCACCCGTCCCCTCACGCCCCGCACCCGCCTGACCGAGCCGCCTGTTCCCGCGCCCGGGCCAAGGCACGCCGCTCCGGCAGCCCACCCGCCCCCCACTCCCCCATACCCCGCCAGGCCGCACCCGCCTGACCGAACCGCCCATTTCCCACACCCCGGCCAAGGCACCCCGCCCCGGCAGCCCACCCGCCCCCTCACTTCCTTCCGCCCCGCCAAGCCGCACCCGCCGCCCCTCGACGTGTGCCAACCCATCCACCCACTCAAGGCGCCGCGCTCCTGCTCACTGCTCGGTGGGGTGGATTGCCTTTGTGTGGGGGGACGGACCTGCCAAGCTTCCCGGCAGGTGGGTGGGCTTGCCCCTCCCACCGCTCTTCCCCACCGCAGGTTCGTAGGGGCCCCGCACAAAGGCAATTCACCTCACCGAGCATCGCTCGGTTCTCGCGTTGGAGCCCGGGAGAACGGGACCACGCTGGGTCGGGCCGGTGCCCGTGGTGGGAGCCGTGGCGCCCCGGCCGCCGGAGGCCGCCGATGCGGGTTGATGCGGTCTAGCCCTACGCGAATATGGGGTCGGCCTCGATCGGGCGGATCCGCTTTGCGCGGGGCCCCTACGAACCTGCGGTGGGGCGAGAAGCCGGGTGGGATGGGCAAGCCCACCCGACCCGCGGGGAGCTTGGCAGGTCCGTCCCCCCACACAAAGCAAATCCGCCCGATCGAGGAGTTGGTGGGGGCGCGTTGCGTTGGGGGCGGCGCGGGATCAAGCGGCGGTCACGGGCGGGCTGAGGAGAGCAAGAGCGACGCGCGGGTACAGGGCTGAGACCACGCAGCGGTCACAGATGGGCTGAGGAGAGCAAGAGCAACAAGGCTCCCGCGAACCCTGGGTTCACGGGAGCCTTGTCCGTTGTTCGGTGGACCTACCGCCGGGACTCGCTGGTGGCGTCCTCGGTCGTGGTGTCCTCCGCCGCGACGTCCTCGCCGGAGTACTTGGCCCGGAGGGCGGCCTCCACGGCCTCGTCGGAGGCGGCCCCGGTCTCCTCCTGCTCCCGCTGGCGGCGCTGGGCCTTGCGGACCGCCCACACGGTCACCAGGAGCGCGAGCGCGAACAGCGGGTAGCCCATCGCCAGGCGGGCGAAGGCGAGCCAGCCGGTCAGGTCCTCGTCGTAGAGCCACTTCTGCACGATGAACCGCGCCGCGAAGATGACCACGAACGAGAGCGTGGCCAGGTCGTAGGCCAGCCGCGACGGCTTGTCCTGGCGCCAGCCCTGGCCGTGGCCGTTGAGCGCCGACCAGATGACCCCGACCAGCGGCCACCGCAGCAGGATCGACAGGGCGAACACGCCGCCGTAGACCAGGCTGGTCCAGATGCCGAAGAGGAAGAACCCCTTGGCCGACCCGGTCTGGTAGGCGATGAACGCGGCGATGGCCACCCCGAAGAAGCCCGAGATGGCAGGCTGCAGCGGCTCCTTGCGCACGACCCGGATCACGGTGATGGCCACCGCGCTGCCGATCGCGCTCCAGATGCCGACCTGCAGCTTCCAGATCGCGTTCGTCAGCACGAACACCAGCACCGGCACCGACGAGTAGACCAGGCCGCTGACGCCGCCCATCTGCTCCAGCAGCGTCGGCTCCGGCTTGTCGTCGGGTTCCTTGCCGTCGGGTTGACCGGGGGCTGGCTTGCGCTCGTCGGGGTCGCCCGACTCGTGGACCTCAGCGGCCGTCATGGCACCGGTTTCGTCAAGGAGCCGTCTGCTGCAGCTCGTAGTACGGGTTGTAGAGCACCTTGCGCCCGTCCCGGACCGCGATCCGGCCCTGGGCCTTGACGGTCCGGCCAGGCTCGATACCCGGGATGCGACGACGCCCGAGCCACACTAGTGTCACGCCCTCGGTCCCGTCGAACAACTCCGCTTCCAGGGTGGCGGCCGCGTCGCGGGGGCACAGCTCGACGGTCCGTAACCGGCCGAAGACGGTCACCTCCTCGCCGGAGCGGCAGTCGCAGGCCCGGCGCGCGCCCTGCGCCTCGGCGTGCGTGGACAGGTCGTCCGCGTCGAGCTGGTCCACATCAGTGGTCAGCCGTTTGACGAGACGGTGCCAATAACCGTCCCCCTTGGTGCCCATAGCGCAGCGTCTCCTTCGTGGGGGCGGGCCCCGACACCCAGCCCATTCGCAGCCAGGGTAACCGCGCCGGGTGGGAGCTGGACAAGGATCAGGTCGTGAGTGTGACCCACCCGGCTGCATCCCTTGCCACGGCCGTGATCCTGCCCGGTACGGGCTCCGATGAGGTATTCGTGCGGAACGTGTTCTCCGGTCCGCTTCGCGCGGCTGGTCTGGAGCTGCTCGCACCCGCCCCCGAACCGGGGAAACGCCTGGTGGAGGGCTATGTGGCCGCCCTCGACGAGGCGTGCGGGAACGGGCCGGTGGTGGTCGGCGGGGTGTCGCTGGGGGCGCACGTCGCGGCGTTGTGGGCGGCGCGGCACCCGGACCGGTGTTCGGGCCTGCTCCTGGCGCTGCCCGCGTGGACCGGGGAACCCGGCGCGGCGCCCGCCTCGGTGCTCGCGCGGGCCAGCGCGGCGGACGTGCGCGCTCGGGGCGTGGCGGCCGTCGTGGCGGACGTCCCGGGCTGGTTGGGGGACGAACTGCGCCGGTCGTGGCGGCGGTACGGGGACGCGCTGGCCGACTCGCTGGACGCGGGGGCCGCCGCACCGGGGCCATCCGCGCAAGAACTGAGCGGGATTCAGGTTCCCGTCGGGATCGGCTGCTGCGTGGACGACCCGGTGCACCCGGACGAGGTCGCGCGGCAGTGGGTGGACGCGGTCCCGCTCGGGTGCCTGCGCACGACCCGGCTGGCGGTGATGGCGGTCGACCCGGAGGCGCTGGGCCGGGCCGCCGTGGGGGCGTTCCTGACCGCGACCGCGCGCCGCGGCTGACATCGGGCGAGCAGCCGCCTGCCGCTCGCCCGATGACGCCCGTGCTACTGCTGCTGCTGCTCCGCGTTCTGGGCCGCGATGTGCTCCGCGATGGCCCGCGGCAGGTCGATCTGCAACGGGGTGCGCACCGGCATCGGCGAGTCGCCGCGGACCACGACCGTGCCGCGGATCATGTCCCGCAGCGCCGCCGTGGCCGGGTCCACCAGCTCCGGGCGGGTCGCGACCACGCCGCGCAGCATCCACCGGGGGCCGTCCACGCCGATGAACCGCAGCGTGGCCTCGCCCAGTGTGGCGCCCAACTCCTGGCCCCAGTCGCCCGCGTGGCTGCGGACCGACGCGCCGTCGCCGCGCAGCTGCTCGGCCAGCTCGCCGCAGACCTCCCGCCACAGGCCGCCCGAGCGGGGCGCGGCGTAGGCGTTGAGGGTGATCTGGCCGACCGGGGTCAGCACGTGCACGGCGCGGACCGGGCCTGCCGGGTCCATCTCGACCTGCAACTGGGCGCCGTCGGGCACGGGGACCCGGATGGAGCCCAGGTCGAGGCGCGGTTGCTCGTCGTCGGGCTCGTCTTCCTCGTCGTAGGGGCCGTCGGGGGCCTCCACGGGTACCGGGAAGCCCTCGTCGGCATCGGCGTCCGCGGGTACCGAGGTCGGCTCCTCGTCCTCGTCACGGTTGCGTCTGCGCCCGAACAGTGCCACTAGTCCTCCGTCTCGCGTCCCGACCCCGCCGCCCCGGCGAGCAGCGCGTGCCCACCGGTCGACCCGTACCCGCCGGTGCCGCGCCGGGACGTCCCCAGCTCGGTCACCTCGCGGAACACCGCGTGCTCGACCCGCTGGACCACCAGCTGCGCGATCCGGTCGCCCCGGCGCAGGCTGATCGGTTCCCTCGGGTCGTGGTTGATCAGACACACCATGATCTCGCCCCGGTAGCCCGAGTCGATGGTGCCCGGCGTGTTCACCACGCTCAGCCCCGAGCGCGCGGCCAGGCCGGAGCGCGGGTGCACGAACCCGGCGAACCCCTCCGGCAGCGCGACCGCCACACCGGTGCCGACCACTACCCGCTCGCCGGGGGCGATGACCACGTCGGTCGTCGTCACCAGGTCCGCGCCTGCGTCGCCGGGGCGGGCGTAGGCGGGTAGGGGGACACCCGGGTCCAATCGGGTGAGCAGGACCTCCACGCTGGGCACGAGCCGCGAGACTACCCTGGGGCCGTGAGCGACACCTCAGGCGCGGGCGGTCCGGCCCCAGGCGAGTACCGCGAGCGGCTCCACCTCACCTGGTACCTGTGGCCGCTGCCGCTGCTGGCCGCCGGGCTGCTGGCCGCGGAGATCCACATGGGCTACCCCGGGGTGCGGGCCTGGCTGCCGTACGCGGTGATCATCCCGCTGGCCCTGCTGCTGCTCTGGCGCGCCGGGCGCACCCGGGTGCGGGTGGCCGACGGCGAGCTGTGGGTCGGCGACGCGCACCTGCCGCTGCGGCACGCGGGCACCATCGCGGTGCACGACGAGAGGAACAAGCGCCGCGTGCTCGGGCCGCACCTGGACCCGGCCGCGTTCCTGGTGCACCGCAGCTGGGTGCGGCCGCTCGTGCGGGTCGAGGTGACCGACCCGGAGGACCCGACGCCGTACTGGGTGTTCAGCACGAGGCACCCCGAGCGGCTCGTCGCCGCGCTGCGCGAGCAGCAGCCGGTGGCCGCCCCCGCCGACCGGTCGGACGGCGACTGACGGTCCGGGGCGCCGCGGGCGGGGCACGGCTGTCGCCCCGCTCGGCCCGCTCCCGTCATCCCGTCGCCCGCTATCCCGTTCTCGGGCACCGGTACCCGGGTACAGCAACAGCCGGGTGCCCGCCCCCGGGCAGCCCGGCTGTCCCCAGCCCGCGCGGCGCCTTTGCCGCGCCGCGCGTCACGCGCAGTCGCGGCAGACGAACACTCCCCCGTTGTCCTCGGCCAGCCTGCTGCGGTGGTGCACCAGGAAGCACTTGGAACAGGTGAACTCGTCGGCTTGCTTGGGCACGACGCGGACGGTCAGGTCCTCGCCGGAGAGCGCCGAGAGGTCGGCGCCGGGGAGCTCGAAGCTCTCGGCGGTGTCGGTCTCGTCGACGTCGACCACCCCGGACTGGTTCTCGTTGCGCCGGGCCTTGAGCTCCTCTAGGGAGTCCTCGGCCAGGTCGTCGGCCTCGCTGCGCCGTGGTGCGTCGTAGTCGGTCGCCATCTGTCTCACCCCTGCGGTCCTTCAGGATGTGGGTCGTGCCGCTGGACAACGTTCCAGCGCCCCGGTTTGTGCCCGCCAATCGAGTGACGGAGGTCTCGCAGGCCGCGTCAGGTTTCACCGACCCCGGAAATCGCTTCCGAATCGATTCCGGATGCCGTCTTCGGCGACTGGAGCGGGCAGAGGGTAGCCCATGCCGGCCCCGGCCGCGCACAGCGTCACCCGGCTGGGGGTGTCTGCCCTGTCCGGCGGCCCGCCCCGGCGTGTCGCGGTGACCGGTGGAACTGCCCGGTCGGCGGAACCCGGTTGCCCCTTCGGAGGCGTTCCGGTCCCCTTCGCGAACACGGCGTGGTTCACCCGATGGGGCAAGTACTGCGGGCCGCGCTGAAACGAATAGGCTGAGCAGCGACGACAGACGGGTCGGGGTTATCACCCCCACTCGGCGTCCACGGGGGTGGACCGAGACAAGGTCCGTAGGGAGGGTCCGCGCGTGTCAGCAGGGATTCAGAGGGCCCAGCGGTACCGCAGGCGGCGCCCGCTGCCCGCGGTCGTGCTCATGGCGGTGCTGGCCGTGGTCACCGGTGTGGTGTGGCTGCGGGTCATCCAGAGCGACTCGACGGGCGCGGACAACCTCGCCTGCCCCGCCGCGCAGCCGCAGGCCCCGGTGGACGGCAAGCCCGCGCCGCTGCCGCCGGGCCAAGTGCAGCCCGCCGACGCGCTGGACCGCACCCCGCTCGCCCCGGCGGGCGAGGGCCTGGTGCGGGTGCTGAACGCGGGTGGGCAGCGCGGGCTGGCGGGTTCGGTCACCGAGACCCTGCGCGATCTGGGTTTCACCCAGATCAGTGACGCGACCACCGACTCCCTCTACCCGGGCGGCACCCTCGCCTGCCGCGCCCAGATCCGCTTCGGGCAGGGCGGCATGAGCGTGGCGCGGACGTTGAGCGTGCTGGAGCCGTGCGCGGAGTTCGTCAAGGACGAGCGCAAGGACGCCACCGTCGACCTGGCCATCGGCAAGGACTTCGACCACCTGCAGCCCACCCCGGAGGCCCGCCGGGTGCTGGAGCGGCTGACCGAGTGGGCGCAGAGCAACCCGGGTGGCGGCGGCCTGCAAACCGACGGCGTGGCCCCCCAGATCGACGAGTCGCTGATCAAGGCCGCGCGCGCCACCCGCTGCTCCTGACGCTGTCCCCGCACGCCGACCCGGCTTGGTCGATCCGTTCCCGCGCACCGACCTGGTCTGGTCGATCCGATCCCCGCACCGGTCCGACCGCTAGTCGATCTTGACTGGCGGCGCACCGGGTCCGCGGTCCCCATGCCCCGGAGTTGTCCACAGGACGACCTCGACGGCTTCCGCCCCGCCCACCGGCCCCGATAGCGTCACAAATAGGGGTTCCCCTATGGCGGGGGACCCCTCGCGGGCGCTGGGGCCGAAACGCGCTGAGGTGGCCGTCCCGGCGCTGGACACGGACTTGGTCAGGCGGCGGCTCAGCGGGTGGGCAGTGGGCGCGGCGGTCAGGAGTCGAAGGCGCCCATGCCGCTCTCCACCAAGGCCGCGCGCAGTGGTTCGGCCACCGACGGGGCGCTGGCGAACACCGCGTCCGCGCCCAGCTCCGGGGCCTCGCCCGGCAGCCGCACGTCCGCGCCCGCCTCGGCGGCGATCAGCGCCCCCGCCGCCCAGTCCCAGCGGGACAGGCCGCGCTCGCAGTAGGCGTCGACCCAGCCCGCCGCGACCGCGCACAGGTCCAGGGCCGCCGAGCCGTTGCGGCGGATGTCGCGGACGCGGCCGAGCAGCGCCGCGACCACGGCGGCCTGGTGCCTGCGGCGCTCGACCGCGTACCCGAACCCCGTGGCCAGCAGCGTCAGCTCCAGGCTCGCGGGCGCCGACACCCGCAGCCGCTCCCCGCCCAGCCACGCACCGTGCCCCGCGGCGGCGCTCCACACGCGTCCCGAAGCGGGTTCGACCACCGCACCGGCGATCGACACGCCGTCCACCTGGGCGGCCACCGACACCGCGTACCAGGGGTAGCCGTACAGGTAGTTGACCGTCCCGTCGATCGGGTCGACGACCCACGTGACGCCCGCGCCCACGCGGCCGCCCGCCTCCTCACCGAGCACCGCGTCGCCGGGGCGCAGTTGCCGGAGTCTGTCCCGGATCAGGGCCTCGGCCGCGGTGTCCGCGGCGGTGACCACGTCGGTCGCGGTGGACTTGGTGGTGATCTCCCGGATCGCGTTTCCCCGGGTCGCCCTGGCCAGCTCGCCCGCCTCGGTGGCGACGGTCACGGCGATCTCGGCGAGGTTCTGCTCTGTGGTCCCCACCTGGCTATCGGACCACAGGGTCGAGCCCGCGGCCCGTGCGGGCTAGGGTCAGCCGGTGACGCTGCTGAATCGAGTAGGAGAGGACCCGGGGATGGGCGCGACCCGCGGCTTCGGCGTGGACATCGGCGGTTCGGGGATCAAGGGGTGCGAGGTCGACCTCGTCGCGGGCGCGCTGGCCGGGGAGCGGGCCCGGATCCCGACGCCGACGCCGTCGACCCCGGACGCGGTGGCCGACGTGGTCGCCGACATCGTCGAGCGGTTCGGCTGGACCGGTCCGGTCGGCGTCACCCTGCCCGCCGTGGTGAAGCGGGGCGTCGCGCACTCGGCGGCCAACATCGACAAGGCCTGGATCGGCACCGACGCGGCCGCGCTGTTCACCAAGCGCCTCGGCCGCCAGGACGGCGAGGTCGTGGTGCTCAACGACGCCGACGCCGCCGGGATCGCCGAGGTCCGCTACGGCAGGCCGGACGACAAGGACGGCGTGGTGGTGCTGCTGACCTTCGGCACCGGCATCGGCAGCGCCCTGTTCGTCGACGGCGTGCTCGTGCCCAACACCGAGTTCGGACACCTGGAGATCGACGGGCACGACGCGGAGTCCCGCGCGGCGGCGTCGGTCAAGGAGGTCAAGGACCTGTCCTGGGACGAGTGGGCCAAGCGGGTGACCCGCTACATCCGGGGCCTGGAGAGCGTGGTCTGGCCCGACCTGATCGTCGCGGGCGGCGGCGTCAGCAAGAAGGCGGACAAGTGGCTGCCGCTGCTCGACGTGCGCACCCGGGTGGTCGCCGCCGAGCTGCGCAACGACGCCGGGATCGTGGGCGCGGCGGTCGCCGCGGCGCAGGTCAGCGGCGGGTGAGCCGGGGCGCGCGGCGCGCCGGGTAGACTTTCCGACCTTGGCGCCGCCCGCCGCGGCGCGATCCGTCGCTACAATGGAACGCAAGCCCGCGGCGGTACAGCCTCAGGGCACTCCCCCGAACTCCGGCAACGGCCTGGTCAACGCATTGTTTCCGGCCGTGCCGTGTTGGACTGTTGTGAAAGGGCGTACGTGGCAGCCGCACGAACCGCAACCCGACGCTCGACGGCGTCGGCCAGCGCCGCCAAGACGACCAAGAGCGCCGAGGACGAAGAAGTGACGGGCACCAAGGCGACAGCCAAGAAGGCCGCCCCGCGGGCGCCGAAGAAGGCCGCCCCGGCCAAGGGCGCGGGCCCGAAGAAGGCGGGCCCCGGCGAGGGTCCCGATGGCGAGGAGCCCGAGGACCTGGAGAACCCCGACCTGTCCGACCTCGAGGAGGTCGAGGTCGAGCCGGTCGAGGAGCCCGTCGAGGAGCCCGAGGAGAAGGAGCCCAAGGAGTCCTCCTCCAAGGAGGGCGACTTCGTCTGGGACGAGGAGGAGTCGGAGGCGCTGCGGCAGGCCCGCAAGGACGCCGAGCTCACCGCCTCGGCCGACTCGGTGCGCGCCTACCTCAAGCAGATCGGCAAGGTCGCGCTGCTCAACGCGGAGGAGGAGGTCGAGCTCGCCAAGCGGATCGAGGCGGGCCTCTACGCCGCGGAGCGGGTGCGCAAGTCCGAGGAGGAGAGCGAGAAGCTGCAGCCGCAGATGCGCCGCGACCTCCGGTGGATCGTGCGTGACGGCGAGCGCGCCAAGAACCACCTGCTGGAGGCGAACCTGCGCCTCGTCGTGTCGCTGGCCAAGCGCTACACCGGCCGCGGCATGGCGTTCCTGGACCTGATCCAGGAGGGCAACCTGGGTCTGATCCGCGCGGTGGAGAAGTTCGACTACACCAAGGGCTACAAGTTCTCCACGTACGCCACCTGGTGGATCCGCCAGGCGATCACCCGCGCGATGGCCGACCAGGCCCGCACCATCCGCATCCCGGTGCACATGGTCGAGGTCATCAACAAGCTCGGTCGCATCCAACGCGAGCTGCTCCAGGACCTCGGCCGCGAGCCGACGCCGGAGGAGCTGGCCAAGGAGATGGACATCACCCCGGAGAAGGTGCTGGAGATCCAGCAGTACGCCCGGGAGCCCATCTCGCTCGACCAGACCATCGGCGACGAGGGCGACAGCCAGCTCGGCGACTTCATCGAGGACTCCGAGGCCGTCGTCGCGGTGGACGCGGTGTCGTTCACGCTGCTGCAGGACCAGCTCCAGTCGGTCCTCGCGACCCTCTCCGAGCGCGAGGCGGGCGTGGTCCGCCTGCGCTTCGGCCTCACCGACGGCCAGCCGCGCACCCTCGACGAGATCGGTCAGGTCTACGGGGTCACCCGCGAGCGCATCCGCCAGATCGAGTCGAAGACGATGTCGAAGCTGCGCCACCCGTCGCGCTCCCAGGTGCTGCGCGACTACCTGGAATAAGCCAACACACACGGCCACGAAGGGCTGTCCACTCGGACGAGTGGACAGCCCGTCGTGCGTGTCAGGGCCTCGACACCCACAAGTCGGCACTGGGTGCCCCGGTTGATGTGACAAAATGTGTAACATGGCTGCCGCCACCAGACGTGAGAACATTCCCGTCTCGCCCGAAGAGCAGGGACTGTTGACGGCGTTGCTGGAAAACGGCAACGTCCTGCGAGATGCCCTGATCGCCCTGACCGGCGAGGTCGGTACCTCGCGAGCCCAGGTGGCGCACGCGGTCCTGGCCATCGGCATGGAGACCCTGCGGGAGAAGGCCCGGGAGATCGGCTACGCGGAATTGGCCCAGAGCCGTTCCGCGGCGGAAGCCACCGCGCAGCGGGCCGAAGTCACGTCGCGACGGAATCGCGCCGCGGCGAGGTGGGCGGCTGACGCGTGAGCAGTGGATCAGCGGGCACGATTGTTCGCGGTCGGGTCTACGGCGCCGACTTGGGCGGAAACCCGGGCGAGAAGTACTACCTGGCGGTGTCGAACAACCAGCGCAACGGGGCTCTTGAGTCCTTCTTGGCCATCCGGCTCACCACCGCCCCCAAGCCGAGGCTCGACAGCATCGTGGACTTGGACCACCGGAACGGCCCGTGGACCGGCAGTGCGCTGGCGGACGACGTCGTCGAGGTCTACCGCGACGAGGTGACCCGCGACCTGGGCGCGTTGCCACCGGCGACGATGAACCGCGTCAATGACGCCCTGAAGGTCGCGCTCGGCCTGCTGTAGGGAGGGCCGAGCCGGCGCAGAGCGCGGCGTGGCGTCCAGCGGGCACCTGGTGCGTCAGGGGGTGTCGGCGGCTTCGGCGGGGCGGTCGAAGTCGCGGATGAGGGTGGCGCCCGCGGCGAAGGCGGCGCCGAGTTCGGCCGCGGCGACGGGGCTGAAGCCCTCCTCATCGATGCCCGCGCCCGAGTCGGCGCGGATCTCGACGAAGCCGGGTTCGCTGATCCCGGTCGCGTCCGCCCAGCGGATCGCCTGGACCACGACCAGCCGGTCGCCGAGGGTGGTGACCTCGGCGAGGGTCACCACGCAGGTGTGGCCGCTGTTCATCGGGTCGGAGAGGTCGTGCGCGCGCCGGGTGGCGTACTCGCAGCCGGGCAGGCAGGGCGGCGGGGCGGCGGGCACGAGTCGCAGCGTCCCACGCCCGGCGGTGGCCTCGCCACCACCGGACACCATCGAGAGCCCCGGACGGGAGTCGTCCGGCTTCACCGGGCGACGCCGCGGCGGAAGTCGGGAGTGGGCATTGCCGGGCACCTCACCGGTGGGGAAGACGGTCGAGCACAGCCTAGATGCGGGTCGCCCCCGTGACTACCCGCGGTAGCCGCGACCACCCGCCCGAATCGGGTTACCCGGTTTGCCTACGGCCCGGCGAGCGTTCGCCGATGGTGAACAACGTAGGCGGACATCGGGTGGCCAACCCGGCGATACGCCCGGTAGAACCCCAGCTAGCACCACGAATCGGCGCGAAGCTCTGGGCCAACCGGGTTAATCATCGCCAGTGTCCCCGCGCATCGGGCGCGGGAACACTGCCGGAGGCCCGAGCGTCTGTAAGAGTAGGTAGTGCGAACACGGCGGAGCGTTTCCCTCCGTGACCGCAGCCGACAAGGGCACCGGGCGTAACCCGGTGCCGGGACGGAGGGAGAACTCCCATGACGACGACGACGCTCACCCGCCCCGAGCTGACCGCTGCCGACCGGTGCGACCGGTGCGGTGCGGCTGCTCAGGTCCGCGCCGTACTTCCCTCCGGAGGCGAGCTGCTCTTCTGCGGCCACCACGCCCGCGCCCACGAGGAGCGCCTGCGTGCGATGTCCGCGGAACTGCAGAAGGGCGAAAAGTAGCCACTACACCCACAGCGGGCGGGATCCCTCGGGATCCCGCCCGCTGTGCTTTTCAGACGGTGTCGAGGACCGGTTCGAAGGCGAGTTCGGCGGCACCGAGGAGCTTGGCGTCGGCGCCCAGGGTGGAGACCCGGAGATCGGTGCCGCCGAGGGCCCGGCTGACCAGGCTGCGCTCGGCGACGGCCGCGGCGACCTCCGCGACGACCGACCGGGGCAGCGCGGTGAACAGGTCGCCCAGCACGACCAATTCGGGTGCGAACACGTTGACCACGGTCACCAGGCCCGCCGCCAGCCAGCCGGTGAACTCGGCGAGCCGGGCCGGGGCCGCCGGGAGCCGGAGTTCGGCGACGACGGCGCCCCGGGGTGAGTGCGCGGGCAGGTCGAGTGCGCGGCGCAGGGCCTGCTCCCCGACCTCCGTCTCCCAGCAGCCCCGGCTGCCGCAGTAGCAGGCGGCGCCCGCCGGGTTGACCACCATGTGCCCCAGTTCCCCCACGTACCCCGCGGTGCCGCGCAGCGCGGAGCCGCCGGAGATGACGCCGCCGCCGACGCCGATGTCGGCCGAGAGGTAGACCGCGTCCCGGGCGCCCCGGGCGGCGCCGCGCAGGTGTTCGGCCAGGGCGGCGAGCTCGGCGTCGTTGCCGACCCGCGCGGGCGCGCCGAGCGCGGTGGTCAGCCGGTGCCCGAGCGGGACGTCGGTCCAGCCCAGGTTCGGCGCCTCGTGCACGTACCCGTCGAGCCGCCGGACGACGCCCGGCACGGACACCCCGGCGGACACCACGCGGGAGCCGAGTTCCTCGGTCAGCACCCTGGTCGACTCGACGACCCGGGTGACGACCTCGGTGGGCTCGCCCGCGCGACCGCGCAGGTTCCAGCCGTCGCGGCCCAGCACCTGCCCGCCGAGGCCGACCAGCGCCGTGGACACCCGGTCGACCCGGATGTCGACGGCCAGCACGACGGCGGCCAGCGGCTGGGGCAGCACGAGCAGCGACGGCCGCCCGGCACCGGTGCGCACCATCGGGACGCGTTCCTGCACGATCCCCGACGCCGCGAGGCCGTCGACCAGCGCCTTGATCGTGCTGCGGTTGAGGCCGAGCTCACCCGCGAGCGCGGCGCGGGTGCAGGGGCCGTCGACGTGCAGCCTGCGCAGCAGGGCCGTGCGGTTGTGGCGGCGCGCCTCGTCCGGCCGGGTACCGGCGGTCGTCCCGGTCACTGCCTCATCGCTCCCAGCGCCCTCCGCGGGCAGGTGCCCTAGCCGCGGGCCGCCCGGCGCCGGGAGAGCGCGTCGACCGTGGCGGCGAGCAGCAGGACGAGTCCGGTGACGATGTTGACCATCGCCGCGGGCTGTTTGAGCAGACCGAGCCCGTTCTCCACGACGGCGAGCACCAGACCGCCGACCACCGCGTGCGAGACCCGACCCCGGCCGCCGAACAGCGACGTGCCGCCGATGACGGCCGCGCCGACGGCGAACAGGAGCGTATTGAGCCCGCCCGCCTGCGGGTCGACCGACCCCACCTTCGACGAGTACACGACGGCGCCGACGGCCGCGGTGGCCGAGGCGACCACGAACACGCTGGCCCGGATCCGACCGACCGGGATGCCCGCGCGCCGCGCGGCCTCGGCGTTGCCGCCGACGGCGTGCACGTGCCTGCCGTAGCGGGTGCGGTTGAGCACGTAGGTGCCCGCGACGAGCAGGACCAGCACGATCGGGACGACGTAGGGGACCCCGCGGATGTCGGCGTAGTCGTTGGTGGCGCGGTCGAGGGTGAGGGCGGAGGTGGCGGGTACGGCGACGGCGGCCACGGCGACCACTTTGGCGACGACCACCGGGGTCGGCGCGGTCACCAGTCCTCTGTGGAGTCTCAGCAGGTGTTCGCCGCCGACCGCCGCGGCGTAGCCGAGCACGACGACCGCGCACAGCCCCCAGCTCGCGGCGACGCCCAGGTTCCCGTTGGCCACGGCGAAGAGCGTCGGCTGGGTGTCGATGCCGAACACCCCGCCCTCGCCGATGAACCGCAGGATCACGCCCTGCCAGGTGATGAACAGCGCCAGCGTCACCACGAACGACGGCATGCCGATCCGGGAGACCAGGAAGCCGGTGATGACCCCGATGGCCGCGCCGACGCACACCGCGAGCAGCATCTCCAGCCACGGGTTCGGCGGCGCGCCGACGAGCGCGATCCCGGCGCCGACCAGCGCGAGCACCGCGCCCGCCCAGATCCGGGTCAGCAGGGCGAGCAGCGCGGCGGCGACGAGGCCGCCGACGAAGACCGCGAACACGGTCGTGCCCATGCCGCCGAGGAGGTTGCCCGCGCGGACGTAGTGCATGGCCATGACGGCCGCGCAGACGCCGGACGCGGTGCCCGCGGACAGGTCGATCTCGCCGAGCAGCAGCACGAACACCAGGCCCATCGCGATGATCATCTTGCCGGTGCCCTGGGCGAGCAGGTTGGCGAGGTTGTCCAGGGTCAGGAAGCCGTCGGAGAGCAGCCAGAAGACCGCGACGAGCACGACCAGGCCGAGGATCGCGGGCAGCGCGCCGAGGTCGCCGCCGCGCAGCCGGGCCAGGTAGTCGCGCATGGCGTCCTGAGTGGACATCGCGGTGGTGTCGACGCCGAAGTCGGTGATCACCCCCGGGTCGGTCCTGGTCACGGCCGCTCCCCCGTCCGGCCCGCGGTGATGAGGTCGACGACCTGGGCGTGGGTGACGTCGGCGATCGGCACCTGGGCGACCATGCGGCCGAGGTAGAGGGCGGCGACGCGGTCGGCGACGGAGAACACGTCGGCCAGGTTGTGGCTGATCAGGACCACGCCGAGGCCCTGCCCGGCGAGGCGGCGGACCAGGTCGAGCACCTGGCGGGTCTGCGCGACGCCGAGCGCCGCGGTGGGTTCGTCGAGCAGCACGACGCGGCTGCGCCACAGCACGGACTTGGCGATGGCGACGGTCTGGCGCTGCCCGCCGGAGAGCTGGGCGACGGGGGTGCGGACCGAGCGGACGGTGCGGACCGACAGGGAGGCGAGGGTTTCCCTGGCCGCTTCCTCCATGGCGGCCTCGTCGAGGAGCCAGCCGCTGCCGCGTTCGCGGCCGAGGAACATGTTCTGCACGATGTCGAGGTTGTCGGCCAGCGCGAGGTCCTGGTAGACGACCTCGATGCCGAGCCGGGCCGCGGCGCGCGGGTCGGGGATGGCGACAGGTTCGCCGTCGAAGCGGATCGTGCCGGAGTCGACGGCGTGGATGCCCGCCAGGCACTTGACCAAAGTGGACTTCCCGGCGCCGTTGTCCCCCACCAGCGCGGTCACTTCCCCGGCGCGGACGGCGAAGTCGACGTCGTGGAGCACGCGAACCGGGCCGAAGCTCTTGGACGCCTTCTCGAGTTCGAGCAGCACGGCACTCACCGGATGCCGAGTTGGGCGCAGGTGGCAGCGAGGTCGCCACCGCAGATGTCGGCCGCCTTGACATAACCTTGTTCGACGACCGCCTTGACGTTGTCCTTTGTGGTCAGTTGAGGCTCCAGGAGCACGGATTTGACCTGTCGCTTGCCCTTGGGGTCGTCGCTGGTGTCGGTGGCGACCTTGTCGGCGGCCACGGTGTCGCCCTTGGCGAGGGCGGCGGCGAGCTTGGCGGCGGATTCGGCTTCCTCGCGGATGGGTTTGAAGACGGTCATGTACTGGTCGCCGCGCAGGACGGCCATGAGCCCGTCGGCGGTGGCGTCCTGGCCGGTGACGGGGACCTTGCCGTTGAGGCCGTTCTTGCGCAGGACGGTGATGACGGCGCCCGCGAGCCCGTCGTTGGCGGCGACGACACCGTCGACCTTGCCGCCGTTGCCGGTGAGGATCTGCTCGAAGGTCAGGCCGCCGCGCTGGTTGTCCCAGCCGTCGATGGGTTGGGAGCGCACGAGTTTGAGCGCGCCGGAGGTGTAGAGAGGTCCGAGGACGTTCTGCTGCCCGTCGTGGAACAGCGTGGCGTTGTTGTCGGTCGGCGCGCCCTCGATCTCGATGACCTGCGCCCCGACCTTCCCCTTGAGCGCGTCGACGAGCCCTTTCCCTTGCAGCTCACCTACTTTGACGTTGTCGAAGGAGACGTAGTAGTCGGACCCGCCCCCGAGGTTGAGCCGGTCGTAGTCGATCGTCGGGATCCCCCGCGCCCGCGCCTTGTCCGCGACCGATCCCCCCACCTCGCTGTTGATCGCCGCGATGACCAGCACCT
Organism: Actinokineospora auranticolor; assembly: GCF_041897805.1. Taxonomy (GTDB): domain Bacteria; phylum Actinomycetota; class Actinomycetes; order Mycobacteriales; family Pseudonocardiaceae; genus Actinokineospora; species Actinokineospora auranticolor. The sequence goes on from NZ_CP154825.1 coordinate 6,938,050, forward strand.
GCACCCCCTGACTGATCATCCCGTCGGCCAACGTACTGAACTTCTGCACATCCCCCTGCGCGTTCTGGATGTCGGCGTCCAACCCCACCGCCGCCATGGCCGCCCGCAACATCGGCTTGTCGAACGACTCCCAGCGCGCGGAGGTGGCGGTCTCGGGCAAGATGACCCCGACCTTGATCCCCCCACCGGATCCCGTTGTCCCACCTGGGTTCTCCGGCTCCGCCGCCTGGTTGGCCCCACAGGCGGAGAGTGTCAGAGCGGTGACGAGCAGAAGTCCCTTGGCACGCATGGCGTCCCTCCCGGAGGAGAATGTTGGGAGTCACAACATATGCCCGCCGACCACCCCTCCGGAACGGAGGTGGCTCGATCAAGACCCGAACGGCGGCCAAGCCCGGTCACCGTGCGTGCCCTCATCCCGCCCGATCGCAAAATGCTCCCCAGCGCCCGCGAGGGGTCCTCCGCAAAAGGGAACCCCTATTTTGATTCTATCGGGGAGCGCTGGGGCGTTAACAGCATTCGCAGCAGGGCTGTGGACAACTCCAATGCATGTGGACAAGCGCCCAAGGCGCGGAAAACGGCGAGATCAACAAGCTCGCGCGGACGCTACCAAGAGCGCAAAGTGGCGATTCGCTCTTCCAGTTGTTCCACCGTGGCCAACGCGGTCGGTGGGCCGCCGCAAGCTCGGCGGAGTTCGCCGTGGATCATGCCGTGGGGTTTTCCGGTGCGGTGGTGGGCCATTCCGACCAGGCCGTTGAGTTCCTTGCGGAGCGACGCGAGCCGTTCCTGGACGGACTGGGACTGGACCGGTCGGGGCCCTTCCGGCTTCTTCTCCGCCGCCCGCCGGGACCTGTCCTCCAACTGCTGGTCCTGCCGCTGCTTCAACAGCGCCCGCACCTGGTCCGGCTCCAGCAACCCCGGCAACCCCAGGTATTCCTCTTCCTCCGCCGTCCCCGCGAACGCCGCCGTGCCGAACGACGACCCGTCGAAGATGACCTGGTCCAGTTCGGCGGAGGCGCCGAGGGAGGTGAAGGCCTTTTCCTCTTCGCCCAGTTCGTCTTTGGTGCGGTTGGCGTCGGCGAGCAGGTCGTCGTCCCAACCCTCTTTCTCCCGGTGCGGTTTCCCCAGGACGTGGTCGCGTTCGGCTTCCAGTTGGCTGGCCAGGTCGAGCAGCACCGGAACCGACGGCAGGAACACGCTCGCCGTTTCCCCCTGCTGCCGGACGCGCACATACCGACCGATCGCCTGCGCGAAGAACAGCGGTGTCGACGCACTGGTGGCGTACACGCCCACCGCCAAACGGGGGACGTCCACGCCCTCGCTCACCATGCGGACAGCGACCAACCACCGCGACTGGGAGTCCGCGAACTCCTGGATGCGGCCCGACGCCTTGGGGTCGTCCGACAGCACGAGGGTCGGCGCCTCGCCCGTCGCGACCTCCAGCAGCTTCGCGTACGCCTTGGCCGACTCGTGGTCCGAGGCGATGACCAGGCCGCCCGCGTCCGGCACGTGCTGGCGCACCTGGGTGAGCCGGGTGTTCGCCGCCCCCAGCACCGACGGGATCCACTCCCCCGTCGGGTCCAGCGCCGTCCGCCACGCGCGGGCGGTCTGCTCGGCCGTCAGCGGTTCGCCGAGGCGGGCGGTGAACTCCTCGCCCGCGCTCGTGCGCCAGCTCGCCTCGCCCGAGTACGCCAGGAAGATCACCGGGCGGACCACGCCGTCGCGCAGGGCGTCGGAGTAGCCGTAGGTGTGGTCGGCGCGGCTGCGCTGGAAGCCCGCGCCGTCCGGTTCGTACTGCACGAACGGGATGGGCGAATCGTCGCTGCGGAACGGGGTGCCGGTCAGCGCCAGGCGGCGGGTAGCCGGGGTGAACGCCTCGCGGACCGCGTCGCCCCAGCTCTTGGCGTCGCCGCCGTGGTGGATCTCGTCGAGGATGACCAGGGTCTTGCGCTGCTCCGTGCGCACGCGGTGCAGGCTCGGGTGCGCGGCGACCTGCGCGTAGGTGACCGCGACGCCGCGGAAGTCGCGGGAGGTGGCGCCCATCGAGTTGGTGAAGTTCGGGTCGATGGGGATGCCCGCCATGGTCGCCGACGCGGCCCACTGGTGCTTGAGGTGCTCGGTGGGCGCGACGATCGTCAGCGACTCCACCGTGCGGTCGGCCAGCAGCTCCGCCGCCACGCGCAGGCCGAACACCGTCTTGCCCGCGCCGGGCGTGGCGACCGCGAGGAAGTCCTTCGGCCGCTTGGCCAGGTACTTGGTCAGCGCGCGGCGCTGCCAGTCCCGCAGCGGTCTCGCCGCCGGGGCTCGCTCCTGGGAGTCCGGTTCCACCTCGGCCCGGGTCACGGGATGCCCCAGCTCCTCTCCACCCTGCGGACACCAACGCGGCCGGTCACCGGCCGCAAACACACCGATGCCCCCAGCGGCTCCCGCCGGGCGAGCAGTGCGCGGCGGTCTGGACCCGGTGGAGGGCGTCCGTGAGAATACCGGCCGCCGGGGCATGATCGCCGCCAGACCACGACACGCCGCCGCCCGGCACACCCGCGATCAAGCCGATCGGGGCGGCATGGACCATGCTTGGGGGCGTATGACCGAGCAGCCCGGACCCCAGCACGGCCGCGACGGCGCGCCCGACGGGCCCCGGCCGCGGCCCCGGGGTCGCGCGCCGTCGCGGCTGCTCAAGCGCACCCTGGCCAAGGCCTGGGAGGGCAACCTGTTCTCCGAGGCCGCGGAGGCCGCGTTCTGGCAGGTGCTGTCGCTGCCGCCGCTGCTGCTCGGCCTGCTCGGCAGCCTCGGCTTCGTGGCGGAGTGGTTCGGCCCGGACGTGATCAAGGCCGTGCAGGCCGACATCCTCGACCTGTCCCGCAAGGCGTTCAGCGAGAACGTCGTGACGCAGATCATCCAGCCGACGGTGTCCGACATACTCACGGTCGGTCGTGGTGAGATCGTGTCGGTCGGCTTCCTCATCTCGCTGTGGGCGGGGTCGTCGGCGATGTCCTCGTTCGTCGACGCGATCACCGTCGCACACGGACAATACGGGGTCCGGCACGAGGTGTGGCAGCGGATCTTCGCGCTGCTGCTGTACATGGTCAGCCTGGTGCTGCTGATCGTCGGGCTGCCGGTGCTGGCGCTGGGCCCGGACCTGCTGCCGAACCTGTTCCCCGCGTCGTGGCGGCCGATCGTGATCACCTGGGTGGACATCACCTACTACCCGGCGATCGCGCTGCTGATCGCGCTGGCCCTGGCCACGCTGTACAAGGTGGCGCTGCCGCGCAAGCTGCCGTGGCACCGCGGCCTGCCGGGCGCGGTGCTGGCCATGGTGGTGTTCGTGCTCTCCAGCATCGGCCTGCGGCTCTACATCGGCTGGATCACCACCACCGGCTACACCTACGGCGCGCTGGCCACCCCGATCGCGTTCCTGCTGTTCGCGTTCTTCATCGGGCTCGCGGTGGTGATCGGCGCCTACTTCAACGCCGCCATCCAGGAGATGTGGCCCGCGCGGATGACCAAGCGGCAGCGGCGGCGCTGGCAGCGGCTGGAGATGGAGCGCGCGGCCGAGCGGATCAACTCCGGGGATGACCCGCGCGCACCCGGCGAGACCCCCGCGCTGCCGGTTGCGCGACCGGGTGATCACCCGGCGTCGCCGTCCCAGGGCTGAAACCCGCTCGCGGTCATCCTTTCGTATGAGACCGGTTCGGTCTCCGGACGGAGTCGGCCCACACTGGCGCTGTGCCAGGCTTTTCCCGCCACCGGATGGAGGGCGTGCGGAAACGCCCGGGGGCCACCGGTGAGTGTCTGACCACAGCGAGGGGATCCACGTCACATGTCCGTCCTGGCACGACTGAGCCTGGGCAACCGAGGTCTGGTGGGGCTGCTCAGCCTGATCATCATCGGCTTCGGGGCCATCGCGCTGCCGTCGATCAAACAACAGCTCCTGCCGTCCATCCAGCTGCCCGCCGCGGTCGTGGTCGCGCCCTACCCGGGCGCGTCGCCCGACGTGGTGGACAGCCAGGTGGCCGAGCCGCTGCAGTCCGCGGTGCGCGGCATCGCGGGCGTGGAGAAGGTCACCACCCGCTCCGGTGAGGGCTCCGCGACCGTGCAGGTCCGGTTCGTCTACGGCACCGACGTGGACAACGCGGTCAGCCAGGTGCAGCAGGCGGTGAACCGGTTGCGGCCGCAGCTGCCGCAGAACGTCGAACCGACCGTGCTGCAGGGCAGCACCGACGACATCCCGGTCGTGGTGCTCGCGGGCACCTCCGGCACCGACGAGGCGGCCGCGGCGCAGCGGCTCAAGGCCGAGGTCGTGCCGGAGCTGGAGGAGATCCCGGGGGTGCGCGAGGCCACCGTCGGCGGCGCCCGCGCCCACCAGGTGAACGTGACCGTCGACTACGGCAAGCTCGCCGCCGCGGGGATCGACCCGCAGGCGCTGGCGGGCGCGCTGACCTCGGCCGGGGCGACGCTGCCCGCGGGGTCGGTCACCGAGGCGGACAAGAACATGGCCGTGCAGTTCGGCGGCCCGCTCAAGAGCGTCGACGACCTGCGGGCGCTCGTACTGCCGACCCAGGGCACCCGTCCGGTCACCCTGGGTGACGTGGCGTCGGTGGACGCCGCGCTGGCCCCGGCGACCGTGATCACCCGGACCGGTGGCGAGCCGACGCTGAGCGTGAACGTCACCATGACCCGCGACGGCAACGCCGTGGCGATCTCCAAGGCGGTCAACGACAAGCTCGCCGCCATGGAGAAGGCCGCGCAGACCGACCTGACCGTGGTCTACGCGCAGGGCCCCGAGGTGGAGAAGGCGATCAGCGGCCTGACCACCGAGGGCATGCTGGGCCTGGCCTTCGCCGTGCTGGTCATCCTGCTGTTCCTGCTGTCGATCCGCTCGACCGTGGTGACCGCGGTGTCCATCCCGCTGTCGGTGCTGGTGGCGCTGCTGGTGATGTGGACCGGCGACCTGTCGCTGAACATGCTCACCCTGGGCGCGCTGACCATCGCCGTCGGCCGGGTCGTGGACGACTCGATCGTGGTGCTGGAGAACATCAAGCGGCACCTGGAGTACGGCGAGGACAAGCAGCACGCGGTGCTGACCGGCACCAAGGAGGTGGCGGGCGCGGTCACCGCGTCGACGCTGACCACGGTGGCGGTGTTCGCGCCGATCGCGTTCGTCGGCGGTATCGCCGGTGAGCTGTTCGGGCCGTTCTCGCTGACCGTGACGGTGGCGCTGCTGGCGTCGCTGGTCGTGTCGCTGACCGTGGTGCCGGTGCTCGCGTTCTGGTTCCTCAAGCGCCCGAAGACGGCCACCGACCCGGCCGCGGCGGAGCGGACCCGGCAGCTGGCGCTGGAGAAGGAGCGGCGCAGCCCGCTGCAGCGCGCCTACGTGCCGGTGCTGCGGTTCGCCACCAAGCGCCGCGGGGTGACGCTGCTCGTCGCGCTGCTGATCCTGGTCGGCACCTTCGGCCTGGCGAGCAAGCTGGAGACCAACTTCATCGACGGCGGCGACGGCACCTCGGTGCTGATGACCCAGGAGGCCGCGCCGGGCACCTCGCTGGCCGCCCGCGACGCCGCGGCCAAGGAGATCGAGGCCGTCCTCAAGGCCACCCCCGAGATCGAGAAGTACCAGGTCACGGTGGGTACCGACGACTCGCTGGCCGGGTTCGGCTTCGGCGGCGACGGCAACACCACGGTCAGCGCCACCCTCAAGGAGGGCGTGGACCGGACGGCGGTGCTCAAGCGGATCACCGACAAGGTGGGCACCAAGAACGGCAAGCTGGAGGTCAGCGGCGAGGAGACCGCGGGCTCGTCGAGCGAGCTGGAGGTCGTGGTGACCGCACCGGACGCGGCGACCCTGGCGACCGCGGCCAAGACCGTGCAGGACACCATGGCGGGCACGCCCGGCCTGGTGGACGTGACCAGCGACCTGGCGAAGAGCTCGCCGCGCGTCGAGGTGCTCGTCGACCAGCAGAAGGCGGCGGCGCGGGGGCTCAGCGCGCAGACCATCGGCCAGTTCGCCGCGCAGGCGCTGCACGGCACGCAGGTCGCGGAGCTGCCCATCGGCGGGGTCCGGCAGCAGGTCGTGCTGCGCACCGGGTCGGCCCCGGCGGACGTGGCCGCGCTCAAGGCGCTGCCGCTGCCCAGCGCGACCGGCCGGGCCACCCTCGGCGACGTGGCGCAGGTGTCCACGGTCGACGGTCCGGTGCAGGTGTTCCGCACCGAAGGCGACCGCAGCACCACGGTGACCGCCAAGACCACGTCGTCCGACCTGGGCGCGGTCACCAAGGCGATGACCGACCGGCTGGACAAGCTGCGGCTGACCGGCGGCGCCGACTACACCGTGGGCGGCGTCAGCGCGGACCAGGCCGACACCTTCGGGAAGCTGGGGCTGGCCATGCTGGCCGCCATCGCGATCGTGTTCCTGATCATGGTGGCGACCTTCCGCAGCCTGGTGCAGCCGCTGATCCTGCTGGTGTCGATCCCGTTCGCGGCGACCGGCGCGATCGGCCTGCTGCTGGCCACCGGCACCCCGCTGGGCCTGCCGTCGCTGATCGGCATGCTGATGCTGGTGGGCATCGTGGTGACCAACGCGATCGTGCTGATCGACCTGGTCAACCAGTACCGGGCCGACGGCATGGGGGTGCGGGAGGCGGTCATCGAGGGTGGTCGCAGGCGGCTGCGGCCGATCCTGATGACCGCGGCGGCGACCATCTTCGCGCTGCTGCCGATGGCGCTGGGCATCACCGGCGACGGCGGGTTCATCGGCAAGCCGCTGGCCCTGGTGGTCATCGGCGGCCTGGTCAGCTCGACGCTGCTGACCCTGGTGCTGGTGCCGACGCTGTACACGATGGTGGAGAACCGCAAGGAGAAGCGGCGGGCCAAGCGGGCCGCCAAGCACGCCCGGCGGGACGCGGGCGAGCCCACGCTGCAGCACGTGTGACCTGCTGAAACGCGAGAAGGGGCCGGGCCGAGGAGAGATCCGGCACGGCCCCTTCTCGCGTGGATCTCACGCCTTCATGCGCTCGTAGATCTTCTTGCAGTCCGGGCACACGGGGGAACCGGGCTTCGCGGACTTCGTCACCGGGAAGACCTCACCGCAGAGCGCGACCACCATGTTGCCCATGACGGCGCTCTCGACGATCTTGTCCTTGCGGACGTAGTGGAACATCTTGGGCGTGTCGTCACTCGTGGTCTCGGTGCCCTCGGGCCGAGTGTCGACGTCCGGACGAGTCTGGGTCGGTGCGCTCACCCGTCCATTCTGACACCGATGTCGGCCAAGGGGTCCTCGGGAGGACGCCCGGCCGGCAGGATGCGCGCATGTTCTCCAAGGTCCTGGCGTCGTTCGGGGCGGGCGCGGCCAAGGTCGACGCCCGCCTGCTCGACCACGCGGTCCGCCCCGGCGGCGCGCTGCGCGGCGAGGTGCACCTCATCGGCGGGCAGGTCGACCAAGAGGTCGACTCGCTCGGTGTGACCCTGCTGGCCCGCGTCGACACCCCGGAGGGGCCGCGCGACCTGCCGTTCCAGGAGGTGAACCTGGCCGGGCGGGAGCTGGTGCGGGCGGGGTCGCGGCTGACCGTGCCGTTCGAGGTGCGGCTGCCGTGGGAGGCGCCGATCACCTCGGTGCTGGGCAAGCACCTGACCGGCATGGCGGTGGGGTTGCAGACCAAGCTCAAGCTGGCCGGGGCCGTGGTGGACCCGCACGACGTGGACGCGGTGTCGGTGGAGCCGCTGCCGCCGCAGCACCGGGTGCTCGACGCGCTGAGCAGGCTGGGCTTCACCTTCCGCGCCGCGAACCTCGAGCGCGAGCGGATCGACGGCGTCGACCAGCAGCTGCCGTTCTACCAGGAGGTCACCTTCGCGCCGTCCCCCGCGTTCGCGGCGGCGTTCACCGAGGTCGCGGTCACCTTCCTGGCCGGTCCGCAGCAGGTGCGGGTGGTGTTGGACGTGGTGAAGAAGGTGCGCGTGGTGAAGGGCGGCGGGCTGGGGCAGCGCGGGGTCTCGACCGTCGGGTCCTTCATCGTGGCGGCCAACGAGGTGGGCCGGTCGGACTGGGAGCAGCGGATCGAGGGCTGGCTGCGGCAGGTGGCGGCGCCCCGGGGCATCTTCGACTGAGAGTTTTCCCGTAGTGGGCGAAGATGGTGCGGTGAGCACCTATCTCGCTGTGTCCGAAGAGGTCGCCGACGCCCTGTCCGAGGGGCGTGGGGTCGTAGCGCTGGAAAGCACGTTGTTGGCCCACGGGCTGCCCCCGGGCCACAACCATGAGGTCGGGCTGCGGCTGGAGCGCGTGGTGCGGGAGGCGGGTGCCGTCCCGGCGACGATCGCGGTGTTGGACGGTAAGGCGCGGGTGGGGCTTACCGGGGAACAGTTGGCGCGGGTGTGCGCGGCCGAGTCCGGGTTGGTGAAGCTGTCGCGCCGGGATCTGGGGCCCGCGTACGTGGCGAAGCGTGATGGCGCTACTACGGTCGCCGCGACGGCCGCTTTGGCTCACCAGGCCGGTATCGGGTTTTTCGCTACCGGAGGCCTGGGTGGGGTGCACTTGGCGGAACCGACGGGAGCGGCCTCTTGGGACGTTTCGGCCGATCTGGATGTCTTGGCGTTCACGCCGGTCACGGTGGTGTGCTCCGGGGTGAAGTCCATTCTGGACGTCGAGGCGACGGTGGAGGTCCTGGAGACCCGGTCGGTGCCGGTCCTCGGGTACCGCACGGATTCCTTCCCCGGGTTCTACCGGCGGGAGACGGCTTTTTCCGTGCCGTGGCGGGTGGAGAGCCCCTCGGAGGTCGCCGAGGTGGTGGCCGCGCACCGGGAGGTGCCGGGGTCGGCGGGGGTGCTGGTGGTCAACCCGGTGCCGGAGGCGTACGAGGTCGACCGGGAGCTGCACGACCGGCTGCTCGCGGAGGGGATGGCGATGCTGCGGGAGCGCGGGATCCGGGGCAAGGCGATCACGCCCGCGCTGCTGTCGCACTTCCACTCGGGTAGCGGTGGGGCGAGTCTGACCGCGAACGTGGAGTTGGTGGCGGACAACACCCGCGTGGCCGCTGCGAGCGCGGTGGCGTTGTCGCGGAGTCAGGCCTCGCTGCGGTAGAGGCGGGCGATGACGTCCTCGATCTCGGGTTCTTGCACGGAGAGGTCCCGTAGTGGGACGGCCCGGGCGAGGGCGGCGACGACCTCACCGGCGGCGATGCCGTCGAGGGTGAGGGTGACGCGGTGGCCGTCAGCTTCCACGGCGGTGACCTCGGCGCCGGGCAAGGTCAGGTCGGTCGGCCACGGGGCGTCGAGGTCGGCGACGACGACGCGGCGGGAGCGGTAGCGGGTGTGCAGCTCGTCGAGGGTGCCGTCGTGCACGACCCGGCCGTGGTCGATGACGACGAGCCTGCGGCACAGCTTCTCGATGTCGGCGAGGTCGTGGGTGGTGAGCACGACGGTGGTGTCGCCGCGCTGGTCGAGTTCGCCGAGGAAGTCGCGGACGGCCTGCTTGCTGAGCACGTCGAGGCCGATGGTGGGTTCGTCGAGGAACAGGACCTCGGGGCCGTGCAGGAGGGCGGCGGTGAGTTCGCCCCGCATGCGCTGGCCCAGGGAGAGCTGCCGGACCGGGGTGTGGATGAACTCGTCGAGGCCCAAGAGTTCCGTGCAGCGCGTGAGGCGCGCGGCGTGGTCTGTGTCGGGGACGCGGTAGATGTGTCGTAGTAGCGCGAAGGACTCACCGAGCGGTAGGTCCCACCAGAGCTGCGAACGCTGACCGAAGACCACACCGATCCTCTTGGCGAGGGTGGTGCGTTTGGCCACCGGCTCCACACCGCACACGGTGACCTCTCCCGCGCTCGGGTAGAGCACTCCCGTGAGCATCTTGAGCGTGGTGGACTTCCCGGCGCCGTTGGGGCCGATGTAGCCGAGGAGTTCACCGCGTTCCACGGTGAGGTCGACGCCGTCCACCGCGGACACCACGTGGCGTTCCCGGCGGAAGCGGCCGACCTTGCGGGTGACGGTGAAGTCCTTGCGCAGCCCGCGCGCTGAGATGATCATGATCCGGTGCTCCGGTAGTGGCGGACGCCGACGCGCCAGAACAGCGCGGCGAGCCCGGCGGCGAGGAAGGCGACCAACGGCGAGCACCAGTGCAACCAGACCGGGACACCCAACGGGTCCGGGAGGCCCACCAGTGCGAGTACGGGGTAGTAGGCGACGAAGCCGAAACCGAGGCCCAGGGCGAACAGGTCGCGGAACCAGCCGCCGTACATGGTGATGGGGTACGAGGTGAAGTCGCGGCCGCCGTAGGTGAAGGCGTTGGCGACCTCACCGGACTCCACCCACCAGAACGCGACCGTGGCGCCCGCGACGAAGAGGCTGCTGAAGAAGACAACACCGGTGAACGGCGCCACTACGGCCAAAAGCACGCGCCCCACGGTCCAGTCGATGTCGGCGACGAAAAGCGCGATGACGTACAAGACCGCTGCTTGCGCGAACCGTCCCACCCGGCGCAGGGCGAATGTGATAGCCATCAATTGCGCCAAGGACGACAAGGGCCGCAGCAGCAGTGAGTCGAACATGCCCGTGCGCACGTATTCGCGCAACCGGTCGACATTGCTCACTACGAGGTCACTGCCCGAGAACGCGACGGCGGACAACGAGGCCATCAGCAGCACGTTGGGACCACCGAACCCGCCGAGGCCACCCCCGACGGAGAACAACACGAACACGGTGGCCACGTCGAGCGCGTTGGTCATCATGCTGCCGATGAGCTCCATGACGAACGAGACGCGGTACTGGAGCTGGCCGCGCACCTGCGCGCGGACCATGTGGGCGATGATCCCCACCTTCGCGGCGAACTCAGCCACCCTGCACCACCAACCTCCGGACGGCGCGGGTCTGCACCCAGCGGCAGGCGAGCAGCGACAACACGACCCACACGACCTGGGCCCCGAACGCCGGGAGGCCGTGCGCCAGGCCGCCGCGCTCGACCGCGATGTCCAGGGACGCCTGCATGAGCGAGGGGAACGGCGTGACGGCCCACAGTGCCGTGGCGAGCCAGTCCGGCAGGACGGCCAGCGGGAAGTAGAGACCACTGGCGGCGCCGGAGAAGAACACCCACATCATCGACACGCCGCGCACGTCCAGCAGCCAGAACGCGCACAGGCCGATCAGGTAGCGGCAGGCGAATCCCACCAGCAGGGCGGCGACGACCGACAAGAGGAACAGCGGGTAGGTCAGCGGGTTGTCCGGGACGTAGACGCCGAAGCAGAGCTCACCGACCACCAACGGGGTCAGGAAGCGGGTGAGCATCGCGAAGCCACCCCGGCCGAGGTCGGTCCACATGTACGTCCACAGTGGATCGATGGGGCGCAGCAGGTCGGACACCACCTCGCCGGAGCGCACCCGCTCGGCCAGGTCGAGCATGGTCCAGGAGTTGACCACGGCGAGCATGCCCTGCCCCAACCAGACATAGCTCACCAACTGGGTGGGGTCGTAGCCGACCATCGACCCGCCGGCGGACTCGGCGATGCTGAGCAGGATGTAGCAGCGCAGGAAACCGAAGACGACGTTGGTGAAGGCCCCGGCGACCGTGGCCTGCCGATAGGTGGCGTAGCGCCGAAAACCCGCGACGATCAGCGCGCGCGGCACACGCATACCTGCTCCTCGGCGGGTTGGGGCTCGTGTCGCGGACGCGGCGACCGGTTGGGTTTTCTACCCTAATGGCGGCAGGAGCGCGAATCCTTTATCCGGGTGGTGTCATGGCGGCTGTGGTGGTGGTCGGCGATACGGCGCTTGACGTCGTCACCCGACATTCGGGACCTATCGCGCGCGGGGACGACACCTTGGCCCGGATCCGCATGCACGCGGGTGGCGCCGGGGCGAACGCCGCGGCGTGGCTGGCGTGGCTCGGCGCGTCCGTCACGCTGGTGTCCCGGGTGGGGAGCGACGCGGCGGCCACGCAGGCCCGGGAGGAGCTGACCGCGCGCGGGGTGCGGTGCGAGTTCACCGTGGACGAGACGGCCGGTACCGGGTGCGTAGTGGTCCTGGTTGACGAGACGGGCCAACGGACGATGTTCCCCGACCGCGGTACCAACGCCCTCTTGCGCAGTACCGACGTCCCACCGGCGGTGTTGTCGTCCGCGCAACACCTGCACCTTTCCGGCTATGTGCTCACGGACAGCGGGACGCGCCAAGCGGGCATAGAGGTGCTGGCGGCGCAAGAGCGGCCGGGTTGACGACGTCGGTCGACCCGCAGTCGGCGGCGCTGGTCGGTGACGGGACCGCGTTCCTGGACGCGGTGCGCGAGATCGATCTGCTGCTACCGAACGAGGACGAGTTCACCGCGCTGGGTGGTGCGCGTGTCCTTGAAGTGGTGCGCGCGGTCGCCGTGACGCACGGGGCCGGAGGTGCGCGGTGGGTGGACCGGTCGGTGTCGGTGTCCGTGCCCGCCGAGGTCGTGGCGTGCGTGGACACGACCGGCGCGGGCGACGCGTTCAACGCGGGGCTGCTCGCGGCGTGGCTGGACGGCGCGGAACCCCGCGCCGCGCTGGCCGCCGGGACCGCCGCGGGCGCGCTGGCCGTGCGGCGGGTGGGGGCTCAGCCGTCGATGACCTGACGGTTCGCGCCCTCGATGGCCCGGGCCTCGCGCTCGTAGCGGTTGACCTTCTCGGCCTTGCGCGGTGGCCGGTCGTTGGCGACGAGCACCGCGACCCACGGCAGCGGGACCGACAGCGCCACGAAGCCCAGGGCCAGCCACCAGGTCTGGTAGAAGATGCCCGCGAGCAGCAGGCACGGCAGCCGCAGCCCCATCATGATCATGTACTTGCGCTTGCGCGCGGCGAACTGCTCTTCGTACGACGGCTCGGCCTCGGTGATCAGAACCGGGGTGTCGTCCCGCTCGGAGCCCTTCACGACACCACCTCCGCCCACCATCCTCTCACTTCCGGCGGCCAACTGCGCCATCCGGGTAGATCTGGGCAAAGATCACGCGACCAGCCGGTAAGAAGAGGGTTATGACGGGATTCGCGGTCGACGGACCCCAGGCACCGACCCGCCACCTGCTGGCCGGGGTGAACCTCGCCCGGCACCTGACCGGCCCGTCCCGCGTCCTGGACGTCGCGGGCGGGCGGGGCGACGACGGCGTGCCCTTGGCCGAACTGGGCCACGAGGTCACCATCCTCGACCCCGCGGGCGCGATGCTCGCCGACGCGCTGGCCCACGCCTACACGCGCGGGGTGACCGTGCTCGTGGTCCAGGCGACGGCGGAGGACGCCCCCGACCTGTTCCGCGCGGCCGACTTCGACGTCGTCCTGTGCCACGACCTGCTGCACTACGCCGAGGACCCGGTGAGCCTGCTCCGCGCCGCCACGGCCCCACTACGCGCGGGCGGCCTGCTGTCGGTGATCGGCCCCCTGGTGGCCGCCGCCGAGGCCCGCGACGCCATCGCCGCGCTGGGCGCGGAGGTCGTCGCCCGCTACCGCCTGCCCGGCCACTACCACCTGGTGGCCCGGGTCTGATCTTGCCTGTGGACAACTCCGAGCGGGGTTGACACCTCCGCTGCGAACCTGTGTTCATGGCACCGAACCGAATCCCCAAAGGCGCGTCCCCTCCGCGACCTGTCTCCTCTCTTCAGCGCACCCACCTCGCACTCTCCCGCTCTTTCTCTCTCCACTCGTCTCCCCCTTCCCTTCTCTTGTTCTGGCTCGCCGCCGTCATCTACCGGGTGCGGTACCTCTTGTGCCCTCCGCCGTGCGCGATTCCCCTTCCTCGACGTCGTCCACCCACACCGCGCACCACGTCAACTCCTGACACCACCCAGGCCGAACGCGGTGACCAAGTCAGGTGCGTGCGAGCATTCGGGCGTGATCCCCCATTTCTCTGACGAGTTCTGCGCGCGGTTGCGCGACACCCTCTCCGCCGCCGGGTACGACGCCGACGGGGTGGTGGCGGTGCTCGGCGACTCCGCGCACGCGGCGTTGGGGCGCGGGGAGCCGGAGCCCGCTCGGCGGGCGACCGCGGGCGGTTCCCCGGTCGAGACGCTGATCCGGCTGTTCCTGGTCGGCGACGAGCAGCCCACGGCCCTGGTCCGGCGGGCGCTGTCCGGGGTCGACCTCGACGAGGCCGCCGCGACCGGGCTGGTGCGGGTGTCCGGCGACACCACCCGCGCCGGGTTGGACCTGCGGCCCTTCGGCGACGACCTGGGCTCGTGGTGGGTGGTGGCCGACCTCGACGCCGACCAGGCGGGCGCGCCGGTCGGCACCGATCACGTCCTCGGCATCGGGCACGCCTCACTGAGCCTGGCGCGGGCGACGCTGCGCAGGCCGGTCGGCACGCTGCTCGACCTGGGCACCGGCTGCGGCGTGCAGGCGCTGCAGGCGACCAGGCACGCGGCCCGGGTCACCGCGACCGACCTGTCCGCGCGCTGCCTGGCCCTGGCCTCGGCCACGTTCCGGCTCAACGGCGTCGAGGTGGAGACCGCGCGCGGGTCGTGGTTCGAGCCGGTCGCGGGCAGGCGGTTCGACCAGGTGGTGTGCAACCCGCCGTTCGTGGTGGGGCCGCCGCGGGTGGATTACGTCTACCGCGACTCCGGTTTGGCGGGCGACGACGCTAGCGCGCTGGTGGTCCGCGGGCTGCCCGACGTGCTCGCCCCGGGCGGCGTCGGCCAGCTGCTGGCGTCGTGGCTGCACCGCCGCGGCGAGGACTGGGCCGACCGGGTCGCCGCGTGGTTGCCGGACGAGGGCGTCGACGCGTGGTTCGTGCAGCGCGACGTGGCCGAGCCCGCCCTGTACGTGGGCACCTGGCTGCGCGACGCGGGCATCGACCCGCGCTCGGCCGAGGGCTCGGCGCAGGCCGCGGCCTGGCTCGACTGGTTCGCCGAGCACGAGGTGGAGGGCATCGGGTTCGGCTTCGTCACGCTGCGCTCGACCGACACCGACACCGAGGTGGCCTGCGAGGACCTGCGGCACGCCTTCGACGACCCGCTGGGCCCGGAGGCGGGCGGCTGGCTGGACCGGGTCGCCTGGTTGCGCGCGCACGCCGACCCGAAGCGGCTGCTGGCCGCCACCTTCGTGGTGCCGCCGACGGTCGTGCTGGAGCGGGTGTCCGAGCCCGCCGCGGACGGCTGGCGCGAGGTCGTGCGCAGGCTGCACCGCACCGACGGCCCCGGCTGGCAGCAGGAGACCGACGAGCTGGTGACCGCGCTGCTCGCGGGCTGCCGCGGCCACCTGCCGCTGGCCGACCTGCTGGCCCTGCTCGCCGCCGCGAACGGCCTCACCGCCGACGCCGTGGTGGCCGCCGCGCTGCCCGTGGTGGCCGACCTGGTCACCCGGGGCATGCTGCTGCCCGAGGAACTGGCGTGAGGGCGGTCGTGGCGCGGGTGACCCGCGCCACGGTCACCGTCGGCGACGAGGTCGTCGGCCGCATCGACGAGCCGGGACTGCTGGTGCTGCTCGGCGTGCACGTCGATGACACTTCGGACAAGGCCGCGACCATGGCGCGCAAGTTGCACGAACTGCGGCTGCTGCGCGACGAGGAATCGTGCGCCAGCGCGGACGCACCCTTACTCGTAGTGAGCCGATTCACACTCTACGGCGACACCCGGAAGGGTCGCCGCCCCTCGTGGACCGCCGCCGCCCGACCGGACCACGCCGAGCCGCTGGTGGCCGCCGCGGTCGCCGAGCTGCGCGCCCGCGGCGCCCGGGTCGAGACGGGCCGGTTCGGCGCGATGATGGCGGTGGAGAGCGTGAACGACGGTCCGTTCACCGTGCTGCTCGACATCTAGTCGAGGAAGGCTCAACGACAGTCGCAGTGAGACGGTTGCCTTCACCCACACGACTGACACGCGAGTCCACCCAAAGGTTGATGCGCCAGGCCGTTCCCCGCTGCGAACGTGGGCCCAGCGACCGGTGCCGGACTTCTCAGCGAAAGCTCAGGTAAACCTGAGCAACGATCCCCGCACGGGTGGCGTCATCACCAGTGTGGGGATCGGGAACGAATCCCGCCCCCGCGACGTTTGACAGGCAGTACCACAGTGACAGGGGGAGGGAGCACCATGACGGTCCCGCACCAGCGCGAGCCCGAGCAGCTCACCTACGAAGCCGACCTCGACGCCCAGGGACCCGCCGCGGACCTGGTCCGCGTCTACCTCAACGGGATCGGGCGCACCGCGCTGCTCACGGCGGCGCAGGAGGTGGAGCTGGCCAAGCGCGTCGAGGCGGGGGTCTTCGCGCAGCACATGCTCGACACCGCTCCCGACCTGTCGCCCGCGCGCCGCGCCGAGCTGCGCGCGCTGATCGCCGACGGGCACACCGCCAAGAACCACCTGCTGGAGGCGAACCTGCGCCTCGTGGTGTCGCTGGCCAAGCGCTACACCGGCCGCGGCATGCCGCTGCTGGACCTGATCCAGGAGGGGAACCTGGGTCTGATCCGCGCGGTGGAGAAGTTCGACTACACCAAGGGTTTCAAGTTCTCCACGTATGCCACCTGGTGGATCCGCCAGGCGATCACCCGGGGCATGGCCGACCAGGGCCGCACCATCCGGCTGCCCGTCCACCTCGTGGAGCAGGTCAACAAGCTGGCCCGGATCAAGCGCGACCTGCACCAGCAGCTCGGCCGCGAGGCCACCAAGGACGAGCTGGCCAAGGAGGCCGGGCTGACCCCGCAGAAGGTCGCCGACCTGCTCGACCACGCCCGCGACCCGGTGAGCCTGGACATGCCGGTCGGCTCGGAGGAGGACGCCCCCCTCGGCGACTTCATCGAGGACGGCGAGGCCACCGACGCCGAGAGCGCCGTCATCTCCGGCCTCCTGCAGGACGACATGCGCCGCGTGCTGGCCACGCTGGACGACCGCGAGCAGTCCGTCATCCGCCTCCGCTACGGCCTCGACGACGGCCAGCCCCGCACCCTCGACCAGATCGGCAAGCGCTTCGGCCTCTCCCGCGAACGCGTCCGCCAGATCGAGCGCGAGGTCATGTCCAAGCTCCGCCAGGGCGAACGCGCCGAGAAGCTGCGCGCCTACGCCAGCTGAGCCGGGTCAACCAAACCGAAACCGGACCGAACCCGACATCGGCCACTCGACGACGTCACACTGATAGCGGCGTTGACATGTGACCCCAGTCACGGCAGCGTAGTCAGCACGAACTCGCAGTCCCCAACAAACGTTGGCGGCGCGGCGAACTTCGGTGGTGCGGTCAGCAACCAGGGCACACCACCCGCGACGGGAGGTCGGGACGGCCGGGGGCCGCCCCGACCTTCCGGCATGCCACCCCCTGCTCGTGGAGCGCACTCGCCGAAGTGCCGGAAGGCGTATCCATCCGGGGGCCGAGCCCCCTGAATCCCCCTCGGTGCGGAAGGCGCGGCGATGCGCGGAGCGCATGAAAGCCACACCGGGAGACGCGGGCAAGAGCCGGAAAGCGATGCGCGAAGCGCATGAAAGCCACATTGGGAGACGCGGACAAGAGCCCTAAGGGCGATGCGCGGAGCGCATGAAAGCCACATGGGAGACGTGGGCGGGGGACGGAAGGGCGATGCGCGGAGCGCATGAAAGCCACATGGGTAGAGGTGGGCAGGAGCCGGGGGTAGGCCGCGTGGAGGCCCGCTGGGGGGGTGGCAGGCCGGGCCGGGGCGTGGGGAGCACCACGGCGGTGACGGCTGCTGGGGTGCCGGGGCGGGGGGTACGTTTGGCGGAATCCTGGACGCGCGCAAGGGAGCCCGCTGACGTGACCGCCACCACGAACTTCGAGTACACCGACGTCCTGCCGCTCGGCAAGGACACCACCACCGAGTACCGCCTGGTCAGCGCGGACGGTGTGCGGGTCGTCGAGGGCGCGGGGCGCCGGTTCCTGGAGATCGACCCCGAGGCGCTGACCCTGCTGGCCCGCGAGGCGATCAAGGACATCCAGCACCTGCTGCGCCCGTCGCACCTCGCCCAGCTGCGCTCGATCGTCGACGACCCCGAGGCCAGCGGCAACGACCGGTTCGTCGCGATGGACCTGCTGCGCAACGCCTGCATCTCCGCCGGTGGCGTGCTGCCGATGTGCCAGGACACCGGCACCGCGATCGTCATGGGCAAGCGCACCGAGACCGTGCTGACCGGCGGCGCCGACGAGCGAGCCCTGGCCAGGGGCGTCTACCAGGCGTACCAGGAGCTGAACCTGCGCTACTCGCAGATGGCCCCGGTGACCTTCTGGGACGAGAAGAACACCGGCACCAACCTGCCCGCGCAGATCGAGATCAACACCAAGCCGGGCACCGACCCGAGCTACGAGTTCCTGTTCATGGCCAAGGGCGGCGGCTCGGCCAACAAGACGTTCCTCTACCAGGAGACCAAGGCCGTCCTGAACCCCAAGCGGCTGGCCTCCTTCCTCGACGAGAAGCTGCGCGGCCTCGGCACCGCCGCCTGCCCGCCGTACCACCTGGCCATCGTGGTCGGCGGGCTGTCGGCCGAGCAGAACCTGAAGGTCGCCAAGCTCGCGTCCGCCCGCTACCTCGACACCCTGCCGACCGAGGGCTCCCCGCTCGGCCACGCCTTCCGCGACGTGGACCTCGAGCAGCAGGTGCTGGCCATGACCCGCGAGTTCGGCATCGGCGCCCAGTTCGGCGGCAAGTACTTCTGCCACGACGTGCGCGTCATCCGGCTCCCCCGGCACGGCGCGTCCTGCCCGGTCGGCGTCGCGGTGTCCTGCTCGGCCGACCGCCAGGCCAAGGCGAAGATCACCCCCGACGGCGTGTTCCTGGAGCAGCTGGAGCGCGACCCGGCCCGCTACCTGCCGGACGTCGAGGGCGGGGACCTCTCCGACGAGGTCGTGCGCATCGACCTGACCCGCCCGATGGACGAGATCCGCGCGACGCTGAGCGAGCTGCCGGTCAAGACCCGCCTGTCCCTGACCGGCCCGCTGGTCGTGGCCCGCGACATCGCGCACGCCAAGATCAAGGAACGGCTGGACGCGGGCGAGCCGATGCCCCAGTACCTGAAGGACCACCCGGTCTACTACGCGGGCCCGGCCAAAACCCCGGACGGCTACGCGTCGGGCTCCTTCGGCCCCACCACCGCGGGCCGCATGGACTCCTACGTCGAGCAGTTCCAAGCCGCGGGCGGCTCCCTGGTCATGCTCGCCAAGGGCAACCGCTCCAAACAGGTCACCGACGCCTGCAACTCCCACGGCGGCTTCTACCTGGGCTCGATCGGCGGCCCCGCCGCCCGGCTGGCGCAGGACTGCATCAAGAAGGTCGAGGTCCTGGAATACCCGGAACTCGGCATGGAAGCCGTCTGGCGGATCGAGGTCGAGGACTTTCCGGCCTTCGTCGTGGTCGACGACAAGGGCAACGACTTCTTCGCGGGCACCACGACCCCAACGCTCCAGGTCACCTTCCGCCGCTGAGAATGGACCTCGGCGCGCCTCCGGCCCAATGCCACTAACTTAAGCAAGGAGCTGCTATTGTTTTCGGGTGGCTCGCGTGGTGCAGGTTCGTGGTGGTGTCGTTGATTCGTCGGCTGTTCGGTTGACCGATCGGATCTCGTTGGGTGTGTTGGCGGAGGTTTTTCCTCGAGATGTGATCGAGGATGTGTTGAACGAGACGGGCCGTCGCGAGTTGCGGTCTCGGTTGCTTCCCGCGCATGTGGTGGTGCGGTTTTGTTTGGGGATGTGCCTGTTTTTCGATGATGATTACGAGGAGGTGATGCGGAAGCTTGTTGGGTCGTTGCGGTCTGTGGGTTCGTGGCGTGGTGAGTGGAATGTTCCCTCGACGGCGGCTATTTCCAAGGCTCGGAAGCGGTTGGGGGTCGAGCCGTTGAGTCTGTTGTTTGAGCGGGTCGCTGTTCCGGTGGCGGGGCGGGGTACCACAGGGGCGTGGTTGGCGTCGCGGCGGTTGATGGCGATGGATGGGTTCTCCGTGGATGTTCCGGATACGCCCGAGAACGCGGCGGAGTTCGGTCGACAGCGTAATCAGTCGGTCGAGTCAGCGTTTCCGCGGGCGTTGATGATCGTGTTGGGCGAGTGTGGTTCCCGCGCGATCGTGGGGGCCGCGATCGCCGGGTGCCTGACCAGCGAGAAAACTCTCGCGAGAGACATCATCGGGTCTGTCGAGCCGGACATGCTGGTGATCGCAGATCGGGGATTCTACGGTTTCGATCTGTGGAACGAGTTCCGTCGTACTGGCGCTGACCTGCTGTGGAGAGTGAGTTCGGCTGTCACGTTGCCGGTGTTGGAGTGGTTGCCCGACGGTTCGTATCGCTCGATCCTGGTCAGTTCGGCCGTGCGCCGAGGGCGCCGGGATCGGCTGATCGAGAAGGCCCGCCGCGGCGAGGATTGTCGTTCCGAGGATGCGCAACCTGTTCGGGTGGTCGAATATCAGGTTCCCGACCGGGCGGGTGACGGGGCAGCCGAGGTCGTGTGCGTGGTGACGTCGATTCTCGACCCGGCCGAGGCGACCGCCATGGAATTGGCTCTCGCCTACCATGAACGCTGGGAATGCGAGGGTTTGATCGATGAGATGAAGACCCATCAACAAGGATCGGGTAAGACGCTGCGGTCGAGATCGCCCGACATGGTGCGTCAGGAACTGTGGGCGTTCCTGCTCGCACACTATGGCATTCGGCGTTTGATGTGCTCGGCGGCCGACGAGGCCGACGTCGACCCTGATCGACTGTCCTTCATGCGGTCTCTTCGAGTTATCCGACGCCAGGTCCCCGCCGAGGCGGATTTTTCCCCCTGAACGCCAAGCGAGAGCGTTATCGGAGACCTGCGCGGAAATCAACGAGAGACACCTCGCGGCCCGAAGGCACCGAACGTGCCCCCGTGTGGCCAAACGTGGACGCCATAAACGCTACCCCACCAAAAAGGCAAACATCAAGGCGTTCGACATCAGGGTCCGGCCACCATCAGAATCCTCGCACCTAGCTTAAGTTAGTGGCATTGCGCCTCCGGCCCCCCGGAAGCAATTCTACCGGCGAGGACTGACGGTTCGGCCGAGAATGATCTAGCTTGTGGACAACTCCGTTGAGGTCGCGACGACGCCCCGACGGTTCGCGGTTGTCCACAGGCTTGATCGTCTTCTCGGCCTTTTGTCGGTCCACCTCGGTAGAATTGATTCCGGGGGCCGGAGGCACGCGGAGATCATCTCCAGGCGCACGACGCGCCGAACCAGGCAGGACGAGCCCGACCACCAGCCGGTTCCAGGACACCCGCCCGCAGACTCGATCACCTTCGAACCACGGCTCCCGTACCGGCAGGCAAACAGATTCCGGGACCAGAGGTGCGCGCCGAAATCGCCGCCAAGCAGCGTCTCGCCGAACCAGCAGGCTGAGCCCGCTCCGGGCACTCGTCCACAAATTGATCATCTTCGGTGCGGAACACCGATATCCGACGGCGAATCGGACGCCAGCGGCGCACCGCGAGATCGTCAGCTCGCCACATCGACAGGCCGACCCCGTCCCCCCGCCCGTTCCGGGCACCCGCCAAAGACCGGATCACCTTCTGCCGAAACGCCTGCGCCCTCCGGTCGCCCGAACGCCGGGGCCGAAGGCGCGCCGAGATCATCTCCACGCGCACAACGCGCCGAACCAGGCAGGCCGAACCTGCCCCTCACCGGATCCGGGCAGCCGCCCGCGGGCTGAACCACCGTCAGCCGAAGCCGTCGGGGCCGACCGGACACCGGGGCCGGAGGCCCATCGAGGCCATGTCGGATCCTCCGGCTCACCGAATCGACCAAACCGAACCAGCGCACCCGCCCGCTCCAGGGCACTTGTCCACCGGCTTGATCATCTTCAGCCGAAACCGTCGGTATCCGCCGGTAAGCGGTAAACCGGGGCCGGAGGCATAGCGTCGCCCCAAGAGAAATGGGCCGAAATCCTCGCACCGGGAAACACCGATGCCCATCCACGAGCCGGGACCACCAAGCCGCGGTGCCGCCGGAGCCGGGCGTCCGGGCCCGCTCCGGCGGCACCGCGAGAGCCGGTCGGTCCCACAGCCAGGACCGACCGGCCCGTACCGCGATCAGCCCGCGTTCTCGGTGACGACCACCGTGCGGGTGCCGATCGGCTGCTCCAGTGCCAACTCGACCGCGCGCGGGGTCAGCACCGTGGCGCACACCTTGCCGCCTTCCGGGCCGCCCTGGGGGGAGGTCATGGGGCTGAGGCTGACGGTGACCGACGTGTCGGTCGCCTGGCTGACCTGCGCGTCGATCCCCGCGCAAGCGTCCCGGGCGACGGCGACCAGCTGCAGCGACTTGCCGTCCGCGGACGACCAGACCCGACGTTCCTTGTAGGTGTCAGGCAGGGCCTTGACGTCGACCTGAGCGGCGGGCAGTTCCTTGTAACCCGCGGGCACGTCGACCTTGCCGTCGGGCTGCACGGCGACGTGCGGGGCCTGCGACTTCGTGGGTGCCGTGCCGGGGGCGGGGGCGGGCGCGGCGGAGCCGCCGGTCGGGGCGGGGGCCGCCGATCCGGCGGGCTGGGTGCCCGGCGCGGGGGACGGCGCGGCCGGGTCGGCCGAGCAGCCCGCGAGCCCCAGGAGAGCCAGGGCCGTGACGGCCGTGGACAGGATGGTCTTCATGACCCCAGGACGGTAATGCACGCCGTCCCGGTTGCAGCGCGCGACAAGGTGGTGCCCCGGTCGGTGGGGCAATACCGACCGGGGCACCCGGGAGGAGATGTCTTTACCGGCTCAACGCCAGTCGCGGCTACCGAACGTGTTCATCCGTAATCTGCTCATGCGCTCCGTTGCTCACTCTTGAGCACCACCTGGCGCTGCCCCAGCGGCTGGTCCAACTGCACGGTCAGCCTGGGGAAACGCAGGTCCATGGTGCACTGCTGGGGTTTCGCCGGGGTGGTCTCGACCAGGGTGACCACCACGTGGGCGGCGGTCTGGTCGGCGACCTCGGCGCTGGCCTTGCCGCAGCCGCCCTCCTGGGCGACCGCGCCGACGGTGGTCCCGCTGTCCTCGGTCCACACCAGCACCGGGTAGTTCTCCGCCAAGCCCTCGGCGTCGACCTGCCCCGAGGGCACGGCGGTACCGCCGCTCGGGGGCGTGCGCGCCGGTTGGCGGTCGGGCTCGACCACCGCGGAGCCGGGGGCCCCGGGTCGCAAGCCACCCGGGTCGCCCGGGGCCTCGGGTCCGGCGCAAGCGGTCAGTGCCGCGAGCAGAACGCCTGCGCCGATGACGGTTCCTAGGCGTTTCATGACCACAGGACGGACGCGCGCCGCCCCAGGGTTGCACGCGGATCGTCAGACCACCGGCACGGACCGCACCGAACGCCCGGCCAGGGGCCGCGAGCAGGCCGAACACACCAGCGTGACGTGGTACTCGTGGTCGGTGCCGCGGTGGCGCAGCAGCACCGCGGGCCCCTCGGGGGCGAGGAACCAGCGCTGCCCCCAGTCCAGCCCGGTCATGATCGCCGGGAAGAACGCGCGGCCCTTGTCGGTGAGCCGGTAGACCGACCGGTCGGAGCGGTCCGGGTCGCCGGAGGCGGTGAGGAAACCGAGGGCGCGGAAGGTGCGCAGCCGGTCGGCCACCACGGTCGTCGGGGCGCCGAGGCGGCGCTGGAAGTCGGAGAACCGGCGGGCGCCGAGGAACACCGCGCCGAGCATGGCCGCCGACCAGCGGTTGCCGATGAGCGCGCGGCTCTGCGGGAAGAAGCCCGGCCCCAGGCTGGTGGAGCCGCTGGCGCGGCGGCGCAGCGTGGTGATCGGCGCCGACCGGGGCCACGAGCCGCTGGGCCCGAACTCGGCCTCGACGTCGCGCGGGGCGACCGCGACCCGGCAGGTCCCGCAGGCCAGCACGGGTTCGAACAGCGCGCCGCAGTCGGCGTGGCGCATGGCGGGCAGGTCGGGTCCGGGCCCGTCGGCCCAGGCCACCTCCCAGGCCCACACCGACAGCATCATCGGCCACAGCGCCGCGCCGCGCGGGCTGAGCTGCCACTCCTGGTCGGCGCGCACCAGCACGCCCTGGTCGCTGAGGTGGCGCAGCCGGGAGGCCAGCACGGCGGGCGAGATCGGCAGCAGCTCCTGCCAGCGCCGGGCGTGCCGGGTGCCGCGCTGCAGGGCGTGGCGCAGGATGAGCAGGGTCCACTCGTCGGCCGCGGTACCGATGGTGAGGGCGATGGCGTTGTCGCCACCCGCGCCGAGCTGGCTGGGCCGGTCCGGTGGGTGGATCATGGCCGGGGCGTCGTCGTCTGCGTGGTCATGCCGTTTCGGGTGGTTGCTCCCACGGCCCGGGCAGGGGCCTCGCGGTACGGGCGACCAGCATAGCGGTAGTCCCGTACTCGGCACGGGCGAACGGCGCGACCCGGCGGTCTAGGGGTCCACTTAGGACTCGACTACGCGCGGTGACGAACCTCCCGGCGGGCAGTGGTTGCCGCACCCGCCGCGCGCGACTAGAACTGGCCCCGGGGCGAGGCCGGATCCGACGGGGGGACGACATGGGGGGCGAGGCGTACCTGTTCGACTTCGTCCGCACCGCGCGCGGGCGCGGCTCGGCGGACGGCGGCCTGCACCACCGGACCCCGCTGGACCTGGTGACCGGCCTGCTGGACGCCCTGCTCCGGCGCAACCCGCGACTGGACCCCGCCGAGGTCGACGACGTGGTGCTGGGCTGCATGGCCCAGCACGGGGAGCAGGGCGGCAACCTGGCCAGGACCGCGACGCTGCTGGCGGGCTGGGACCGCGGCGGGCGCGGCGGCGTGCCCGGCGTGATGGTCAACCGGTTCTGCGCGTCCGGGCTCGACGCGGTGGCCCAGGTCGCGACCAGGGTCCGCGCGGGCGAGGTGGGCCTGGCGGTCGCGGGTGGCGTGGAGAGCTCGTCGCGGGTGCCGGAGCAGGCGGATCGCGCTCCACTGTGGACGGACGTGGACGTGGTGCGGCGCACGGGGTCCGTGCACCCCGGGGTGGCCGCCGACCTCGACGCCACGGTCGACGGGTTCAGCCGCGAGGACCTCGACGGGTTCGCCCTGGAGTCGCACCACAAGGCGGCCGCCGCGTGGCGCGCGGGCGCCTTCGCCGACTCGGTCGTCGACCTCGGGCTCGGCCACGACGAGCTGGTGCGTCCCGACCTCGGCCGCGACGCGCTGACCCCGCTGCCGCCCGCGTTCGCCGGTCTCGGCGCCGACGGCCAGGACGCGCTGGCGCTCACCGGGCGCGGGTGGCCCACGCGCGTCGACCACCGGCACACCGACGCCACCTCGGCCTCGCCCGCCGACGGAGCCGCGCTGCTGCTGGTGGGCGACCTGACCACCGGGCACCGCCTTGGTCTGCGCCCCCGCGCGCGAGTCGTCACGTCGGCCGTAGTGGCGACCGACCCGGTCACCACGCTGGCGGGCCAAGAGGCTGTCGCGCTGGTACTACGGCGCTGCGGGCTCTCGGCCGACGACGTGGACGTCTTCGCGTTCGGGGAGGCGTTCGCCGCGCAGTGCCTGCGGTTCCGCCGCGCCTTCGACGCCGGACCGGAGCGGCTCAACCCGGCGGGCGGCACGCTGGCCGCGGGTCACCCGGCGGGCGCCGCGGGCGCGATCGTGGTCGGCGAGTGCCTGGTGGAGTTGGAGCGGAACGCGGGCCGGGTCGGCGCGGCGGGCATCAGCGGCGCCGTGGGCCTGGGCGCCGGTCTGCTCCTGGACCGTTCGGGGTAACGCGTTCATCCCGGCGCCACCGCGGTGTGCGGTCGTGTTCACTGGTGCGCTGTGGCCCGGTACCAAAGTGATCATGTGCTCCGCCTCTGCGCCCTGATCGCCGCGCTCGGCTCCCTCACCGCCTGCGCCGCCGACCCCGCGCCCCGCGCCGTCGTCGACATCGAGTCGGTGGTCCCGACACCCGCGATCCCGGTCGGCGCGGGCGCCTCGACCGGCAGCTACACCGTCGACTGCGGGCGCAACGCGGAGAACCACCGCAACTCCGACAACCTCGTGGCCTCCCCCGGCGTCCGCGACGGCGCGCACCACCTGCACGACTACGTCGGCAACCTCAGCACCGACGCGTTCAGCACCAACGACTCCCTCGCCGCCGCCAAGACGACCTGCCGCGACGGCGACGCCTCCAGCTACTACTGGCCCGTGCTGCACCTCAACGGCCACCACGACGAGGTACGCGCACCGGACTCCGTGCACATCACCTTCCTCGGTAGCCCGGTGAGCAAGGTTGTCGCCATGCCGCGGTTCTTGCGCACTGTCACCGGTGACGCCAAGGCAGGGCAGGGCGCGCGCCCGACGTGGACATGCGCCGGTTTCCCCGACCGCGCCACTACGAGCTACCCGCGCTGCCCGGCCGGTGCGCGGATTCTGCGCGTCTACGAGTTCCCCAGTTGCTGGGACGGTCGCGCCACGGACAGCCCCGACCACAAGGCGCACCTGAGGTTCCCCACGGGCAACGGCGCCTGCCCGCGCGCGACGTTCCCGGTGCCGCGGCTGCGCGTTGAGGTCGGGTACGACCTGCCCGCGGACACCGACTTCACCATCAGCAGCTTCCCCGAGGTCGCCGACCGCGCGTCGGCGTCCGACCACGCGCACTTCGTCAACGTGCGCACCGAGGCGGCCACGGCCGACGTCGTGACCTGCATCAACCAGGGCCGCGACTGCTGACGGGTCGCGTTCGAACCGAACCCGCCCGGCGCACGTGTCAGCCGGGAAAGCGCAACCGGACGCCGTTGGGACAGGAGTCGGCATGGCGAGGCTGTTCGCCCGGGCACGGGCGACATCGAGGGACGAGGCGCTGGTCCGCTCGCTCTACGAGGAACACGGCGGGGCCCTGCTGGCCTACGCCGTGCGGCTCACCGGCGACCGGGCGGCGGCCGAGGACGTGGTCCAGGAGACGCTGGTGCGGGCCTGGCGGCACGCGGACAAGCTGATGAGCGGCGAGGGCTCGGTCCGGGCCTGGCTGTTCACCGTGGCCAAGAACCTTATCGTGGACAAGGTCAGGGCCAAGGCGGCCCGACCGACCGAGGTCGCCGAGTCGCCGACCGCCGTGCCCGTGGCCAAGGACCACGCGCAGCGGGTGGTGGACTCGATGAGCGTGCTCGCCGCGATCGAGGGGCTGTCCGAGGACCACCGGAAGGTGTTGGTGGAGATCTACTTCCGCGACCGCAGCGTCGCCGAGGCCGCCCAGGAGCTGGGCATCGCCCCGGGGACGGTCAAATCGCGGTCGCACTACGCGTTGCAGGCCCTGCGCACCGCGATGTCCGGGCGCCGGGCGGCATTGGAGGGGACCGCATGAGCACCCACGAGGCCCCGATGCTCGGCGCGTACGCGCTGGGCGCGCTGGACGAGGACGAGCGCCGGGCGGTCGACGACCACCTGGCCGGGTGCGCGGCGTGCCGCGCGGAACTGGCGGAGTTGGAGGAGGTGCGGGACATGGCGGGAGAGCTGCCGGCGGAGGCTTTGCTGCACGGCCCGCCGGAAGGCGGTGACCTGCTGCTGGCCAGGACGCTGCGCCAGGTGCGCACCGAGTCGGCGGTGCGGCGCAACCGGGGGATCGCGGTCGCGGCCGTCGCGGCGGCAGCGGTGGCGGCGGCGGTCCTGGGCACCGGGGTCGTGATCGGACGGTCCACCGGGGACCCGCAGGCCCTGCCGACCCCGACGGCGACCGCCGCCCCGACCGACACCCCGGAACCCGGTCAGGTCCTGCAGGCGACCGACCCCCGGAGCGGGGCCCAGCTGACGGCCCGGCTCACCCCCGCCGAAGGGTGGGTGCGGTTGAACGCGTCGGTGACCGGGATCCCGGAGGGCGAGCGCTGCCGGGTGGTCGTGGTCGGCAAGGACGGGATCCGCGAGCAGGCCGGGAGCTGGCAGGTGTCGGCCAAGGGCGCGGCGAGCGGGACGAACCTGGACGGCATGGCGTTGGTCGATCTGTCCGATGTGGCCGGTATCGAGGTGGTGAACACCGAGGGCAAGGTGTTCGTGTCCGCGCGCCTGTGAGTCCGGAAACCGCGGCCCCGCCGGTGCACCGGCGGGGCCGCGGTCGATTCGCGCCCAAGACTGGACGAACTCCCAGGCGCCGGAAACGGTCGCCTGAGTGGCAAGCGCGCCCCAACCGCCACCCGACCGCTCCACACCACAACGGCGAAAGACGACGGACACCGCCAGGACACTCGACCCGCCACGGGTAGTCCGGCCGCAGCCATACCCGCGCCGGCCGCGCGAGCCTTCCATCCACTGGCAAGGTCGCGTGGACAGCAGGCGCGTCCCGGCCGGCACTCGGACTGCTCCGCGCCACAACGGCGAAGACGGCGCGCGTGGCCGAGACACTCAGCCCGCCACCGGTAGGCCAGCCCGAAGCCACACCCGCACCAGGCCCGGGACCGGCGAACCCGCGGGCGTCCGAGACGATCGCGTGCGGGTCGGCGCGCTCCGGCTGCCACCCGAACCGCTGCCGCACAACGACCGGCACGAGACCCACCGGTTGACCGGCCGAGGCGGTAACCCGCGTCAGGCTCGGGACTGGGCGAACTTCCAGGCGTCGGAGATGATCGCGTGCAGGTCGGCGCGTTCCGGGCGCCAGCCGAGGTGTTCCTGCGCGGCGGCGGAGGAGGCGACCAGGGTGGCGGGGTCGCCGGGGCGGCGGGGGGCGGTGTTGCTGGGGATGGGGTGGCCGGTGACCTCGCGGCAGGTCTCGACGACCTGGCGGTTCGAGAAGCCGGTTCCGGTGCCCAGGTTGAAGATCCGGTGCTCGCCGCCGGTGGCGTTGGCCAGCGCCAGCAGGTGCGCCTCGGCCAGGTCCAGCACGTGGATGTAGTCGCGGACGCAGGTGCCGTCCGGGGTGGGGTAGTCGTCGCCGTAGAGGGAGATCGACTCGCGGGTGCCCAGGGCCACCTGGAGCACGATCGGGATCAGGTGGGTCTCGGTGGTGTGCCGCTCGCCGAAGCTCCCGTAGGCGCCCGCGACATTGAAGTAGCGGAGGCTGACCGCAGCCAGGCCGTGCGCCTTGGCGTACGAGGTGATGGCGTGGTCGATGGCCAGCTTGCTCGCGCCGTAGGTGTTGGTGGGGCGGGTGGGGGCGGTCTCCAGGATCGGGACCTGCTCCGGCTCGCCGTAGGTGGCCGCGGTCGAGGAGAACACCAGCCGCGGGGTGCCCGCGTCGCGCATCGCGTCGAGCAGGCGCAGCGAGGTGACGACGTTGCCCTGCCAGTACTTCGCCGGGTCCGCCATGGACTCCGCGACCAGCGACTTGGCGGCGAAGTGCAGCACGCCGTCGAACCCGGCGCCGAGCAGCTCCGGGGCGGCCTCGGCGATGTCCGCCTCGACGAAGCGGGCGCCGTCGGGGACGGCGTCGGCGTGACCGGTCGACAGGTCGTCGACCACCACGACGTCGTGGCCCGCCTCCACCAGCCGGGCAGCGCAGACGCTGCCGACGTATCCCGCTCCGCCCGTGACGAGCAACTTCACCTTGGGTCCCTCTCCGTGTCAGTGGTCTCGGTGCGCGCCCGCGGACGGCACCGCGGTGAACAGGCGCGGTGCGGCGAGCGACCGCGCCGCGAACGCGGCGAGCACGGCGTCGCGGACCCCGGTGGCGCCCGGGGGCACCAGCGCGATCGCGGACCCGCCGAAGCCGCCGCCGGTCATCCTGGCACCCACCGCGCCCGCGGCGAGCGCCGCGTCCACCGCGAGGTCGAGTTCCGGGCAGGAGACCCGGTAGTCGTCCCGGAGGCTGGTGTGCGAGGCCGTCAGGTCCGGGCCGGTCGCGGCGAGGTCGCCCGCGCGCAGGGCGTCGACGACCCGCAGCACCCGCTCGTTCTCGGTGACCACGTGCCGGACCAGGGGCCGCAGCTCCTCGGGGAGGTCGGCGAGCGGGGTGTCCGGGGTGACGTCGCGCAGCGCCGGGACGCCGAGCAGCGCGGCGGCGCGTTCGCAGCCGCGGCGGCGGTCGCCGTACTCGGAGTCGGCGAGGGAGTGGCGGGCGCGGGTGTCGATGACCAGCACCTCGAACCCGCGCGCGGCGAACGGGACCTGCTCCTGGGCGCCGGAGCGCACGTCGAGGAACAGGGCGTGCGCCTCGACGCAGCACAGGGACGCGGTCTGGTCGAGCAGGCCGGTGGGGGCGCCGACGAAATCGTTCTCCGAGCGCCGCACCCAGTGGGCCAGCTCGGTGAGCGCGGCGGTCCCGCGCGGCTCGATGTCGGCGAGGCCGAGCAGCGCCAGGGCGACCGCGCACTGCAGGGCGTGCGACGAGGAGAGCCCGGCACCCGCCGGGACGTCGCCGGTGATCACCAGGTCGGCGCCGCCGGTGATGCCCTGCGCGCGCAGCACCCAGGCGACCCCCGACGGGTACGCGGCCCAGCCGGTGACCAGGCCGGGCGCCAGGTCCGCGACCGGGACCGGCTCGGCGCGCTGGGGGTTGCCGTCGTCCCCGACGGTCACCGCGGCGAGCAACCCGTCGGCGCGCGGCGCGGCGGCGACCGCGACCCGGTGCGGCAGGGCGAAGGGCAGGACGAGGCCGTCGTTGTAGTCGGTGTGCTCGCCGATCAGGTTGACCCGGCCGGGGGCGGACCACACCCCCGCCGGTGCGCGGCCGTGCAGCCGCCGGAACCGGTCGGCCGCCCGGTCCGCGGGGGTCACTGGGTGCGGGCCAGCACCGCGTGCAGCACCGTGGGCGACAGGGCGGCGGTGGTGCCCGCGCCGGTGACCTCGATGGCGCTGCCGTCCGGGCGCAGCGGGCCGACGGTGACGACGCTGCCGGGCAGCACGCCGACCGCCTTGAGCCCGGCCATCAGGTCCGCGTCGAGCTGCACGTGCTCCGCGATGCGGCGGATCTCCACCCGGCCCCCGCCGCGGCGGGCGACCTCGTCGACCCGGACCAGGCCCGCCTCCACCGGTGGCGCGGGCTCACCCTCGCCCAGCTTGTCGAGGCCGGGGATGGGGTTGCCGTACGGGGAGGTGGTGGGGTGGCCGAGCAGCTTGACCAGCTTGCGCTCGACGGCCTCGCTCATCACGTGCTCCCACCGGCACGCCTCGCTGTGCACCTGCTCCCACTCCAGGCCGATGACGTCGACCAGCAGCCGCTCGGCGAGCCGGTGCTTGCGCATCACGGCGATGGCCAGGGAGCGGCCGTGGTCGGTCAGTTCGAGGTGGCGGTCCCCCGCGACGACCACCAGGCCGTCCCGCTCCATGCGGCCCACCGTCTGGCTCACCGTGGGGCCGCTCTGCCCCAGCCGCTCGGCGATGCGGGCGCGCAGGGGGACGACGCCCTCCTCCTCGAGCTCGTAGATGGTTCGGAGATACATCTCGGTGGTGTCGATGAGTTCGTTCACGCCGGTTCCCCTTCGTCACCTCCATGTTAGTCGCTCGCCCCGACAGAGCAGTGCGGTAGTAGCGGTCAGTGACCAAAGGCCCGGGCCGGCAGGATGGGCCGGTGCAGTCACCCCTGGTGTCGGTGGAAGAGTTGGTGTCGCTTCTCGACAGTGCGCGCGCCCCGGTCGTGCTGGACGTCCGCTGGCGGCTGGCGGGCCCACCCGGGCGGGAGGACTACCAGGCAGGACACCTGCCGGGCGCGGTCTTCGTCGACCTGGACACGGCCTTGGCGGCCCCGCCCGGGGACGGTGGTCGGCACCCGCTGCCCGACCCCGACGTCTTGGCGCACGCCCTCCGCGCGGCGGGTGTCCGCGCCGACACCCCGGTCGTCGCGTACGACTCGGACAACGGCTCCGTCGCGGCCCGCGCCTGGTGGCTGCTGCGGTGGGCGGGACACCGTGAGGTCGCTGTACTCGACGGCGGCTACGCCGCGTGGACGGCAGCAGGGCAACGCGTCACCACCGAGGTGCCAACCCCTCCCCCGGGTGATTTCACGGTGACGCCGGGCCACATGCCGGTCATCGACGCCCCCGAAGCCGCCGCCCTGGCCACGAACGGCCTCCTGCTCGACGCCCGCGCGCCCGAGCGCTACCGGGGCGAGGTCGAACCCATCGACCCGCGCGCGGGCCACGTCCCAGGAGCCGTGAATGCCCCCTTTACGGCCCACACGACCCCCGACGGCCTCTGGCACCCGGCCGAAACCCTCGCCACCCACTACCGCGCCCTGGGCGTAACGGACACAACCGAGGTAGGCACCTACTGCGGCTCCGGCGTCACGGCGTCGTCGGTCGTCTTGGCGCTGGAGGTGGCGGGCCTGCGCGGCCCGGACAGCCCGGCAGCGCTCTACGCGGGCTCGTGGTCCCACTGGAGCCGGAACCTGGAAAACCCCGTCGAGACAACCTAACCCGCGCGGGGGTCAGGTTGATCACTCGGCAGGATGGGGACATGTCGACCAACCCCGGGAGTCCCGCCGCCGACGTGGCCGTGGAGAACGACTACGACGACTTCGCCGAGGCGTACACAGCCGAGAACGAGACCAGCCTCCTCAACGCCTACTACGCCCGGCCCGCGATCGTGGACCTGGCCGGGGACGTGGCCGGTCGGCGGATTCTCGACGCGGGCTGCGGCGCGGGCCCCGTGTCCGCGGCGCTGCGCGAGCGGGGCGCCGTGGTGGCGGGCTTCGACCGCAGCGCGAAGATGGTGGAGTTGGCCCGGCAGCGGCTCGGTGCCGACACCGATCTCCGGGTCGCCGACATCGGCGAGCCGCTGCCATACCCCGACGGCGCGTTCGACGACGCGGTCGCGGCCCTGGTGCTGCACTACCTGGAGGACTGGACCGGACCGCTGGCCGAGTTGCGGCGGGTGCTGAAGCCGGGCGGGCGGCTGATCGTCGTGGT
This sequence comes from Actinokineospora auranticolor, assembly GCF_041897805.1. Taxonomy (GTDB): domain Bacteria; phylum Actinomycetota; class Actinomycetes; order Mycobacteriales; family Pseudonocardiaceae; genus Actinokineospora; species Actinokineospora auranticolor. The sequence goes on from NZ_CP154825.1 coordinate 6,970,659, forward strand.
CAACCACCCGATCATGCTGAAGATGGCGCACCGGGAGAGCGACTACTTCGCGACCACCAAGTGGACCGACGAGTACGAGTTCAACGGCCACAAGGCTGTGCTCACCTACTGGCACCGACCGCTGCACGCGATGACCGACGCCTTCACCGCGGCGGGCTTCCGCACGGCCGTCATCAGCGAGCCACCGCCGTCACCCGAGGCCCACGAACTCTTCCCCGACGAGATGGCGCCGTTCCCCTCCGGCGCCTTCCTGAGCTTCCTGTTCTTCGTCCTGGAAGCCGTCTGATCCCGGCGCGTGCCGGTCGCGGCGGTGCTGGGCGTCGGGGGACGGCACGCTCTAGGGTGCGGGTATGGGTGCGCGGGTCGGTGCGGGTGTGGTGTGGGATTCCGCGCTGCTGGGGTACGACATGGGGGACGACCACCCCTTCAACCCGCTCCGGTTGGAGCTGACCATGCGGTTGGCGCGGGGGCTCGGGGTGTTGGACGGGGTCGAGGTCGTCGCTCCCGTGTCCGCCGAGGACACCGATCTTGAGCGGGTGCACCGGGCCAACTACGTGGCGGCCGTGCGGGAGGCGCCGTCGGCGGGGTGGGACCTGGGTTATGGGCTGGGGACGGCCGACAACCCCGTGTTCGACCGGATGCACGCGGCGGCGGCGTTGGTGGTCGGTGGCACGTTGACGGCGGCCCGGCGGATCGCGAGCGGGGAGGTCGACCGGGCGGTGAACATCGCCGGTGGGCTGCACCACGCGATGGCGGACCGGGCGGCCGGGTTCTGCGTCTACAACGACTGCGCCGTGGCCATCTCGTGGTTGCTGGACAACGGGTTCGAGCGCGTCGCCTACATCGACGTCGACGTGCACCACGGCGACGGCGTGCAGGCCGCCTTCTACGACGACCCGCGTGTGCTGACCGTCTCGCTGCACCAGCACCCGGCGACCCTCTGGCCGGGAACCGGGTTCGTCACCGAACTCGGCGGACGCCAGGCGCAGGGGACATCGGTCAACATCCCCCTGGCCCCGCGCACGTGCGACGCCGAGTGGTTGCGGGCGTTCCACGCGACGGTGCCGTCGTTGCTGGGCGCGTTCCGACCGCAGGTGCTGGTCACGCAGTGCGGTGTGGACACACACATCGAGGACCCGTTGGCCGACCTGGCGCTGTCGGTCGACGGCCAGCGGGAGATCTACCGCGTGCTGCGCGACCTCGCCGACCGGTACGCGGGCGGCAAGTGGCTCGTCACCGGTGGCGGCGGCTACGAACTGCTCCGCGTCGTCCCCCGCTCGTGGACGCACCTGCTCGCGACCGTGCTCGACCGCGACCTGCCGGTGGACACGGCGGTCCCGGTCGACTGGCTGACCGACGTGCGCCGCATGGCCCCGCGCGCCGATCTGCCGACCACCATGGGCGACGACCGCGACACCGCGTTCGAACCGTGGGGCGGTGGGCGGGAGCAGCCGGTGGACACGGTGATCCGGGACGTGCGGAGCGCGGTCTTCCCACTGCACGGCCTTGACCCGGACGACCCGAGGGACTGACGTGACCCCGCCGCGCCGCGACCCCTACGCCTACCCGCGCCACTGGGAGGCCGACATCGTGCTGGCCGACGGTGGCACCGCGCACCTGCGCCCGATCGTGCCCACCGACGCCGACGCGCTGCTCGCCTTCCACACCCGGCTGTCCGAGCGCACCCGCTACTTCCGCTACTTCGGCCCCTACCCGCGCATCCCGGAGAAGGACCTGGTCCGGTTCACCACCGTCGACCACCACGACCGGGTGGCGTTCATCGCCCTGCTGGGCGACGACATCGTCGCGGTCGGCCGCTACGAGCGGTTGCCCGGCCAGGACTCCGCCGAGGTCGCGTTCGTCGTGGAGGACGCGCACCAGGGCCGCGGACTCGGCTCGATCCTGCTCGAGCACCTCGCCGCGGCCGCCCGCGAACGCGGCCTGGCCCGGTTCGAGGCCGAGGTGCTGGCCGAGAACGTCCAGATGGTGCGGGTGTTCCGGGACGCGGGCTACCAGGTCAGCCGGGCCTTCGACGAGGGCGTGCTGCACCTGGAGTTCGCCATCGATCCCACCGAGGCGTCGGTGGCGGTGGCGCACTCCCGCGAGCAGGCCGCCGAGGCGCGCAGCGTGCACAACCTGCTGCACCCCCGCTCGGTCGCGGTGATCGGCGCGTCGACCGACCGGGCGAAGGTCGGCAACGCGGTGCTGGCCAACCTGCTCGCCGCCGACTTCGCCGGACCGGTGTTCCCGGTCAACGCCGAACACCGGTCGGTGCGCGGCGTGCGGGCGTACCCGACCGTGCTCGACATCCCCGACCCGGTGGACTTGGCCGTGGTGGCCATCCCGGCGGCGGGCGTCGACGAGGTCATGGACGCCTGCCTGGCCAAGGGCGTCAAGGCGCTGGTCGTGGTCAGCTCCGGGTTCGGCGAGACCGGCCCGGACGGCCGCGGCGCGGAGCGCAGGCTGGTCGACGAGGCCCGCGCGCACGGCATGCGGGTGGTCGGCCCGAACGCGCTGGGCGTGGTCAACCTGGACCCGGCGGTCCGGCTGAACGCCACCCTCGCCCCGACCCTGCCCGGTCGGGGCCGCACCGGCTTCTTCTGCCAGTCCGGCGCCCTGGGCACGGCCATCCTCGCCGACGCGGCCAGCCGCGGCCTGGGCCTGTCGACGTTCGTCTCCGCAGGCAATCGCGCCGACGTGTCCGGCAACGACCTGTTGCAGTACTGGGAAACCGACCCGGCGACCGACGTTGTTCTGTTGTACCTGGAATCGTTCGGCAACCCCCGCAAGTTCGCCCGGCTCGCCCGCAGGTTGGGGCGGAGCAAGCCGGTTGTCGTGGTCAAGTCCGGTCAGAAGACCGTGTTGCCCGCCCTCGCCAAGACGGGCGTGGCCGTGGACGACGCGAGCCTCAGCGCGCTGTTCGAACAGGCGGGCGTCATCCGAGTGGAGACGATCGCCCAGCTCTTCGACACCGCGCTGCTGCTCGCCCACCAGCCGCTCCCGCCCGGCGACCGGGTCGCGGTGGTCGGCAACTCGTCGGCCATCGGCGTGCTGGCCGCCGACGCGGCGCTGGCCCAGGGCCTGGCGCTGGCGGGCGACCCGGTCGACGTCGGCGCGCAGGCCGACCCCGACTCCTTCGCCGCGGCCGTGTCCTCGGCGCTGCGCCGCGCGGACGTCGACTCGCTGATCGTGGTGTTCGTCCCGCCCCTGGCCATCCCCGGCACCGCCTACGCCCGCGCGTTGCGCGAGGCGGCCGAGGACCTGGGCGACGCGCACCGCAAACCCATCGTCTCCACCTTCCTCGCCGCCGAGGGCATCCCGGCCGAGCTCGCGGTGCCCGGCCCGGGTGGCGCCCCGGGCCGCGGCTCGGTCCCGTCGTACCCGAGCCCGGAGCGCGCGGCCGCCGCCCTGGCCAGGGCCACGACCTACGCCCGCTGGCGGTCCACGCCCGTGGGCGAGTTCGTCCGACCGGACGGCCTCGACCCCGACCGGGCGGGCGCGGTGGTGGCCGCCGCGTTGTCCGGCGCGGAGGGCGAGGTCGACCTGACCGACGACCAGGTGCTGGAGCTGCTGGGCTGCTACGGCGTCGAGGTCATGCCGTTCCGCGTGGTGACCGGCCCCGACGCGGCGGTCGCGACGGGCACGGAACTCGGCCTGCCGATCGTGCTGAAGACGGCGAGCGAGGTGTTCCGGCACCGCAGCGACCTGATCGGCGTCCGGCTCGACCTGACGACCGCGGACGCGATCCGCAACGCCTACCACGACCTGCGGGCCGTGTCCGGTGTCGACGAGGTCTACGTGCAGCGCATGGCCCCCAAGGGCAACTCTTGTTCCATAAGCCTCCAAGACGATCGTTCGTTCGGCACGGTGATCTCCTTCGGGTTGGCGGGCGTGATCAGCAACCTGCTCGGCGACCGGGCGCACCGGGCGTTGCCGCTGACCGACTCGGACGCGGCGAGCCTGGTCCGCGCCCCGAAGACGGCTCCGCTGCTGGCGGGCTACGGCGGTGGCGAGCCCGCCGACCTGTCCGCGTTGGAGCGGTTGGTGTTGCGGGTGGCGGCGTTGGCGGAGGACATCCCGGAGATCCGCGCCCTGACGCTGGAGCCGATCCTGGCCTCCGCCGCGGGCGCCTTCGTCACGGGAGCGCGCGCGACGGTCGGACCGCCCCCGTCGCGGCACGACTCCGGACCACGCCGCCTCCGCCCGATCAGGTGACCGGCCGCTGACGCGCCAACCTCCTGATGACCGGAGCCGTGATGACTTCCCGGGGAAGCTCGCACGGGATCGGTGGGTCACCACGCCTCAACGACCCCTCGGTGCGCACATCGTCGAGATTGACTACTACGCCCTCGATGAGCGTGCGTAGGTCATCCGGTGGCATCCCGTGGTGGGCTGCCGAGACCAAGAGGCTCGACAACACGTGCCCGGGCTGCGCGGTCGAAGAGATCTCCAGCGCGATGTGCGCCAAGATGCCGTTGCCTGCCAGGTAAGCGCTAACCGCCAGCAGACAGGCCGGTTCGGCACGCTCGGGTTCGGGGACCGCGCGGACCATCCTGGTCCACAATCGAGCGGCCGCCGCGTCCTTGGCCGTCATGGCGAAGGCGAGGCACCTGTCACGTACGCCCTCCCGTCCCAAGGCCAGCGCCAACCTGGCTATCCGCTCGTCGGAAAGCCCCGGTTCGCGGTAGTCCGGTGAGTGCGGCGCCTGACTGCGCGCCCCTCGAGAGAGTCCGTCCAGTGTGGAGGACACGGCGGTCTCGTGAAAGGCGTCCACAGCGGATTCCACATGAGAGAACAGATCCTCGTCGGAGGTGGGGTCGTCCAGTTCCTCGGACAGCAACTGGTCGATCATCTCCGCGCGGCGCTCGAGATCCGCCGCTGGATCCGGTGCCAGGGTGTCGGCCATCGCCTGGCGGGACGGGTATTTGACCACCCCGGCCACCGTGTACTGGGCGGCTATCTCCGAGCAATCCGGGTCCGGTACCACGCCGCCGTCCAAGTCGTCGTAGCAACGCCAGGGTTCACCCGCCTTGACCGACGCGGTCCACAGCGCGCGCGGCACCGTGATGCCGCTGGCGGCGAGCTCGGCCCTGGCCATGTCCGCGAACTCCCGGTGCGGCAGGGGTTCCCCGCCCCGGCCGACCACTACGAGGATCGCGGCGCCGACGTCGTGTTCCACCGCGACCATGGCGAGGTGCGCGGCGCCCGCCTCGTAGTCCGGTGGGGCGGGCAGGTCCGCGCGGATGACCGGTCCCAGGGACGGGACCGGGCCGGGGCCGCGCAGGGTCAGGGCGATGACGGAGTTGTCGGGGTGGTACCCGAGCAGGTAGGGGATGGCGGCGATGAGGTCGGCGGCTTGGTGGAGGTTTGTCGTCATGGGACCACTGTGCTCGCGGTAGGGGTTCGCGGCAATGGGCGGGGGTGGGCCTGTGGATGGATTCGGGGTGTGTGGATGAAATCGGGGTTGATTGTCCCTTGTGGACAATGCGAACGGCGGCGGCCCCCTGGTGGGAGGGCCGCCGCCGGGTAGGGCGTCGCGAGGTCAGCCGACCGCGGACTTGAGCGCGTCGAGCCCGCCCACGATCGGGAGGGTCAGGTTGCTGCCCTTGAGGTCCACCGAGATCCCGGCGCCGGGTGCGGGGCGCAGGGTGTACTCGTTGTCACTGGAGAGCACGACCAGGCCGAAGCGGTGGCCCGCCGCCAACACGTAGTCGTCGGGCACCAGGTCGACCCGCAGGTCGTAGTACTTGCCCGGCTGGATCGGCTCGGTGCGGCTGATGTTCTTGCGGTTCTGCGGGTCGGTCCAGCCGCGGGTCACGATCGTGGACTTGCCGTCCGGACCGCGGTCGACCAGCAGCGCGGTGACGTTGGCCGCCGGGCGGGTGAAGGCCAGCCGCAGGTACGCCTCGCCCTTGCCGCTCAACCGCACCGGGGTGCTCGCCGGGCCGCTGAGGTAGATCAGCCGGTTCGGCGAGGTCGGGGCGTTGGCCAGGTCGGCGGCGAGCTTGGTGGCGTCGTCGGTCAGCGACTCCACCACGCGCCGGTCCGGCCGCCCGACGGTCAGCGAGCCCGCGGTGGCGCCACCGGCACCGGGGTAGAGCGTGGCCGCCGCGGCGGCGGGGGCGGGCCACTCCGGCTCATCCACCCACGACTTGTCCTCGCGCTGGATGGTCAGCCGGGGTCCGTTCTGGATGCCGTTGTCGACGCCGTAGAGGTAGTGCGACAGCCACTTGTTGAGCGTGGCCAGCCATTCGTCGCGGCGCAGGGAGTACGGGTCGGCGTGGCCGGACTGGTGCAGCCAGATCTTGTGCTCGACGCCCTGCCGCTTCAGCGCGTCGTACCACTGCGCCACGTGGGTCATCTTGACGTTCCAGTCGTTGAGCCCGTGCACCGCCAGCACCGACGCGCGGACCTTGCGCACGTCGTTGAGGTAGTTCCGCTCGTCCCAGAACTGGCTGTAGTCGCCGGTGACCCGGTCCTGCTGCGCGGTGATCTCGTCGATCACCGGGGCGCACGGCGCGCGGTCGGCGCGGGTGTGCACGTACTTGGCCAGGACGTCGAGGTCTTCACCCTGGTACGTGCCGGGGGCGACGACAGCGCCGTCCGCGCGGTAGTAGTCGTACCAGCTCGAGATGGCCGCGATGGGGATGATGGTCTCCAGCCCGCGCACGCCCGTAGTGGCGACAGCGTTGGGCAGGGTGCCGTTGTAGGACACGCCCATCATCCCGACCTTGCCGGTCGTCCACCCGGCGGTTACGCGCGTCCCGGCGGCGTCCTGCGCGGGAGCGCGACCGTTGAGCCAGTCGATGACCGACCGGGCGCCGATGGTCTCGTTGCGGCCACCGCTGGTCGGGCACCCGGTGGACTGGCCGGAGCCCAGCGACTCCGCGTAGACCACGGCGAACCCGCGGGCGGTGAAGTAGGACTCGTACCGCCAGGTGATGGCCGGGTTCGGGCCCGCGAGCCCGGAACGCGCCGCTTTCGGCCCAGGACGGTTGTCGGGGGCGTTCAGCTCGACGTCCACGTTGTGGTTCGGAATGTCGTTGCCGCCCGCGTAGTAGGGGCTGGCCTGGTAGACGACCGGTACGCGCAAGCCCTGTTCGGTGGCGCGCGGACGCACGACCTCCACATGCACGAGGTCGTCACGACCGTCGTTGTCGCTGTCCACGGGCGCGTTGACCCACAACGACTCACGGACGACGTCCGTGCTGCTGAACACCGGTTGGGCCTGCCCGTCGACGAACACCGGCGCGGGTGGCTCCGGTTCCGCCGAGGCGGGGGTGACGAGCGCCGCGGTGGCGACCAGCGCGGTGAGCACACAGGTGACGGCGGGTCTCGCACGTCTCATAGCGTTCTCCAAAGCTTGGTGGGGACCTTCTGCGCACCCTTGTCCCCACCGCTCACCAGTGTCAAGGGCTATCCAGTCTGTCCACACGGGACGTTCGACGGTCGTGGCCCCGGCGAACCACTGCCGCTGGGCCGGTCGGATGAGTAGCCTCGCGGCGTGAGCACCCGCCTGGACGCCCCCATCACCGCCGTGACCGTCTACCCCGGACAGGCGCGGGTCACCCGCCGCGCCACCGTGACCGCCGCCGAGGGCGAGCAGCGGGTGGTGGTCGGCGGGCTCCCCCGCGACCTGCACCCGGACTCGGTGCGGGTCAGCGGGCACGGACCGGCCACCGTGCTGGGGGTCGACGTGCGGCCGGAGCGCAACCCGCGCACCCAGGACGCGGCGCTCGGCGAGCTGGAGGAGCGCCGCGACGCACTACAGCGCGCGCAGGCGGACCAGGCCGACCGGCTCACCGTGCTCGACACCCGGCTCGAGGTGCTCAACGCCATGGCCCGGCGCACCAGCGCCACGTTCGCGCAGGCACTGGCCCGCGACGAGGCGGCGCCCGGGCGGGTCGCGGAGGTCGGCGCGGCGCTCGCCGAGCAGCTGACCGACGCGCACCGGCAGCGCCGGGAGGTGGTCGAGTCGATCCGCCGGACCCAGGAGGAGCTGGACGAGGCCGAGCGGCGCCTGGCCGACCGGCGGCAGGTCGGCGAGCCGGACAACACGGCCGTCGAGGTGGACCTGGCGGCGACCGCGGCGGCCGAGGTCGAGCTGGAGGTCTCCTACCTGGTGGATTCCGCGAACTGGGAGTCCCGCTACGACATCCGGCTCAGTGCCGAGACGCTGTCGCTGACCTGGTACGGGCTGGTCACGCAGTACAGCGGCGAGGACTGGCCGGAGTGCGACCTGCGGCTGTCCACGGCCCGACCGGCCCACGGGGTGGACGTGCCGGAGCTCAGCCCGTGGTACCTCGACGCGCTCAAGCCGGTTCCGCCGCCCGCCCCCCGCGCGTCGGCGTCCCGGGCCGGTTTCGGCGCCGCCGCCCCGATGGCCGCGCCCGCCGGTGTACCGCTGGGGTACTCCGCCGCGCCGATCGCCGAGTCTTACGCGGTAGCCGAGCAGGGCGCCGCAGCGACGACCTACCGTCCGAGCCGCCCTATCGCCGTACCCGCCGACGGTACGGCCCACCGGACCACGGTTACCGCCATCGAGCTGCCCGCGAGCGTGGACCACGTGACCGTCCCACTACGGGGCCCGGAGGCGTACCTGCGCGCGAAGGTCACCAACAACTCAGAACACACCCTCCGCGCCGGCCGAGCGTCGATCTTCCACGACGCCGAGTTCGTCGGCGTGACGAACCTGGCCGTCTGGGCGCCGGGCGAGGAGGTCGAGCTGGCGCTGGGCATCGACGACCGGGTGCGGGTCGAGCGCGACCTGGTCAAGCGGTCGGCGGGCAAGGCCGTACTGGGCGGCACGCGCCGCGAGGAGGCGACCTACCGGATCAAGGTCGGCAACTTCGGCCCGCACCGCTCGAAGATCACCGTGGTCGACCAGGTGCCGGTGTCGCGCAGCGAGGCGATCGTGGTCCGCGACGTCGTGGTCAAGCCGCAGCCGAGCGAGCAGACCGACCTGGGCGAGCTGACCTGGGCGCTGGACGTGCCCGCCGGCGAGACCGCCGAGATCACCATCGGCTTCCGCGTGGACGTCGCCAAGGGCACCACCCTCGCGGGCTGGCGCGACTGACCGGCGTTCCCGGGGCCCGTCCACCCACCGGTCGGGCCTCGGGCGCGCTCTCCACCATCCGCGAGGACTCCCAAGCATTTCGAGCCCAACGCCCGCGAGGGGTCCCCCGCCAAGGGGAACCCCTTGTTCTCCAGCCTATTCGCCGCGCTGGGCACGCGGAAGCGGTCGGTGCCCGCCTGTGGACAACTCCGCCACCGGCTCAGGGGGCGAACGCCTCCAAGGCAGCCTCCGCGCGGTCCATCGACGCTGCCGGGTCGGCGTCGGGGGTGCCGATCTCGGCGTCGAAGTTGAGGTCGATGAACACCTCCGTGACGCCCTGCGCGGCCAATGCGCCGAAGTCGTCGCGGATCTGCTCGACACTGCCCGTCAGGGGGCGCCGGTCGCCCGCGTCCGGGCGGACCCGGACCGCGCCCCGGCAGACCACCCGCAGGGCGTTCGGGTCGCGTCCGGCCTGTTCGGCGGCCTCTCGGATGGTGCGCACGGAGTCCCCGATGGCGGTCAGGTCGGCGCGGCTGCTGCTCACCCACCCGTCGGCCAGGCGGCCCGCGCGGCGCAGGGCCGCCTCGGCGCCCGCGCCCAGCAGGATCGGCGGCCCGCCCGGCTGCACCGGCTTGGGATCCATCCGGCTCGGGGGCACGCGGTAGAACTCGCCCTCGTGTTCGATGACATCGTCGGTCCAGAAGCGGCGCAGGAGCGGTAGGTACTCGTCGGCGCGCTTGCCGCGACGAGCCTTGTCCGCGCCCACCGCCGCGTACTCCTCGTCCGACCAGCCGATGCCCAGGCCGGCGTCGAGTCTCCCGCCGGAGAGGATGTCGACGGTGGCCAGCTGCTTGGCCAGCAGCGCCGGGGCGAAGAACGGCATGTTGAGCACCGCGGCACCCAGGCGGACACGGCTGGTGCGTGCCGCGAGGAACGACAGGGTGGCCACCGGGTCGAGCACCGTGCGGTAGGCCTCACCCCAGTTGGCGTCAGGTGGCGACAAGAGGCGCTGCATCGTCCACAACGAGCGGTAGCCGAGGTCTTCGGCGCGGGTGGCAACCCGCGCGAGATTGTCGACAGTGGCCCAGGAACCCGACACGGGGACAGCGAATCCGATCTCCACGGGGCCAACGCTAGCTCACATGTGCCTATCCGCCGGCAGACTGGCGGTTATGACCGAAGACTCCACCGCGGACCCGTACCTCTGGCTGGAAGACGTCACCGGTGACGAAGCCCTGGACTGGGTGCGCGCGCGCAACGCCGAGACCGTCGCGGAACTGACCGGTGGGGAGCGGTTCGAGCAGACCAGAGCGAAGCTGCTGGAGGTCCTCGACGCCGACGACCGCATCCCATACCCCCGGCGCCGCGGTGAGTACCTCTACAACTTCTGGCAGGACGCGGCGCACCCGCGCGGGGTGTGGCGGCGCACGACGCTGGCGGAGTACCGGTCCGCGTCACCCGACTGGGACGTCCTGCTCGACGTCGACGCGCTGGCCGAGCGCGAGGGCGAGAACTGGGTGTGGAACAGCGCGACCATGCTCCGGCCCGACTACCACCTGGCGCTGGTGGAGCTGTCCCGCGGTGGTGCGGACGCGACCGTGGTGCGCGAGTTCGACGTGCGGACCCGCGAGTTCGTCACCGACGGCTTCACCCTCCCGGAGGCCAAGACCCGCGTGGGCTGGATCGACGCGGACACCGTCTACGTCGGCACCGACTTCGGCGACGGCTCCCTGACCTCATCCGGCTACGCCCGCGTCGCCAAGCGCTGGCGCCGGGGCACCCCGCTGGCCGAGGCCGAGATGGTCTTCGAGGGCAAGCCCGAGGACGTCGCCGTCTACGCCTACCACGACTCCACCCCCGGGTTCGAGCGCGACTTCGTGGGCCGCTTTCCCGACTTCTTCACCTCGGAGGAGTACCTGCGCACGGCCGGTGGTGACCTTGTGCGGATCGAGGTCCCCGATGACGCCTCGACCGATATCCACCGGGAGTGGCTGCTGGTCACGCTGCGTTCGGATTGGACCGTCGACGGCACCACCCACCGCGCGGGTTCGCTGCTCGCGACGCGGTTCGACGACTTCATGGCGGGCGGGCGCGACCTGACGCCGCTGTTCGTGCCCGACGAGCACACCTCGCTCAGCGGCCAGGCGTGGACCCGCAACCACCTGATCCTGGTGGAGCTGTCCGACGTCAAGACCCGCCTGGAAGTGCTCACCCACGGCCCGGACGGCTGGGCGCGCGCACCGCTGTCCGGAGCGCCGGAGGTCGGTTCGGCCAACGTCATCGACACCGACCCGGACAATTCGGATGAGTACCTGCTCAACGTCAGCGGCTACCTGCAACCCGCCACACTGCTGCGCGGCGAGGTCGGCGGCGAGCTGGAGACGCTCAAGCAGGCACCTGCGTTCTTCGACGCCGAGGGCCTGACCGTCGAGCAGCACTTCGCGACCTCCGACGACGGCACCCGGGTGCCGTACTTCGTGGTCGCGGGCCCGGACACCAGCGGCCCGACGCTGCTCTACGGCTACGGCGGCTTCGAGGTCTCGCTCACCCCCGGCTACAGCGGCGGTCTCGGCCGGGGCTGGCTCACCCACGGCGGCACCTACGTAGTGGCCAACATCCGCGGGGGCGGCGAGTACGGCCCGGAGTGGCACCGCGCGGCGCTGCGGGAGAACCGGCCGCGCGCCTACGAGGACTTCGCCGCGGTCGCGCGGGACCTGGTCGCGCGCGGCATCACCACGCCCGCGCGGCTGGGGATGCAGGGCGGCAGCAACGGCGGCCTGCTGGCCGGGGTGATGCTGACCCGCTACCCGGAGCTGTTCGGCGCGGTGGTCAGCCAGGTGCCGCTGCTCGACCTCAGCCGCTACCACCTGCTGCTCGCGGGCGCGTCGTGGATGGCCGAGTGGGGCGACCCGGACGACCCGGCGGACTGGGCGTACCTGAAGACCTACTCGCCGTACCACAACGTCCACAGTGGAACGAAGTACCCGCCGGTGTTCTTCGTGACCTCGACCAGGGACGACCGGGTACACCCCGGGCACGCGCGCAAGATGGCCGCCCGCATGATCGAGCAGGGGCACCGTCCGCACTACTACGAGAACATCGAGGGCGGCCACGGCGCTGCCGCAGACAATTCACAGCGGGCGTTCATGTCGGCGATCGTCTACGAGTTCCTGCTGAGCACTCTCGGCGAGGCTTAGACCGGTATGTAGGGTCATCGCCGTGTTGGCGCTGCACTGTCTGGTGACTGTCGCCGGAGATGTGGCGCTTTGGGCGGAGGACTCCGGCCTACCCGCGCGTCGGCAGGGCCGGGCGACGAAGGCGGTCTCGGACCACCCGTTCGCCCTGCCGTCGCGCGCCTTGGCGGAACTGGTCCACGGCGTGGTGGACGAGTACCTGGTGCTCTTGCCGTCGCACCCGTCCGCGCCCGTGGCCTCCCCGGAGTTGGTACGCGATCCGCTGGCCAGAGCCGCCACACCGCGCGGCGCCGTGAAGCTGTCGACGTGGCGGGTGCCCGCGGTGCGGATGTCGGCGGCGGCGTTCGCGCGAGGAGCGGTGCCCGAGCGGGGTGACGTGCGCGTGGGCACGAGTGTGCGGTACCTGAGTGCGGTGTCCGCGTTCGCCGAAGACCTCGTCGGTCGGGGTCAGGTACTACCGACGGTGGTGAGCGAGGAGGACGGTCCCGCAGCGCGGTGGCGTCCCGCGTTGTCGGGGGCGGATTCGGCCCGGTACGCCCGTCTTCGTGAGGCCATGCCTCCCGCGCTGCGGGCGGTGCAGGTCGACGGAATGGACGGTAGGCGCGCGGACGAGGTCTTGCGGCCGATGCTGGACGCGTTCGTCGACGGCGCTACCCGCTCTCGCTTGGCGGGCACACGCCTAGGCCCGAAGAGGCCCGCAGACGGCGAGCCCGTCGCGTTGTTGGCCGCGTTGACCGGTGACCCCCTCCTCGACCTCGCGCCCGAACGGGCCGCGCGCTTGGCCGCCGAACTGGACGAGTGGCGAGCGGGCGGCGCGCACGACGGCCCGATCCGGGCGTGCTTCCGACTGCGCGCACCCGCGTCCGACGACACCGACTGGGTACTGGAGTTCCTGCTCCAAGCCGCCGACGACCCCAGCGTGCTGGTGCCCGCCGAGCAGGTGTGGCAGCGGACGCGGGACGCCCTGCTGCACCGCTGGGTCGCCCGGCCGCAGGAACTGCTGCTGGCCGAACTGGGCCGTGCCGCGCGGATCCTGCCCGACCTGGACGAGTGCCTCCGCACGCGGCGACCGGTCGAACTGCGCGTGGACGCCGATGGCGCGCACCGCTTCCTCACCGCCGCCGCGACGCTCGACCAAGCCGGGTTCGGTGTTCTGCTACCCGCGTGGTCCCGCACGTCTTCGGCGGTGGGATTGCGGTTGACCACTACGAGTCGCGGCGCCGCCGGAACCGTCACCCGCACCACCCCACTCGCCAGGAACCAACTGGTCGACTACCGCTGGGACCTGGCGCTGGGCGACGCGACGCTCACCGAGCGGGAGCTGCGTGACCTGGCCGCGGCGAAGGTGCCCCTGGTCCGCGTGCGCGGGCAGTGGGTACAGGTCGACCAGCGGAGGCTGAGCGCCGCCATGGCGTTCCTGGAGCGCTCACGCAGCGGTCAGATGTCGGTCGGCGACGTGCTGGACCTGGCCGGGATGGCCGACGACGAGAGCCTCCCGGTCCCCGTGGTCGGCATCGGCGGGTTCGGGTGGTTGGCCGACCTGCTCAGCGGCGACGTCGAGGCGACGCTGGAGCCCGCCGAGACACCGGAAGGGCTCCACGCGGAACTACGGCCCTACCAGCGACGCGGTCTGGCGTGGCTGGCGTTCCTTGACCGACTGGGCCTTGGTGCTTGCCTCGCCGACGACATGGGTTTGGGCAAGACCATCCAACTCCTCGCTCTAGAGGTTCTTACCCGCGCCGACGCCGTAGTACCGCCAACACTCATCGTGTGCCCCATGTCGTTGGTGGGCAACTGGCAACGGGAAGCGGAGAAGTTCGCACCGGGACTACGGGTCTATGTCCACCACGGCGCGAACAGGCTTACCGGAGAGAAGTTCTCCAACGCGATCGCGGACGTCGACCTCGTCGTCACCACCTACGCGGTCGCGACCCGCGACGCGGAGAAGTTCGCCGACCTGGGCTGGCACCGGATCGTGCTCGATGAGGCGCAGAACATCAAGAACAGCGCTTCCCGCCAATCCCAGGTACTACGCGCCCTGCCCGCGCGGCACCGGGTGGCGTTGACCGGCACACCCGTGGAGAACCGGCTCGCCGAACTGTGGTCGATCATGGACTTCGCCAACCCGGGCCTGCTCGGCCCCCTGACGCGGTTTCGCGCCCGGTTCGCCGTCCCGGTCGAGCGGCACGGCGACGAGGACGCGGCGGCGCGGCTGAGGCGCATCACGGGACCGTTCGTGCTGCGGCGGGTGAAGACCGACCCGTCGATCATCGACGACCTGCCGGACAAGCTCGAGATGAAGCAGTTCTGCAACCTCACCACCGAGCAGGCCACGCTCTACCGCGCGGTGGTCGACGACATGCTCGCCAAGATCGAGGAAGCCGAGGGGGTGCAGCGCAAGGGACTCGTGCTCGCCACGATGACCAAGCTCAAGCAGGTGTGCAACCACCCCGCGCACTTCCTCGGCGACGGGTCGCGGGTCGCCGACCGCTCCGGCAAGCTCGCCCGGCTGGAGGAGACGCTGGAGGAGGTGCTCGCCGAGGGCGACCGGGCGCTCTGCTTCACCCAGTTCGCCGAGTTCGGCGGGATGCTGGTGCCGCACCTGGCGGCCCGGTTCGACACCGAGGTGGCGTTCCTGCACGGCGGGACACCCAAGCGGCAGCGGGACGCGATGGTCGAGCGGTTCCAGTCCGGGACCGGCCCGTCGATCTTCCTGCTGTCCCTCAAGGCCGGGGGTACCGGTCTCACGCTGACCGCGGCCAACCACGTCATCCACCTCGACCGCTGGTGGAACCCGGCGGTGGAGGACCAGGCGACCGACCGCGCCTACCGCATCGGGCAGCGCCGGGACGTGCAGGTGCGCAAGTTCGTGTGCATCGGCACGTTGGAGGAGCGCATCGACGCGATGATCGAGGACAAGAAGGCGTTGTCGCGACTGGTGATCGGATCCGGCGAGAACTGGCTCACCGAGCTGTCGACAGCCGAACTTCGCGAACTCGTCACCCTGTCGTCGGAGGCTGTCGGTGAGTGACGAGTGGTGGCGGGACGATACGCCCTCCGGTCCCATCCCGGTGGAGGGTGGCGTACGCGCGCGTAGCCAGCGTGGCGACATCGCGCGCACGTGGTGGTCGCGGCGCTTCATCGAGGCGTTGGAGTTGTTGGGGCTCGGAGGACGTCTCGAACGCGGTAAGCGCTATGCGCGGGCCGGACAGGTCATGAGCATGTCGTTGTCCACCAGCATCGTTGTGGCGCAAGTGCAGGGTTCGCGGCCGGAGCCCTACCGGGTGCGCATCAGCGTCAAGGCGTTCACCTCCGACCAGTGGTTCGAGGTCGAGAAAGCGCTTGCGGGACAGGCGTTGTTCCTCGCTAAGCTGCTCGCCGGTGAGATGCCGCAGGACATCGAGCGGGTCTTCGGCGAGGTCGGGCTGCGGTTGTTCCCGGACAGCTTCCAGGAGCTGTCCATGGATTGCTCCTGCCCGGACTGGGAGGTGCCGTGCAAGCATCTCGCCGCGACCTGCTACCTCTTGGCCGAATCCTTCGACTCCGACCCCTTCGAGATCCTGGCCTGGCGTGGACGTAGTAGGCAGGAGTTGCTCGACAACCTCCGCGGGCTCCGTGAGGACCATGCGGAACCCACCGACAACGCGGAACCTCTTGGCGACCTACTCGACTCGTTCTGGGGTGCGCAGGTAACCCTGCCGACCTCAATGCCGGTAAGAGGACGACCCGACGCCATCTTGGACCGACTACCACCGCTAAGGCTGACCGTGGCGGGACGCCCGGTCGTCGACTGGCTGCGACCGGCCTACCAGACCATGGCCAACGAGGAGGACACATGAGCGGAAAGCTGGACCGGCGGGTGGCCGAAGTGGCCGAGGAGTTGCTGCGGCGCAAGAAGGTCGTCGCCCCGCTGGACGTGCTTTCCGGACTCGGGTGGATCAGCGGGCGCACCGTGCAGGCGTGGGAGCTCGGCCGGACACCGCACCTCGACACCCAGGCGGCCGTGCCGCCACCACGGCTGCTGGAGGCGCTGGGCAGCCTGCACAAGTGGGCGGCCGACCGCGGCCTGACCAGGTCCGAAGTGGACCACGTCGCCGCGACCAGGGACCGCAGGCGGCTGCTGTTCAGCTCGGCGGGCGACCAGGACGCCGAGGCCTCGTTCCGCACGCAGTGGACCGACCCCGACCTGTCCCCCGCCCGGCTCGCCAAGGTCGCCGAGCGCCAGGCCAAGGCGCCGGACCTCGTGGTGATCCACCCCGACAAGGCGTGGCACTGCGCGCAGTGCCGGGACACCGGCGAGTTCCACTTCCTGGAGCACGAGGTGCCGCTGTGCCTCGACTGCGCCGACATGGGTCACCTGGTGTACCTGCCGTCCGGCGACGCCGCGCTGACCCGCCGCGCGCGGAAGGCGAGCGGGCTCGCCGCGGTGGTGGTGAAGTGGAGCAAGTCGCGCAAGCGCTTCGACCGCCGGGGCATCCTCGTCGAACGCGCCGCGCTGGAGGCGGCGGAGGAGCAGTGCCTGGCCGACGAGGAGGTGCGGGAGCGGCGCAAGGTCCGCGACCGCGAGCGCCGGGCCGCGCAGGACGTGGAGTTCCAGGCCACGTTCGCCGTACGCATCGGTGAGCTGTTCCCCGGCCTGGAGACAGCCCGCGCACAGGCCATCGCCGAGCACGCGGGAACACGTAGTAGCGGCCGGGTGGGACGGTCGGCGGCCGGTCAGGCGTTGGACGAACACGCGGTCACCCTTGCCGTGGTCGCCGCTATCCGGCACGAGGAGACCGACTACGACGCCATGCTCATGGCGGGCGTACCACGCGCCACCGCCCGTGAACGCATCCGCGACGACATCGACCGCGTATTGGCGTTGTGGCGTCAACCGTGAAGCGCGGCGATCCCGTAGCTCTTACTTGACCTCGGCCACCGGAGCCGACCACGTGTCGCAGGCGATGGTGTTACCCGCCTCCAGACCGCGCTTGGCCCACATACCGCGGTTGTGGGCTGTGCCATGGGTGTCGGTGTCGTCGCTGCCGTCGTAGCCCGCCACGGAGTCGTCGGCGAACTTGCTCGAGATGGAGCCGTGGTCCTTGATCGCGGCCAAGAAGACACCCGCGAAGCAGTTGGCTTGCAACTCCGTGCGCCGCGACAGCTCCAACGACTCGTCCTTGGGCGCCGAGTTCTCCAAGAGGCGCTCCGCGTACAAGATGTCGCTAAGGTACTGGACGTGGTGGCCGTACTCGTGCGCGAGCACGGCCATGTGGAGCTCCGGGTAGTCGGAGACCGCGTCGATGAGGCGCACGCGGGGCATGTAGATCGTGCGGTCCTCCGAGCAGTAGAAAGCGGTCGCCTCCTCCTCGCTCGGCCCCTCGCCGCAGTCGCTCTTCGGGGAGTCCTGGGTGTCGAGCTTGGGCGGCACGAAGGCGTTGCCCGCCTGCAGCACCACGGGCCGCCACGCGCGGTTGAGGCAGTCGATGGCGGCGAGGTAGTACGACTCCAGGTCCTTGCGGTCGGTGTCGAACTCGGGCAGCTCACAGTCCGTGGTGGGGAGTTTGCTCCCCGGCTTCAGCAGGCTGTTGGCCGCGAGGTCGACCAGCGACTTCGCCGACTGGCCGCGATCGATCTCGCCCACCGCGAGCGGTGTGCCGGTGACCGGGCGGGGCATGCCCGCTGCCATGCGGCCGACCAGGACCACCCAGAAGATCCCCACCACGAGCATCGCCAGCACCAGGATCAGCACCACCGACCTGCGGAAACGGGACTCCGGGCGCGGGCCGACGATGGCCACGGGCACCGACGGCATCGGGCCGTAGTACGGCCCGCGCCCGAATTCGTCCATTCCCCACCTCGGAAGTCCCCCAGTGGCGCGCCAACAGACCCCCGACGTCCGCGCCCGTACCCCATCATAGGCGGTTCAGGGCACGACAAGCGCGACTCTTCCGCGGCCGTGCCCCGTCTCCACCTCCCGATGTGCCTCTGCCGCGTCGACCAGCGGGTGGACCGAACGGACGTGGGTGCGCAGCAGACCCCTCGACCACAGGTCGACCAACCCGACCAGCCTCGCGGCCGAGCGGACGCCGGTGACCCGCAGGATGCCCAACTCGGCCGCGCGGTCCCACACCGTGGTGGTGCCGATCCGGGCTCGGTCGACCCCCAGGTCGATCGAGGCCAGCACCGCGTCGATACCCGCCGCGTCCAGCACGACGTCCACCCCGCGCGGGGCCACCGCGCGGACCCGCTCGACCAGCCCGTCGCCGTACTCGACCGCGATGGCGCCGAGTCCGCGCAGGTAGTCGTGGTTGGCCTGCGACGCTGTCGCGATCACGGTGGCGCCCCGCAGCCGGGCGAGCTGGATGGCCATCGTGCCCACCGCACCGGCCCCCGCGTGCACGAGGAAGGTCTCCCCCGCCCGCACCTGGAGCGCCTCCACCGCCATCGTGGCGGTCTGCGCACCCGCGGTGAACGACCCCGCCGCCTCCCACCGCATGGCCGAAGGCTTGGCGACGATGTCCCCCGCGGGCACCAAGCGGTACTCGGCGTAGCTGCCGAACAACGCGAAGCCCAACACCTCGTCACCGACCGCCCACTCGGCGTCGCCGGGCCCGACCGCGTCGACCACGCCCGCGAACTCGTTGCCGAGGACCTGGGGCAACCGCGCCTGCTGTGCCGGAGGCCCCACCCCCCGACGAACCGCGACGTCGAAGGGCTGCACCCCCGCCGCCTTGATCCGCACGCGGACTTCGCCCGGTCCGGGTTCGGGGACGGGCAGGGTGATCGGTCGCAGGACGTCCGGGTCGCCGAAACCGGTGACTGCCACGGCGGTCATGTGCTGGGTCATGCGCACAGCGTGGGACCTTGACCTTGGTGGAAGTCAACTGTGTTGGGCGTCACCAGACAGGTAGTCCGTGAACTCGACAGTGCCGTCCGCGTGCTCCGGCGTGGTGTGGTCACCACGGCGGTAAGCGGCGAAAGTGGCGCCGGGTAGGCGTACCGGCACTTTTAGCGCCTTCCGGCCCTTCGCCGCCAAATACTGCGCTGCGAGGTCACGAGCAGGCCAGACAGTGGGGCCACCCAGGTCTGCTACCCGGCCACGAGCCGGGCCGATGGCCAGGTCGGCCAAGCGGGCGGCGACGATGCCGGTGTCGACGGGCTGGAAGTCGCATGCCGGGTAGAACAGCAGGGCCCGCTGCTTCGCGAACAGCTTGGCGATGAGGTCGTGGAACTGGGTGGCCCGCAGGATCGAGTACGGCAGGCCGCTGTCCTCGACCAGCAGCTCGGTGGCGAGCTTGGTGCGGTAGTACGGCAGCGGCACGCGGTCGACGCCGACGATCGAGATGTAGACCAGGTGGGGGCTACCTGCTTGGCGCATGGCGGCGATCAGGTTCTCGGTGGCGGGGATGTCCTTACGGCCGAGAGTGGTCGCGCAGTGCACTACGGCGGTCACGCCGGACAGGGCCTCTTCGAGGCCTTCGCCGGTGAGCAAGTCACCGCGCACACCGGCGCCACTGCGGCTGAGGACCCTGGCGTCGGGCAGGGCGCGCACTACGTCGCGGCCGAGCGTGCCGGTGCCTCCGGTGACGAGGACGGTCATGGGAGCCTCCCTGGGGTTGCGGTCACCCCACTGACTGCACAGCCCTGCCTTTCGTGACAGCCGGCAGGTCGGACGCCACTGTGAACTCGGTCATGGCCTCCCGCAGGAAAGCCGACCTGGACACCCCGAGCACCCGCATCGCCGAACCGTGGTCGAGCAGCACGACGAGTGTCGCGCCGAAGAACAGCAGCCGCCACCCAGCGCGTGCGACCCACGGTAGGCCGCCCAGCGACCGTAGGCGGTCGCGGTGGAAGGGGACGTGCCTGCGTTCGTCGGCCAAGATGCGGCGGGCTACCTCCGTAGTGAGCTTGTCGGTCGTTCCGTCTCGTAGTGCGCGGTAGAAGACGAGTGCGACCACCTCGGCGATGGTCAGGACCATCAACTGCAGGCGCAGCCCGAGGGCGCGGCGAAGCCACACGAAGGCCGCGTCGGTCCAGTGGGAGGCGATGGTGGGGGTGTCGGCGGCCTTGAGAAGGTTGGCGAGCATGCGCGCGTGGTTCTGCTCCTCGGCGATGAAGAGCTTCACCGTGGCGCCGTAGTCGCCGTCGCCCGCTTTGGCGATGAGGTTGGTGCCGTCACCGTCCTCGCCCACCTGGAAGCGTTGGATACTTCGGATCACCGCGGGGTGCAGGCAAACCTCTTGCGACCAATCCGGTTCGGGTCGAGCCGCTCGGTGCGCGACCTCCTCGGTGAAGTGCCGCAGCCATTCCCTGTCGTTCATAGTGTCCACAGTGCACGGAAAGCCGGTTGATTACTACGGGCTTCACGCTTCCCTCACCACATCCGCCAGACCTTCACGCCGCCTGCGGCCACATCACACAAGTGCGCGTAGCGCGGCAGCGAGTTTGTCCCGCACCTCTACCTGTGCGTCTATCCGACGGTTGAGCACCTCCAGGCGGTTGCGCGCGACCTGGATACCGGCCTCGGATGGCTCTACCGCGCGCATGTCGCCGTCCAGGCATGGGCCGAATGCTTGTATGTCGTCGAGAGTGAGGCCAGCCGCGAGGAGGTAGCGGATATTGCGCACACGGGCCACTACGGCGTCGTCGTAGTCGCGGTAGCCGTTGTGCAGCCTCTCGGAGGCAATCAGCCCTAGGTGCTCGTAGTGCCGCACAGCACGTGGTGTGGTCCCTGTGGCCTGGGCGAGCTCGCCGATGCGCATGAACCTCTTACTACGCAACAACGGCACCACCGTCCACCGGCAACACCACACCCGTGACGAAAGACGCCTCGGGCGAGGCCAACCGCGTGATCGCCCACGCCACCTCCTCCGGCGCGGCCACCCGCCCGAGCGGTGTGTGCGCAATCTGCCACGCCCGAACCTCACGCCGCTGTTCCTGGGTCAACCCCTGGTGATCGGCGATCGGCGTCTCCACCGCCCCCGGCGCCACCGCGACGACCCGGATCCCCCGGGGCGCGAACTCCACCGTCCAACTGCGGGTGATCGAGTCCAGCGCGGCCTTGGTGGCGGAGTACACGGAGTTCCCCGGCCACCCGCGTTGACCGATCGCGGTGCTCACGTTCACGACCACACCCCCTTCGGGCAGGTGCGGCAACGCGGCCTGGGTCAGCTTGATCGGCGCGACGAGATTGGTCTCCAGCTGCGCCGCGACATCCTCGGCGGCCACCGACTCCAACGCCCCCGATGCCACGATCCCCGCGTTGTTGACCACGACGTCAACCCGCCCGAACCACTCGACAACGGTGTCCACAACCCGCCGCGCGTCCACCGTGATGTCGGCGGGCAACGCCCGGATCCGCCCACCGGCGATCTCCCCCAATGGCCCCGGACGCCGCCCGACAGCGACCACGTCCGCCCCGAGCTCCGCGAACGCGAGCGCGGTGGCCCGACCGATCCCGGTACCAGCCCCGGTGATAACCACAACCTTGTCCGTCACACCCCCATCCTCAAACGTTGACGCCAGGGACAAGGTCAACCACCTTGACGGCAAACCACCGCTCCACTTTGGGATCCCCCAACCCGGACTCGGTCAACCACCCCGCCGCCCGCCGCGCGTCCCCCTCGTCCGCGATCAACCCCCACCCACCGGGCCGCACCCCGGTCGCCGCGGCCACATCACCGACCAAGCCGCCGACGCACCCCCACGTGTGCCAAATCCCACCGTCGAACCCCACCGGCTCGAAGCCCAGGAAATGCCAGTCAGGCAACGTCTCCACCCGCAACAGCCCTCGCGCCGCGGGCCAGTGCCAACTCCTCATGTCGACCAACAACTCGGGTACGTCCTCAACGGCGAACCCCACCCCCAGCACCCGCTCCCCCGCCCGCGCGGCCGCCACGGGATCCGAGAACCAGACGTCGGACTCGTCAGCAGGCGCGAAGTCCGCCAAACACTTGGACACCGACACGGCCTGCCCGTGCGCGGTCGCGAGGTATCCCGCCAACAAGAAAGCGCCCATGTCCCCCAGTGTGCCTGGGGAACATGGGCGCTTCGACGGGGTTACCCGGTCACCGCGGACCGGGCGAGCCGACTAGCTGCAGCCCGAGGTGGAGCCGCAGCCCTCGCACACGTAGCAGGAGCCCGCGGGACGCATCTTGGTGCCGCAGGTCATGCAGAGCGGGGCGTCGGCGGCCTTGCCGAGGTGCAGCTCCAGCAGTTCGGTCGAGCTGTGCGCCTCCGACGTGGCCGGGCGGGGGCTGGACTCGATCTCCGCGCGCGGGGTGGCGTCGACCGACGTGCGCAGGCCCTCGAGGTCCACATCGGACGAGCTGCCGTAGTCCGCGGCGACCTGGGCGGTGCGCTCGTCGGCGGTGAAGATGCCGAGCTGGGCGCGCTTGTCGTAGGGCAGGTAGTCCAGGGCCAGCCTGCGGAACAGGTAGTCCAGGACGCTGGTGGCGATCCGCACGTCCGGGTCGTCGGTCATGCCCGCGGGCTCGAAGCGCAGGTTCTGGAACTTGGAGACGTAGAACTCCAGCGGGATGCCGTACTGCAGGCCCACCGAGATCGACATCGAGAACGCGTCCATCACGCCCGCCAGGGTCGAGCCCTGCTTGCCCAGCTTGACGAACACCTCGCCGAGGCCGTCGTCCGGGTAGGAGCCCGCGTGCAGGTACCCCTCCGCGCCGCCGACGGTGAACGAGATGGTCTGCGACGGGCGCTTCTTCGGCAGGCGCTTGCGCACCGGCCGGTACTCGACGACCTTCTCCGGCTCCGCCTTGGCCGAGGCCTTGGCGCCCTTGCCCGCCGACAGCGGCTGGCCGACCTTGCAGTTGTCGCGGTAGATCGCGAGCGCCTTGAGGCCCAGCTTCCAGCCCTCGAAGTAGATCTCCTCGACCTCCTCGACCGACGCCGACTCCGGCATGTTGACCGTCTTGGAGATCGCGCCGGAGATGAACGGCTGCACCGCCGCCATCATCCGCACGTGCCCCATCGGCGCGATCGACCGCTCGCCCATGGCGCAGTCGAACACCTCGTAGTGCTCCGGCCGCAGGCCCGGCGCGTCCACCACGTGGCCGTGCTCGGCGATGTACTCGACGATCGCCTCGACCTGCTCGCCCTGGTAGCCCAGCGCGGTCAGCGCGCGCGGCACGGTCTGGTTGACGATCTGCATCGAGCCGCCGCCGACCAGCTTCTTGAACTTGACCAGCGCCAGGTCCGGCTCGATGCCGGTGGTGTCGCAGTCCATCATCAGGCCGATGGTGCCGGTCGGGGCGAGCACGCTGGCCTGGGCGTTGCGCCAGCCGTTGCGCGCGCCGACCGCCAGCGCCGCCTGCCACTCGCGGGTCGCGACCTTCTGCACCGCCGCGTCGTTGGCGTGGTAGGTGCGGATGAGGTCGTTGGCGGCGGCGTGCTTGCGCATGACGCGCTGGTGGGCGTCGGCGTTGCGGGCGTAGCCCTCGAACGCGCCGACGACACCCGCCAGCTCGGCGGAGCGGCGGTAGGCGGTGCCGGTCATCAGCGAGGTGATGGCCGCGGCGAGCGCCCGGCCACCGTCGGAGTCGTAGGCGTGGCCGGTGGCCATCAGCAGCGCGCCGATGTTGGCGTAGCCGATGCCGAGCTGGCGGAACTTGCGCGTGGTGTCGGCGATCGGCTCCGTCGGGAAGTCGGCGAAGCAGATCGAGATGTCCATCGCGGTGATGACGATCTCGACGGCCTTGGCGAAGGTCTCGGCGTCGAAGGTGCCGTCGGCGGCGAGGAACTTCATCAGGTTCAGCGAGGCCAGGTTGCAGCTGGAGTTGTCCAGGTGCATGTACTCGCTGCACGGGTTCGACGCGGTGATCCGGCCCGACTCGGGGCAGGTGTGCCAGGCGTTGATCGTGTCGTCGTACTGGATGCCCGGGTCCGCGCAGTCCCACGCGGCCTTGGCCAGCTTGCGGAACAGGTCCTTGGCGCCGACCCGGTCGATGACCTCGCCGGTGGTGCGGGAGCGCAGCCCGAACCGGCCGTCGGACTCCACGGCGTGCATGAACTCGTCGGAGACGCGCACGGAGTTGTTGGCGTTCTGGTACTGCACCGAGGTGATGTCGGACCCGCCGAGGTCCATGTCGAAGCCCGCGTCGCGCAGGACCCGGATCTTCGCCTCCTCGCGCGCCTTGGTCTCGATGAACTCCTCGACGTCGGGGTGGTCCACGTCGAGCACGACCATCTTGGCCGCCCGCCGGGTCGCGCCGCCGGACTTGATGGTGCCCGCGGACGCGTCGGCGCCGCGCATGAACGACACCGGACCGGACGCGGTGCCGCCGGAGGAGAGCAGCTCCTTGGACGAGCGGATGCGGGAGAGGTTGAGGCCCGCGCCCGAGCCGCCCTTGAAGATCAGGCCCTCTTCCTTGTACCAGTTGAGGATCGAGTCCATCGTGTCGTCGACGGCCAGGATGAAGCAGGCCGAGACCTGCTGCGGGGAGCTGGTGCCGACGTTGAACCAGACGGGGGAGTTGAAGCTGAAGACCTGGTGCAGCAGCATCCAGGTGAGCTCGTGGGAGAAGACCTCGGCGTCCTCGTCGGTCGCGAAGTAGCCGTGCTTGACGCCCGCGGCCACGTAGGTGAGGACCACGCGGTCGATGAGCTGGCGCAGCGAGCTCTCCCGGACCGGCGTGCCCACGGCGCCGCGGAAGTACTTGCTGGTCACGATGTTGGTGGCGTTGACCGACCAGAAGTCGGGGAACTCCACGCCGCGCTGCTCGAAGTTCACCGAGCCGTCGCGCCAGTTGGTCATCACCACGTCGCGGTGTTCCCAGGTCACCTCGTCGTAGGGGTGCACGCCCGCGGTGGTGTAGACGCGCTCCACGCGCAGCCCTGGCCGCGGTGCGCCCACCAGGTCGGCCGCGGTGGTCCCGACGGTCTCGGTCATGACCGGTCCCTCTCCCTCGTCTTGTGCTGGTCTGGCCACGTCCGGGCTCCCCGTCCGATGCGGCCGAAGCGTGAGTCGGCGGTCCCCGCCCCGGGGACGCCGTGACTGACGTCTACTGCTCATCCTGTTCCGCCAGTTCCTTGGCCATCGCGGCCCGCAGGTCGGCGATCTCCTTCTCGAAGTCCTCCACCGAGGAGAAGGACCGGTACACGCTGGCGAAGCGCAGGTACGCCACGCCGTCGAGCTCGCGCAGCGGGCCGAGGATGGCCAGGCCGACCTCGTGGCTGGGCACCTCGGCGCTGCCGGTGGCGCGGATGGTCTCCTCGACCTTCTGCGCCAGCTGCTGCAACCGGTCCTCGTCCACCGGCCGCCCCTGGCAGGCCCGCCGCACGCCGCGCACGACCTTGTCGCGGCTGAACGGTTCGGTCACCCCGGAGCGCTTGACCACGGCGAGGACGGCTTCCTCGACGGTGGTGAACCGCCTGCTGCACTGCGCGCACGACCGCCTACGGCGAATCACCTGTCCGTCGTCGACCTCCCGCGAGTCGACGACCCGCGAATCGGAGTTCCGGCAGAACGGACACCGCATGCCCCCGACCTTCTCTCTGCTCGCACACCTCAGCGCCCACCGACCACAGCCCACCGATCGGGCCCACCAACCGGCTGAGTCCACGCGCCCCGCGGCGATCGCACCTGGTGATCGATCTGTGGATAACGCGTGGATGGAAGGTGGACAACCCGCCCCCACCTGTGGACTAACTACATCGGTGTAACCACTAGATGTTGGGGTGGACGGTATGCCTCGACCCTACATGGGCGCAACTCGGACACGCCCTCGCGGCCCGAGAACCACCCTGCGCGGTCACGCACACACCCTGCGATTCATACATCCAGGTGAACAGAGGTTGTCACTCGTCCGGACGCACCCCACCGCGCGTCGCGGGCGGGATCCCCGCACCCGACGAACGCCGAACCGCGCCGCGCGCCCCCGCCGGACCCTCACCCGCCCGAGTGATCATGAACACCGCCGGGCGATTGTCACACCCCGGGTCGCCGGGGTGGACGGTGTCGACTCATCGACGCGGAGCCGTCGTCAACGGCGAGCCGGACCGGCACGCGCATGTCGACAACACGTCGTCCACGGGGCAGCCGGACCCACCACGGCCGTCGATCCCACCGGGACGGACGCACGCACCACCCGGCCACCGCGACGGTCCACACCGGACCGCCGGTCACCGCGAGACCGGCACCTCCAACGGCTGACCGGGGAAGATCGTCGACCCCTCCAGCCCGTTCAGGCCGCGGATGCGGTCCACCACCGCGCCCACATCGGACCCCGGCGCCATCCGGGCCGCCAGGTCCGACAGCGTCTCGCCCGCCTTCACCCGCACCACAGCGGTCTCCTGGGGGACGCTCGCCCCCGCCATCGAGTCCGCCGCCGAACCGAGGCCGTACACGGCGATGGCGACCACGGCCGCCACACCAGCCAGCACCGAAACGGGGATCGGCGAGCGTCGCGGACCGCACCCCGGCGCCGCGACGACCCTGGCCGCGCCCGCGACCCGACCGCGGTTGGGCGGGCGGTGCCGCCGCGCGCGGCGCAGCGGGGACGGCGCCGGGCGTATCGGCGCGGTCGCCGCCGGTGATCGTCCTTCGACCCGCTCGCCCAGGTCGGATCCCCGCCGCACCACCTGCACCGAAGTCGCCACCGCAACCTCCCAGCCGCGTACACCGTCGACGTCCGCCGTCTCCACGCCCACTGGCGGGATCGAACTCGCGTTCGATCGAACGTCCGTGCGAATGTCTACCACCACCCACCGACAAAAATCGAGACCCCATCGGCGTGTCGCTCGAACAGGTGTTTGATCTGCGCAGGTCGGCGGGCTAACGTCGACACCGGAGATGATCGAAGTCGGTCCACCACCGGGGCGAGAAGGCCGTGCCGGTCGGCGCAGGGAGGCAACGCAGTGTCAGGCACGAGTGGTCGGAAGCCGTCGGGGGCGCCCAAGCGGAAGCAGGCCGCGGGCGACAACGTCCGCAGCTTCCCCGAGCAGACCCCGGCCACCGATGCCGCCGACCTGCCGGTCCGCCAGCGACAAGTCCTTGAGGTCATCCGCTCCTGGGTCCAGCGCCACGGCTACCCGCCCAGCGTGCGCGAGATCGGCGAGGCCGTCGGCCTGACGTCGACCTCGTCGGTCGCCTACCAGCTCCGCGCCTTGGAGGAGAAGGGCTACCTGCGCCGCGACCCGAACCGCCCGCGCGCGATCGGCGTGCTCTCGGCCGACGCCTCGGTGGCGCAGCTGCGCGGTGAGCGGGGCACCCCGGTCGCCGTCGAGCAGGCCGACCAGGGCCCCGCGCCCACGTACGTGCCGGTGGTCGGCCGGATCGCCGCCGGTGGGCCGATCCTGGCCGAGCAGGCCATCGAAGAGGTCTTCCCGCTGCCGAAGGAGATCGTCGGCGAGGGGTCGCTGTTCATGCTGAAGGTCGCCGGTGACTCGATGATCGACGCGGCCATCGCCGACGACGACTGGGTCGTGGTGCGCCAGCAGCCCACCGCGGACAACGGCGACATCGTCGCGGCGATGATCGACGGCGAGGCCACGGTGAAGACGTTCAAGCGCCGCGACGGCCACGTGTGGCTGATCCCGCACAACGACGCCTACGAGCCCATCCCCGGCGACGAAGCCACCATCCTCGGCAAGGTCGTCGCGGTTCTGCGCAGGCTCTGACCGGCCTCGGGCGGGCGGCTCAGCCGCCCGCCGCTAGGACTTCCGCGCGCTCCGGCGGTTCATGAACAGCAGCGCACCGCCGACGACCACAACGGAGATGCCGAGCGCGGGGAGCACGGGCAACCCACCGGACTCCGA
Source organism: Actinokineospora auranticolor (assembly GCF_041897805.1). GTDB lineage: Bacteria > Actinomycetota > Actinomycetes > Mycobacteriales > Pseudonocardiaceae > Actinokineospora > Actinokineospora auranticolor. The sequence goes on from NZ_CP154825.1 coordinate 6,998,667, forward strand.
CGGCGCGCCACCCCCTCCCGCGCCACCCGACGCGGCGGGCTTGGGCGCGTCCGACGTCTGGGCCGTCGTAGTGGCCGCAGCGAGTGCCGCAGCGCCCTTGACCACCCGGATAGGCGTACCGACGCCCTCGGACCCGGACACCAGTGTGCCGTCGGATTCGATTGCGATCGCCTCTCCCTGCTTCTCGTCCGGCAACGGAATCCGCACCGGCTTGCGCTTGAGCGCGGCGAGCACATCGCCGTCCGGCGCGGGGAAGAGATAAGCCTCGGTGTACGTGCGCAGCGCGACGAGCGTGCCATCCGCGTTCACCGCCCCACCGGTCACCACAACGGAGCCCACGAGCGGGGTAATCGGGCCACCCTTCGTGTCGGTACTACCGAAGCTGACCTCGCCGACCTTCTCCAACGGCGTCGGTCCCGGCGTGGCCAACGGGCCCGTCGGGCGATAGATCCCGGCAAGACCGAACGGACTCTTTGTCACCACATAAGGCACGTTGTTCTTGTCCAGCAACAACGCCTCAGCGTCATGTGGACCGTCCGGATAGGTCAACCGGTGCAGGGTGGTCTTACCGGCGGGTGTCAGCTCGATGAGCGCGATGGTGGTCCGCTTCTTGCTGTTGTCGCCGGTATCGGAAAGCCAGAACGTGCCGTCGGCCGCACGGGCGAGGTCTTCGACGTCATAGGGGTCGGTGGGACCGTTGATGACGCGCTGGACCTTGCAATCCTTGCCGAGCACGTAGACGGTCGACTTCGTGCCACCGTCGTTGATCGCGTACCAGTGCTCCCCGTCGGTCGCCAACCCGGACAGCTCGGACAGCCGCTTGTCGGACTGCACGCACGCGTCCTCCGGAACGGGTGTTTCCGCCACCGCCGCCGTCGCGCCGAACACACTCAACCCCACTACCAGTACCGCGGTCGCGAACCCCCGCACCCGCCACCTCCCTGTCTCCCACTCCACCGTAGCCGCGCCACGGCCTACAAGAGCGAGGACGCACACGCGGACGCGAAAGGGCCCCGGCGTGACAGCTGTCTCGCCGGGGCCCTTTGACGCCTCTTACGCGGAAGTCCCGTTCACCGCGAACTGCTCCAGCGCACCCGCCAGGTCAGCCTTGACCCGAGCGCGTAGTTGCGTGCCGGACGCGGTGTGCTCCTCCAGCAGGATCTCGCCCTCTTGGTGCACGCGCGCGACAAGCTCACCGCGCACGTACGGGACGAGCACGTCGACCTCCACGTCAGGCCGCGGCAGCAGCTCGCCGATGCGTTCCCGCAGCTCGTCGATGCCCGCACCCGAGTGGGCGGACACGAACACCGCGCCGGGCAGCAGGTGGCGCAGCCGGGCCAGGGCGAACTCCGTGGTGGCGTCGGTCTTGTTGACCACCACCAGCTCCGGCGGCATGGCCGCGTCGCGCCGCCTGCCGATCTCGCCGAGCACCTCGCGCACGGCGTTGACCTGCCACTCCGGCATCGGGTCGGCGCCGTCGACCACGTGCACCACCAAATCGGCGTCGGCGACCTCGTCCAGCGTCGACCGGAACGCCTCGACCAGCTGGTGCGGCAGGTGCCGCACGAAGCCGACCGTGTCGGTGAGCGTGTAGGTGTGGCCCTCAGGGGTCTGCGTGCGGCGCGTGGTCGCGTCGAGGGTGGCGAACAGCGCGTCCTCCACCAGCACGCCCGCGCCGGTGAGCGCGTTGAGCAGGCTCGACTTGCCCGCGTTGGTGTACCCGGCGATCGCGACGCTGGGCACGGCGTTGGACGTGCGCAGGCCGCGCTTGGTGTCGCGGACCACGCTCATGGCCTGGATCTCCTTGCGCAGCTTGGAGATCTTGGCCCGGATGCGCCTGCGATCGGTCTCCAGCTTGGTCTCACCGGGACCGCGCAGACCCACACCGCCGTTGCCGCCACCGGCTCGACCACCGGCCTGCCGGGACAGCGTCTGACCCCAGCCGCGCAGGCGCGGCAGCAGGTACTGCAGCTGCGCCAGCTCCACCTGGGACTTGCCCTCCCGCGACCGGGCGTGCTGGGCGAAGATGTCCAGGATGAGCGCGGTGCGGTCGATGACCTTGACCTTGAGCCGGGCCTCCAGCTGCTGCAGCTGCGACGGGGAGAGCTCACCGTCGCAGATGACGGTGTCCGCGCCGGTGGCCCGCACCACTTCGCCGAGCTCCTGCACCTTGCCCGAGCCGACGTAGGTCGCGGGGTCCGGCTTGTCGCGGCGCTGCACGAGGCCCTCCAGGACCTCGGAGCCCGCGGTCTCGGCCAAGCGCGCCAGCTCGGCGAGCGACGCCTCGGACTCCAGGGCCGTGCCCTCGGTCCAGACGCCGACCAGAACCACCCGTTCGAGTCGGAGTTGGCGGTACTCGACCTCGGTGATGTCCTGCAGTTCGGTCGACAGACCGGCGACGCGCCGCAGGGAGGAACGCTCTTCGAGTTCCAGTTCACCGAGTGAGAGCTCAGCCAAGTCGGACGCCGTGTCGTAACCGTTCTGACTGATTTCCTCTGTCACCTGGTGAACCCGTCCTTCGTGTTGTTCGCTCCGCGGCGAATTTTCCCGGCGCCCCTTGGCGTCCCTGCTTCCCATCGTCCCACGTTGCAGCGCCCGATTCGACCCGGTTATTCCCCGGGGTACAGCGCGACGTAGACGGCGGTGCGCTCGGCGCCGGGGGTGGCGGGCCGCTCGGCGTACTCGTCGAGCAGGGCGCCGATGCGGTCCATCAGCTCGGCGCGGCCCGCGGCGTCGACCTGCACGACGAGGCGGGTCTGGTCGAGCGCGCCGAGGCCCGAGCCGGAGATCTCGTTGAGGTACGCCTGCAGCATCGCCTCGGCGATGCTCTGGTCGGGGTCGGGTCCGAGGTTCAGCCGCCAGGAGAGCCCGGTGCTCAGGTACGGGATCTCCTTGGCGCCCCGGTTGCCGCGGCGCACGGGCTGCGGCTCCAGGAAACCGGCCGCGACCAGCTTGCGGACGTGATGCAGCGTGGTCGCCGGGTCCTTGTCCAGGTGCTCGGCGATCTCCTTGTTGGTCAACGGCCGCCGGTACGCCAGTCGGATGATCCGCAGCCGCACCGACGACGCCAGCGCCTCCAACTCCGCGGGCGAGGCGGCGCGGCGACCCGGTCGAGGCGTGTTCACACCCACAAGGGTAAAGCCGAGGACTAAGTGATTGACAGCTTCCAATCACTCGACGCATCCTGAGTCCCGTGACGACCTCACTGCGCACCCACCAGGACTTCCGACGCCTCTGGATCGGCGACACGATCGCCCAGTTCGGCTACTTCGTCGGCCACCTCGCCCGGCCGCTGCTCGCGGTCGGGGCGCTGCAAGCGAGCGCGGCCAAGATGGGGCTGCGCACCGCGGTGGGGTGTGGCTTTGTTCGTGGTGGGCGTCCTCGTCATCAACTTCAGCGCCGTCATCTACAACGTGGCCCAGATCAGCTACCGCCAACGCGTCTGCCCCGACCACCTCCTGGGCCGTATGAACGCCAACATCCGCTGGACCGTCAGGGGAACCATGCCCTTGGGGGCCCTGCTCGGCGGGGCACTGGCTACCTGGCTCGGAATCCGCCCCACCCTGTGGATTTGCGTCGCGGGTTGGGTCGCCGCCTGTCTCTGGACCGCTCCGCTGCTCAAACCCGACGAAACCCACGCCACCCTCGAACCCCGATCAACCACTCCAGCAACAGAGAACCAGCCCCTCCACCAACCCTGCAAAGGAGCCGCGCCCTCCACCGCAATCAAAGCCCCGCCCTCACACCGACATCCACACGACACTCCAAATCCGCCCCGACAAACAGAACCCACCACACCGAGAGAAGCGCCCATGACAAAGGCACCGCCCACTTCACCCACCACAACCCCACCCCGAAGAGAACCGAGGCTGCCTCGCACCAAACCGCCTTAACCAAGCGGCCCTTGGTCGACTCAGCCCAGGACCGGTGGCGACGAGCGGCCCACAACCGGGGCCATCGGCCTCGGCCAACTCATCGACGGGAGACCCATCACCAGCCACCACCGCATCCGCGCCTGCGCCACGATGCCTGGCCCGTATTCAGCGCTGGACCAGGCAGGTACTCGAGCCTCCGCTCGATCCGCACTGGCGCGGTTCAGGTAGAACGCATCCAGTGCAACCGTCGCGTGCCGCCCACACGCCACCGCCCGCCATCACCTCTTGCAGGCTGGTTGGCAGCACGCTCCAGTTGCACAGCAAGGTGGCGCTCTCACCTGACCGCCTGGACAGGCGGCTGTCCTTCGCCGGGTTCATACCGCCAGCGCCGGGTTCCGCCGGACCAGCCGGGTGTGCCTGCCCTGAACCACCTTCGACACCAGGTTCGGCCTTCACACCATCCTTGCACTCACCCAGCAGTGCCAAGAGTCAACAATTGCTCGATTGGTGGTCCGACGAACTGATGCTCGGCGGACCGAGGCCTGAGGACCGTGGTCCGACCGCCGCGGGCTTGCTGATGGCCGGCTCGGTCGGTGATTCGGTGGTGGTGAGCCCTTTCGAGTACCTGCCGCATGGTGGCGGGTGCGCTCGATCGTGGCTCAGATGCCGCCAAGTCCCTGAATGGACCGTGATCCACAGTCGCTGCTTGCGATTCTCGGCCCGCTGCGGGGTTTCGGTGATCCTGCTGGCCGCTGCCCTGATCTCGCGGCAGAGTCTGGCGCGCGGATGCTAGGCCGTCCGGGGTGGTGGGGTCTTCTGCCACGCCTGGCCGAAGTGGCGGATCAGTGGTGGGTAGACGATCAGGTGTCGGAAGGGGGCGATGGCTTTCATGTACGCCCATCCGAGTGTGCCGTTCGGTTTGACCAGTACGGCCATCTGGCCCCGGTAGCCGCCGGTGCCGTCGGGAACCCAGGCGAGGTGCATGACCGCGTGCACGGTCCGGTTGGCGACCTCCGCTGCCCATTCGGTCTCGGTCAGGTAGACGGAAGTGAAGGGGCGGTTGGGGAACACCGGTCCGGGTGGGGCGGCCAGCAGGTCGGCGGGCAGCCGTTCGCGGAGGGTCTCCACTCGGGTGCCGAGGCCGGAGTTCGGGGCGTCCCAGCCGAACCACGCGCCCAGTTTGCGGCGGATCGCGACCAGGGCGCGGGCGGCCCGGGACGGGGTGTCGGCGGAGTCGCGGTTGGCGGCGAGGTGTACCAGGCGGGGGAAATCCTCGACGCCGCCCGGAGTGGGTAGCGCCCAGACGTCTTCGAGGTGGAAGTCGGGGGCTATCTCGTGGATGCGCCATGGCCGCTGGGTGTGCGCGGTGTTGGGGAGCCTCATGCCGTTGTCTCCGTCTGCTCGGTGAGAGTTCGCCGGTGCACGGAAACCGGGGGACCCGGACGACTCAGCTCCTGGCGAACGACGGGGACCGTCAGCAGACCGTCTTGCAGCGGGCAGCCCCGAAACCCACCGTACTCGCCTCGACATCTCGACGGTGCCAAGTGGACGTACGGCATCGGCCAGTCAGACGTGCTGTCCGGCTCTTCGGGGCGGTGTCCGGTCCGCTTTGGATGTTGGGCGGATCCGCCGCGAAACCAGACAGACCAACGTGATCCATCGGACAGGCCAGTCGGGTTCGGGCGCCTTTCCGGGCAACGCAAGGGAAGACCCGGCCAGGTGAGAGAGGGTGATGGCAAGGCTCTGAGACAGAGAGGTTCGGCCTAGGAGATTGCGTCCAGACTCGGCAATTGGTTCGTCGGGTGGGCGCAGGCATCGATATGCCTTGGGCCGTGTTGGGTCCGAGGTCGGAGCGTTGGGGCGGAGCAGTCGGGGAGGTGGTGTTGGCGGGACTCGGTCAGGCGTGGGTGATCCACCAGTCGTCGGTCAGGGTGCCTTGGGCGACGAAGACGGCGGGGCCGGTGAGGGTGCTCGTGGTGGGGGTGATGGTGACCTGCACGGTGCCGCCGGGGATGTGGACGGTCACCGAGCCCGTGGCGTGGTCGCGCGCGTCCAGGTAGGCCGCCGCGGCGGCGACCGTGCCGGTGCCGCAGGAGCGGGTCTCGCCGACGCCGCGTTCGTGGACGCGCATGCGGATCTCGTCGGGGGCGACGGGTTCGACGAACTCGAGGTTCACGCCTCGGGGGAACACCTCGGGGTCGAAGCCGGGCTGCCTGGTCAGGTCCAGGTCGGCGACGCCCTCGACGACGCAGGCCAGGTGGGGGTTGCCCACGTCGATGCCCAGGCCCGGGTACCGGGCGTCGCCGACGGTGGTCTCCGAGCGGCCGGTGACCCGGACCGGGCCCATGTTCACCGTGACGGTGCCGTCGGCGTTCACCGTGGCGGGGCGCATGCCGCCCCGGGTGGCGATCGGGATCTCCACGACCTCGCCGGGGGCGGACGGGACCAGGGCGGCGTCGTGCAGGTAGCGGGCGAAGACGCGCACGCCGTTGCCGCACATCTCGGCTCGGGAGCCGTCGGCGTTGCGGTAGTCCATGAACCAGGTGTCGCCGTCGAGGCCTGCGGGGGCGTCGGGGACGTGGCGGGTCCGCACGACCCGGAGGACGCCGTCGGCGCCGAGACCCCGCCTGCGGTCGCAGAGGGCGCGCACGCGGGAGTCGGTCAGGTCCAGGTCGCCGTCTGGGTCGGGCAGCACCACGAAATCGTTCTCGGTGCCGTGTGCCTTGAGGAACGCGATCGCCACGGCACCAGGCTACTGGCGCTCCCACCTCGACGGACACGGACCACGGCGCTAGCCGGGCGTGGTGACGCGGGTCAGCGCGAGCGCGGCGTCGACGAGGTCGGGGCGGGCGGCGTCCAGCCACGCGATGCGGTGGTCGCGGCGGAACCAGGAGCGTTGGCGGCGGACGAAGCGCCGGGTGGCCCTGGCTGTGTCGTTCGCCGCCACGGTGAGGTCACCGTCGGTGTCCAACGCGGTGAGGACCTGTTGGTAGCCGAGGGCGCGCGCCGCCGTCTTGCCGTCGCGGAGGCCGTGGGTGGTGAGGGCGCGGACCTCGTCGACCAGGCCGTCGGCGAACATGCGGGTGACGCGCAGGTCGACGCGGGCGTCGAGGTCGCCGTTGGGGCGGTCGAGGCCGACCATGACCATGCCGTAGCGGGCGGGTCCGGGTCGGGGCATGGTCGCGGAGAACGGGCGACCGGTCAGCTCGATGACCTCCAGTGCCCGCACGACGCGGCGGCCGTTGGTGGGGAGCACCGCCTCGGCGGCGACCGGGTCCAGTTCGGTCAGGCGCGCGTGCAGCGGGGCCGGGCCGACCTCGGCGAGTTCGGCTTCCAGACGGCCGCGGATGGCCGGGTCGGTACCGGGGAACTCCAGGTCGTCCACCACGGCCTGCACGTACAGCCCCGAGCCGCCCACCAGCACGGGGACGCGCCCCCTGGCCAGCACGTCCTCGATCGCCGCGCGGGCGTCGCGCTGGTAGGCCGCGACCGAGGCCGTCTCGCGCACGTCCAGCACGTCCAGGAGGTGGTGCGCGACACCGCGCCGTTCGACCTGGGTGATCTTGGCGGTGCCGATGTCCATGCCCCGGTAGAGCTGCATGGCGTCCGCGTTGACGACCTCGCCGCCCAGCCGTTCGGCCAGGGCGACGCCGAGGTCGGACTTGCCGGTGGCGGTGGGGCCGACCACGGCGACCGCGAGGCTCACCCGGCCACCCAGGTCGCGAAGTGGTAGGCCACGCCGAACGGGACCGACATCCGCGCCTCGGCGCGCCAGTCCCCGCCGGTGGCGCGCACGGCACCCGCCAGCACCTGCCAGGGCGCGCGGCCCGCGGCGCCCAGCTCGGCGGCGAGGTCGGGGTCCAGCGCGGACAGGGCGTCGAGGTCGACGGCCGCCAGTGCCTTGGCCACGGTGTCGTCGAAGTCGCCCGCGCGGTCGTCCGGTCGGCCGACGGCGCGCTCACCGTGGCGGTGCGACCCGTCACCGAGGACGAGCAGGCCGACCGGGTCGTCGCCCGCCAGCTCCGCGGCCAACTCGGCGCCCAACGCCGCGCAGTCGGCGGGCGGCAGGTCGAATGGCACTATCCGGACAGTCACGTCGCCCGCGCCCACCTCCGCGCGCAACCACCCGGCGACCAGGGCGGGCAGGGGCAGGTCGGGGTCGGCGAACGCCAGGTCGGCCGACGCGCCGAGGCCGACGCGCACGTCGACGCCGTAGCCGCGGAACGTGCCGGCCACCTCCGGGCCGAAAAGTCCTGGTCGCGCGCCCGCGCCGACTACGCACCACCGGGGGGTGGCTTCGGCGAGGGCTCGGGCCGCGGCCACGCACCCGGCGCGCACGGCGTCCGCGTCCCGGTCGCCTCCGCCGGTCAGTTCCGGCACGATCAGGGGGGGATGCGGCAACACGGCGGCACGGCGGATCACGACGCGAGATTACTGTCCGTCGACAATCTTGGCGTCGGCGGCCCACGGACCCCACCTTTTGCGGCACCATGATGACCATTGCGGCTCTCCGGAGTACCCACGCGCGCCGTGACCTGTTTGAATGCGCGCGGGTACCACGGAAGTCGCGCGGCCTGTACGGGCCGTACGCACAGTGCTGGGCCCCACGTGAGTGGGGCGCCCGCGTGGACGCGGGCACGCAGGCAGGAGGAATCGGCCATGACGGACAACGACGAGCGCGCCGAGGCAGCGGTGGAATCGGCAGTGGTGGAACCCGCGGCCGCGGAGCCGGAGGCCGGTACCCCGGTCCCGGAGGAGGCCCCGGCAGCGGTTGCCGAGCAGGAACCGCCTGCCACCCCGGACGCGACGCCCGCCGACACGGCCCCGTCACCCACTTCGGACGCGACGCCAGCCGACGCGGCTCCGGTACCCACCCCGGACGCGACACCCGCCGACGCGGCTCCGTCACCCAGTCCGGTCGCGGTCACCCGGGCCGCGGCGCCCGCCGCCGCGCCGGAGACCGCCCCGCACGTGGCCGCGGCGTCCACCGACCCGGGTCGCTGGGGCCGGGTCGACGCGGACGGCACCGTCTACGTGCGCACCGCCGACGGCGAGCGCGCGGTCGGGTCGTGGCAGGCCGGTGAGCCCGAGGAGGGCTTGGCGCACTTCGCGCGCCGCTTCGACGACATCCGCACCGAGGTGGAGCTGCTGGCGTCCCGGCTGGCGTCGGGCTCCGGCGATCCGAAGCAGGCCGCGACCAACGCCCGGCACATCAAGGACTCGCTGGCCGAGGCGCACGTGGTCGGTGACCTCGTCGGGCTGGAGGCGCGCATCGACCAGGTGCTGGCCGGGGCGTCGGAGGCCATCGATCGGGTGAAGCACGCCCGCGAGGAGGCCAGGACGGCGTCGGTCGCGCGCAAGCAGGAGCTGGTCGAGGAGGCGGAGAAGCTCGCCGAGGAGTCCACGCAGTGGAAGGTCGCGGGCGACCGGCTGCGCGGCATCCTGGACGAGTGGAAGACGATCAAGGGCGTCGACCGCAAGACCGACGAGCAGCTGTGGCGCCGGTTCTCCAAGGCCCGCGACACGTTCAACCGCAGGCGCGGGTCGCACTTCGCCGACCTCGACCGCCAGCGCGCCACCGCCAAGACCCGCAAGCAGGAGCTGGTGGAGGAGGCCGAGCGCCTCTCCGAGTCCGACGACTGGGGTCACACGGCGGGCCGGTACAAGGAACTGATGCTGGAGTGGAAGGCGGCGGGCCGCGCGCCCAAGGACGCCGACGACGCGCTCTGGCAGCGGTTCCGGGCCGCCCAGGACGCCTTCTTCTCGCGCCGCTCCTCGGTGTTCGACGAGCGCGACGCCGAGTTCGCGGACAACGCGAAGAAGAAGGAAGAGCTGCTGACCGAGGCCGAGAAGATCAACCCCCAGGGCGACCTGGACGGCGCCAGGGCCCACCTGCACCGCATCCAGGAGCGCTGGGAGGAGATCGGCAAGGTCCCGCGCGAGCGCATCCGGGAGCTGGAGGGCAGGCTCCGCTCGGTGGAGGAGAAGGTCCGCGCCGCGGGCGACGCCCAGTGGCGCCGCACCGACCCGGAGGCCGAGGCCCGAGCCGCCCAGTTCCGCGAGCGGGTGCAGCAGTTCGAGGCCCAGGCCGCCAAGGCCCGCGCCGCAGGCGACAAGCGGCGGGCCGAGCAGGCCGAGGCCCAGGCCGCCCAGTGGCGCGAGTGGCTGGCGGCGGCGGAACAGGCCGTGGCCACCCGCTGACGAACGATTAGAGGTGACACCGGTGGCCCCCGCCGAAGTTCAGGCGGGGGTCACCGGTGTATCGGGCTGCCGTGATCGAGAAACGCCGCTACGGCCGGAAGACCCGCAGGTCAGCAAGCTATGGTGCCCGCACACGCGGGGATGGCCCCTGCTGCTCTAACGCGGCGCGAGCGTGCAGTGATGGTCCCCGCACACGCCGGGATGGCCCGGAATACGCGTCCGGCGCAAGCCCGACCCGGAATGGTCCCCGGACACGCGAGGATGGCCCGCCGTCGACCAGGTCCGCTGCGAGACGTTCCTGGTGGTCACCGCACACGCGGGGTGGCCCGACCGTCACCATCGCGGCCAGTGCGACGGTGGTGTGGTCCCGCACACGCGGGGATGGCCCGCCGTGCCGCGCGGCAGCAGCCTCTTGATGGTGTGGTCCCCGCACTTGCGGGGATGGCCCTGGGTTCCGTCCAGCGCCCTCCATTCGGTCACGATGGTCCCCCGCGCATGCGGGGATGGCCTGTAGCGGATGTCGTCGAGCCGTTCTTCGGTGGCACGGTCCCCGCACACGCGGGGATGACTCGGCTCGGTAGAGCGCGTGGCCGACGAGCTACATGTGCTCTCCGCACACCGTGGGGATCGTCCCGCGTGCGCAGGGGCGCCCCCAGCCCACTGAGCGGCCCCCGCCGCACAACGGGGTGGCCTATCCCCTCCTCAACCGCCGCCGATCCGTTCACGCGAGGATGGTCCGGTCTCCAACCCACGCGGCTCACCTGGACGTGATCGCCGAGGGCCTCGTACACAGCAAGGTGCTCGCCGGGAACGGCGCAGTCGTCCCTGCGCGCGCAATGCTGATGCCCAATGGGTGGTTGTTTGCGCTTGGCCGCAGGTGGCGAAGTCGGTCCGCAGAACGGGTACTGCGCGCACTTCGGCCACCATCTCCCAGCTCACAGGCACCGCCTGTGCCCGCGGTCGCGCAGTTTTTCGCCCCCACGCGAGTTATCCACATGCTCCGAACTCGTCCACAGGATTCCGCCGCCCCTTCTCGGACACCCCCTCCCCGATAAACTGGAGCAGGGCTGTCCCCCCAGAGGAGGGCGGGGGCTGCGCTCTTGGGCGGGGGCTGCGCTCTTGGGCGGGGTGGGCAGCAGAGGCTGCTTGAGGGTGGAGCCGCCGTCGCGGGGGGCGGACTAGTCGGCGTTGTGGTTGGCCGGGGGACGGGTCCAGGCCGTTTTGAGCCAGAGGGCGGCGGTGACGACCATGGCGGCTTCGCTGATGGCCAGGCCGATGCCCGGGCCCGGGGACGTCAGGCCCGCCGTGGACTGGCGGGTCCAGATCGCCAGGAGGCCGTCGACCGCCGCGAACCAGCCGCCCAGGGCGGCGGCCCAGATCAGGGGCCAGCGGCGGAGGGCGAGGGCCAGGGCGGACGTGACGATGCCGAAGGCCAGGGAGGTGCCTGCGAAGAGGCGGGGGACGGTGCCCGCCCGGCCTGCCGCGTCGTCCGTGCCGAGGAGGACTTGCCAGCCCGCCGAGTCGCCCATCCACGGGAGGATGTAGCCGACGATCAGGACGAAGACGGCCACGGCGATGATGATGGCCCGGAGGCCCAGGTCCACCGGGGCTCGGCGCTCCACCGCGTTCACCTCGTCGCGGATGGCCGCGATGTCTTCCTCGGACGACGTCATCCGCAGCCTCCGGTGACCGGTTGGGGTGCCGGGGTGCCGAAGCCGGGGAGGCCGAGGCTCACGCCGGGCGTCTTGGGGCGCAGGCCCGCGGCGTGGTTGTCGCCCGCGCGGGTGCGGCGGTGGGAGACCGGCTCCCCGTCGGCGACCAGGTGGTGGGGCGCGGCGTAGGTGACGACCGCCTCGACCACGTCACCCGGGCGGATGTCCCCCGACCCGGGGGTGAAGTGCACCAGGCGGTTGTCGCGGGCCCGGCCGCTCATCCGCCGCGTATCGGCGTCCTTGCGGCCCTCGCCGGTGGCCACGACGATCTCCAGCGTCCGGCCGACCTGGGTCTTGTTCTGCTCCCACGAGATCTCGTTCTGCACCGCGATCAGGCGGTCGTAGCGCTCCTGCACGACCTCCTTCGGCAGGTGGCCCGGCATGGTCGCCGCGGGCGTGCCCGGGCGCTTCGAATACTGGAAGGTGAAGGCGCTGGCGAACCGCGACTCGCGGACGACGTCGAGGGTGGCCTGGAAGTCGTCCTCCGTCTCGCCGGGGAAGCCGACGATGATGTCGGTGGTGATCGCGGCGTCGGGCATGGCGGTGCGGACCTTGTCGATGATCGACAGGTAGCGGGCCGAGCGGTACGAGCGGCGCATCTCGCGCAGCAGGCGGTCCGAGCCCGACTGCAGGGGCATGTGCAGCTGGTGGCACACGTTCGGGGTCTCGGCCATGGCGGCGATGACGTCGTCGGTGAAGTCCTTCGGGTGCGGGGAGGTGAACCGGACCCGCTCCAGGCCGTCGACCTCGCCGCAGGCGCGCAGGAGCTTGCCGAAGGCGAAGCGGTCGCCGAACTCCACCCCGTACGAGTTGACGTTCTGCCCCAGCAGCGTCACCTCGAGCACACCCTCCGCGACCAGGGCCTGGGCCTCGGCCAGGATCTCCCCCGGTCGACGGTCCTTCTCCCGGCCGCGCAGTGACGGGACGATGCAGAAGGTGCACGTGTTGTTGCACCCCACCGAGATCGACACCCACCCCGAGTACGCCGAGTCGCGGCGGGCGGGCAGCGTCGACGGGAAGACCTCCAGCGACTCGAGGATCTCCACCTCGGCGCGGCGGTTGTGCCGGGCGCGGTCGAGCAGCACGGGCAGCGAACCGATGTTGTGCGTGCCGAACACCACGTCCACCCACGGCGCCTTGCGGACGATCTCGCCGCGGTCCTTCTGCGCCAGGCAGCCGCCGACGGCGATCTGCAGGTCCGGGTTGGCCGACTTCACCGGCGCCAGGTGGCTGAGGTTGCCGTACAGCTTGTTGTCGGCGTTCTCCCGCACCGCGCAGGTGTTGAACACCACGACGTCGGCCTGCCCGCCCTCGGGCACGGCGACGTACCCCGCGGCCTCCAGCAGGCCGGACAGCCGCTCGGAGTCGTGGACGTTCATCTGGCACCCGTAGGTGCGGACTTGGTAGGTTCGCGCGCTCATCTCGGTTCCCGAGAGTACGCTGCGCCGCCCGGGGGCCGAGGACCACCGGTGGCGAAGTCACGCTTCCCCGTGTTCCGCGGCCCCGGTTCTGGGAAGATCGGCGGATGACGCGCGCGCGGCCCGGCCTCAGGTTCGCGGCCGCGCTGTGCGCGCTGCTGACCCTGCTGTCGGGGTGCGACGCCCAGTTCCCCGAGGCCCGGCTGCGCATCGCGGCGGGCAACCTCAACGGCGTCTACAACAACATGGCCCAGTACCTAGCCGACACCTGGCAGCGCACGCTGGGCATGCCGCACCCCGAGGTGCTCGACACCAGCGGCTCCCCCGAGAACGTGACCAAGCTGCTCAGCGGCGCGGCGGACATCGCCTTCAGCGCCGCCGACGTGGCCGCCGAGCCCCACCCGGGCGGCGCCCAGCCGCAGGCGCTGGCCCGCATCTACAACGACTACCTGCACATCGTGGTCCGCGCCGACGGCCCGATCCAGCGCTTCGCCGACCTGCGCGGCAAGCGGGTCGCGGTCGGCTCACCCGACTCCGGTGTCGAGTTCATCGCCGACCGCATGCTGCGCATGTTCGACCTCGGCGACCCCGGCGCGCTGGACCGCCGGTCGATGAAGGTCACCGAGTCGGCCGAGGCGCTGCGCGACGGGAAGATCGACGCGTTCTTCTGGTCCGGTGGGCTGCCGACCGAGGCGATCTCGCGGTTGGCCGACGTGGTGTCGATCCGGCTGCTCGACCTGACCGAGGAGATGCCGTTGCTGCGCAAGCAGTACCCGGTGTACAACTCGGCGTCGATCCCGGCGTCGACCTACCGGCTCACCGGGCGCCCGGTGAACACGTTGGCGGTGCCGAACTTCCTGCTGGTGTCCGCCGACATGTCGCCGGACCTCGCGGAGGCGCTGGTGCGCGAGTTCTTCGACGCGCAGCCCGCGATGGCCAAGCAGGTGCAGGCGGCGCTGGCGATCGACCGCCAGTCGGCCATCGAGACCGATCCCGTGCGGCTGCACCCGGGCGCCGAGCGCTACTTCCGGGCCGAGAAGGCGTGACCCTCCGCGGGTAGCTCCACCGTGACGCGCAGCCCTCCGCCGTCCGGGAGTTCCAACCTGAGTTCCCCGCCCGCGTGCGCGATGACGCGGCTGACGATCGCCAGGCCCAACCCGGAGCCGGGCACGTTCTGGTGGGAGTTGCTGCGCCAGAACCGGTCGGTCGCGCGCTCCAACTCGTCCTGGCGCAGACCGGGCCCGTGGTCGCGGACCGACAGGCGCACCCGGTCGCCGACTACCTCGACCGCGACGAGGACCTGCGAGCCCGGGTCGGTGAACTTGAGCGCGTTGTCCAGGAGCGCGTCGAGGATGCCGTCGACGCTGCGGGCGGGCGCCAGGGCGCGCACCGGGGCCACCGCGCCGTCCACGTCGAGGGTGATGTCCCGCGCGGCCGCGACGACCCGCCAGTCCGCGACCCGTTCGTCGACCACCTCGTCGACGTCGGTCGGCACGAGTTCGCCGCGGCTGTTCTCGGCGCGCGCCAGGGCCAGCAGCTCGTCGAGGATGCGCTTGAGCCGGTCGGCCTCGGCCGCGGCGGCGACGCGGTGGTCGTCGGCCTCGGTGTCGACGTGGCCCTCGAGGTTGACCAGGCGCAGCTTGAGCGCGGTGAGCGGGTTGCGGAGCTGGTGCGAGGCGTCGGCGACGAAGGCGCGCTGGGCGGCGAGCGTGTCGCCGACGGAGGTGGCCATCCGGTCGAACGAGCGGCTGAGCTTGCGCAGTTCCGGCGGGCCGTGCTCGTCGCCGACCGGGTCGGCCTCGCGCCCGCTGACCACGGCGGCCACCAGCGACCCGGTGGCCTCGTCGAGCCTGCGCACCGGTCGCAGGATCCACTGGATGACCGGGACCGCGAGCATCAGCGCCAACGCGAACGCGAGCACCCCGCCCGCGGCGATCATCAGCCACCACCACAGCATCCGGTCGCGGCTGCGGTCGGTCGGCGACACGGTGATCACCGCGCCGCGCACTTCACCGTCGACCAGCACCGGACCGGCGAGGACGAGGGGTTTGTCGTCCCACGGGAGCAGCAGTGCCCCCGGTTGCGGTCGACGACCCGCGAGCGCTTCTTGGAGCCTGTCGCGCACTTGGTCGTCGCCCAGGTCCACCGCACGCGCGCTGCCGTAGCTCGCCGACCGGACGACGGCGCTGCTCTCCTGGTCGACGATCAGCACGCCGATGCCGTAGAGCTCCGAGTAGCGGTTCAGCTCCTCGCGCAGCGACTCCGGGTCGCCGTCGACGAGCGGTCGTTGGGCCATCGAGGCGAACCGGGTGGTGTCGGCGAGCCGGTCGAGGAACAGCCGCTGCTGCTCGGCGCCCGCGACCGCCAGCGCCAGCGGCACGCCGAGGCCGAAGACCAGCAGCGCCACCACGAACCAGACCATGCCCAGCAGCCGCGTGCGCATGTCGCCTCCCCCGAACGCCTCCTACCCGAGTCTGCCGGGTTGGCCCGACAGGCGGTACCCGACGCCGCGCACGGTCTCGATGAGCGCGGGCCTGCCGAGCTTCGTCCGCAATGTTGCCACGTGCACGTCCAGGGACCGGTTCTCCGCCGCGCCCGCGCGGCCCCACACCTCGGCCAGGATCAGGTCCCGGCCGCACACCGAGCCCTCCGCGCCGACGATGAGCGAGAAGACCTGGAACTCCTTGCGGGACAGCGGAACCACCTCACTGTCCACAGTGACCTCATGGCGGTCGAAGTCGACCCGCACGCCGTCGAGCTGCACCACGCCGCTGGGCGCGCCGCCGCGGTCGGAGCGGCGCCTGCGGACCGCGTGCACCCTGGCCACGAGCTCGTCGACGTCGTAGGGCTTGACCAGGTAGTCGTCGGCGCCCGCGCGCAGCCCGACGATCCGGTCGTCGACCTCGGCGCGGGCGGAGACCACGATGACCGCGACGTCGCTGGCGGCGCGGATCTGTCGACACAGGACCACCCCGTCCACATCGGGCAGGCCCAGGTCCAGCAGCACCACGTCGACCTCGTTGACCAGGTCGAGCACGCCCGCGCCGGAGGCCAGCCTGCGCACCGCCAGACCCCGGCGCACCAGGGCCGGGGTCAGCGCGTCGGCGACCCGGTCGTCGTCCTCCACGAGCAGCACGCGCACTCGAAACCTCCGCATCCGACGGTCCCGCTCGGCACCGAGAGCGAGCGCCCGGTTGTCGCGCGTGACACAGTTGAGACCCTAAGTGTTGCTCAAGGCCCATGGGCGTGGTGGTCGCGCCGGAGTAAGTTTCCGCCAACGCCCACCCCTCGGCACGGGAATTCCGGTACGCGAGCACTCGCGGAGGAGAAGATGACCGCCACCAACACCGCACCTCCGATGATCAGGATGGCGTCGGTGGACAAGTACTTCGGTTCGCTGCACGTGCTGCGGGAGATCGACCTCGAGGTGCCCAAGGGGCAGGTCGTGGTGGTGCTCGGCCCGTCCGGGTCGGGCAAGTCCACGCTCTGCCGCGCCATCAACCGGCTCGAACCCATCAACACCGGGGTGATCGAGGTCGACGGCAAGCCGCTGCCCGACGAGGGCCGGGAGCTGGCCGAGCTGCGCGCCGAGGTCGGCATGGTCTTCCAGTCGTTCAACCTGTTCGCGCACAAGACGATCCTGGAGAACGTGATGCTGGCGCCCGTGAAGGTGCGCAAGCAGCCTGCGGCGGAGGCGCGCAAGGCCGCGCAGCAGCTGCTGGAGCGGGTGGGCATCGCGAGCCAGGCGGACAAGTACCCGGCGCAGCTCTCCGGTGGTCAGCAGCAGCGGGCGGCGATCGCGCGGGCGCTGGCCATGCGGCCCAAGGTGATGCTCTTCGACGAGCCGACCTCGGCGCTGGACCCGGAGATGGTCCAGGAGGTGCTCGACGTGATGACCTCGCTGGCCGCCGACGGGATGACGATGCTGGTCGTCACGCACGAGATGGGCTTCGCGCGCAAGGCCGCGCACCGCGTGCTGTTCATGTCCGACGGCGAGGTCGTGGAGGACAGCACGCCGGAGTCGTTCTTCACCGCGCCGAAGACCACGCGCGCCAAGGACTTCCTTGGCAAGATCCTCACCCACTGACGCCCGGGTGCCGCGGCGGCACGAGACCACGACCGAGATCCGAATCCGTCCAAGAAGATCGGGAGAGCACACACGATGAGGGTTCGTAGCCTGGTAGTGGGGCTGCTGGCGACCGGTTTGGCGCTGACCGCGTGCGGCAAGGAGGTGACCCCGTCATCGGGTGGTCAGACGACCACCCCGCCCCCCGCGGCGACCGGTGTCACCGTCGACGGTTCGCCCACGTTCGACCGGATGAAGCAGGCCGGGAAGATCACCATCGGGGTCAAGGAGGACCAGCCCGGGCTGGGCAGCCGGAACCCGACCACCAAGGAGTTCTCGGGCTTCGACATCGAGATCGCGCGGCTGGTCGCGGCGAAGCTCGGCTTCGACAAGGACAAGATCGAGTACAAGGTCGTGCAGAGCGCGGGCCGCGAGGCCGCGATCGTCAACGGCGACGTCGACATCTACGTCGGCACGTACACGATCAACGACAAGCGCAAGCAGCAGATCTCCTTCGCGGGCCCGTACTTCGTCGCGGGTCAGGCGCTGCTGGTGCGCAAGGACGACTCCAGCATCACCGGCAAGGAGACCCTCAAGGGCAAGAAGGTGTGCTCGGTGACCGGCTCCACGCCGATCCAGCGGGTGCGCGACCAGCAGCTCACCGAGCCCGCGAACATCATCGAGTTCCAGGGCTACTCGCAGTGCGTGGACAAGCTGCTGACCAAGGAGGTCGACGCGGTCACCACCGACGACGCCATCCTCAAGGGCTTCGCCGCGCAGAACCCCGAGGACCTCAAGGTCGTCGGTGAGCCGTTCTCCAAGGAGCCCTACGGCATCGGCCTGGCCAAGGACGACAAGGCGCTGCGCGACAAGGTGAACGACATCCTGCAGGGCGCGCTGGACGACGGAACCTGGCAGAAGATCTACGACTCGACGCTGGGCAAGTCCGGTTCGCCCGCGACGAAGCCGACGCTCGAGCGCTACTGATCCGCTGATGGCCTGACGTCCCGGCGGGCGACCCTTGCCCGGGTCGCCCGCCGGTCTGGTCGTCGACGAGTTGGAGTGAGGGCACATTGGGCGCGCTACTGGACAACCTGCCGCTGTTCCTGTCGGGGTTCCGCACCACGGTGTGGCTGTTCCTCGTCTCGGCCGCGGCCTCGCTGGTCTTCGGCACCATCCTGGCGATGCTGCGGGTCAGCCCCGTGCCGATCCTGCGGGGCATCGGCACGCTCTACGTGACGGTCGTGCGGAACACGCCGCTGACCCTGGTGTTCCTGTTCTTCATCTTCGCCTACCCGCTGCTCAAGATCGTCGACCTGTCCTACGCCGTGCGGGCCATGGTGGCGCTGTCGGTGTACACCTCGGCGTTCGTCTGCGAGGTCGTGCGCTCCGGCATCAACACGGTCCCGGTCGGGCAGGCCGAGGCGGCGCGGGCGCTCGGGCTCAACTTCGGGCAGACGCTGGGGTCGGTGATCCTGCCGCAGGCGATGCGCGCGGTGGCGCCGCCGATGATGAGCACGCTGATCGCGCTGCTGAAGAACACCACCATCGCGGCGGGCTTCTCGGTGGCCGAGGCGGGCGCGATCCGCGCGGTGCTGGCCGACAAGGGCTACCCGCAGATGGTCACGCTGGCCTGGGTGGCGGTCGGGTTCATCCTGCTGGTCATGGTGCTGACGCTGGTGCAGCGGACCTTCGAGAAGCGCTGGAGCCGTGCGCGATGAGCAACGTCCTGTTCGACATCCCCGGCCCCCGGGCGCGGGTCCGCCACCGCCTGTACGCGGTCCTCGGCGTGGCCGCCGTGGCCGCCTTCGTCGGCTTCATCGTCTGGCGGCTGGCCGAGAGCGGCGAGTTCGCAGCGCGCAAGTGGGAGTGGATCCAGTACAAGCAGGTGCAGGAGGACCTCGCGGCGGCGGTCGGCAACACCCTGCGGGCCTTCGCCCTCGGCGCGGTGCTGGCCCTGGCGTTCGGCGCGGTGTTCGCCGCGGGCAGGCTCTCGGACCACAAGCCGGTGCGGGTCGTGGCCGGGTTCGTGGTGGAGCTGTTCCGGGCGATCCCGCTGCTCATCCTGATGTTCATGTTCTACTACGGCCTGCCGACGCTCGGCGTGCGGATGTCGCCGTACATGGCGGTCGTGCTGGGCCTGACGCTGTACAACGGCTCGGTGCTCGCGGAGGTCTTCCGCGCGGGCATCCAGGCCCTGCCGAAGGGCCAGAGCGAGGCGGCGTACGCGCTGGGCATGCGCAAGACCCAGGTGATGGTCCTGATCCTGCTGCCGCAGGCGCTGCGCACGATGCTGCCGACGATCATCAGCCAGCTCGTGGTGCTGCTCAAGGACACGGCGCTCGGGTTCCTGATCACGTACGAGGAACTGCTGAACTACGCGCGCTACATCGGCTCGATCTACGCTTTCGGGGACCTGGACAGCCAGATCTTCTTCTACCGGCCGATCATCCCGACGACGATCGTGGTAGGGGCTATTTACATCACGCTGTGCCTGCTGCTGACCCTGCTGGCCAACCGGCTGCAGAAGCGGCAGCGGCGCAACCGCAAGATCCAGGCCGCCCCGGCGGAGGCTGTTGTCTGATTTTTTCGGCGAACCGGTGCCCGTTCCGCTTCGGCGGGGCGGGCACTGTGCTGTTCGCGCTCGGCCCTTGTGCGCCTCGAACGTTCCGGCGGGATTGTGTTCTCTCGTGGTCTTGGCGCGGTTTCGAGTTGGTGCTCGGTGGGGTGAATTGTCTTTGTGCGGGGCCTTGACCTCAAGGGGGCGATGCGCCGGGCATGGGATGATCTTCGTGGGTGAGTGATCGGAGATCGTGTGGTTGCGTGTCGGGTGATATTGAGTTCGGAGGAGCGGGAGACGATCTCGCGGGAGTTATGGGTGGGGCGGTCGTTCCGGTTCATCGGTCGGGTGTTGGGTCGGCATCATTCGGTGGTCGCTCGTGAGGTTGCCCGCAATGGTGGGAGATTGGCGTATCGAGCGTTGAGGTCGGGCAAGCGTGCTGCGGCGATGCGGAAACGGCCGAAGCCGCGGAAGCTGGAACAATTCGGCCGCTTGCTCGGTTGTGTGATGGCGGATTTGGATCGCCGATGGTCGCCGCGGCAGATCGCGACCAGAATACGGATGGAGTCCCCGACCGAGCCGGAGATGCGCGTGTCCCACGAGACGGTCTGCCAGACTCTGTTCGTCCAGGGAAAGGCGAGCTGCGGGCCATGATGTGCGAGCCCTGCGGTCGGGCCGGGCGAAACGGGTGTCACCGTCGGCGAAGCGGCCCAGGCGCGACCCGATCGTGGGCGTGGTCAACATCGGCAAGCGCCCGAAAGGGGCCGACGATCGTGCCGTGCCCGGCTTCTGGGAGGGCGACCTCATCCTTGGATCCGCCTGCGAATCCCAGATCCTCACTCTCGTGGAGCGGCTGACGCGGTTCGTGATGCTGTTCCGGGTCCCGCACGACCGTTCTGCGGACCGGATCGCGAGCTCAACGGTCGCCCTCGACAGACCCGGGATTGGGTACGAACCTGTCGAGAAGCTGAACGAACTGCTGGTCAAACACGGTGGGAGGGGCAAGCCCGCCCACCCGCCGGGAAGCTTGGCAGGTCTGCCCCCCACCACACACACGCAAAGACAATCCACACCCATCGAGCAGTTGAGACGGGTGCGATGGATTGGCTGGGGGTGCAGGTTGGCAGACGTCGAGGGCTGGCGGGCTCGACTTGGCGTGGTAGGAAGAGTTCGCGGAGTGGCTGTGGCGAGTGGGCATGCACGGCTTGGCCCGATGGACATGGGTCGGCACATGCAGGGGCCAACAGGCTCGGCTTGATGGGGTAGATCAAGGCGAGACGCTGGGCGATTGCCGGGGGCGTGTCACGTTCGGCCGGGGTGCGAATGAGCGAGGCGTGGCGGCCCGGAAGGCGCGACGGAGGAGGCATTCGAGCTGGTCAGAGGCTATTTTGAACACCCCGCCGGACCCAGCACAGCCCCCGCCCTCCTCTGGGGGGACAGCCCTGCTCCAGCCTATCGGGTCTGGGGTGGCGGGGAAGGGGGCAGGAAATCCTGTGGACAGAGTCGGGGCATGTGTATAACCTGTGAGGCTTATTCACGGCTGGCGATGATCACCCCAAAGTAAGAGGTGGCGGCCCGTTTGAGAGAATTCAGTTACCACACCTAGTTCTCGAAAACGGACCGCCTCCATGTATCATACCACCGGCCTCACCCGAGACCGTGTCGAGGAATTATGTGCTCTGATCCGCGAAGCGAGCGAAGGGTCGATTCGTCGATGGCCGCCGGTTCTGGGCTTGTATCGCTCTGTAGTGGTCACGTTGGCGTACTTGCGGCGGAATCGGGTTCAAGCGGAGTTGGCGGAAGCGTTCGAGGTGTCGCGGTCGACGATCAGTCGGGCGATCGCGGTGGTGACACCACTGTTGGCCGGCGTGCTCGAGGAGTGCGTTCCGGCGGCCGATGATCTCGACGACCGCAATTCTCATATAGTGGACGGGACGCTGCTGCCGTGCTGGTCCTGGGCTTCCCGTCCGGAGTTGTTCTCCGGGAAGCACCGCACGACCGGGTTCACCGTCCAGGTCGTGTGCACTCCGGACGGACGTCTGAGATGGGTGTCGGATCCGATGCCGGGGTCCCGGAACGACATTGTCGGCTTGAAAGCCTCACACGTTCTCGACGGACGAGACCCCGGTACCTGGCTCGGCGACAAGGGCTACATCGGCAGCGGCATCCTGACCCCGATCAGAAAGCCCCGAAACCGCGAGCAACCCGACTGGGAAAAGGTGTTCAACCGGCACCACAACTCCATCCGTGTCGTGGTCGAACGCGCCATCGCCCAACTCAAGACCTGGCGTGTTCTCCACACCGACTACCGGCGACCCATCAACACCTTCGCCGACACCATCTCGGCCGTTATAGGACTCTACTTCTACGCCGCTGAATAAGCCTCCGTGGGTAGGCGAAAAATGCGCGAAGCCCGGTGCCGCTTTGGTTGGCGGCACCGGGCTTCGTCCCGCCCGGCGCTAGTTCTTGGTGGTGCGGCGGAAAAGTTTGTTGCCCAGCCAGACAATGGGGTCGTACTTGCGGTCGGCGACCCGTTCCTTCATGGGGATCAGGGCGTTGTCGGTGATCTTGATGTGTTCCGGGCAGACCTCGGTGCAGCACTTGGTGATATTGCACAGGCCCAGGCCGTTCGCCTCCTGCGCGGCGGGCACCCGGTCGGCGGTGTCGAGGGGGTGCATCTCCAACTCCGCGACCCGCATGAGGAAGCGGGGGCCGGAGAAGGATTCCTTGTTGTCCTCGTGGTCACGGACGACGTGGCAGGTGTTCTGGCAGAGGAAGCACTCGATGCACTTGCGGAACTCCTGGGACCGCTCGACGTCGACCTGCTGCATGCGGTAGTCGCCGGGGGCCAGGTCGGCGGGTGGGGTGAAGGACGGGATCTCGCGGGCCTTGGTGTAGTTGAACGACACGTCGGTCACCAGGTCGCGGATGACCGGGAAGGTGCGCATCGGCGTCACCGTCACGGTCTCGTCCTCGGTGAAGGTGGACATCCGGGTCATGCACAGCAACCGGGGCCTGCCGTTGACCTCCGCCGAGCACGAACCGCACTTGCCCGCCTTGCAGTTCCACCGCACCGCCAGGTCCGGGGCCTGGGTGGCCTGCAACCGGTGGATGATGTCGAGGACGACCTCGCCCTCGTTCACCTCGACCAGGAAGTCGTGCAGCTCGCCGGACTCGGCGTCGCCGCGCCAGACCTTGAACTTCGCCTTGTAGGCCACCTCAGTCCCTTCGTCCCGGATGCGCGCCCAGCTCACCGTCGGTGTAGTACTTCTCCAGCTCGGCGAGCTCGAACAGCTCCAGCAGGTCCTGCCGCAGCGGCTCCTGCTCCTGGCGGGTGACCGCGACGTCGGGCACGGTGGCGTCGCCCTCGGTGGAGCAGACCAGCAGGGTGTTGCGCCACTGGGCGTCCAGCATCGGGTAGTCGTCGCGGGTGTGGCCGCCGCGGCTCTCGGTGCGGGTGAGCGCCGCCTTGGCCACGCACTCGCTGACCAGCAGCATGTTGCGCAGGTCGATCGCCAGGTGCCAGCCCGGGTTGAACTGCCGGTGGCCCTCGACGGTCACGTTGCCGATCCGGGCCTTGATCTCCTGCAGCGTCCGCAGCGCCTGCTCGATCTCACCGGCCTTGCGGATGATGCCGACCAGGTCGTTCATCGACTGCTGCAGCTCGTTCTGCAGCGTGTACGGGTTCTCCTCGACGCCGTTGGCGGGCGGGTCGAACGGGGCCAGCGCCAGCCGGGCCGCTTCGTCCACATCGGACTGTGCAACCGCGGGCCGGGATGCCAGACCCTCCACGTAGGACGCCGCGCCGAGACCCGCGCGGCGGCCGAAGACCAGCAGGTCCGACAGCGAGTTGCCGCCGAGCCGGTTGGAGCCGTGCATGCCGCCCGAGCACTCACCGGCGGCGAACAGGCCGGGCACGGTGGCCGCGGCGGTGTCCGGGTCGACCTCGACGCCACCCATCACGTAGTGGCAGGTCGGGCCGACCTCCATCGGCTCGGCGGTGATGTCGACGTCGGCGAGTTCCTTGAACTGGTGGTACATCGACGGCAGCCTGCGCCGGATCTCCTCGGCGGGCAGGCGGCTGGCGATGTCCAGGAACACGCCGCCGTGCGGGGACCCGCGACCGGCCTTGACCTCGGAGTTGATCGCGCGCGCCACCTCGTCGCGGGGCAGCAGGTCCGGGGTGCGGCGGTTGTTCTCCTGGTCGGTGTACCAGCGGTCGGCCTCCTGCTCGCCGTCCGCGTACTGCCCCTTGAACACGTCCGGGACGTAGCCGAACATGAACCGCTCGCCGTCGGAGTTCTTCAGCACGCCGCCGTCGCCGCGCACGCCCTCGGTGACCAGGATGCCCTTCACGCTGGGCGGCCAGACCATGCCGGTGGGGTGGAACTGGACGAACTCCATGTTGATCAGCGTGGCGCCCGCGCGCAGCGCCAGCGCGTGCCCGTCGCCGGTGTACTCCCAGGAGTTCGACGTGACCTTGAACGACTTGCCGATGCCGCCGGTGGCCAGCACGACGGCGGGGGCCTCGAAGAGGATGAACCGACCGGACTCGCGCCAGTAGCCGAACGCGCCCGCGATGCGGCCGTCGTCCTTGAGCAGCTCGGTGACCGTGCACTCGGCGAAGACCTTGATCCGGGCCTCGTAGTCGCCGGACTCGCGGAAGTCCTCCTGCTGCAGCGACACGATCTTCTGCTGCATGGTGCGGATCAGCTCGAGGCCGGTGCGGTCGCCGACGTGCGCCAGGCGCGGGTAGGTGTGGCCGCCGAAGTTGCGCTGGCTGATGCGGCCGTCGGCGGTGCGGTCGAACAGGGCGCCGTAGGTCTCCAGCTCCCAGACCCGGTCCGGGGCCTCCTTGGCGTGCAGCTCGGCCATCCGCCAGTTGTTCAGGAACTTGCCGCCGCGCATGGTGTCGCGGAAGTGGACCTGCCAGTTGTCGTTGGAGTTGGCGTTGCCCATCGACGCCGCGCAGCCGCCCTCGGCCATCACGGTGTGCGCCTTGCCGAACAGGGACTTGCACACCACGGCGACCCGCAACCCGCGCTGGCGCGCCTCGATCACCGCCCGCAACCCGGCGCCCCCCGCACCGATGACCACCACGTCGTAGGAGTGGCGCTCGACCTCGGTCATGTGTTCCTCTCGATGTAGCTGACTAACCGCTTCTAGAAGAAGCGCAAATCGGGGATGGCCTCGCTGGCCACGAGCATCACGTAGAGGTCGGTGAGGACCAGCGTGCCCAGCGTCGTCCAGGCCAGTTGCATGTGGCGCACGTTCAGCTTGGAGATGAGGGTCCAGGCGCGGTAGCGCACGGGGTGCCGGGAGAAGTGCTTGAGCCTGCCGCCCGCGATGTGCCTGCACGAGTGGCACGAGAGGGTGTAGGCCCAGAGCAGCACCACGTTGGTGAACAGGACCAGGTTGCCCAGGCCGAGGCCGTGGGTGAGGGCCGCGACGGCGTCGTAAGTATTGATCACCGAGACGAGCAGCGCCACGTAGAAGAAGTAGCGGTGCGCGTTCTGCACGATCAGCGGCAGGCGGGTCTCCCCCGAGTAGGACCCGTGCGGCTCGGCGACCGCGCACGCGGGCGGGCTCTGCCAGACCGAGCGGTAGTACGCCTTGCGGTAGTAGTAGCAGGTCAGGCGGAAGCCGAGGAGGAACGGCAGGGCGACGAAGCCCAGCGGGATCCAGCCGGGCAGCTCCGGTAGCGGAGTGCCGAAGTGGCTGGATCCCGGCAGGCAGGACTCGCTCAGGCAGGGCGAGTAGAACGGGGTCAGGTAGCCGTAGTCGGCGACCCAGTACCACTTGCCCATGAA
Organism: Actinokineospora auranticolor; assembly: GCF_041897805.1. Lineage (GTDB taxonomy): Bacteria > Actinomycetota > Actinomycetes > Mycobacteriales > Pseudonocardiaceae > Actinokineospora > Actinokineospora auranticolor. The sequence goes on from NZ_CP154825.1 coordinate 7,024,309, forward strand.
GGACCGGACGGTCGCGTAGACCACGAAGGTCAGCAACCCCAGGTTGGTCATCAGGGGCGGGAGCCACCACCGGTCGGTCCGCAGGGTGCGCGCGGAGATGCTCGCCCGGTTGGGGGCGCCTACGCCTGACGTCATCGCTTCCTCTGTTCTCGGGCTAGCGCTGGTAGCCGCCGACTCCCTCGTCGTCGGCGCCGTGCCAGAGCTGGGGGTCGTACGGGGTGTCCGGGATGACCACGATCTCGGCGTCCTCGGCCCGCCTGGGCACCGGCGCCGACGGCGTGGTCGTGAAGTCGGCGGCGTCGATGTCGATGCGCTCGATGTCGTTCACCAACCGCTGCACGGCGGGGACGTCGCCGTACCGCGCCCGCAGGGCGCCGACGCACTGCCGCAGCTGACCGATGGTCCGCCGCAGCTCGCTGATCTCCGTACTCGACATGTCGCACCTCCGTACTCCGGTCCGTTCGCGGGTCGTGTCCGTGCGTAGCCGCCGCCCAGGACCGAACACCGCTCGTCGCCGACTGTGCCTTGCGACGGCAGATGTGACAAGTACCACATGAGGTGCGTCGATGGGTGATCGACCCTTGCCAACCCGTGGTCAAGTGCTGTGATTTCGCGCACACGAGCCCGAGGGGTGGACACTGTCGGTGCTGGTGAAACCGTTGCGCGATAAGGGAAGTGCGGAGAAACGATCGGGTGTGAGACTGACCACTGTGGTCAGCTCTCAAGGTCGTCCGACGACGGTTGAGCACGCATTCTCGACGGCCGAGAAAAGCCCTTGGGAAGACCCCAGCGAACCGCTGGCGATCACGGAGTGTGATCGCCAGCTGTCCCGGTGGTTAGCAGTCCGGGTCGTCTTCGGGGGCGTCGAGTTCGGTGCGGACGACCCGGTAGGCCATGCCCTCGCCGTAGCCGCGCCGGGCGAGCATGGCGACCAGGCGGCGGATCTTGACCTGGTCGTCGAGGTTCCGCATGGTGCCGAGCTTCTTGCGCACCAGGGCGGCGGCGCGGTCGGCCTCGGCGTCCGAGTCGACGGCGGCGACGGCCTCGGCCACGACCTCGGCGTCGACGCCCTTGCGGCGCAGCTCGGTGGCCAGGGCGCGGCGGCCGAGACCGCGGTGGGCGTGCCGGGAGCGGACCCAGGTCTCGGCGAAGGCGGCGTCGTCGATCAGACCGGCGGCGGCGAACTTGTCCAGGACGGTCTCGGCGACGTCGTCCGGGATCTCCTTGCGCCGCAGGGCCTGCGCCAGCTCCAGGCGGGTGCGGTCGCGGGCGGCCAGCAACCGGTAGCAGACGTCCCGGGCCGTGGCCGCCGGGTCCTGCTCCGCGTCCCCGCGCCGCCGCCGCTCCCCGGGCGGGGCCTCGGCATCGTCGTTCGACGACCGCCGGGAGCGACGCCCTCCACGGGACCCGGCACCCGCCGGATCGCCTGTGGACTCCCGCCGCCCAGGTCGCGACCGGGTGGCACCGGTCTCGGTTGAGCCGTCGTCATCCGGCGACCCGACCTCCGGAGGTGTGTCGGGCCGGGGGCTGCCGGACGCACGCGCCCCACGGCCCCGCTTCCCGCCGGAAGGCTCCGGTTCTCGCCGCCGCTCCAACGATTCGAGACGTTGCCGAGCGGCGGCCACCGGATCGGCCACCGCCTCATCCGAGGACTTCCAGCGAGCTCCGGCACCATCGAGGGCAGGCCCCGATGCCTCAGCCTCGGGGGCACCGCTCCCTGCGGGCGAGAGGTCGGACTCGTGCGGACCACCACGCTGCCCGGAACCGGACCGGGGAATTTCCCTTCGCCGGTCCAACGATTCGAGGCGCTGGCGGATGGCGGCGACCGGATCGTCGGCGTTCGCTGTCTTGTCCGAGAACTTCTTCCGTGACCGGCCGCTGTCGGGGGCGGCGGCCGGTAGCTCGGCTTCGTGCGTGCCGTCCGGCGCGATCGGGTTGCGGTCTGGCTTGCGCGAACGGCTGCTGTGCTTGGTCGGAGTGGGCTCGGGAGCCCACCAGTCTTGCTGCTGGGCTGTCGGTTCCGGCCGGTTCGACCGCTCGACGGCCGCGCTCGCCGCAGGTGTCGGATCGTCCTTTTCGGACTTGTCAGGGGTGGGGCGAGGATCGGTGTCCTCGCCCGTTCCCACGTCCGCACCGTCGTCCGGAGTGGACCAGGCGATCGGGGTGGGGGCGGTGGGCGGGGTGTCCGCCCACCAGGTGCCCGGACCGTCCACCGCGGAACCACCGGTTCCGCCGTCCGGCCCGGGCTCGTGCCACCACCGCGGCGCTGGGTCCGGCTCCGGCATCAGAACTCGACGGGTGCCGGGGCGGTCTCGTCGGCGTCGAGCTTGGCGCCGATGCCCAGCTTCTCCTTGATCCGCTTCTCGATCTCGTCGGCCACGTCCGGGTTCTCCAGCAGGAACTTGCGGGCGTTCTCCTTGCCCTGGCCCAGCTGGTCGCCCTCGTAGGTGTACCAGGCGCCGGACTTGCGCAGGATCGCCTGCTCGACGCCCATGTCGATGAGCGAGCCCTCGCGGCTGACGCCCTTGCCGTAGAGGATGTCGAACTCGGCCTGCTTGAACGGCGGGGCGACCTTGTTCTTCACGACCTTGACCCGGGTGCGGTTGCCGACCGGCTCGCCGCCGTCCTTGAGGGTCTCGATGCGGCGCACGTCGAGGCGGACCGAGGCGTAGAACTTCAGCGCCTTGCCACCGGTCGTGGTCTCCGGGGAGCCGAACATCACGCCGATCTTCTCGCGCAGCTGGTTGATGAAGATCGCGGTGGTGCCGGAGTTGTTCATCGCGCCGGTCATCTTGCGCAGCGCCTGGCTCATCAGCCGGGCCTGCAGGCCGACGTGGTTGTCGCCCATCTCGCCCTCGATCTCGGCGCGGGGCACCAGCGCGGCCACCGAGTCGATCACGATGATGTCCAGCGCACCGGAGCGGATCAGCATGTCCGCGATCTCCAGCGCCTGCTCGCCGGTGTCCGGCTGGGAGACCAGCAGCGCGTCGGTGTCGACGCCGAGGGCCCTGGCGTACTCGGGGTCCAGCGCGTGCTCGGCGTCGATGAACGCCGCGATGCCGCCCGCGCGCTGGGCGTTGGCCACCGCGTGCAGGGCGACGGTGGTCTTACCGGAGGACTCCGGGCCGTAGATCTCGACCACGCGGCCGCGCGGGAGACCGCCGATGCCGAGGGCGACGTCCAGGGCGATGGCGCCGGTCGGGATGATCGCGATCGGGGCCCGGCCCTCCTCGCCCAGGCGCATCACGGAGCCCTTGCCGAAGTTCTTGTCGATCTGGGCAAGGGCGAGCTCAAGCGCCTTGTCCCGGTCGGGTGCTGCGGCCATCTTCGATCCACCTTTGGTCTGTTTCGTGCTCACGAGGTGCACGCTACGGGCAGGGACCGACGATTGTCGGCGGGCACCGCCGGTCTGTGGACAAACGGAGCCTGTGTGGATGGCAGGGTAGCGAACACGTGTTCGAGCCGCGCGACCGACACGCCGCCGGCGCGGTCAGCGCCGCTCGGGCGGTACCTCGAACGCCTCGCACACGGCCTGCCAGATCTCCTTGGTCGGCAGCCCCGCGTCGAGCGCTTGGTCGACGGTCCGGCCGCCGAGGGCGGCGAAGACGTGGTCATGGGCGATGGTCTCGGCGCGCTGGTCGCCGAACTCCTCGGCGAGCCTGGCCCGGAAGGCGGTAATACGCATCGGGAGCAGTCTAAGCACAGGGCAGAATCGGGCTATGACGTCTACCGAGAGCCTGCTGCTGGACATCGTGGTCGTCGCCGGTCTGGTGGCGGCCGTGGTGGTGAGCCTGATCGCGCTGCGCAACAACCGCAAGCGCTAGGTGCCCGGCAGCACGTTGGCGACGAAGTAGTCGGCCAGCGCGTCCGGGGTGAACTTGTCGTCGTCGCGCGGCCTACTACGGGTGATCCACCCGACCAAGGGCCGGTCTTGCACGGTGAAGACCAGCACGCCGCTGCTGCTGCTCACGCCCGCGCGGAAGTAGCCGCCCAGACCGTTGCCGCGCCAGTCTGCGCGCACGTGGTCGCCCTCTGTCATGTCGCCGAGTTCGGCTTCCAGGAGGCTCTCCACCTCGTCCTGGGAGCTCAGCTGCGCGTAGCTGACGCTGTAGGAGCCCTGGAGCGCGCAGGTGACGTCGGCGGGTTCGCCGCCCGCCTGGCACTTGTTGTTGTCGGCGATCGTGCCCGCGAGCTGGCGCAGGCAGGCGGTGAAGCCCGTGCCGTCCTTGGTGCCCTCGGTCTGGCAGGACTCCGCGCTCGGCAGGCTGTCCGAGCTGGTCATGAGGTAGATCCCGGTGGCCGCGGCGAGCACCAGGACCACGGCGGCGGCGGCGATGAACGGCAGCGCGCGGCGGCTCTTGTGGGCCTCGGGGCGGCGCGGTGTCGGGAAGTTGCTTTGCAGCGGACCGGTGTAGGTGGCGGTGCTCGGGAAGTTCCCCGTCACCGGCGGCGCCGGGATGTGCTGCTGCTGCGGCGTTACCGGGTTGAGCTGCGGAGGCGGTATCGGGTTGGGCTGGGAGGGCTGGGCCACCGGGGCGGCTCGGTTGGCGCTGTCGTAGCTGACCAGGTGCGCGCCCAACGCGACGGCCGTCTCGGGCTGGTCGAGGCTGACCGGCACGACCCTCAGCTGCTCGGCGAGCAGGGTCGCGACCAGGGGGATCCGACTTGAGCCACCGACGAGGTAGATACCGGCGAGCCTGTCCGGGGTAAGACCGGTCGCGCGGATCGTGCCGCTAAGAAGCTCGACGCTGCGAAGAAGACTCGGACGGATAAGAGCTTCCAACTCGGTCCGCGTGACCAGCACGTCGTCGAAGGGCACCGGCATCGGCACCTCGGTCTGCGGGTGCCGGGACAGTGCTTCCTTGGCCCCCCTGACGTCTTCTTGGAGCGCTCGGCGGGACCGGCGGTCGGCCGTGCTCTCGGGGCGTAGTAGGTGCTGCCAGGCCCGCGGGTCGCGGTGCGAGACCGACCGGCCCACGTGCTCCATCAGCGCTTGGTCGACGTCGACGCCGCCAAGGTCTGGCAGACCGTTCTCGGCCAAGACGGAGAACCCACCAGGGTTGGCACCGACCACGGCCACGTCGAAGGTGCCCGCACCGAGGTCGTAGACCGCCAATGCCTGACCGGGGTGCAGGGTGTGGCCAAGAGAGGTGAAATGCGCCGCTGCGGCGACCGGCTCGGGCACCAGCACGACCGAACCGATACCAACCTGTCGAGCCGCGGCGAGCAGCACGTTGCGCCGCACCGGCCCCCACTGCGCGGGGTGGGTCAAGCGGACCTCGTCCGGCTGACCACCGCCGAGCTGGCGGGAGATCTCCTTGAGCACGTGCGCGAGGATCGCCGCCAACGCCTCGGTGACGGGCACGACGACGTCGCCGAGCAGCAGCGTGCCCTCGTCGACGCGGCGCTTGGGGTTGGGCTCGAAGCGCGCCGGGTCCAGCCGCGCCCGGCGCTCGGCCTCACGGCCGACGACCAAGCCGCCGTCCTCGCTCGCGTAGACCGCTGACGGCATCGTTGTGGCGCCGTCGACCTCGACGACCCTCGGCGCCCTACCATGCGCGGACAGCACCGCGACGGTGTTGGACGTGCCTAGATCAATGGACAACACCCGCACGGGGTTACTACCTCCCAGTGACTACCCGCGACCTGCGCGTCACGCGTCGCCGGTGGGCATCACGTGCTTCTTGAAGTAGTCCACCATCCCATCGGGCGTACCGCCGGACAGGTCCGCGACAATGCCCACGACGGGCGCGTCCTTCACGGTGAACAACAACAACGCGGCGCCGCTATCTGTCCCCACCGCGTAGTAGGTGCCCGATTTGCCACCGCCGTTCCAAGCGTCGGATTTGGTTTCCGACATGGAGAAGCCGAGTTGGCCGATTACCTCGTCGACGCTCTGCTTGGCCTGATCGGCGCTGGCGAAGTGCCCGTAGACGATGTAGTTGCCATCGACCTGGCAGGTGGCCATGTCGGCGCCCGGGGTGGACTGCGTCTTGCCGCTGAGCTTCATGCCGGTCGTGCAGTTCTCTTGGGCGATGGGCCCGGCCAGTTCCTTCGTGCACGGGGTGAAGCCGTGGGAGTCGACCGTGCGATCGCTGCAATCGGCCTTGAGCCCACCCTTACCCGACATGACGATGATGGTGCTGACCACGCCGATGACCACTACGGCCACGATCGCGGCGGCGACGTACCAGGGCCGGTTCGAGCCGCGCCTGGCGGGCGCGGGGGTCGGCACGTGGTGGATCACCGGGGTCGGCACGGACGGCGGGTTCTGCACCGGCGTCGGCATCGAGGGCGGGTTCTGCGGCGAGGGGATCTGCGCGACCTGCGGCGGGGTCTGCACCGGCACCGGGCGCGACGGCGGGCCGACCACGTGCTGCGGGTGGGTGCCGGGGTACTGCTGCACCGGGATGGGGGCGCTCGGCGGGTTCTGCGTCGGCGGCGCCGGGGTGAAGCTGCTGTTGCGGGGCACCATGGCCTGGCTGCGCCGGACCGCGTCGATGGTGTTGGACATGTCGCCCGTGCGCATCGTGATGCCCTCTTGCGGCACGTGGTGCGCGCCGAGGGCGACGGCGGTCTCGGGCTGGTCGAGGCTGGTGGGCACGACCCGCATCTGCTCGGCGATCAGGGTCGCCACCAGCGGGATGCGGCTGGAGCCGCCGACCAGGTAGATGCCCGCGAGGCGGTCCGGGGAGAGGCCGGTCGCGCGGATGGTGCCCGCGAGGAGTTCGACGCTGCGGAGCATGCCGGGGCGGATGAGCGCCTCCAGCTCGACGCGCGTGACGAGCACGTCGTCGAAGGGCTCGGGGAGGGGGACCTCGGTCTGGGGGTGCCGGGAGAGGGCTTCCTTGGACGCCTTCACGTCCTCGCGCAACGCGCGCTGGGCGCGGCGGTCGCCGGTGGACTCCGGACGTAAGAGGCGTTGCCAACCGGCGGGGTCGCGGTGGGAGATCTGACGACCGACGTGCTCTAAGAGGGCTTGGTCGACGTCAAGACCACCGAGGTCGGGCAGACCCGCCTCGGCCAAGACGACGAAGCCGTTCTGCGTGGCGCTCACGATCGCCACGTCGAAGGTGCCCGCGCCCAGGTCGTAGACGGCCAGCGCCTGGCCGGGGGCCAGGGTCTGCCCGGGGAACGAGGCGAAGTGCGCGGCGGCGGCGACCGGTTCGGGCACCAGGACCAGGTTGGAGCCCATACCCGCCTGCCGGGCCGCGGACAGCAGCACGTTGCGCCGCACGGGGCCCCACTGCGCGGGGTGGGTCAGCCGGACCTCGTCGGGTTTCTTGTTGCCGAGCTGGCGGGAGGTCTCGTCGACGACGCGCCGCAGCACCCCGGCGAGCGCGTCGGTGACCGGCACCACGGCGTCGCCGAGCAGCAGCGTGCCCTCGTCGACGCGGCGCTTGGGGTTGGGCTCGAAGCGGGAGGGGTCGAGGCGGGCGCGGCGCTCGGCGTCGCGGCCGACGACCAGGCCGCCGTCCTCGCCCGCGAACACGGCCGAGGGCATCATCGACGCGCCGTCGACGTCGACCACCCGGGGTGGGCGGCCGTGCGCGGACAACACGGCGACGGTGTTCGACGTGCCGAGATCGACCGACAGGACGTTCACTGCTCTCCCCTCAAACAACAACCCCGACCCTGCTTCCCCCAGGGTGTCGTCGCAGATGCTCCCATGCGCGATACGCCCTGTGGGTCCGGTCTCCCAGATCGGCCGCCCCGCCGAACCGCCGAACCGGGTGCCCCACCGTACCCAGGAGTGGACCACGGTCCCAGGGCGAACACCGTGAGGTCCCGGGTGGACACTCCCCGCGATGATCGCGAGTTGTCCACATACACCGGATTCGTCCACCGGAACGGCGGTGGCGTGGAAGTGTCGGACACCAGGGGTAACCATGGGGTCGTGACCGATGACGTGCTCGACCTCTTCACGGCCCCGACCAGGCAGTGGTTCAGCGGGGCCTTCGCCGCGCCCACCGCGGCCCAGGCCGGTGCCTGGCGCGCGGCGGCGGCGGGCGAGCACGCGCTCGTGGTGGCGCCGACGGGCTCCGGCAAGACGCTGGCGGCGTTCCTGTGGGCGTTGGACCGGTTGGCCGCGGAAGGCGTCCCGGAGGACGCCAAACGGCGGTGCCGGGTGCTGTACGTGTCCCCGTTGAAGGCGTTGGCCGTGGACGTCCAGCGGAACCTGCGCGCGCCGCTGGCCGGGATCCGGCAGGCGGCGCACCGGCTGGGGGTGTCCGAGCCGGACATCACCGTCGGCACGCGCACCGGCGACACCCCGGCGGAGGAGCGGCGGTCGTTCGCCAGGACACCGCCGGACGTGCTGGTCACCACGCCGGAGTCGCTGTTCCTGCTGCTCACCTCGGCGGCCCGGGAGTCGCTGCGCGGGGTGCGCACGGTGATCGTGGACGAGGTGCACGCGGTGGCGGGCGCCAAGCGCGGGTCGCACCTGGCGCTGTCGCTGGAGCGGTTGGACGCGCTGCTGGAGCGGCCCGCGCAGCGCATCGGTCTGTCCGCGACGGTGCGGCCGGTGGAGGAGGTGAGCGGCTACCTCGGTGGCGGGCGACCGGTCACTCTCGTTCAGCCGGAGATCGGCAAGACGGTGCTGATCCGGGTGGAGGTCCCGGTGGCCGACATGGCGACCCTGAGCGAGGGTCCGGCCGCGCCGGTCGACCCGGACTCGCCGGAGCCGCCCGCGCAGGCCTCCATCTGGCCCAAGGTGGAGCAGCGGGTGTTGGAGCTGGTGCGCGCGCACCGGTCGACCATCGTCTTCGCCAACTCGCGGCGGCTGGCCGAGCGGCTGACGGCCCGGCTCAACGAGCTGGCGGCCGAGGAGAGCGAGGTGCCCACCCGGTTCCCGGCCCAGGCGATCGGGCAGTCCGGGCTGACCACGATGGTCGAGTCGGTGGTGGCCAGGGCGCACCACGGGTCGATGTCGCGCGAGCAGCGCACGCTGGTGGAGGAGGACCTCAAGTCGGGGCGGCTGCCGTGCGTGGTGGCCACCTCGTCGCTGGAGCTGGGCATCGACATGGGCGCGGTCGACCTGGTGGTGCAGGTGGAGGCGCCGCCCACGGTGGCCTCGGGGTTGCAGCGGGTGGGCCGGGCCGGGCACCAGGTGGGCGCGGTCTCGCAGGGGGTGATGTTCCCGAAGTTCCGCGGCGACCTGGTGTCGTGCGCGGTGGTGGCGGAGCGGATGGCGCAGGGCGCGATCGAGGCGGTGCGCTACCCGCGCAACCCGCTGGACGTGCTGGCCCAGCACGTGGTGGCGATGGTGGCGCTGGAGCCGTGGACGGTGGACGGGCTGGCCGCGCTGGTGCGCCGGGCGGCGCCGTACGCGGCGCTGCCGGACTCGGCGCTGCACTCGGTGCTGGACATGCTGGCGGGCCGGTACCCGAGCGAGGAGTTCGGCGAGCTGCGGCCGCGGATCACCTGGGACCGGATCACCGGCGAGCTGCGCGGCAGGCCTGGGGCGCAGCGGTTGGCGGTCACCTCCGGCGGCACCATCCCGGACCGCGGGCTGTTCACCGTGATGACCCCGGCGGACGAGCGCGGCGCGGGGTCGCGGGTGGGCGAGCTGGACGAGGAGATGGTCTACGAGTCGCGGGTGGGCGACACGTTCCTGCTCGGCACGTCGTCGTGGCGGGTCCAGGACATCACCCACGACCGCGTGATCGTCACCCCTGCGCCGGGGGAGCCCGCGCGGATGCCGTTCTGGAAGGGCGACGCCCCCGGCAGGCCGCTGGAGCTGGGTCGGGCGCTGGGCGCGTTCCTGCGTGAACTGTCCGCTTCGGACGAACCGGCGGCGCGGTCGCGGGCGGCGGCGGCCGGGTTGGACGAGTGGGCCGTCGACAACCTCTTGGCGTACCTGGGTGAGCAGCGCGAGTCCACCCGGCACGTGCCGGACGACCGGACCGTGCTGGTGGAGCGGTTCCGCGACGAGCTGGGCGACTGGCGGCTGGTGGTGCACTCGCCGTTCGGGGCGCAGGTCAACGCGCCGTGGGCGCTGGCCATCGGGGCGCGGCTGCGGGAGCGGCGCGGGGTGGACGCGCAGATCGCGCACGCGGACGACGGGATCGTGGTGCGGTTGCCGGACGCGGTCGACGACGCCGGTCAGGAGGTGGTGGCCGGGATCGAGGACGTGCTGCTGGACCCGGACGAGGTCGAGCAGGTCGTGGTGGCCGAGGTGGGTGGCTCGGCGCTGTTCGCGTCCCGGTTCCGCGAGTGCGCGGCCCGGTCGCTGCTGCTGCCCCGGCGCGATCCCCGGCGCCGGACCCCGTTGTGGCAGCAGCGGCAGCGGTCGGCGCAGTTGCTGTCGGTGGCGGCGAAGTACGAGCGGTTCCCGGTGGTGCTGGAGGCGATGCGCGAGTGCCTGCAGGACGTCTACGACGTGGCGGGGCTGCGCGAGCTGATGTCGGACGTGCGGGCCCGGCGGGTGCGGGTGGTGGAGGTGGAGACGCCGTCGGCGTCGCCGTTCGCGCGCAGCCTGCTGTTCGGGTACGTCGGGATGTTCCTGTACGGCACGGACGTGCCGCTGGCCGAGCGGCGGGCGGCGGCGCTGTCGCTGGACAGCGCGCTGCTGGCCGAGCTGCTGGGCTCGGAGGCGATCCGGGAGCTGCTCGACCCCGAGGTGCTGGCCGAGGTGGAGCGGTCGCTGCAGCGGCTGGACCCGCAGCGGCACGCCCGGCACGCCGAGGACGCCGCCGACCTGTTGCGGTTCTTGGGAGACCTGTCGGTGGCGGAGGCCGCCGAGCGCGGGGTGCGGCCGGAGTGGTTGGCGGAGCTGGAAACCACGCGCCGGGTGCTGCGGGTGCGGATCGCGGGCGAGGAGCGGTTCATCGCCATCGAGGACGCGGGCCGGGTGCGCGACGCGTTGGGCACCGCGCTGCCGGTGGGGGTGCCGGAGGCGTTCACCGAGCCGGTGGCCGACCCGGTCGGCGACCTGCTGGCCCGCTACGCCCGCACGCACGGGCCGTTCCCGGCGGCCGAGGCGGCGGAGCGGTTCGGGCTCGGCGTCTCGGTGGTCACGGGTGTGCTGGAACGGCTGGCGGGCGCGGGTCGGTTGGTGCGCGGGGAGTTGCGGCCGGGCGGGACCCACACGGAGTACTGCGACGCGGAGGTGCTGCGGCGGCTGCGGCGCACGTCGCTGGCCCGGCTGCGGGCCGAGGTGGAGCCGGTGGAACCCGCCGCGCTGGGGCGGTTCCTGCCGAGCTGGCACGGGATCGGGCGGCGGTCGCGGTCGGCGCCGACGGCCGACGACGTGCTGACGGTGGTGGAGCAGTTGGCGGGCGCGCCGCTGCCCGCGAGCGCGGTGGAGTCGCTGGTGCTGCCCGCGCGGCTGCCGGGGTACGCGCCCGCGCTGCTCGACGAGCTGACGGCGGCGGGTGAGGTCACCTGGTGCGGGTCCGGGTCGCTGGCGGGCGGGGACGGGTGGGTGGCGTTCGCGCCGACGGACGTGGCCGACCTGCTGCTGCCCGAGGTGGAGGAGGCGGTGCCGGACACGCCCCTGCACACCGCCGTGCTGTCCGCGCTCGACGGTGGGGCGTTGTTCTTCCGCCAGGTCGCGGACCGGGTGGGGGCGCAACTGCTCGACGGGGGCGCGGAGGCGCCCGGCGACCAGGACGTGGTGACCGCGTTGTGGGACCTGGTGTGGGGCGGGCTGGTCACGAACGACACCATCGCGCCGTTGCGGGCGTTGGTGGTGGGCAAGGGAGCCGCGCACAAGCCGCGGCGGTCGGCGCCGCGCGGCCGGTACGCGCGGCTGCGGACGGCCCGCCCCGCGATGCCGAGCCGTAGTGGGCCGCCGACGGTCGGTGGGCGGTGGTCGCTGGTGGTGCCGCGTGAACTCGACCCGACGCGGCGGGCGCACGCGCGCGCGGAGGCGTTCCTGGAGCGGCACGGCGTGTTGACCCGTGGCGCGCTCGACACCGAGCGGGTGACGGGTGGGTTCAGCGGTATCTACAAGGTGTTGCGGGCGATGGAGGAGTCCGGCCAGATCATCCGCGGGTACGTGGTGGAGGGGTTGGGGGCTTCGCAGTTCGCGGCTCGTGGTGCCGTGGACCGGCTTCGCGCCGTGTCCAAACAGGACTCTCTACCTGAAGAGCCGCGCCTTGACCCGTCCGTGGTGGCTCCGGGCTGGCCCACCCCGGCCGCGTTGCTGCGCGGCGGACCGGCACCACGGGAGCGGGTGGACACCGCCGTGATCCTCGCGGCGGCCGACCCGGCGCAGCCCTACGGCGCCGCGCTGGACTGGCCGGATCCGGTCGGCGAGGGCAAGCACCGGCCGGGCCGGAAGGCGGGCGCGCTGGTGGCGTTGGTGGACGGTGTCCCCGCCCTCTACGTCGAACGCGGCGGCCGAACCCTGCTGTCCTTCACCGACGACGAGCCCGCGCTCCGCGCCGCGGCCCGGGGATTGGTCCGCGCCGTCCAGGATGGCTGGCTGGGCTCCCTGTCGGTCCGCAAGGCCGACGGCGAGGTGGCGCTGACCTCCACCCTGTCCGGCATCCTCCGCGACGCGGGTTTCCAGGCCACGCCCCAGGGCTTGCGGCTGCGGTCATGACCGGAATCGCGAGGAGCACAAGGACTCCCGCGCCCCGGCGCGCCGACGTTCGTGACCGGTGCGGTCAGCGGGAGGACAGGACGCAGAACTCGTTGGCCTCGGGATCGCGGAGGACGTGCCAGGTGACGTCGGGGCCCTGGCCGATGTCGGCGGGGGTGGCGCCGAGGGCGCACAGGGCCTGGACGATCTCGGTCTGCTCATCGCCCGGTTCACCCGCGACCTCGAGGTGGAGGCGGTTCTTCGCGGTGTGCGGCGTCTCGCCGCGCAAGAACTCCAGCCACGGGCCGTGGCCCGGCAGGGCGCGCAGGGTGGCGAAGGCGGGTTCGTCGCGGACGATGCTCCAGTTGGTGGCCGCGGCCCAGAAGTTGGCCTGGGCGCCGGGATCGGCGGCGTCGACCACGATCGCGGCGACGCGGCCGGTGTCGGCGTACTCGGGGCGGGGTTCGAGGACGCAGAACTCGTTGCCCTCGGGGTCCCGCAGCACCACCCAGGGCACGTCGCCCTGCCCGATGTCGGCCCGGGTCGCGCCCAGCAGCTCGGCCCGGGCCACCACCGCGTCCTGGTCCGGCAGGGAGGAGCTGGACAGGTCCAGGTGCACCCGGTTGCGGGTCGTCTTCCGGTCGGGCACGGGCACGAAGGTGAGGCCCAGTCCCGCGCCGTCCTGGTCGGGGGCGACGAGGTCCACCTCTTCCTCGTTGGCGAGGGTGATCTCCCAGCCGAGCAGGTCCGCCCAGAACCGGGCCAGCCCGGCCATGTCCCCCGCGTCCCACCCGACACTGACCAATCGCGACGCCATGCGCCCACGCTAGTGCAGGGCGCGGCTCCGGACGTGACGAACCCGCGCAACGCTTCCGCGGTCGTGGGATCGCTGGTGTGTCACGGGTTCCGGCGGTAGACGGCGAGCACGCGGTGGTTCGAGTCGAAGAGGGTCAGGACGTCTCCCGTGACGGTGTAGGTGGTCGCGGTGGTCACGGCCGCCCCGACGTCGGGGCCGCATCCGGGGGGCGACGCGCCGTCGATGCCGGTGGCGGTGAAGGCGTCGCCGGGGGAGGTCACGTAGGTGCCCGATGTGGGCGAGCAGGGGTCGTCGGTGGTGTACCAGCGGCCGTCGGGGGTGAATTCGACCGCGAGGCCGGGGCGGGATGGCACCGACTGGTGCGCGGTCTTCCCGGCGGAGTCCGCTGCCGCGTGCGAGACCGGTCGCCACGAGCCGACCAGCGACTTGGCGGGTGCGGGTGAGCCCGCGGCCGCGACCGTACCGCTCTCGGACGCCTGGAAGCCCGTGGCCCGCGCCAGCAGGACACCGCCCCCGCCGAGCACGACGACGGCCGCCGCGACCAGGACCCGGCGGGTGCGCCTGCGGCGGACGAGGTGGTGGACGTCGGCGAGCAGCCCCGCCGCGTCGGGCGCGTGGGTGGCGCCCTCGGCCAGGGTCTCCCGCAGCCGCCGTTCGGTGTCGCTCACGGGCTCGGCTCCTTCTCCTCGTCCCCGACCGTCCACGACGACCGCAGCGCCGCCAACGCCCGCGACGCCTGGGAGCGCACGGTGCTCTCCGCGCACCCCAGCAGCTCGGCGATGGCGCGGTCGTCGCAGTCCTCGTAGAAGCGGAGCACCAGCACCGCCCGCTGCCGGGGCGGCAGGGTCGCCAGCGCGCCCCAGGTCCGCGCCCGCTCGGCCACCCCCTCGGCGTGGTCGGCGGCGCTCGCCGCCCCGAACCAGCTGTCCCCCGGCTCCACCGGCAACTCCGTGCTGGACCGCCGACGCCGCCAGTCCAGGTGCGCGTTGACCAGGATGCGTCGCAGGTAGGCGTCCGGCCGGTCGGCGGCGCGCACCCACCGCCACCGCCCGTGGGCCTTCAGCAGCGCGGTCTGCACCAGGTCCTCGGCCAGGTGACGGTCCCCGGTGAGCAGGTAGGCGAACCGCAGCAGCGCCTGTCCCCGGTCCCGGACGTACTCGTCGAAGGTCATCCACCACCCTTTCGCCGCTCCCCCTACGACGAGGTGACCCCACCCGTCCGCTGCGCCCGCCCGGCAACGACTCGGTCTCGAACCGGTCGCCTGGCCGGACCAGCCGGGCGGTCAGGTGCGGACGCGGGCGGGCAGGAGGCGGAACTCGTTGCCCTCCGGGTCGGCGAGGGCGAGTTCGGTGCGGGTGGCGCCCAGGTCGACGAGGTGGGCGGCGTCGCCGTCCAGGGAGGTGGCGGCGAGGTCGAAGCGGACCCGGTTCGGGGCGCGCTTGGTCTCGGGGACGCGCAGGAACTCGAGCCACGGGCCGCCGTCCTCGGTGGCGCGCAGGGCCGCCGAGTTCTCGTCCCGGTGCAGCAGGGGCCAGCCGGTGGCGGCGGACCAGAAGGCGGCCAGGGCGGTCGGGTCGGCGGCGTCCACGACGATGGCGGCGAGGGGACCCGTGCGCTGGTAGATGTCGTTCGGCTCGAGGATGCAGAACTCGTTGCCCTCGGGGTCGCGGAACACCGTCCACGGGACGCCCGGGCCCTGGCCGACGTTCACCTCGCGCGCGCCGACGTCCGCCGCCAGCGAGGTGAGGACCTGGTACTCGTGCGGGCTCTCGGTGGCCAGGTCGAGGTGCACGCGGTTCTTGGCCGCCTTGGGCAGGACCGCGGGCGTGAACAGCAGGTCGACACCGCAACCGCCCAGGTCGGGGGCCACCAGGTGGTAGCTGCCGTCGCGGCAGGCCGTGGCCGTGCCGCCCAGCATGATGTACCAGAACTGGGCGGAGGCCGCCGGGTCGCTTGCGTCGATGACGAGGCTCGCCAACCGGGTGGACATATCCGACACGGTAGTCCCCTTCGCCGGGGCTCCCGCGACCGTGGTTTTCCCACCGGCCGAAACCGGACAGAAGGTTCAGCGGGTGGCCAGCCGCAGCAGCGCCCACAGCTGGGTCAGCGCGTCGAGGTCGCCGCTGCGGTCGATGCGGTCGCCGAAGACCGGGCTGCGGCCCCACAGCCACAGGTAGAGGTCCCGGGGCGCGGCCGTGATGGTGGCCGACGCCGTGGGCGCGACCAGCGGCGACGCCGGGGTGGCGACGGTGCGCTCGGTGCTGACCTCCGCCAGCCAGGTGTGGCCCGCGGCGCGCACGGCGACCGTGGCCTGCCGGGTGCCGGAGACGCCGAGGGCGGCCAGCCGGTGGGTGAACCACAGGGTCAGCGCCTCGTCCACGCCGTCCACCGCGACGTCGTCGCCGATCTCGGTGATCGGGCCGCCGACGGCCGACTGCACGTCCACGCGGTGCACGGTGGCCTCGTGGGCCATGCGCCTGCGCCAGAAGCAGTACGTCTGGTCGTGCGGGTGCCAGGTGGGGCACGGCGCGTCGGGGCCGTGCGCGGCCAACTCCCCCAGCAGCGACCGCAGGCCGTCGCGCAGGTAGTGCTCGACCGGTTCGCCGTCGAGCGGCTGGCGCTGCCAGCGGGTGGGGCGCTCGCCGGTGCGGATCCAGGTGACGACCATGCGGTAGACGCTGCCCACGTGGCGGGCGGTCTCGCCGACCGTGAGCCCCGGGCAGCCGGGGACCGGTTGGTCGTGGTCGGTGTTCTCGGCCGTGGTCGCGATCAGCGCAGTCTCCGCCTCCAGCACGTCGAGCAGTCGGTCCGGGTCGATCAGCGGTGTCAGCGCGGTCACCGCCTGCTGCCGTGCACCGCGCGGTGCACGAGGTCGAGGAACTCGGCGGTCTGGCGGTGCAGGTCGTCGGCGGCGCGCGGGCCGACGCGGCTGGTGATCCCCGCCTGGACGGCGGCGCGGGTGGCCGAGCAGGAGGCGAAGAACGCCGCCCACTCGCGCATCTCCGGCGCCACCGACGACATCAGCGTCCACACGCTGGTCGGCTTCGCGCGCCCCCGGTGCGGCCTGCCGCGCAGCGCCAGCATGGCGGCCGCCGCGCGCAGCGCGCACAGGTAGGACTCGGTGAACCGGGCCGCCGGGGCGGCGTCGACCTCGATGGCGGCGAACCCCCGCTCGGCCTGCCGCAGCAGGGACACCGCCGCGGCGGGCGGTGCCTGGACGGGGAAGTCCAGCGTGCTGGTCATCGGGGCCTCCTCGCGTTCGGGACGTCACGGGCGGACGACAGCGCGCCGAGGGGAGCCGGCGTTCGCCCGGTGGTGAGGCGCTTCCCCCGCCCCACCACCGGGCAGATTCGAACTCATGTTCGAACACCGCCAGCGTAACCCGTGGTGAGCGGGGGTTCAAGCGCTCGGCGGTGTGACCTGTCCGCCCACGTCAACGCACCCCGGGTGGGGGTGGTGAGATGTCGGTGTGACCACACTCGAGCACCGGGCCGTGCAGGAGACCGCGGCGGCGTTGCGGGCCGCCGGGTTGGACGCGGCCGCGGCGGGCATCCGGATCCTGGCCGACGACGTGCGGACCGCCGCCGCGGCCGCCGCGGCGCTCGGGATCCCCGTGGGCGCGATCGCCAACAGCCTGGTCTTCGCCGCCCGGCACGGCACCGAGGACCACCCGCTGCTGGTGCTGACCTCCGGCGACCACCGCGCCGACACGGCGCTGGTGGCGGGCCTCGTCGGCGCCGACGAGGTGCGCCGCGCCAAGCCCGAGTTCGTGCGTGAGCACACCGGCCAGGCCATCGGCGGGGTCGCCCCGGTCGGGCACCCCCGGCCGCTGGAGACGCTGGTCGACAGCCACCTGGCCCGGTACCCGGTGGTCTGGGCCGCGGCGGGCCACCCGAAGTCGGTGTTCCCGACGACCTACGCCGATCTCGTCGCGCTCACCGGGGGCACGGCTGCGCGGGTCGGCGTCGAGGAGGATGATCCGTCTACGTGACCGCCGCGCCATCCCCCAGTGTCGCCCGCTTCGCCGAGCTGACCGGCGACGAGCTGCGCACCCGCCTGCGCGAGGCGCTGAGCCTCTACGTCACCGCGATGCGCTACCCCGAGGGCACCGCCGAGCAGCGCGCCCCGATGTGGCTCGCGCACATCCTCCGCATCGGCTGGCGCTGCGTGGCCGCGTTCGACGCCGACGACCACATGGTGGGCATCGCCTACGGCTACCAGGGCGCCCCCGGCCAGTGGTGGCACGAACAGGTCAAGCGCGGCGTCACCGAACGCCACGGCACCCCCCACGCCGAGCGCTGGATGACCGACTACTTCGAGCTGACCGAACTGCACGTCCGCCCCGACACCCAGGGCCAGGGCATCGGCGGCGAACTGGTCCGCCGCCTGGTCGCGGGCGCGGGCAACGCGCACGTGCTGCTGTCGACCCCGGAAGGCCCATCCCGAGCCTGGAACCTCTACCGCCGGTTGGAGTTCATCGACGTCCTGCGGCACTACAAGTTCGCGGGCGACCCCCGCCCCTTCGGCGTCCTGGGCCGCGCCCTGCCGCTGTGATCCGCGGCGGCGAAACCCACCGCGGTCTCGCGGGGATCACCCGCTAGCGGTCTCGCCAGGTCAGCGGGGAGAGCGTCACAGCGGCTTCGGCGACGCGGCGGGCGGTCTCGGTGGTGAGGCCGTCGCGGGCGGAGTCGATCCACCCGTCGACGCGGTGGACTCCGGTATCGCGGTACTCGACGGCCTGGAGCGGCATTTCCAGCTTGTCCGCGTCTTTCGCGCACCGCGCCTCGGGGGTCTGCCGGGCCTCGAACTCGTCGACCGCCGCCCGGACCAGCTCGCGGGAGGCGTCGGGCATCTTCGGCGGACGACCTCCCGTCAGAACGGGCTGGCGGCCTGGGGTTCGGCGCTGCGGCGGGAGCGGCGGTGGGTGTAGTACGCCAGGGCCAGGACCAGCAGCGCCACGCCGATCGCCGAGGCGCCGACGATGACGACCCACTTGGTCCAGGAGACGCCGGACTTGTCGGTGTACTGGACGGTCGCGTCGAACTCGGTGACCGCGCCCGGTTTGGGCTTCCACGAGACGGTGCCGTTGTCGTTGATGCCGTTGGTCCGGGTCACCGAGCCGGGGAAGGCCACCTTGATCTGCACGTCCGCGCGGTTCGCGGGCAGCTCGCTCAGGTCGACCGAGCCCGACATGGTCACCAGGTCGCCGGAGCGGCGGAAGCTGAGGCGGTACTGCTTGCCCTCGGTGATCGCCTCGCTGAGCACGGCGATGTCGGCGAAGCTCAGGCCCTGGAACGTCAACGTCTGGCCCACGTACCCGTCGGCCGTGTAGACCTGGGTCTTGACCTTGCCGGTCAGCTCGTCCGGGATCTTCAGCGCCGGGCCCTTGTCCTCCTGCTTGACCGGCACGGACGCGATGACCAGCTGGCCGGACACCAGGTCGTCCTCGCTGACCGCCAGCCCGGCCTGCACCCGCACGCACCCCGACAGGGTGAGCACGGCCAGCAGGGCCAGCGCGACCAGCGCCGCCCACCTGCGCCAACCGGATCGGGAACGTGGAATGGCCTGCTGCACCGGGCCATCCTGCCGGCCCCGTCCACCGCCTCCGCCGCCGACCGTTGGGTAACGTGCGGGCATGGCGTCCTCCCAGCACGACGGTGTGCACCAGATCTGCGACCGCTACGTCGACGACATCGCCGCCGCCGACCCGGTCACGGCGACCTACGTCGGTATCGCGGGGTACGACCGCGAACTACCCGATCTATCCCCCGAAGGGGTGAACGCGCGCGCCCGGTTGGCCGCTGCCGCGCTCGCCGCCGTGGCCGGGGCCGAGCCCGCCGACCCGAGCGAGGCCAACGCCAAGGCGGTGTTCGGCGAACGTGTCGGGCTGCAGGTCGAGCTGCACGAGGCGGGTGAGCACCTGGCCCCGCTCAACGTCATCACCTCGGCGCCGCAGGAGGTGCGGCAGGTCTTCGACCTGATGCCGACCGAGACCACCGAGGACTGGGCCACCATCTCCGCCCGGCTCGCGGGCGTGCCCGCCTGCCTGTCCGGCTACCGCGAGTCGCTGCGGCTCAGCGCCGAACGCGGCCGGGTCGCCGCGCTGCGCCAGGTCACCAAGGTCGCCGAGCAGTGCCGCACCTGGGCCGGGCTCGGCGGCACGTCCTTCTTCGCCGACCTCGTCGCCCCCGCCAAGGTGGACGACGCGCTGCGGTCCGACCTCGAGGCGAACGCCCGCGCCGCCGCCGAGTCCTACGCCGACCTGGCCGAGTTCCTGACCGGTGAGCTCGCCGCCAAGGCGCCCACCGAGGACGCGGTCGGCGAGGAGCGCTACCGGCTGTGGTCGCGCGAGTTCACCGGCGCCCGCCTGGACCTGCAGGAGGCCTACGAGTGGGGCTGGGCCGAGCACGCCCGGCTGGAGGCCGAGATGGTCGAGGTGGCGGGCCGGATCAAGCCCGGCGCCACCATCGCCGAGGCGGCGGCCGTGCTCGACGAGGACCCCCGCTACCGGGTCCGCGGCCAGCGCGCGCTGGAGGAGTGGATGCAGCGGCTGTCCGACCAGGCGCTGGCCGACCTGCGCGGCGTGCACTTCGAGATCCCCGACCCGCTGATGCGGCTGGAGTGCAAGATCGCCCCGCCGGGCGGCGGCGTCGGCGCGTACTACACCGGCCCGACCGACGACTGGAGCAGGCCGGGCCGCATGTGGTGGTCCGTGCCCGCCGACCGCGAGGACTTCTCCACCTGGCGCGAGGTCTCGACCGTCTACCACGAGGGCGTCCCGGGCCACCACCTGCAGATCGCCACGGCCGTCTACCAGGCCGCGAGCCTCAACAAGTTCCAGCGCCTGCTCACCTGGGTCCCCGCGCACGGCGAGGGCTGGGCCCTCTACGCCGAGCGCCTGATGCGCGAGTTCGGCTACCTCTCCGACGACGGCAACCTGCTGGGCATGCTCGACGCGCACATCTTCCGCGCGGCCCGGGTCATCATCGACATCGGCATGCACCTCAAGCTGGAGATCCCGCGCGGCACCGGCTTCCACGAGGGCGAGCGCTGGACGCCGGAGCTGGGCCTGGAGTTCCTGCTGACCCGCACCATCACCGACCCGGCCCACGTGCACGACGAGATCGACCGCTACCTGGGCTGGCCCGGCCAGGCCCCCACCTACAAGCTGGGTGAGCGCCTGTGGCTCCAGGCCCGCGACGAGGCCAAGGCCCGCCGCGGCGCGGACTTCGACCTCAAGGCCTTCCACCAGGACGCCCTCGTCATGGGCGCCATGGGCCTCGACACCCTCCGCGAACGCCTCGCGGCGCTCTGAGCCTTGTGCCGCCCGCCTGCCCGATATCGGGCAGGCGGGCGGAGGCTGTGCACACTGGCCGAGGTTGTCCACAACCGGACTCCGACCGCTCCCCCGCGCCCGGGTGCGGCCGATAGGCTTGAAATCAGGGGTTCCCCCTGGTCGGGGACCCCTCGCGGGCGCTGGGCGTTGGCCGTTTCCAGGGTCGTGCCACAAGGGCCAGCGGTGATGTCAGCGGACACCGGGTGCTGGCCTCCGGCGGCGGAGTGGGTCGACGGTTGTCGTGGCGGTGCGACCAACTCGGCAGGTTGCTCGGCGTTGCCTGCCACGGTCCAGGAACCGGACGTAGGCCCGCGCCGAGGGCGCGATGGAACCTTGCCGTTGGTCTGCGGCGAAAGCCGTGCCCGGGTCGGTGTGCTGCCGAGGGCCCGCCGCCGAGCACACGCTCGATCAGCAGCACCGTTGGGCGCCTGCGAGCCCGGTGGATCAGGTGCGGGCGGGGACGAGGTTGAGGCGGCTGACGACTTCCTTCGTCGCCTTGGAGCGGTTGAACGTGTAGAAGTGCAGGCCCTGCACGCCCTCCGCCAGCAGTCGTTCGCTGACCTCGGTGGCCAGGTCGATGCCCGCGGCTCGGAAGCCCTTGGGGTCGGTGTGGGGGTCCAGCAGATCCACGATCCGCGAGGGGGCCTGGGCACCGGACAGCTCGATCGTCTTGGCCAGGGTCTTGCGGGTGGTGATCGGCATGATGCCCGGCAGCAGCGGCGCCTCGCAGCCGCGGGCCGCCACGCGGTCGCGGAGCCGGAGGAAGTCCTCCGGCTCGAAGAACAGCTGCGCGATCGCGAAGTCCGCGCCCGCGTCGAACTTGCGGATGAGGTTGTCCGTGTCGCTGTCCATGTCGGCCGACCGGGAGTGGCCGTACGGGAACGCGGCCACGCCCACGCAGAAGTCGCCCAGGTCGCGGACGAGGCGGACGAGTTCGTTCGCGTAGTTGAGGCCGTCCGGGTGGGCCACCCACTCGCCGTTGGGGTCGCCCGGGGGGTCGCCGCGCAGGGCGAGGATGTTGCGGATGCCGAGGGCGGCGTACCAGCCGATCACGTTGCGCAGTTCCGCGACGGAGTGGTCGACCGCGGTCAGGTGGGCCATCGGCACCAGGGTGGTCTCGCGGGCCACCCGGCCGGTGGTGCGGATCGTGCGGTCGCGGCTGGAGCCGCCCGCACCATAGGTGACCGACACGAACGCCGGGTCCAGCCCCTCCAGTTCGCGGATGGCGTTCCAGAGCCGCTGCTCGTCGGCGTGGTCACGGGGTGGCATGAACTCGACCGAGAACACCGGTCTGCCTACCCGGATCCGCTGCACCACACTGGTCATGCGCTCAGCGTAGCGAAGACATCCGACAACCGAGACCGACCGGAAGACGAGCGGGAGGCCGGTCACATTGGCCCACCCCGCCGCGCACCGCGCGGCCGGTGGAGCGGACCATAGCGGGGTGCGGGCAGTGCGAGGTACCCAGGTGATCATCGACGACATCGAAGAAGACTTCGGCGGTATTGACACCGCCGTGGCCGCGCACGTCGAGCGGGCCCTGGCGGACTACCTGGCGGGACGGCAGGCCGGGATGGCCGCCGTGGCGCCCTACTTCGGCTCGGCGGTCGAGTCGCTCTCGGCGTTCGTGCTCGGCGGCGGCAAGCGCATCCGCCCCACCTTCGCCTGGTGGGCGTGGCGGGGCGCGGGCGGCGCGGGCGACGGCGAGCAGGCCAGGGCCGTGCTGCGGGCGGTCAGCGCGCTGGAGCTGATCCAGGCCTGCGCGCTGGTGCACGACGACCTGATGGACGCCTCCGCGGTCCGCCGCGGCAAGCCGACCGTGCACGTCGAGTTCGCCGCCCGGCACCGCGAGCGCGGCTGGCTGGGCGCCCCCGAGCGGTTCGGCGCCGCCGCCGCGATCCTGCTCGGCGACCTGGCCCTGGCCTGGGCCGACGACATGTACGTCGGCGCGGGCCTGCCCGCGGACCGCCGGGACGCCGCGCTGCCGCCGTGGCAGGCGATGCGCGCGGAGATGCTGGCGGGCCAGTACCTCGACGTGCTCACCCAGGCCAAGGGCGACGAGTCGGCCGAGGCCGCGCTGAGCGTGGCCCGGATGAAGACCGCCGCCTACACCGTCGAGCGCCCGCTGCACATGGGGGCCGCGCTCGCGGGCGCCCCCGAGCAGGTCGTCGGCGCGCTGCGCGCGTTCGGCGCCGACATCGGCCTGGCCTTCCAGCTGCGCGACGACCTGCTCGGCATGTACGGCGACACCGACGTCACCGGCAAACCCGCGGGCGACGACCTGCGCGAGGGCAAGCGCACCCTGCTCATGTCGGTCGGCACGCGCCGCGCCGACGCGGCGGGCCGCGACACCGACGCCCGGGTGCTGCGCGCGGCGCTGGGCGACGAGGACCTGGACTCCGCGACCGTCGAGCGGGTCCGCGACCTGCTGGTCGACCTGGGCGCGGTCGCCGAGGTCGAGCACCGGATGGACGAGCTGACCGACACGGCGATGACCGCGCTGGCCTCGGTCGACCTGGCCGAGCCCGCGGGCGCGGTGCTGGCGGACCTGGCGATCACCGCGACCCGCCGGACCAGCTAGTGCGCGCGGTCCCGGGCCGCACCGACCGGGTGCTCGTGGTCGGCGCCGGGCTCGCCGGCTTGTCCGCGGCGCTGCACCTGGCGGGCGCGGGTCGCGAGGTCACCGTGCTGGAGACCGCGGACGGGCCGGGTGGGCGGGCCCGCCGGGAACGGCTCGGCGACTACACCGTCGACACCGGCGCGACCGTGCTGACCATGCCGGAACTGGTCGAGGAGGCCGTCGCCGCGGTCGGCGAGTCCCTCGACCTGGACCTGGTCCGCCTCGACCCCGCCTACCGGGCGCGCTTCGCCGACGGCAGCACCATCGCCGTGCACACCGACGCCGAGGCGATGGAGGCCGAGGTCCGGCGGGTGGCCGGGCCCGCCGAGGCGGCGGGCTACCGGCGGCTGCGGGCGTGGCTGACCGACCTGTACCGGGTGCAGCGCGACAAGTTCATCGGCGCCAACTTCGACTCCCCCACCGACCTGCTCGGCCCCGACCTGGCCCGGCTGGCGGCGCTGGGCGGCTTCGGCAGGCTCGGCCCGGCCGTGGCCAGGCACCTGTCCGACGAGCGGCTGCGCAGGCTGTTCTCCTTCCAGTCCCTCTACGCGGGCGTGCCGCCGAGCCGGGCGCTGGCCGCGTACGCGGTGATCGCCTACATGGACACCGTGGCGGGCGTGTACTTCCCGCGCGGCGGCGTGGGCGCGGTCGCCGAGGCCATGGCCGCTGCGGCGGCGCGGGCCGGTGTGCGATTCCGCTACGGCGTGGGCGCGGCGTGGCTGGAACGCGTAGGTACCAGGGTAAACGCCGTCCGCACCACAACGGGCGAACGCGTCACCTGCGACGCCGTAGTCCTCACCGCCGACCTACCGACCTCTTACGGACTCGTCGGCATCACCCCACGCCGACCACTACGACTCCGGTACTCCCCGTCCGCCGTAGTCCTGCACACCGGCACCACGCGCTCGTGGCCGGAACTGGACCACCACACGATCTCCTTCGGCGCGGCCTGGGAGCGCACCTTCGACGAGATCACCCGCCGCGGCACCCTGATGACCGACCCGTCGCTGCTGATCACCCGCCCCACCGCGACCGACCCGGGGATGGCGCCCGCGGGCAGGCAGCAGATCTCCGTGCTGGCGCCCTGCCCGAACCTGCGGACCGGCCCGGTCGACTGGCGGCGGATCGGTCCGCGCTACCGCGACGAACTGGTCCGGGTGCTGGAAACCCGCGGCCTGACCGGCTTCGACTCCGCCGTCGAGGTAGCGCGGCTGGTCACGCCCGCGGACTGGGCGGCGGCCGGGATGGCCGAGGGCACCCCGTTCTCGGTGGCGCACACGTTCGGCCAGACCGGACCGTTCCGACCCCGCAACCTGGTGCCCGGGGTGGAGAATGTCGTGCTGGCGGGATGCGGCACGACTCCGGGTGTCGGCGTCCCGCCGGTCGTCATCTCGGGCAGACTGGCGGCCCACCGGGTGGTGGGCCACCCGGCGTCGGCAGGCGCGGGGGCGATCCGCAAGCGAACTGTGCGGTTGATTTAGAGTTCGGGCCGGTCACGACCGCGATAATGCGACTCGGCGGGCCGGTGTCGGGACTGGGAGCGGCGAATGCGCGGGGCAGCACAGCGGGGGACGCGGGCACGGAGAGCGGCGCTGGCACTCGCGGCGTTGGCGGTGACGGCCTCCGCCTGCAGCACCAGCGTGGCGGGCACGGCGGTCCCGCTGGAGATCAAGCCGATCTCGGTCACCGCCGCGGCCGCCCAGGCGACCCGCGACCTGCGGGAGGCCGGGCTGCTGCGCTACCAGGGCTCGATGACCACCGCCAACGGCATCGCCGTGCAGTTCGACCTCGCCGCGGCGGGCAGCGGGGAGATCGCGGGCTCGCTGACCATGGGCGGCAAGCGGGCCGCGCTGGTCGTGGTGGAGAAGGGCATCTACCTCAAGGCCGCGGCCGACTTCTGGGCGTCGCTGTCCGGGGTCGCCAACGGGGAGAACAAGGGCACGGCGGTCGCCGACCGCTGGGTGAAGGCCCCCGGCGGGCTCATCGGCATGGACTTCTCGGACGTGTTCACCCCCGAGGCGCTGAGCCAGTACCTGGTGCTCAACAACGACCAGCGGCAGGACCGGCCGGTGGCCGAGGGCGACCGCGCGGACCTCGACGGCGGCCGGTTCATCAAGGTCCCCCTGGCCCGCGGTAGCGCCTACCTGTCCGAGGAGGCGCCCTACGGCATCGGGCACGTGGAGCTGTCGGAGGCCGGGCAGGCCGACCCGACGAAGGTCAAGCGGTTCGACGCGGCGATCAGCGACGCCACCGGCGACCTGGCGAAGTTCTACCAGGACGTGACCACCGTGGCCGGGCAGCTGACGGCCCCGGTCGACGTGCTGACCACGGTCCAGGAGACCGGCCACACCTTCGAGGGCTGCGGCGCGGAGGGCTGCTCGATCGTCGTGCAGTTCACCAACCCGGGCAAAGCGGCGGTGAAGGTGTCCATCCGCGGCAACTGGCTGGGCGACAACGCGCCGCTGGGCGCGTGCGAGTCGCAGGCCGGGCCGGTGGCGCCGGGGCAGCCGGGCAGCGCCAAGTGCACCATCACCTCCCCGGAGTGGGTGCAGTTCTACTCCAAGGCCAACGCCCAGCCCGGTAACCACCCGTACAGCGTCGAGTGGTCGACGCTGGTGCTGGCCGACGCGCCGGACCTGACCAAGCTCTCCGCGCTGGCCAAGGCCGCCCCGGCGGACGCCAAGCAGCAGCGGCCCGAGGGCTCGCACTACGTCTACGCGCTGGGCTTCGGCAAGGGCAAGGTGTTCAAGTACGGGGTGGTCGCGGGCAAGATGTGGGCCGACAACGCCGCCCAGCAGCTGCCGATCTGCCTGAGCGCGACCAACGCCGTGTGCCAGGTGGACCTGGTGACCGCCACCGACGACGCCGCGTCCGCGCAGGGCCTGCTCAAGCAGCTGGTCGACGCCTACCGCAGCAGCGACGGCAACTGCCCGCCGGGCCAGTGGACCGGCTGCCAGCGCTGACCGTGACCGCGCTCCCCGACCCGGGGTTGGCCGCCGCCTACGCGGAATGCAGGCGGATCAACGCCCACTACGGCCGCAGCTACTACCTGGCCACCCGCCTGCTGCCACCCGCGCGGCGACCGGCCGTGCACGCGCTCTACGGGTTCGCCCGGGTCGCCGACGAGCTGGTGGACGCGCCCGGCCCCGACCCGGCGGGCGACCTGCGGACCCTCGAGGGGGCGCTGGGCGCCGCCCTCGACGGCGCGCCGACGACCGACCCGGTGCTGCGCGCGCTCGCCGACACGGTGGCCCGCCACGGCATCGACCGGTCGCTGTTCACCGACTTCCTGGCGTCGATGCGGATGGACCTCACCGTCACCGAGTACGCCACCCACGACGACCTGGCCCGCTACACGCACGGCTCGGCCGGGGTGATCGGGCTGATGATGCTGCCGGTGCTGGGCACCGAGGACCCCGCGGCGGCGGGCCCGTACGCGGCGAAGCTGGGCGAGGCGTTCCAGCTGACGAACTTCCTGCGCGACGTCGGCGAGGACCTCGACCGAGGCCGCGTCTACCTGCCCGCCGACCACCTCGCCGCGTTCGGCGTGGACCGCGCGCGGTTGCTGCGGGCGCGGGTCGAGGGGCCGGACCGGGCGGTGCGGCGGGCGGTGGCGCACTTCGCCGCCGAGGCCCGCGCGCGCTACCGGGAGGCCACGCCGGGGATCGCGCTGCTGGACCCGGTGTCACGGCCGTGCGTGGCGACCGCGGCGCGGCTGTACGCGGCGATCCTCGACGAGATCGCGGCGGCCGACCACGACGTGTTCACCCGGCGCGCGGTGGTGCCGAACCGGCGTCGGCTGGCCATCGCCGCACCCGGGGCGGGGCGCTGGGCACTGGCCCGGCTGCGCGCGAAGTAAGGGCCTAACCCGAGCTGCGTTCGCGGTAGGCCCCGCCGCCGTCGACGGGCGACGGGGCGGGGTAGTCGTGGGTGCTAGAAGGCGAGGGCCTGGGCTCGGCGCTTGACCTCTCGGCCGCGGTCGCCGCGCAGGGCGTCGATGGGGCGGCCGGGCAGGGAGTCGTCGGCGGTGAACAGCCACTGGATCATCTCGTCCGGGCTGAACCCGGAGTCGTTGAGCACCGTGATGGTGCCCGCCAGGCCCTTGACGATGGCGCCGCTGTCGTCGAGGAACTCGGCGGGGACCAGCAGCACCCCCTTGCGGCGCACGGCGAGCAGTTGGTGGTCGCGCAGTGCCTGGTGCACGCGGGTGATGGGCTGGTTGAGGCGCTCCGCGACGTCCGGCAGGGGGAGCACCGGGACCTCGGGGTCGAGCACGTCGGCGGCGACGGGAAGGGAACTCACGGCTCACAACGATGCCACATCGGGGGCGCGTGAGCAGTTGTCCGTCCACAGGCGCCATTTCGGCGGTCGGTCACGGGAAACCACCGGTCATCCGAGGAATGGCCGGGCAGTTGGTCACAGATACCCGGGGGTGCCGACATCGTTACGCCGATCTCCGTACGATCCACCCTTGTGGAGGACAAAGGCCCGAGTCTGATCGGCGCGCTGCTGGAGCAGCGCTACCGGGTTGACGCGCCGCTGGCCCGCGGCGGGATGTCCGCGGTCTACCGCGGCCTCGACACCCGGCTGGACCGGCCGGTCGCGATCAAGGTCATGGACTCGCGGTTCGCCGACGACAAGACCTTCGTCGAGCGGTTCGAGCGCGAGGCCAGGTCGGCGGCCAAGATCCACCACCCGAACGTCGTGGCGGTGCACGACCAGGGGCTCGACGGCGAGCACGTCTACCTGGTGATGGAGCTGGTCAGCGGCGGCACGCTGCGCGACCTGCTCAACGAGCGCGGCACGTTGCCCACCCCGCTGGCCGTGGCGATCATGGAGCCGGTGCTGTCCGCGCTGTCCGCGGCGCACCGGGCCGGGCTGATCCACCGTGACGTGAAGCCGGAGAACGTGCTGATCGGCCCGGGCGGCATCGTCAAGGTCGCGGACTTCGGGCTGGTGCGGGCGGTGGCCAGCGCCGGGACGACGAAGAGCAGCGTGATCCTGGGGACGGTGTCGTACCTGTCCCCGGAGCAGGTGACGACCGGCGCGGCGACCTCGCGCGGTGACGTCTACTCGGCGGGCATCGTGCTCTACGAGACCCTGACGGGCATGCCGCCCTACTACGGCGACAGCGCCCTCTCCGTGGCCTACCGGCACGTGAACGACGACGTGCCGCCACCGAGCGCGTCCGTGCCCGGTATCCCCCCGATGCTCGACGAGCTGGTCGTGCGCGCCACCCGCCGCGACCCGGCGACCCGGCCCGAGGACGGCGCCGCGTTCCTGGTGGAGCTGCAACGGGTCCGCGCGGCGCTGTCGCTGCCCCGGATGCGCGTGCCGGTGCCCGCGCCGGTGTCGGTCGACGAGACCATGGCCGTGTCGGGCGCGTCGGTGGCCGCCGCGTCCCACGCGTCCCACGCGGGCAGCCTGGCGCCGAGTACGCCCGCGCCGAGCACCCCGGCGCCCGGTACCCCCGTGCCCGCCGCGCCGGGTACCCCCGCGCCCGGGACTCCGGCGCCGTGGGCCTCGGGCCCCGTGCCGGTCGCGGCCTCCGGGCCGGTCCAGGGGCCGGTACCCGCTTCCGGTGGGTCCATCCCGCCGTCGCCACCGCCGGGGACCGACCCGGAAGACCCCGAGACGACGGTCAAGGTGCCGCTGGCGGCGATGTCCGACGCGCTCGCGAAGGGGCCTGGCGACGAGGACGAGACCGTCCGCACGGACGCCACGATCCACACCGCGCCGCCCCGGCACCCGCACTCCGGGCCGACCGGGTTCCCGCAGCAGCAGCCGGTGCCGCACTCGGCGACCGTGGTGCGGCAGGTGCCCGGGTTCTCCGCGATGGGCCCGCAGGGCACGCGCGCGATGCTGCGGTCCGACCTGGAGAAGGTCATCGACTCGGCGACGGCCAACCCGGCACCGCGCACGGGCGCGCACCCGGTGCCGTACGCGACCGGCGGCGTGCCGGTCCAACCGAACACCGGCCCGCAGGCCGCGGCGCCGCGCCCGGCGAGCCCGACCCGGCGGCTGGTGGTCCTGGGCATCGTCGGGGTGCTGCTGCTGGGGCTGCTCGGCACGGGCGTCTGGTGGTTCTCCAGCGGCCGGTACACCGAGGTGCCCGCGCTGGCCGGGCAGGAGCAGGCGGTCGCGGCCGAGGCGGCGCGGTCGGCGAACCTGACCCCCCGGGTGACGAACCAGCGGGACAACAAGATCGAGGCCGGGGTGGTCATCAGCACCCAGCCCGCCGCCGGGACCGAGGCGCTGCGCGGCGACGAGGTCACGATCGTGGTGTCCGCCGGGAAGCCGGTGGTGCCCGACGTGCGGGCCGGGGTCGCCAAGGAGGACGCGGAGAAGGCGGTGCGCACCGAGCAGCTGCAACCCCGCTTCGACGACGGCAAGAACGTCTACGACGACACCGTGGCCAAGGGCAAGGTGGTCAAGCTCGACCCGCCCGCCGGTACCTCGCTCGACATCGCCTCGCCGGTGTTCGTGGTGCTGAGCAAGGGCCCGGCGCCCAAGCCGGTCCCGGACGTGAAGGGCCGCACCCGCGACGAGGCGTTCCAGGTGCTGAGCCAGGCCGGTTTCGAACCGTTCGACGGCCCCGCCGAGTTCTCCCCCGACGTCGAGGGCGGCCGGGTCATCCGCACCACGCCCGGGGCGAACACGCAGGTGGAGGCCGAGGGCAGCAAGCGCGTGTCGGTGGTCGTGTCCAGCGCGGTGACCGTGCCGGACCTGACCGGCCGCACGGTGCCGGAGGCGCAGGCGCTGCTGGGCCAGTCCGGGCTGGTCATGGACCTGGGCCCGTTCTCGAACCCGTCCGGCCGCGTGTTCAACCAGAGCCCGGGCGCCGGCTCCAAACTCCAGCGCGGCGACAAGGTCACGGCCTGGTTGTTCTAGCCCCCCAGAGATCGACGGCTATGTTGCTGGTCAGTTCGCTGAAGGTGCCGCCGGGGCTGCTGGTGCGCAGTAGCGCGCGGAGGTCGGCCTCGAAGTCGGCTCGGCGCTCGCCGAACAGGTGCGGTGTCGAGCTGGAGAGGGAGAAGACCAGCGCGACGGTCTCGTCGGCGGTCCGGGTGATGAGCCTGCCCGGGACCTCGACGCGCTCCGGGCCGGTGAAGCCCGCGGCGCGGTAGATCGGTTCCTCGTCGGAGGCCGTGCCCTGGGCGAGCTGTCCCCGGCCCGCGCGGCGCACCGGACCCAGGTAGGCGCGGACCAGGTCGGTGATGGCCGCGTGCGGTGGGCGCGGGTGCGGCAGGTCGTCGGTCTCGACGCCCTGGTGGGTGCTGGCGTGCACGTGGGCGCAGGTGCCGCCGGGGGCGAGCATGGCGCGGACCGCGGCGGCGACCAGGGGCCGGTCCATCCAGTGGAAGGACTGGGCGAGCGTGACCAGCCGGAAGGTGCCCAGGTCGGCCGGGAGTTCCTCGGCCCTGAGGTGCCGGTACCGGGTGTTGGGCGCGGCTCGCGCGGTGGCCGCGGCGACCATGTCCGGGTCGGCGTCGACACCGACGGCCTCCGCGAAGTCGCCCGCCAGCAGCCCGGTGAGCGTGCCGGGCCCGCAGCCGACGTCCAGCAGGCGCCCGGTGCCGTCCAGGCCGAGGGCGTCCGCCAAGGCGTCGCGCAGCGCGCGCGGGTACGGGAAGCGGCCCTTGAGGTAGTGGTCGGCGCTGCCGGTGTAGAGGGTCGGGTCCCACTGCCACGCGTTCACGCGTCCTCCCGTGAACGACAACGGCACCCTCTCCGCGCGGAGAGGGTGCCGTTGGTTGCCATGATCTTTACGAGCGGAGCATCTCCGCGACCAGGAAGGCCAGCTCCAGCGACTGCTGGGTGTTGAGCCGCGGGTCGCAGGCGGTCTCGTAGCGGCCCGCGAGGTCCGCGTCGGAGATCTCCTGGGCGCCGCCGAGGCACTCGGTGACGTCCTCGCCGGTCAGCTCGACGTGGATGCCGCCGGGGTGGGTGCCGAGCCTGCGGTGGACCTCGAAGAAGCCCTGCACCTCGTCCACGATCCGGTCGAAGTGGCGGGTCTTGTAGCCCGTCGACGACTCGTGGGTGTTGCCGTGCATGGGGTCGCACTGCCAGATGACCCGGTGGCCGGAGGCCTCGACCTTCTCCACGATCGCGGGCAGCACGTCGCGGACCTTGCCGTTGCCCATCCGGCTGATCAGCGTCAGCCTGCCCGGCTCGTTGCGCGGGTCGAGGCGCTCGACGTACTCGACCGCCA
This sequence comes from Actinokineospora auranticolor, assembly GCF_041897805.1. Taxonomy (GTDB): domain Bacteria; phylum Actinomycetota; class Actinomycetes; order Mycobacteriales; family Pseudonocardiaceae; genus Actinokineospora; species Actinokineospora auranticolor. The sequence continues at coordinate 7,055,823 of NZ_CP154825.1, forward strand.
TCTCGGGCGTGGTGGTCGGGCCGATCTTGAGGCCGATCGGGTTGGACAGCAGCTCGGCGAAGGCGATGTGCGCGCCGTCGAGCTGGCGGGTGCGCTCGCCGATCCACAGGAAGTGCGCGGACAGGTCGTACAGCTTGGGCTCGGCGGAGGTGGTGTCCATCCGCAGCAGGGAGCGCTCGTAGTCGAGCAGCAGGGCCTCGTGGCTGGCGAAGACCTCGACGCTGTGCAGCGAGCTGTCCTCGACGCCGCAGGCCTGCATGAACCGCAGGCCGCGGTCGATCTCGGTGGCCAGCGCCTCGTAGCGCTCACCGGCGGGCGAGGTGCGGACGAAGTCGCGGTTCCAGTCGTGGACCTTGGTGAGGTCGGCCATGCCCGCGCCGGTCAGGGCGCGCAGCAGGTTCATCGCCGCGCCCGCGTTGGCGTACGCGCGGATCATCCGCGACGGGTCGGGCACGCGCGCCTCGGGGGTGGCGACCAGGGAGTTGACGATGTCGCCCCGGTACACCGGCAGGCCGAGCGAGTCGGTCTTGGCCGAGCGCGGCTTGGCGTACTGGCCCGCGATCCGGCCGACCTTGACGACCGGCAGGCTGGCGCCGTAGGTGAGGACCACGGCCATCTGCAGCAGCGTGCGGATGTTGCCGCGGATGTGCGGTTCGGTGTTGTCGACGAAGGTCTCGGCGCAGTCACCGCCCTGCAGCAGGAACGCCTTGCCCTGGGCGACCTCGGCCAGCCGCTGCTGCAGCCGGTCGATCTCGGAGGGCACGGTGATCGGGGGCACGGCCTCCAGCAGCGCGCGCACCTGGCGGACCTGCTCGCCGTCGGGCCACTCGGGTTGCTGGGCGGCGGGCCGGGACAGGGCGTCGTCGAGTTTGGCGCGCAGTGCGGGTGGCAACGGGGGAAGTTCCGGGAGCGTGTCCACCGGCACGTCGACTGTCCAGTTCACACCACCAGACTAAGAGGTCGGGCAACCGGGTTGAGCCCCGGGACGGCCGTTGCGCACGGCGCTACCCGACTGGCGGATTTTGGTAGTCGGGATGCGCGTGGCCAATTGCAGACGGCAAGATGCGCCGGGTGATCACGGCACGAGACACCGGCGGCCTCGACCCCGACACGGCCCGGCGGCTGCTGGACACGGCTGTGGCCAACATCCAGCGCGAGTACCCGGTGCACTGGGTGCACCTCATCGACTCCGCGGAGCAGCTGGTGCCGCAGCGGTCGCGGCACCCGGTGTTCGCGGGGTCGTTCGACTGGCACTCCTGCGTGCACCAGACCTGGCTCGCGGTCCGCCTGCTGCGGCTGTTCCCCCAGCTCCGGGGCGCCGACCTGGCGTTGTCGACGCTGAACCGGCTGCTCACGCCCGAGGGCGCGGCGGTGGAGGCCGAGTTCTTCGCCACCCCCGAGGGCGAGTTCTGGGAGCGCCCCTACGGCTGGGCGTGGCTGCTGCTGCTCGACGCCGAGCTGCGCGCGTGGCCCGAGGGCACGGCGTGGGCCGAGGCGCTGCGGCCGCTGGTCAAGGCGGTGCGAGCGCGGTGGCTGACCTGGCTCGGCCTGGCCCGCTGGCCGGTCCGGGTGGGCACGCACACCAACTCGGCGTTCGCGCTGGCGCTGGGGCTGGACGCGGCCCGCGCGGTCGGCGACCACGACCTGGAGACCGCGTGCGCGGCGGCCACCCGCCGCTTCTACCTCGCCGACCGCGACTACGGCGGCTTCGAGCCCAGCGCGGCCGACTTCCTGTCGCCCGCGCTCGCCGAGGCCGACCTGCTGCGCCGGGTGCTGTCCGCCGACGAGTTCGCCGCCTGGCTGGACGCGTTCCTCCCGGACCTGACCGCGCCCCGCTGGCAGGTCCTGCGCGCCCCGGTCCCGGTCGACGACCCGGCCGACCCGCACGGCTCGCACCTGGCGGGCCTGGCCCTGTCCCGGACCTGGTGCTGGCGCGGCGTCGCCGAGTCCTTACCCGCCGACCACCGCTACGTCGCGCTGGCCCGCGAGGCCGAGGCCGCGCACCACGGCGCGGGCTGGCGGTACGTCTTCGGCTTCGGCTACGCGGCCGAGCACTGGCTGGGCACCTTCGCCGCCTACCTGGACGTGGGCGCGCTCACCGCGTGACGGTCATCCAGTCGAGCAGGTGGTCGATCGGGTTGCCGGTGCGGTGCCTGCCGATGGCGACGGGTGGCGCCAGGGCGCGGCACCAGGCTTCGAGGCGGTCCGGGTCCAGGGTGGACTCGTCGAGCAGCGCGGTGAGCCGCGCGGGGATGTCGTCGGCGCCCAGGACGTAGTCGATGGCGTCCCACTCGGGTTCGCCGAGGATGGCCTTGGGGTCGATGACCACCAGGCCGCGCGGGCCCGCGTCGAGGAGGTTGTCGCGGTGCAGGTCGCCGTGCAGCAGGACGTGGGCGCGCTGGGTGGCGGCGAGTTCGTCCATCAGCGCCCAGCCGCGGTCGAGGTGGGCGGCGGTGACGGGACCGGTGGGCGGGAAGCGCTCGGCCAGCTCGCGCGACCCGGTGGTCAGGTCGCGGCGGGCGTGGCGGGTCGGGTCGGGGACGGCGGAGTGCAGGTCGCGCAGCAGCGCGGCGAAGCGGTCCGGGGTGGGCCAGCCGACGCGGCCGTCGATGTGCTCCAGCAGCAGGGCGCCGTCCGCGCTCGCCAGCACCTCGGGCACGCGCCCGCTGGGCGCGAAGGCCCGCAGGACGTCCGCCTGCTCGGCGGCGAACTCGACCTCCGGCGACACCTTCAGCACCACCGGCACACCGCCCCGCACGGCCCGCAGCGTCACCGCCGAGTTGCCGTCGGGGAACACCTGTCCCAGCTCCAACCCCCACCGCGCGGCGAGCCGGTCCAGCAACGCGGGCAGCCCGACCAGCCAGGTCTGCACCCCATCCCCGAACCGCCGCCGCAACCGCTGCTCGAACCCGTCGCTCACCGCGGCGGCCTCCGGTCGGCCCACGGGTGCGCGCCCTCGTACTGCGCGGACAGCGACAGCAACAACCGCTCGCTGCCCGACGGCCCGACCAGTTGCGCTCCGACCGGCATGCCGTGGTCGTCTTGGCCGACCGGCAGGGTCGCCACCGGGTAGCCCAGCACGTTCCAGGTCGGGAAGTACGGGATCCGCGCGGTCACGCCCAACCAGGTGAACAGCACGCCGTGACCGTGGTACGCGCCCACCTCCGGCGGCGTCCGCGTCCACGTCGGCTGCAGCACCACGTCGTGGCGGGCGAAGAACCCGGCCATCCGCTCCTGAAGGTCGTCTTCCGCCGACAGCGCCCACCGCAGCACCCGGCGCGGTACGCGCGATCCCACGGCCGCGATGCGGCGGGTGCGGGCCTCCAGCCACCTCGGGTTGGGGAGGGCGGCCACGTCCTCGGCCACGCCCGCGAGGTAGCGGATCACGAACTGCGGCGTCGGCCGGATCCCCAGCGGCAGGGTCTCCTCGGTGACGCTGTGCCCCAACGACCGGAACCGGACGGCCGTCTGGGCCACGACCCGCCGCCAGGTCTGGTCCATCCGGGGGCGGCCGACCGGGGTGCGCCACACGAGGGCGATCCGCGCGGGCTCCGGCACGACGTCGACGGCCGCGCGGTACCCGCCGCGCTGCTCGGTGCCGGTGAGCACGTCCAGCAAGGCCGCCGCGTCCGCCACGCGGCGCCCCAGCGGGCCGATCACCGACAGGCCCTGCCAACCGCCTTCGCGCGGCGCTTGCGAGACCAGGTGCCGCGAGGTCTTCAGCCCGAACACGCCGGTCGCGGCGGCCGGGATCCGGATGGACCCGCCCCCGTCGGAACCGGTCGCCACGCCCACGATGCCCGCCGCGATGGCCGCGGCGGACCCGCCCGAGGAGCCACCCGCGGTGCGGCGGAGGTCCCAGGGGTTGCGTGTGGGGCCCGCGCCCGAACTCTCGGTGAACGGCCACAGGCAGCGTTCCGGTGTCCGGGTGTGCCCGACCAGCACGGCTCCCGCCGCGCGTAGACGGGCCACCGCGTCGCAATCCGCCGCAGCGGGCGGGAACTGCGGTCTGCCACCCATGGCGGTCACGTCACCCGCGACGTCGAGATCGTCCTTCACCGCGACGGGTACGCCCAACAACGGTGTGCGCTCTCCGGCGTCCAACCTGCGTTGTGCGTCCACGGCGGCTTGACGGGCTTCCTCGGTATAGAGGACACGGAAAGCGTTAACCGTGTCGGCGAGGTCTTCCGCGCGCCGTAGTACCGACTCCAGCAGTTCCGGCGCGGACACCCACCCGTCGCGAAGGGCGCGTGCCTGGGCGTCCGCACCGGCCCAGAGCAGTTCGTCCATAGCCCGCACCCTAGTCCGAACGGGTGGCTAGTTGAGGCTCGCGACACCCGCGTTGAGCAGCGACGCGAACAGGATCCACGCGAGGTAGGGCGCGAACAGCAGCGCCGCCGCCTTCCGGATCCGGTAGAGGCGGACCAGCGCGACGGCGACGGCGACGTCGAGCAGCAGGATGACCGCGAACGCGGGCCACAGCCAGCGCAGCGCGAAGAACGCGGGTGTCCAGGCGAGGTTGAGCAACAGCTGCGCGGCCCACAGCCACAGCCCCAACCGGTCGCGGCGCATCCAGAAGACCCAGCCCGCGATGCCGATCAGCAGGTACAGGACCGTCCACACGGGACCGAACAGCCAGTTCGGCGGGGTGAAGGCGGGCTTGTCCGCGGTGGCGTACCAGCCGCGCACGTTGTCGGCGGTCGCCAGCGCGCCCAGCGCGGCCACGGCGTAGCTCAGCAGGATGAACCCACCGAGCACGAGCCAGTCCTTCGAACGGGTGACCATGGCTCAAGTTCACCCCGCCCGGGCGGGTCCCACAACTCGAAGCTCAGCCTGCTGAGCGTTCCCGGGCGCGGCGCGCCGCGCCCGGGACGCGCGTCATCAGCCGAAGAAGACCTCGGCCTCGGCGTAGCGCTCCAGCGGCACGGTCTTGAGCTCGGCGGTGGCCTCGGACAGCTTGACCCGGACGATGTCCGTGCCGCGCAGCGCGACCATCACGCCGAAGTCGCCGTCGGCGACCGCGTCGACCGCGTGCAGGCCGAACCGGGTGGCCAGCACCCGGTCGTAGGCGGTCGGGGTGCCGCCGCGCTGGGTGTGGCCGAGCACGACCGCGCGGGACTCCTTGCCCGTCTTCGCCGCGATCTCCTCGGCCAGCCAGGTGCCGACGCCGCCCAGCCGGACGTGCCCGAAGGCGTCCTTCTCGCCGGTCAGCAGGACCTCGTTGCCGCCCTCGGGCAGCGCGCCCTCGGCCACCACGATGATCGGCGCGTACTGCCGCTCGAACCGCCGCTCGACCCACTCGATGACCTTGGCGACGCTGAACTCGCGCTCGGGCACCAGGATCACGTTCGCGCCGCCCGCGAGGCCGGAGTGCAGCGCGATCCAGCCCGCGTGCCTGCCCATGACCTCGACGACCAGCGCCCGGTGGTGCGACTCGGCGGTGGTGCGCAGCCGGTCGATCGACTCGGTCGCTATGTGCACCGCGGTGTCGAAGCCGAAGGTGTAGTCGGTGGCGCCGAGGTCGTTGTCGATGGTCTTGGGCACGCCGACCACGCCGACGCCGTCGTCGGTGAGCCGCTTCGCCACGCCGAGGGTGTCCTCGCCGCCGATCGCGACGAGCGCGTCGACGCCCTGCTCGGCCAGCACGGCCTTGATCCGGTCGACGCCGTCCTCGACCTTGTAGGGGTTGGTGCGCGACGAACCGAGGATGGTGCCGCCCCGGGTGAGGATGTCCTCGACGTCGTCGAGCCCGATCGGCCGGGACTCGCCTTCCAGCGGGCCCTTCCAGCCGTTGCGGAAACCGACGATCTCCCAGCCGTGTGCCTCGATCCCCTTGCGCACGACCGCCCGGATGACCGCGTTCAGCCCGGGGCAGTCGCCGCCACCGGTGAGTACGCCGACCCGCATCGCTACCGACCCTCCAACACATCGTGACCGTGATGGCCATCACTGGTACGGGTGTCAGCCTGCCGGCAACTGAATCGGTATAGCAAGGAGGGTTCCCACCCGGTGGTCAGCTCCCGTGGGGGTCGACCACCCGCCTGCGCCACTCCGCGTCGATGACCTTCCACCGGACGAGGTTGTGCCGGGCGTCGGCGAGCGCGTCGTGCGCGTCCTGCGGCGGGGGCGGCAGGGTCGGCTTGCCCACGTCCTCCCAGCGCTGGCGCAGCTCGCGGGTGAACCGGGGGATCTGCCGGGGCAGCGCGGGCATGGCGCCCCACAGCTGGCCGAGCACGACGTGGTCGTAGGCGCCGAACCAGGCCCACAGCTCGATCTTGTCCTTGGACCGGGGCGTGGTCAGGAACTCCAGCAGCCGCTTGCGCATCTCGCCGCGGTCGCACCAGGCCTTGTCGGCGGGCGACGGGAGCTTGTCGAGCACGTTGGCGCGCACCCAGGTGCCCGCCTTGTCCGGGTCGAACTCGGTGGAAACCGCGTAGAACTCGCGCCCGTCCTCGCCGACGACACCGATCGACACCAGGTCGATGGTCGTTCCGTCCTCGATGAACTCGGTGTCGTAGAAGTACCTCACCGGGCAAAGCCTAGGTCAGGGGCGGGGGTTGATCGCGAGTGGATACTGGCGGGATGCGCAAAGGGGCGGTTGGGGCGGTGCTCGTCGCCGCGATGGTCACGGCGGGGTGCGGTGGGGCCACTACGCCGTCCGCGGTGGTCTTCGGCAGGATCGACTTACCACCTGGTGTTGAAGCGGTAACTCTCACCGACTTCGGCAACTCCCTCTTGGTCGGTACGCGCAAAGACGAGCACCCGGGCCTCTACCGCCGCGATGGTGGCGGCGCGCTAACCGAGGTCCCGGTTAAGGGAACTACGCCATATGGCCTCTTGGCACGGTGGACGGCGATTGCCACCGATGGGAAGGCGATCGTCGCGGTAGGCGGTGAGCGTGGTGGCGCGCACGGCAACGTCCGCTGGTCGGTGTGGGATGGCGACGCGACCGGTCTTACCGAGCGCCGACAGGGGTTCAGCACCTTCGGTGGCTACGGCGCGGGCGACCTGGTCGGCACGGCGATCACCCCGTCCGGCCCGGTCGTGGTCGGCACCTGGGAGAGCAAGGACGCCGGGTTCGACGTGGCCACGTGGACGCCGGAACCGGGCGGTGAGGGCTACTGGGCGCGGGGTGAGTCGGAGACCGAGTTGCGCAGCTCGGCCACCGCGCTGACCTTCCCGCTCGCGGCGACGCGGCTCGGCGAGGGCCTGCTGGCCGTGGGGTGGCAGGCCGCGCAGGGTGATGAGCAGGCGGTCGTGTGGCGGTCGCGCACGGGTACGCGGGACTGGACCCGGACCGTACTCTCCTCCGGCACGGCGATGGCCGTGCACTGCGTGGGCGAGAGTTGTGCGGTGTCCGGGCGTAGTGGCGGGAAGCTCACCATCTGGCGGTTGGCGGCGGACGGGTGGCACCCGCTGCCGGGTGTGCCGGACGTGCCGGTGGGCGACCACGACGTCGTCGCGCCGCCGATCGAGGTCGACGGCGCGCTGGTGCAGGTCGTGTGGGACGGGGCCAAGGTGCGGGTCGCGCGGTTCGCGGACGGGCAGTGGGGCGTGCGGGACGTCGACGGGCCGAGCGGGCCGGTCAGCGCGGCCTCGCTCGTGGGCACCGAGGTCCAGGTGATCGCGGGGGGCGCCCTGTGGCGGGTGGACGCGGGGGCGCTGCGGTAGGTCAGCCCGCCTCGCGCTCCGGGAGGCGGTCGGCGGTGCGGGCGTCGGGCTGGGTGGGCAGCGAGACCGGTTGCGCCTTGGCCTTGGCCGCGTAGATGTCGACGTACTCCTGGTCGGACAGCTCCATCAGGGCGTACATGACCTCGTCGGTGATCGACCGCTCGACGAACCGGTCGCCCGCGAGGCCCTGGTAGCGGCTGAAGTCCAGCGGCTTGCCGATCTTGATCCGGATCGGGTACGGCCGCCACACCTTCGAGCCGATGGGGTTGGCCTTGTCGGTGCCGATCATGACCACGGGCACCACCGGCACCCGGGCCTCGAGGGCGATCCGCGCGACCCCGGTCTTGCCCCGGTAGAGGCGTCCGTCCGGCGAGCGGGTGCCCTCGGGGTAGATGCCGACCAGGTGGCCCTCGCGCAGCAGCCGGATCACGGTGTCCAGCGCGGCCTGCGCCGCCGAGCCGCCGGAGCGGTCGATCGGGATCTGGCCGACGCCCGCGAAGAACCACTTCTTGAACCGGCCCTTGAGCCCGGGCTGGGTGAAGTACTCCAGCTTCGCCGGGAAGGTGACCCGGCGCGGGACCACCAGCGGCAGGAAGAACGAGTCGGACACCGCCAGGTGGTTGCTGGCCAGCAGCGCACCGCCGTCGGCGGGCACGTTCTCCAGGCCCTCGACGCGGGGGCGGAAGAACAGGCGCAGCAGCGGGCCCAGCAGGACCCACTTCATCAGCCAGTACAGCACTCGACCAGAACTCCTCGTCTTCACCGGGCGACCCGGACGAGCCTACGAACCGGCGCCGCGACCGCACAATGGCCGCACTCGATCACCCGCCGGAAGTAACGCGGTGGCGGCCTGGCGAGATGCCGGATACACAGGCGGCGAGAATCGACGGCCGAACCCGGCACATCCACCCCTTGCGGGCGCGGACACACCGGGCCCGGTTCGTGCGACCATGGCGACACGGCCCGGCTCACGAGTGATCGGCTCGGGCCCACCGGTGATGATCTTAGGAGGGCGGGGTGCCCGCAGTCCCCGGCGCGGAGAGCTTCGCGCACGACGGCTCCACCGGGATCGGAGTCGTGCTCAGCCACGGCTTCACCGGCTCACCGATCAGCATGCGGGCGTGGGCCGAGCACCTGGTCGCCGCCGGGCACAGCGTGCGGCTGCCGCTGCTGCCCGGGCACGGCACCACCTGGCAGGAGATGAACCGCACGACCTGGCCGCAGTGGTACGGCGCGGTCGAGGCCGCGTTCACCGAGCTGCGCGGGTCCTGCCACACCGTGTTCGCGTGCGGGCTGTCCATGGGCGGCGCGCTCGTCCTGCGGCTGGCCGAGGAGCACGGGGACGACCTGGCGGGCGTCGTAGTGGTGAACCCGTCGGTGATGTCGCTGCGCAAGGACGTCAAGGTGGTCTCGGTGCTGGCCAGGCTGGTGCCCTCGGTCGCGGCGATCGGCAACGACATCGCCAAGCCGGGGGTGAGCGAGCAGGCGTACACCCGCACCCCGTTGCGCGCGCTGGCGAGTCTGGCCAAGCTGTGGAGGACGGTGCGCCGGGACCTGCCGAGGGTCACCCAACCGGCGCTGGTGCTGCACTCCGCGGTGGACCACGTCGTCGAGCCAGAGAACTCGGCGGTGGTCCTGCGCGGGATCTCCAGCACCGACGTCACCGAGGTCGTCCTCGAGAACAGCTACCACGTCGCCACCCTCGACCACGACGCCCAGGTCATCTTCGACCGGAGCGCCGAGTTCATCGGGCGGGTACGTGCCGAGCGGGCAGGTGATCTGGTGTGAAGAGCCGTCCCGGCGACGGTCCGGAGGACGTGGACGCCGCGTTCGCCCAGATAGTCGCCGACCTGGAGCGCGAGGGCGTCGGCCGCGACCTGCCGGACGACCTGGGCGAACCGGAGACGCCGCCCACCGGCACCCCGGCCCTGGCGGCCCCGACCGCGACCTGGCGCGCCCACGAGACCGAGATCGACTGGGCGGACGACAACGAGAACGAGCACTACGAGCCGCCGGAGCCCCCACCGCTGCCGAAGCTGCGGCCGATGACGATCGTGGCGCTGGTGGCCCTGGTCGCCGGTGTCGTGCTCCTGCTGCTGCCCGCCCTGATCGGCCTCGACGCCCGCATAGCGACCCCGGCGGGCCTGATCGCCCTGGCCGCGGGCATCGCCCTGCTCCTGCTGCGCACCCGCAAAACCCCGCCGACCGACCCGGACGACAACGGCGCCCAGGTCTAGGTATGCCTCCGGCCCCCGGATCAATTCTATCGGGGGGCACCGACAATTCGGCGAACCAGTCGATCATGCCTGTGGACAACCGCCCAAAACCGGTCTGGATCCACCTTCTCGGCCGGTTGTCCACAGGCATGATCGCGCTACCGACCGGTACCGTCGCCCCCTCCGACTAGCGTGGATATCGGGGGCCGGAGGCACATCAAGATCACCCGCGACCGCGGAACCCGCCCGGATCCCGCACCTCGCACCGAGAACACACCGGCCGCCACTCCGCAGGCAGGCCGCCTCCCGCTCGACGCCCGCCGACCCGGCACCCCGCGCAGACCCCGCGTCCCGCAGCGACAACCGGAACGCCGCCCGCACCACCGGCCCCGCCACCAACGTCCCCGGCTGCCGCCGCCGGTAGAACAACCGGACAAGTGCCGTGCGCACTTCACCCCCGGCGTGACCGGGTTGTCCACAGGCTTGATCATCTCCGCCGGAAACCGTCGGTGCCCGCCGGTAGCGTGGATACCCGGGGGCCGGAGGCACGCCTTGATCATCTCCAAGCCTTCGCGCGGGGACCCCGCCCGCGGCGAACTCCCACGCCGAACTCAGTCCGCGCCCGGCGTTCGCGAACGGATTCCCACCTCCGCCGATCCGCATCGCGCGGCAGCCCACGATCCCGCCAAGCGAATCCGCGTGCCCATCCAGCGGCCTGCCCGACAACCCACAGCCCGGGCACTCCCCGCTGAACGCCCCGCGGCCTCCGCAAGTCCCGCCAGGCCGACCCGCGCAATCCACCGCCGCACGGGCCCCACTCACCCCGCGGCCAGCGTCGCCGCCCCCACGATCCCCGCGTTCTGCGTGAGCCGCGCCGGGCGGACCCGCACGGCCGGGCGGTGCCCCGACCCCGTGATCACCGAGTGGAAGTGCGCCTGAGCGTCGTCCAGGAACAGCTCGGCCGAGTCGGACACCCCGCCACCGATGACGACGAGGTCCGGGTCGTAGACGTCGGCGGCCAGCGCCAGGCCCTCCCCCAACCACCGGGCCAACTCCGCCACCGCCAGCACCGCCACCGGGTCGCCGTCGCGTGCCGCCGAGGCCACGAGGCGACCGGTCAGGTCCCGCTCGGCCACCCCGGCCAGCACGGTGGACCGGTGCTCGGCCATCAGCCCGATCGCCGTGGCCACCAGCGCGGTCCCGCTGCAGTACCGCTCCCAGCACCCGGCCTTCCCGCACCCGCACCGCCGCCCGCCCGGCACGAGCCGCAGGTGCCCCAGTTCCGGCGCCACCCCGTGGGCCCCGCGGAACACCTCACCGTCCACGATGAGCGCCCCGCCGATCCCCGTCCCCAACGCGATCAGCAACCCCACCCGGGCCCCGCGCAGCTCCCCGAAGCGGTGTTCGGCGACCCCGGCGGCGTTGGCGTCGTGTTCCAGCACGACCGGCAGCCCTATCCGGTCGGCGATCCGGTCCGCCACCGGCGCCGCGCGCCACGGTAGGTGCGGCGCGAACAGCACGGTCCGACGGTCACTTCCCACGAACCCGGCCACCGCGAGCCCGACGGCGCTAACCGTGTGCCGTTGCCGCAATTCCTCTACCGAGGCGCAGACAGCCTCTTCCAGCTCCTCCTCGCCGGAGGGTGTCGACCCGTGCACGGTGTCGAGGACCGTTCCGTGGCGGTCGACTACCCCGGCCCGGACTCTCGTTCCCCCCACATCGACCCCAATGGTCGTCACCTCCGGCGGACCGGGATGCGCCGCACGCGCCCCGAAGGCGCGGGCTCCGGCCGGAAGCCAGGCATGTGCGGTTCGCCGGGGTGCCAGCGGTCGGCGAGTACCGCGCGCAGGAGCGCCACTACGTCGGCGAGACGGTCGATGCTCTTCGCGGCCAGCTCATTGGGCTCACCGCGCACTACGGCCACCAACGCGCACAACACGCAAGACTGGCAACCGGCGTCGTGTTCCGCGGCCACCCGGTCCAGCCACGGTCCGGCCCGCTCGGCGACGGCGGCCAGCAGCAACACCAGCTCGTCGGCCAGTCGGCTGCCCGGTTCCGCGCTGCTCACCGCCCACCTTCCCGATCGGGCTCCATGCGCAGGACCAGTCCCGCGCCGTCGGCCTCGGCGTCGGTCACGGTATAGCGGCGGAGCACCAGCGGCAGCGCGATCAAGCCCCGCACGCCATCGATCGTCACCGCCAGGTCGTCCCCGACCCGTGCCAGGTCCAGATCGCTGCTGTCCGGGACCGGGAGCGCGATTCTGAGCAGGTAGTCCTGACCGTCGGCGGTTACCGACAACAACGGCTCGTTCGACCCACGAACCGCAAGAGGGTCTTTCTCCCCATAGAGCTCGTCCGCCAACGCAAGCAACGCGTCGACACCAACCGGCTCTTGCGCGGAATGCTCTACCCGGTGCACGGTCAGCGGGGTGGATACGTCCAATTCGGACAACACACGGTCCTGTTCAGCCCTCCGGGTCCGCATCCACGACGCCGCCGGACCGTGCCAGCGACTGGCGCGCGGCACCAACCGGTTGGCCACCAGGGCCTCCACGTGCACACCGCGCAGGGCGAGCGCTGCGAGGGTGCGTCGCGTCTCGGCCACTACGACCCGTTCGGGGGTGAACACGAGCCGCACGGCCGCGTCGGTCAGCAGCGCGCGCAGCCGCTCCGCGTGGTCGGCGAGCCGCGCCACGGCGTCGGAGGCCGCGCGCAGGTCGGCGACCAGCCGGGCGCCGCGCATCCGGTCGAGGTAGCCGGAGACGGCCTCGGGCAGGGCCAGCAGCCGCAGGGTCTCGGCGGTCGGGCCGCAGTCGACGACCAGGGCCTCCCACGTGCCAGTCTCGGCCAGGCGGGCGATCTCGGTGAGCGCCAGCACCTCGTCGACGCCGGGCAGCACGGTCAGCTCCTCGGCGTCCAGCGCGTCGAGGCCGAGACCGGCGGCGAAGGACCGGGCGCTGTCGCGCAGGCCCGGCCAGGCGCGGTCGGCCAGGGCGCGGGCGTCGACGTGCGCGGCGTAGAGCGAGGTGTCCACTTCGGAAGGCTCGGCGCCGACCGGGACGCCGTAGACGTCGGCGAGGGAGTGCGCGGGGTCGGTGGAGACGACCAGCGCTTTGCGGCCCGCCGCGGCGACCCGGGCGGCCGTGGCCGCGGCGAGGGTGGTCTTGCCCACCCCGCCCTTGCCGGTGAACAGCAGGACGCGCACCCGGGCGGTCAGTCCCGCTCGACCCGGCGCTTGAGCTCCTTGAGCGCGGTGTCCATGATCATCTTCTCGGCCTTGCGGCGGAACAGGCCGATCATCGGCACGGCCAGCTCCACCGACAGCGTGTAGGTCACCTTCGTGCGCCGGTCGCTCTCCGGGGTGAGCTGGTAGCGGCCCTTCTGGGCGCGCTGCATCTGCCCCTTGACCAGCGTCCAGTCGACGGTGAGACCGTCGGCCGTCCAGGTGTAGGCCAGGGTGTAGGAGTCCTTGAACGGGCCGGACTCGATGGTGAAGGCGACCTGGTCGGCCCGGGCGTCGGCGCCCCGGGTCAGCACCTCGGCCTTGGTGAACGCTTTCGCCCACTCGGGGTACGCCGGGAAGTCCGCGATCACCGCCATGATCTCCTCGGCGGGCGCGTCGACGACGATGGACTGGGTGGACTCGTCGGCCATGCCGGGGAGGCTACCGGGTCGCTCTTACCACTGGAGCACGTAAGGTCGCCCGGTCCGCTGGAAGTGCCCCACGTTCGCGCACTCGGTAAGGCCCAACCGCAGCCGGGGTGCCAGCGGTTGGTGCACGTGTCCGAACATCGCCCACCGGGGCCGATGTGCGGTAATGGCGTCCACGAGCGCGTGCGAGCCGATCTCGGCGCGGCGAGCCAGCACGTCGTAGGTGAGTTCCGGCACTGCGGGCGGCACATGGCTGCACAACACGTCAACAGCGCCCAGTCCCACTACGGCCGCACCGAAGTCCTCGGCGGTGCGCAGGTACGGGGTGAAGACAGTGCCGCGTCGCGGTATGGCGCCGGGGGCCAGCAGCGCACCACCGACGAACCCGAACCGCAGACCACCGATCTCGGCCGTCTCGCCGTCGAGCACCCGCACACCGTCACCGACGAACTCGGGCCACAACGCGGGCTGGTCGACGTTGCCGGGCGTGGCGTAGGTGGGCGCGGTCATCGCCGCGAACAGCTCCTTGTACTGCGCGCGGATCGCCTCGCGCACCGTGTCGGCGGCGTCGTCGAGCCCCTGCCACAGCTCCCGCGCGAAGGCCGCGGCGGCGTCGTGCCTGCGCTCGCGGCGCAGCCGGGCGAACTCGCCGACCCGCCGCGGGCCGAAGATCCGACCCATGATGCCGCCCGCGTGGTCGTGGTAGTCCACGAAGTCGATCAGGTCACCGAGGACCAGCAGCGCGTCGGCGCCCTCCCCGGCCCGCGCCAGGGCCTCGGCGTTGCCGTGCACATCGGACACCACGTGGACCCGCACGACGACCACCCTACGCGGGCGCGGGCGCGACCCCCGGGGCTCGTCCACCCTCCAAGACGGCCTTGAGCCCGAGCGCGAGCTCCTTGGCCGCGAGCTGGCGGCGGACCCGCTCGCGGTCGAGCCTGCGCGGGGTGAGCGGGGTCGGGGTGTCGGCGCGCAGGAAGTAGTGCACGAGGGTGCCGTCGAGCACGGTCTCCAGCCAGACCTCCATGGTGCCGGTGAGCGCGCCGCGCACGGTCCAGCGCAGGCCCTCGGCGCCGCGGTCGGCGTAGACCGCCAGCACGAGGTCGGGCCAGTGGCGGCGCCACGCGGCCGGGTCGGCGAAGACGGCGGCCACGGTGGCGGGCGGCACGGCGATGAAGGTCTCGTCCACGACGTCGACTTGCGGCATTCCGGCAGCATGTCACGGTGGTCGGGCAGTGGCCTAGGAGACTCGGAGGGGTCGGGTGCGGGAGTTCAGCGTGCCGGTCAGCGCGCCGGTGACCGAGGTGGAGAACCTCACCGACATGGTGTGGGCCAACGCCCGGCTGTCCCCCGCCGCGGTGGCGTTCCGCAGACGGGTCGACGGGGTGTGGACCGCGGTCACCACACGCGACTTCGCCGCGCACGTGCGCGCGGTGGCGAAGGGTTTGGTGGCGAGCGGTCTCGAACCGGGCGACCGGGTCGCGCTGCTGTCGCGCACCCGCTACGAGTGGACGCTGCTGGACTTCGCCATCTGGGCGGCGGGGTGCGTGACGGTGCCGGTGTACGAGACGTCGTCGGCCGAGCAGGTGGCGTGGATCCTGTCCGACTCGGGCGCGCGGGGCGTCGTCGTGGAGACCGCCGCGCACCGGGCGGTGGTGGAGGGCGTGGTCGACCGGCTGGGTGCGGTCGAGCGGATCTGGCAGCTCGACGGGTCGGCGGTCGACGAGCTGTCGGCCCTGGGCGCGTCGGTCGACGACGACGCGCTGGCGGCCCGGCACCGCGCGGTGCGCGCGTCGGACGTGGCGTCGCTGGTCTACACGTCCGGGACCACGGGTCGGCCGAAGGGGGTCGTGCTGACGCACCGCAACCTGCTGGCCGAGGTGCGCGCGGACCACGTGGCGTTCCCGGAGCTGATGCGCGAGGGCAACGCGATGCTGGTGTTCCTGCCGCTGGCGCACGTGTTCGCCCGCGCGATCGCGCTGTGCTGCGTCTACACCCGCACCACGCTGGGTCACCTGCCGGACGTGCGGACGCTGACCGACGACCTGGCGGAGTTCCGGCCGACGTTCGTGGTGGCGGTGCCCCGGGTGTTCGAGAAGGTGTACGCGTCGGCCCGGCAGCGCGCGCACGCGTCGGGCCTGGGGCCGGTGTTCGACCTGGCCGAGTCGGTCGCGGTGCGGTCGAGCGAGTCGCCGGGGTCGCTGGTGCTGGCGGCGCAGCGGGCGGTGGCGGACCTGCTGGTCTACGGGCGGCTGCGAGCGGCCTTCGGCGGCCGGTGCGTGGCGGCGATCTCGGGGAGCGCGCCGCTGGGGGCGCGGCTGGCGCACTTCTTCCGAGGTGTGGGGATCCCGGTGTACGAGGGGTACGGGCTGACGGAGACGGCCGCGGCGGTGTGCGTGAACACGGCGGGGCACTTCCGCGTCGGCACGGTCGGGCGACCGGTGGCGGGGGTGGCGATCCGCGTGCTCGACGACGGGGAGGTCGCGCTGCGCGGGGACATGGTGTCGTCGGGGTACTGGAACAACCCGTCCGCCACCGAGGAGACCTTCCCCGACGGCTGGCTGCGCACCGGCGACCTCGGCGAGCTGGACGACGACGGCTACCTGCGGATCACGGGCCGCAAGAAGGAGATCATCGTGACCGCGGGCGGCAAGAACGTCGCCCCGGCGGTGCTGGAGGACGCGGTCCGCAGGCATCCGCTGGTCAGCCAGTGCATGGTCGTCGGCGACCGGCAGCCGTTCATCGCCGCCCTGGTCACCCTCGACGCCGACGCCCTGCCGGACTGGCTGGCTCGGCACGGCCTGGCGTCGGTCGACCCGGACGACCCGGACCTGCGCGCCGACCTCCAGTCGGCCGTCGACGAGGCCAACCTCCAGGTCTCCCGAGCCGAGGCGATCCGCGAGTTCGTCGTGCTGCCCCGCGACTTCACCGAGGAGTCGGGCGAACTGACCCCCAGCCTCAAACTCCGCCGCGACGCGATCCTCAAGTCCCACGCCACGGAGGTCGCCGCGATCTACCACCCCTGAGCTGTCCCGGTTGTGCAGTGGTCGTGCCCGCCCGTGCACCGGCCATGGGCGCCGGGCCCGACTTCCCGCGAGAGTGGGCGAGGCGGGAGGAGCCGGGATGGACGAGCGGGAACTGATAGGTCTGATCGACGCGGCGTTGGGGTTCACCGTGGACGCCGACGGCCTGCGCCGCCGCGGCAAGGACCTGGCGGACCACGCCGACGAGGTACGTCGGGTGAAGCGGGAGCTGGCCGTGGTCGACGGGCGCGGGTTCGGGTGGATCGGGCGGGAGTCCGGTTTCGCCGAGGCCTTGAAGGACTTCGCGGAAACCTTGGGCGAACGCGTCGACGGCGCGGTCTCGCGTGCGGAGAAGCTGGGCCACGCGCTCACCCAGGCGGGCACGGACTACCGGCGCGACGACCGCGACGCCGCCGAGTCGTTCCGGGGGGCGTGATGGACACCCGGCAGGTCGCGCGGCACTTCGCCGCGGAGATGATCGAGCACCGCAACCGGTTGGCGGGCAAGGTGGGCGACGCCGTAGAGGCGGAACAGGCCTTCACAACAGTCCACACAAGACTTACCGAACACCAAGACAACCAGCGCAAGTCCACCAGCTCCCTGCTGTCGGAGTGGCAGGGCAAGGCATCCGACGGCTTCGCGCACCAGGCCGACCGATACGGGAAGTACCTGGAGTCCACAGCCGACAACGCCAAGAAGGCCGCCCGAATCACCAAGAACGCGGCCCACACCCTGGACGCCGGCCACACCGCCGTAACCCGCCTGCTCGACGAGTACACCGAGAAGGCCGTCCGGGTACTGGACGCGGGCTTGGCCGTCGGCCAAAAACCCTTGCTACTACGCGCTGTCGCCCAGGTCGCCGACCTCGTGCAGCACTACACCGCCGAGTCTACCAAGCACGTAGCCGAGGTCCGCTCCCACCTCGAAGCCGCCGCCACCCACCTACGCTCCCTCCATTCCCCTCCTCCCCACCCCCACTCTTCCCCTTCCTCTCACCCTTCCCCTTCACCTTCCCCCAAAGGCAACCACCCGAACCACTCCACCGCCTCCCGGATCACCCACACCGCCGCCACCCAACTCGGCTACCGCGAGGGCTCGAACAACGCCAACAAGTACGGCCCCCAGGCCTCGTGGTGTTCGTCCTTCGCCACCTGGGTCTGGCGCCGCAGCGGCGTCAACATCCCCCTCTACCCCTTCACCGGCGACGTCTTCCGCTGGGGCCAGGGCAAAAACCTCGCTTACCACGACCTCGACAAGGCCCGCCCCGGCGACGTGCTCCTGTTCGGCACCGGCCCTCAGAGCCCCCAGACCAGCAAGCACATCGGCATAGTCGAAAAGGTCGACGGCACCACGGTAACCCTCATCGAAGGCAACTCCGGTCCCAACACCGACTCGGTCGTCCGTCGCACCCACCCCTTGTCCCACAACACCTTCTACGGCGGAGTCCACCCATCATGACCGGCCACGCCACCGAACCGGGCGTCACCGCCGAGGTCTTCCCAGGCGGCGCCCTGGCATCCCTGCACCTCACCGAGTCGGCACTACGCGACCCCGACCTGGCCGCCACCATCCTCCGCGTCATCCAAACCGCCACCACCGCCGCGAACCTCAAAGTCCTGCACCTGCTCAACGGCATAGACCCGGAACTCCTTGGCCTACAACCAGAACCGGAGGAAACCACACCGCACACCTGGAGGCACCAATGACCCTCACCGAGCGGCTGTCATCCATCACCGCCACCGCAACAGGCAACCACGGAATCAAGACAACAGTCACCGTCGACGGCCTCCTCATAGCCCTGGACCTGGGCACAACCACCTACACCATGTCCGCGTCCGCCCTCGCCGCCGAGATCACCACCCTCACCCACCGCGCCGCCGCGGACGCCCTCGCCCAAGGCATGGCAATCCTCGAACCCCACACCGGCACGGAGTTCCCCACCAACGAACCCCCAGAACCGGACTACACACCCCCAACCTGGTCCCTATCCCCGTAACCTGTACCGCGTGCGCGAACCGGCCATCACCTTCAGCGGCGCCCTCAAAATCCTCGGCCACCACGACCACAAGTGGCTGACCCGCCTGAACACCCTCTTCGGCGGAATCCTCCTCGCCACAGGCGCGGCCCCCGAGGCTTGGACCATCAGCAAACTGTGGGGCTGGGTAGACCAGAAGAACGAGAGCACCACCCTGCTACGCCAGTCCCTCGACACGGTGCAGACTCGCCTGACCAGAACCGACGGCCTAGCCCGCCACGAGTTGGTCGTCGCCGCCCACACCACAATCGTCCTGGCCGCGTTCTTCAACACCCTCCGCGACCGCGACCACGAACTGTACAAGCAGGCCGCCATCACCAATCGCGAAAAGGTGATGCTCGCCCAAAACGACTGGCCCCGCCACGGCGAGCCCCTGGTCCGCCACCTCTACACGGCCGAGGTCCCAATCCCGTCGGGCACGCGCGGCTTCGAGGAGAACGTCGCCGCCGTCCGAACCTGGGCGTCCGCCTGCCTTGAGCGCGCCACCGCCTTCCTCGCCGGCCTGGACATCGACACACCCCAGGACCAGTCCACCGACACCTTCGCCGTAGACGTGGCAGGCCGCTACCGCTCGGACTACCTAACGCTCGCCAAGACCGTCCCAGAGTTCAAAGTCTGGTCCGACACCGCCGAACACTCAGCAACCCGCACAGTCCTGGCCCGCCTGGAATCCCTCCTCACCACCCCCGGCGCAGGCACCGTCACCGACCTCCGCGAGCAACTGGGCAACATCAACCGCGCAGAACTCGCCCGTCCGGTCATCGACGCCAACACCGACGGCTACGGGATAGATGCCGTCTTCCCCTCAGTAGACGACATCTTCATCACCCCCCACTTCCGCCTGACCCAGTCCGGCCCCCACTCCCGCCTCTCCGACGAGTCCTGGTGGCGCGACGTCCCCCTAGGCGGAGACCTGGACCTCACCCTCGCCCAACACTTCAGCTCCCCCGAAGCCACCCGTCGCCCCATGCTCGTACTAGGTGACCCAGGAGCCGGAAAGTCCCTACTCACCAAGGTCTTGGCCGCCCGTCTCCCCGTGGACACCTACACCGTCATCCGCGTCCCCCTCCGCCACGTAGATGCGGACGCCGAGATCTGGGAGCAGGTCCAGAAGTCCCTCGCCTCCGCCTCCCACAACGACATCCAGTGGCCCATCCTGGCCACCCAAACCACCAACACCATCCGCGTAGTCCTGTTGGACGGCTTGGACGAACTCCTCCAAGCCACCACCCACGACCGCCGCACCTACCTAACCGAAGTCAAACGCTTCCAAGAGCGCGAAGCCGACCTGGGCCACCCAGTCTCCGTCATCGTGACCTCCAGAACCCTCGTCGTGGACCGAGTGCGCGTCCCGGCAGACTGCCCGGTCATCAAACTGGCAGAGTTCAACAACGGCCAGATCGGCGAGTGGATCCACATCTGGAACCAGGCCAACCCCGCCCTGCCTATGACCGCCGACCTATCCGAGCCCCAGCGCGACATGGCCCGCCAGCCACTCCTGCTCCTGATGCTGACTCTCTACTTGGTCGATCCCCAGACAACGACCAAGGAAGAGCTCTCGAAAGCGGGACTGTACCGCCAGCTCCTGAACACCTATGCCCGCCGGGAAGCCACCAAGCAGGCGGGACGCCCGCTGAGTGGCGCCGAACTGGACCAAGCGGCGCACGAGCAGTGGCTACGATTGTCCGCAGCCGCGCTCGGCATGTTCAACCGCGGCCGTCAATCCATCACCGCGGCAGACCTCACCAAGGACATGGACGCCCTCGGCGTTGAGGCCGCCGATGGCCATCGGGTTCTAGGCGAGTTCTTCTTCGTCCACGACAACAAGGCCATAGCGGCAGGAGAAGTCCACAGCTACGAATTCCTGCACGCCACTATCGCGGAATACCTCGTCGCCGCCCGAGCAGTCGAGGTGCTGTGCCGGATGGCCCAGGTGGCCTACGGCCTCGGGTACCCCCAGGAACCCCAGGATGACGAACTTTTCACCCTGTTCTCCCATGAGCCGTTCGCCATCCAACCACCCACAACATCCTTTATCAAAGACGAACTCTCCCACCTTGATCCCCACGACCGAGACCATGTCAGCCGGGCCTTGAGGCAGCTTCTCGCCACTTTCCGCGAACGTCAGACCAGGCGACAGTTCACCGAGTACCGCCCACTTCCCCTTGACGCTATTCGCACTATGGCGGCATACTCGGCAAATCTCTTCATACTCGCAGCGACGAACAGCGAAACCTTGCACCTTGCCGAGATCTGGCCGGACGACGATGTGTTGGGACCATGGCAGCAGGTGGTGAGCTTATGGGAGGCCGGATTGGACGCCATAGGGTTGCGGGGATTGCTTGATCTTCTCAGCTTCTCCGCCATCGATGGCACGTTGCGATCCGACTCGGCAGGCCTCCGGCGCGACTTCACCCTAGACCTGGCCTCCTTGCGAGGTGAATCAGAGATCGAGATCTACTTCGGCCGGACGCTGACCGACCCGACTGGATTCTTTCCCGAATCGGCCATGCGGTCGAAATACTTCACCGCCACGACCCTACTTCGCTTGATGATCGGCGACATAAACAACACGTACGAACCGGAGGACTACCTGGATGGTCTGACCGAAATCGACGATCCCGCCATGCACGAGCAACTCTTTGCAGTCTTCAGCAGAATTGGCGCGACAATCAGCAGCTATTTCGCATACGAATTGCTCGGCATACTCACCCGAAATCCGGCACCGATCAACGCTCACTACACGGCGTTGGCGGTTGCCGAGGCCGCCCACCCTGGCTTACTCGAGGAATTACAAAGCAGTCGCGAAGACTGGCGCACAGGCTGGGCAGAAATCGTAGACCAGGCGATCGCGGCCGACCCCCTGAAGTTCAGCGCGACCGCCCAATACCTGGCTTCCCTGGACACCAACGCCTGGTGGAAGCTGGTGGGTCAGTTGTCGTGACTGAAGCGGTAGACCGTCTCGCCATCGAGTAGGTGCCGGAGGCGGGCGGCTCGGTCCGGCCACTGCCAGGACTTCTCCATCCACCGCCTGCCCGCAGCGCCCATCTGGGCAGCCTTTCCCTTGTCCACCAACAGGTCCGCGATGTGCTCGGCGATCTTCGAGACCTCGCGGCCGTGCACCACATGGCCGGTTTCACCGTCCAGCACCGTCTCCGGAGCACCGCCGGAGTCCCCCACGATCACCGGCAACCCCGTCGCCGCCGCCTCCAGGAAGACGATCCCCAACGCCTCCACGTCCAACCCCTTGCCGTGCGTCCGACAAGGCATCGCGAAGACATCCCCCACCGCGTAGTGGGCGGGGAGTTCCTCCCACGGAACCGAACCCGTGAAAACCACGTCTCCACCCGCCTGCTGCGCCAACGCCTCCAGCCGGGGACGGTACGGGCCGCCGCCTACCAGCAACAACGCCGCATCCGGGACGCGTTTGCGGATCTCCGGCAGGGCGCGAATCAGCACATCCTGCCCCTTGCGCGGCATCAGCCGGGACACGCAGACAATCACCGGGCGGTCTCCCAACCCGTGACGGGCTCGGATCTCGGCCCGGGCAGCCGGATCCGGGCGATACACCTCAGTGTCCACTCCGGACGGTAGAAGCTCCAGGGCGGCCTGCGCGCCGAACGCGGCGGCGAACCGGCCCCGGGTGTACCGGCTGACATACGTGATCACATCCGTCGTACTACCGATCCGACGGATCGCCTGCCGCGCGGCGGGCAACATCGACCAGCCCACCTCGTGCCCGTGCGTACTCGCGACGATCCTCCGCGCGCCCGCGCGCCGCAGGCCCGGGCCCAACAGGGCCAGGGGGGCGGCGGCGCCGAACCACACGGAGTCGCAGCCCTCGGCGCGCAGGATCTCGCGGGCCCGGCGGGCCACCGACGGGGTCGGCACCATCAGCTTCCCCGGGTGGCGGACCACC
Source organism: Actinokineospora auranticolor (assembly GCF_041897805.1). Classification (GTDB taxonomy): domain Bacteria; phylum Actinomycetota; class Actinomycetes; order Mycobacteriales; family Pseudonocardiaceae; genus Actinokineospora; species Actinokineospora auranticolor. The sequence goes on from NZ_CP154825.1 coordinate 7,078,337, forward strand.
TGGAACGGTTGGGCCGCGTCGAAAGCCGCCGCGCCGTCCCAGGCCGGTGCGTAGACCACCAGTTCCTGACCCGGCAGCCACTTCGCGAAGGAGTGCAGGTACGTCTGGATGCCCCCCGGCCTCGGCGGGAAGTCGTTGGTGACGAGGAGCGTCTTACGCACCTTCCCAACTTAGACCCGGGGGTGCGCGGACTCCCCGGCGCCCACGTGACCGGAGACACACCGTGGGCCTCAACCGGGCGGCGGTGGTGCCTAGGCCGGACTTTCGGGGTGCGCATTGTCGGCCGGGCGGGTACTTGATCAAGCAAGCAGGTGGACTTGGTCGCGGGTGTCGCCCCGCCGACCTAGGATTTGCGCGTGGCCAGCAGGGCGAGGGCGAGGGCGTGGTTGAGCGCGGCTGTCGCCGTTGTCGCGTTGGCTGGTCTCACCGTCGCGTCGCTGCCGCACCAGCCGGTCGCGTCGCCCGAGGCGCAGGTCAGGCAGGGGCAGCCCCTGGGAGCGGTGCCGCCGCCCACCGAGCCCGAGGACACGGCGCGCGCGGGTGCGATCACCGAGCTGCTGCACCGGCGGGCGGATGCCCTGGTCAGACGTGACGAGGCCGCTTTCACCGCGACCCTCGACCCACAGGCCGAACCCACCTTCCTGGAGGCGCAGCGGGCGCTGTTCGCCAACCTCGGCGACGTCCCCTTCGACGCCTGGTCCTACATCCTCCGCCCCGACGACACCCTCGACCTCACCTCGCTGCCCACGCCGGTCGCCGACCCTTCGGCCGAGCTGTGGGCGCCGGGGGTCGAGCTGCGGTACGCGCTGCGCGGCATCGACCAGATGCCGACCACGCGGACCATGGGCTACCTGTTCGCCAAGCGCGCGGGTGCCTGGTACCTGCGGTCGGACACCGCGCTCAACGACCTGGGCAGGCGCACGTGGCGCGGGCCGTGGGACTTCGGGCCGTGCGTCGTCGCGACGACGGAGAACGGGCTGGTCCTGGCCCACCGCGGCAGCCAACCGATGGTCGACCGGCTGGTCCGCGAGCTGGACCCGTCGGTGCGCGCGGTGAGCGAGGTCTGGGGCGACGCGTGGCCCAAGCGGGTCGCGCTGTTCCTGCCGGACAGCCCGGAGGAGATGCGCGCCCTGGTCGGGCCGGACTTCCCGGTCGACTCGGTGGTCGCGGTGGCCATCGCCGACCGGGTCGACACCGCCAAGCACACCGCCACCGGCCAACGGGTCGTGCTGAGCCCGGCGGGTGCTCGCGCCCTGTCGCTGTCGTCGCTGCGGGTGGTGCTCCGCCACGAGATCACCCACGTCGCCGCCCGCGCCGCCACGGTCGACGGGTCACCGATGTGGCTGCTGGAGGGCTTCGCCGACTACATCGGGTACCGCGACAGCGGGATAACGCTGGCCCAAGGCGCCCCCGACCTGGCGCGGCGCGTGCGCGAGTCCGGCCCGCCGAGCACCCTGCCCGACGACCGCGAGTTCCGCGCCCGCGACCGCAGCCTCGACCTGGCCTACCAGCAAGCCTGGTCCCTGGCCCGCTTCCTCGCCGACCGCTTCGGCGAGCCCCGGCTGATCTCCCTGTACCGGGAGCTGGCGGGCGCGGGCCCCATCTCAGCCAGCGAAACCGACGAACTCCTCCGCCGCGCCATCGGCCTGGACCGCGGCGGCCTCCTCGCCGAGTGGCAGCGCTACCTGCGCCTCACCCTGCGCTGACCTCCACCCACCCCGCCGCCTCAGCCCCGCCGCACCGCTCCCCGTTCATGATCAACTTCTATCCGGCATCCATCCACATGCCCCGTACCAATCCACAGGAAATCGCCGAGCCTCCCCCGCCACCCCCTCGCCGATAAGCTGGAGCAGGGCTGTCCCCCCGGTGGAGGGCGGGGGCTGTCCTGGGGGCGGGGTGGGGCGGTTCAGCAGTGAGCCTGAGTCTCGGACCTGGTTCGACGGGGTTTGACAGTTGCTGATCGTGGTGGACCAGCGAGCCCGCGATCGGCCGTGCCGGGCGCGCTCGCCGATCGAGGTGTGGCTCCCCAGGTCGGAGGTGGGCGGACGGCCGCGCAACGGAAGGCGCAAGCCTGGGACCGTATGGGCGGGACCTGGGCGTCAAGCCGGAAGGCCGGCTGCGCCAGCGCCGGGTCCGCACGGCGATCCCGAAACGGCGTGACCGGCAAACGGGCCGCGGATCTGCTGGTGGACGGACCACCCGACGTCGATTCGACGGCGTCGAACGCCGATTCGATCAGCTCGAACATGATCGACCTGGCCGCGGACAACGCGTTTCGGCTGGTGAGGGTGCTGGTGGAGGCGCGAGCGGGCGGGCCCGGATTGGGCAGGGGCGAAAAAGACCGTGACCGGGACCCGTTGGTTCGGGTCCCGGTCACGGTCGTGGACTTGCGGGTCGTCAGCCGACGATGCGCTTGGCGCCCAGGTAGTCGCGGCCGCCGCCGTCAATGGTGTCGGTCTTGACCGGGACGCCCGAGGTGGAGGCGTGGACGATCTTGCCGCCGCCGATGTACATGGCGACGTGGTGGATGGAGCTCGCGCTGCCGCCGTAGAACAGCAGGTCGCCGGGCTGGAGCTCGCTGCGGGACACGGACTTGCCGTAGCCGTACTGGGAGCGGCTCGAGTGCGGCAGGCTGACGCCCGCCGCGGCGTAGGCGTACATGGTCAGGCCGGAGCAGTCGAAGCTGTTCGGGCCCTCGGCGCCCCACACGTAGGGGTCGCCGCGCTGGGCGAGGGCGACCTCCATGGCCTTGCCCGCCGCGCCGGCGGGGGCCAGGTAGACGCCGTCGTCCTTGGGACCCTCGAGCTCCTTGGTCTCCTTGGGCGTCAGCCGGGCCTTCGCCGCCAGGACGGTCTGCTTCTGGGCCTCGAGGTCCTGGGCCGTCTTGGTGATGTCGGCGGTGAGCTTCTCCGCGGCGGCCTTGGCCTCGGTGGCGCGGCGCTGGCCGTCCTCCGCGAGCTTGCGGGCCTCGGCGGCGGTGGTCACAGCACCGGTGTACTTCGACAGCGCTTCCTGGTTGTCCGCGGCGAGCACGTTGAGCGCGGAGGCGCGCTCGAGGAAGTCGTCCGCGGAGGTCCCGGTGAGCAGCGCCGAGATCTTGTTGAACCGGGCACCCTGGAAGGAGGCGCTGGCCAGCGCGTCGACCTGGCCGCGGAACTGCTCCTCGAGGGCCTTGGCCTGCTTCTCGTTGGCGGCCGCGACGTTGACGTCGTTGGTCGCCTTCTCGAGTTCGGCCTTCTTGACCTCGAGGTCGGCCTTGGCCTTGAGCAGGTCCTCGTTGACCTTCTCGGCCTGCTTGCTCAGGTCCTGGTACTGCTTGACCGCCTCGGAAGCGTTCGTGGGCGGGGCCGGGGGCTGGGCGTACGCGGGGGAAGGCGAGAAAGCCACCACGGCGATGACGGCCGTGACACTCAGCGCACCACGCTTTGCACGTTTGAGTCGATGCGACGACACGTCGCGCGTACTCCTTCGTCCGTCTTACCGCCGACGGGGCCGCCTCGGTGCCCACGGGCCGGTGCGGCGCCTTTCGGCGCCCGGCCCGAGTTCGGCGCGAGCGGGAGTGCCGCTGCGGCCCGATCGAGGAGCCCCACCATGAGGGGAGTCCGGTTCAGCCCGGGGAGACAGGCTGATTTCGGCGGCGATCTCGCGTAGCCACCCTCGGGGTGGGCGGCTGCCTGCCGCGAGATCTCGGACAGGTTACGAAAAGTGAGCCCACGCGTCCACCGGCTCGGGCGAAAAAGGGTTGTCGGTCGTCGCAAAACACCAACGGAGCAGTCTCGACTGCCCTCTGTGACAGTGACAACAGCACTGTTCACCCGGGTGGTGAACCGCTCGCCGACCGAACCGACCACTCATCGCGCCGCCGGATTCACCCGGGCGTGTCGGGGCGGTTCACGCCGACTTCTCGATCGGAATGAGCCGCAGCCGGGGCACCAGACCGGCCCCGGCGAGCGCGTCGATGGCGCTGCGCTCGGAGTCGTCGAGCTCCACGGTGGGCGGCGCGCCGAGCAGCACCGTGATCACGCACTCCTTGCACGCGTTGCCCCGGACCTCGCAGGTGTCGCAGTCGATGATCATCCCTGGCCCCTTTCCACGCCCGTGCCTGTCGATGTCGATCTCTCCCGGTCGAGATTAGGAGAGGGGACCGACAATTTCGCTCAGGTGTTCGAAGGGTTCACCCGATCGGTGGCGATCAGGGGCCGGTGTATTCCCAGTGCCACGGTTCCTCGCGGCCGGCACCCGGCCTGGCCCAGGGCGGATTCGACCATCCGAAACGGGGCGCGTTCGCGATCATCCACGCGTATTCGGCGGTGCCGTGGGACTGCACTCCGCCGCACAGGTCGACGGCCAGTCCCCAGCCGTGGTTGCTGGTTCCCGGAACGGCGGCCAGGGCCGGTTTCGAGGCGTAGAGGCGGACTTGCGCGGCGAAGGGGCGATAGGAGTCCGTGAGGCAGATCGGGGTGCCGAAGGAGGCTTCGTGGTAGGACGACATGGCCTTGAACGCCTCTGCGGCGTCGCAACGCAAGACGTGGGATGCCTGACCGACGGGACACAACGCGGTAAGCGGGATGAGGCCGTTGGGGTAGCCACCCCAGGCACCGACAGCCTCACCGGCACCGCGAGGGGGCAACTCGACCCCACCGCAGCGCCACGCCAAGCCGCCGTCGGTGGCCTTAGGGACGGGCTGGGGCGCCCTCTGCGGCAGGGTGGGCCTACCGAAGCCAAGGGTGTTCTCCCTGGCCGGTAGATCCGCCACGACCACACCGGCCAACCGAGCGTCGGCGGCCAACATCGTGTGTTCGTCCAAGACGATGCCGACGCCCTGGGCACCGAGGCGGGCCGGTCCGAGGAAGACGACGTCACCGGGGCGTGGGTCGGCGACGGGCGTAAGAACCGCCATCTGGTCGCCTACGGCGCCGGGGAGGGCTATGCCGCTCGCGGCGTAAGAGGCGCGCACAAGGCCATCGCAGGAGTAGGCGGTCGGTCCTTCGCCTAGGGGGACGTACGGCTTGCCCAAGGCGGCGATGGCCGTGTCGACCGCTTTGACGGTCTCGGCGGGGAGGACCAGCAGCCGTTCGCCGTTGACGTCGGCTTGGGCGACCCCCGGTTGCGGCGCGCCGTCGGCACCAGTGACGGGTAGCAGACCGGCGGGCATGGTTGCCGGGTTGCGAATTGTGGCCACAGCCGGTGGGGTGATCCCGGCCGCCGCGAGCCGCCCGGTGTAGGCCCGCCAGTTGGCGGCGGTGGCCGCGTTCCGCTCGCTCTGCGCCTTCTGCCGCGCGATCACCGCCTGGTTGGTGGCGTCGACCTGGCCGCGCATCTCGGAGGAGACCGCCGCCGCCCGGTTGGTCGCGTCGGCGGTCCGCCGGTCGAGGTCGGCCTTGCGCTCGGCGGCCGTCCGCTCCGACGTCGTGGCCGCGTTCTCGGCGTCGGCCGCCGCCCGCTGACGGCCGAGCGCGGCACCCAGGCGGCGGTCGAGGTCGGTGCGCAGGCGGGCGACCAGGTCGCTGCCGGTGAGGAAGTCCTCGGGGCTGTCGGCGGTGAAGAGCACCTGGAGTTCGCTGGGGGCGGAGGTCGTGGCGAAGTAGGCGGACAGGAAGGCGTCCACCTCACCCCGCCGCTCGGCGACGACCCGGTCGGCGGCCTCCCGCGCGGACCGCGCCTGGGCCGCGCGACCGGTGGCCAGGCGAACCTCGTCGTCGGCCTGCCGCACCCGCCCGGCCAACTCGGCCAGCTCCCGCTGCACCCCGCCCGCGGTCCGCTGCAACTCCGCCACCTTGGGGTCGGCGAACGCCTCGCCGGGCCGCGTATCCCCCACCACGACGCCGGGCCCGACCCCGGACTCGTCCCCCGGCCCCTGCGCCCCCGCCGCGGGCCACACGCCGCCGCACACCAGCACCCCGACAGCGACCCCGACCGCCCCGCGAGCCCGCCACCGCCGCTGCAAGATCACCCCACCACCAAACCACGCCCGCCCCAAGACATACCCCTGCCCACCCAGGGGGCCGCCCCGATTCCAGGCTATCGGGGCCTGAGCTGCGGAAACAAGGGAGCGAAGTGGGGTTGGGGACAGAGTCGAGCCCTGGGGATCAGTTGAGTGCAAACGGACTACCGCGCGCGGAATCGAGCGGCGCAAGACAGGAAAGGGAGCAGACCGGAGCTGGGGCGCGGCGGGTCAGGGTTTCTTGCGCAGGACGCCCGTGGTGATCCACTGAACGGCCAGGGCCGCCAGGTGCACCGCCGCCTCCGCCTCGGCCTGGGTCTGCTCGCGGGAGTTCGCGCCGCCGCCGTGGCGGGAGCGTTGGCCGGTCCAGAGTTGGTTGAGCAGGGTGACCACGGGGTCGATCGCGGTGGGGCGGTCGTGGCTGTCGACCAGGACCAACTCCCACTTGGCCGACTGGTTGACCAGGTCCTTGCACACCGACCCCAGCGACGCCCGGGTGTTGGTCGGCGAGACGACCGGCACGAACGCGGACTCCACCGCGCGCACGGCGTCGCGGTAGGCGGCCGACGGGTCGGGGTGGATGCCATAGGCGTTCCCCCACGCCTTGCGGAGCAGGTCGCTCACCTCGCCCGCGGCACCCCGGATCGCCTGGTTGGCAGCCTCGCTCACCGTCTCGTCGACGCGCCTGATCAAGCCGTGGCCGGCGGGGTCCAGGGTGTACGCCGAGCCGCCCGCCTCCAGCATCACGCCCAGTCGGCCCGCCAAGTCCCAGTCACCAAGGCCGAACGACACCCACCGGACGTACAGGACGGCGTCGAGGACCTCCAGCAACTGCTCCCCCGTCGCCGCCTTCAACGCGGCCGCGTACGAGAAGCCCGACGGGTCGCGGCGCGGGTGCAGTCGCAGCCGCAGGGCCACTTCCTGGCAGATGCCGTCGTGCGTGCGCCCGTCGACGGAGATCGCTTGCCGCAGCCACTGGCTGACGGCCAGTTCGAGGTGGTCGGGAACCCCTTCGAACAGCACCTCGTCCGGCGGTTTGCCCGCCAGCCGGGTGCGCAGTGGCTGGAACGGCGGTGAGTCGCCCACGGTCAGATGCGTCCCAACCTGGCCAGCAGCACCGCCGACGGCACCGGGTGGGCCCCCCGACGGCGAACGGCGTCCGCCACCGCCCGGTCCGACGTGGCCACGACCACCGGCCGCCCCTCCGGCTCGGCGGTGACCAGGGCTTTGATCACGTCGTCGGCCAGCACCCCCGGGTCGCTGAACAGGACCCGCACGCCGCGCGGCGCCGCGATGGGGACCGCGACCACGCCCGCGCCGTCGAAGACGAGGGTGACCTCAGCGGACGTCCGGGCGGCCAGCGACGCCAGCTGGCGGACCAGGCGGTCTCGCTGGTCGGCCAGGGACAGCTCCGGGTAACCCGTCTTGGTGACGTTGTAGCCGTCCACCACCAGGTGCACGGCGGGCAGCGCCAGCAGCCGGTCCAGCGCGGCCGGGTCCTCGACGCGTCCCCCGACGCCCTGCGCCGCCGTCGCGCCGCGCACCAGGTCGGCCGGGCGGGGTCCGCCCCCGCCCAGGGCCAGTTCGCGGCGCAGGCCCGTCACCGCGCCGTCGAGGGTGTCGACGAGCAGGGCCAGGCGGACCTCGTCGGCCTGGCGGGCCTCGCGCGCGGACTGCCGGGCGATCTCGGCGTCGGCCTCCGCGCGGGCCGCGCGGGCGCGTTCGACCTCGGCCCGTTCGCGTTCCCGGTCGCGCTGCTCGGTCAGCGCGGTCAGTTCGACCCCGGCCTCCGCGCGGACCCGGTCGGCCGCCGCCTCGGCCGCGACCGCGGCGTCCTTGGCCTCCCGGAGTCGGGCGCCCTGTTCGCGCAAACGTTTGCGGAGGCGTTCCAGCTCGGTTTCGCTCTCCGCGCGCACCTGGTCGGCCGCGCCGGTGGACTCCTCCAGCTGGGCGCGGACGCGTTCCAACTCGGCCTCGACCTTGCGCAGCTTGGCCACCGCCGTGTCGCGCTCGGCGCGCAGGGACGTGTCCGACGCGCGGCGCGAGACCAGTTCCAGGTAGTGGACCGCGGACTCCTCACCGAGCAGCACCGCCGCCGCCGCGACCGCCACCGGGTCGTCCCCGCCCAGGTCGAGTGCGGCGGGCTTGTGCTCGCGGCACCACTCGACCACCGCGGTGCGGAAGCCGTGCGAGTCGCGCAGGCTGGAGATGATCGTGGCGCCGCCCAGCCGGGCCCGCTTGGCCGGGGCGAAGCGGGCGACCGCGCGCAACTGCTGCGGCACGTCGACCTTGGGCAGCGCGCCCACCGCCTCCGCGCCCAGCTCGGCGATGCGGGCCCGGACGGCCTCCGGCAGCCCCGACCACTCCACGGCCGGACCCGAAGCGTCCGATGTGGACATCTCCGGTTCCTCCGGGTCGACGGGCAGGGACGACAGTGCCATCCCATAAGGCTAGCCGCGCCCCGCCGCGGCGCAGCGGGGAAGTGTCGGTGGTGTGATCTAGCTTCGGTCGCGATGAGCGCCACGACCCAAACCCCCAGGCAGCGGGCCCGATGAGCGGGCAGCTGGTGTTCGACGAGCTCGGCACGCCGCTGCGCGAGACCACCTTCGTCGTGTTCGACCTGGAGACCACCGGCGGCAGCGCCGAGGCGGACGCGATCACCGAGTTCGGCGCGGTCAAGGTGCGCGGCGGCGAGGTGATCGGCGAGTTCGCGACCCTGGTCGACCCCGGTCGCGGGATCCCCCCGGAGATCGTCACGTTGACCGGCATCACCAACGCGATGGTGCACGCCGCGCCCCGGCTGGAGGCGGTGCTGCCCGCGTTCCTGGAGTTCGCCGCCGGGTCGGTGCTGGTCGCGCACAACGCCGGGTTCGACGTGGGTTTCGTCAAGGCCGCGTGCCGCAGGCTGGGCTACGCCTGGCCCAAGTCCACGGTGGTGTGCACGGTGCGGCTGGGCAGGCGGGTGCTCAGCCGGGAGGAGGCGCCGAGCTGCCGGTTGTCCGCGCTGGCCGCGCTGTTCCGGGCGACGACCACGCCGATCCACCGCGCGCTGGCCGACGCCCGCGCGACGGTGGACGTGCTGCACGGCCTGCTGGAGCGGGTCGGGTCGCTGGGCGTGCAGTCGCTGGAGGAGCTGCTGGACTACATCCCGGAGGTCACCGCGGCCCAGCGCCGCAAGCGCACGCTGGCCGAGGACGTGCCGAACGAGCCGGGCGTGTACCTGTTCCGCGGCCCGTCGGACGAGGTCCTCTACGTCGGCACCGCCAGCGACCTGCGGCGCCGGGTGCGGCAGTACTTCACCGCAGGCGAGACCCGCCGCAGGCTGCGCGAGATGGTCGCCCTCGCCGACCGGGTGGACACGATCACCTGCGCGCACCCGCTGGAAGCCGAGGTCCGCGAACTGCGGCTGCTAGCGGCGCACAAACCGGCGTACAACCGCAAGTCGAAGAACCCGCGCGGCGGGTGGTGGGTGGTGCTGACCGAGGAGCCGTTCCCCCGGTTATCGCTGGTCCGGCGCGCGCGGGAGGGGGCGTTGGGGCCGTTCCGCAGCCGGGGGCACGCGGAGGAGGCGGTGTTCGCGTTGCAGGAGGGGACGGGCGTGCGACCGTGCGCGCTGCGGATCCCGTCGTCCGGCGTGCCGGGCGGGAGCGCGTGCGCCCTGGCCGAGTTGGGGCGGTGCGCGGCGCCGTGCGTGGGTGGGCAGAGCGTCGAGGAGTACGAGCCCGCGGTGGTCGCGGTGGGCGAGTTGGTGGCGGGCCGGAACCTGGACGTGTTGGCGCGGTTGGCGCGGGGGTTGGCCGAACACGCGGCGGCGGAGCGGTTCGAGCAGGCCGGTGTGGACCGCGACCGGATGCGGACGCTGATCCGCGCGCTGGACAAGGGCCAACGCCTGGCGGCCCTGGCCACCGTCGCGGAACTGGTCGCCGCCCGCCCGGACTCCCTGGGCGGCTGGGAGTTCGCGGTGGTCAGACACGGCCGGTTGGCGTCGGCGGGGGTGGCGCGGCGCGGGGTGGCGCCGATGCCGGTGGTGGAGGCCCTGGTGGCGTCGGCGGAGACGGTGATCCCGGAGGACGGACCACTGCGGGGGGCACCGGCGGAGGAGGTGTCCGTAGTCCTGCGCTGGCTGGACAAACCGGGGACGCGGATGGTCCGGTGCTCGACCCCGTGGTCCGAACCCGCCCACGCGGCGGCCCGGTGGCGTCCTTGGCTGGAACGCGCGGACCATGCCCGCACGTCGTTGTTGCCCAGGGACTAGTCCTCGGCGGGTACGGCGTAGCGGTAGGTCAGGGGTGTGGGGTCCAGGTCGTCGGGTTGCCAGGGGTGGATGGTTCGCAGGTGTCCGCCGGTGGCGGTGAGCGGGGTGGACCGGCGGTTCAGGCTGATGCCGGTCACGACCTCAGGAGCCGGTTCCCCGGTGCGGACAGGGCCCCGTCCAGATGGGCGTAGAGACCGGCAAGGGTGGTCAACAGGAAATCGAGGTCAGCCAACATCGTGTCCTCGGAGGGGACGGCGCCTCGGGGGTAGTGGAACGCCGCGACATTGCCGCTCGTAGCCACGCCCCAGCTCGTCGGGGACACCCCGGGAGATGTCACGGTCCAGGTCCGGACGCACGGAGAGTTGGTCGCTCAGCACGTCTCGCGCCCAACGAACCCGCTCGGCCAGTTTCGCTGCGGGAAGGTGGACGGACTAGTCGATTCCGGGCGGGGCGAACTTCGCCATCTCGCCACGCAACCACGTGGGGATGGTCCGCCGAATCAACTGGCCGCGGCGCTGCATCGGCGGCAGGTTCTCGGCGGTGAACTGCGGCTGGAGAGCGAAGACTTCGGCAAGAAGATCACGCACGGTGTCCATTGTGGCACGTGCCTGACACGAACGTGCGTCACTCGAAAAGTGGCCTTGTCTGCGCTGAGCTACCAGGACTCGTTGCGGTAGACGGCTGGGGAGTCTGAATAGTCTGCTTCGGGGTCGTGCGGGCGGGGCGGCTGGTCCGCCTTCGGTTCCGCGATGTGTTGGACGACCGAGGCGTCTCCGCCCAGTGGGGCGAAGGCGCTGGCCACGGTCGTGGCGGCGGTCTGCCGTGCGTGACGGGTGAGGGCGAGGATGTCGGCCGCCAGCTCGGCGGCCGGGCGGGTCATGGCCGAGTCGGTGAGGCGGAGGTCGGTCAGGGCGCCGTTGGGGGCGACGGCGACCGTGATGGCGCCGTCCGGGGACTGCTCGGTGGTGGCGGCCGACTCGACGTCCTGTTTGAACTCCGTGGCCCTCTGCTGGAGGTCCGCCACCTTGGCCTCGAAGTCGGCCAGCCATTCGTCGGGGGTTTGCACCGCTGCCGTCCTCTCGTCGCACCTGGCGGCACGCCGGAGCCTAGTGCCTGATCTAGGCTGGGTCTGCCCGTGATCCGGACCCGAGGAGTCGCTGAAGATGATCACCGCGATCGTGCTGGTCTCCGCCGCCACCGACGCCATCCCGGAGACCGCGCAGGCCATCGCGGACATCGACGGGGTGGCGGAGGTCTACTCGTGCGCGGGTGACATCGACCTGGTCGCCATCCTGCGGGTCGCCGACCACGAGGACCTGGCGCGGATCGTGCCGGGGCGGATCAGCAAGCTGCCCGGGGTGCTCGACACGGCCACCCACATCGCGTACCGGTCGTTCTCCCGGCGCGAGGTCGACGCCGCCTTCGACCTCGGCGAGGACTGAGCCGGGTACCGGGGCGGAACGTCGACGCTCAGAACCGGCCCGCGAAGATCAGGCGGGCGACCTCGGTGTCGGTCTGCTGACCCTCGTCGTAGCCGCCCTGGCCGCGCAGGTTGTTCATGATCGCGAGGGTGTACCGCTCACCCGGCCCGACGAAGCCGACCGAGTTCATCACCCAGCCGCCCTCCTCCTCCGACCAGCCGTCCTTGTTGCCGGGGCGGGCGGCGGGGCCCGCGCCCCAGACGCCCCACTGCTGGTTGGGGGCGACGGTGCGCATGTTGTCGAGGATGTAGCGCTTGTCGTCGGCGGGGACCTTGTCCAGGACGTAGTTGATGAGCCGGTCCAGGTCGTCCGGGGTGCACTTCTGGAAGCCCCAGTACGGGTAGACCTTGCTGAAGCCGCGCTCCGGGTGCAGCGAGGTCATGCCGTAGCCGGGGAACGCCTGGTTGAACGCGGTGTGGTCGGCGCCGCCGTACTTGGACCACAGGGCGGTGGCCGCGTCGTCGTCGGAGCGGTGCAGCATGGCGGTGATCTGGGCGCGGTCGCCGCCGGTCAGGGTGATGGCACCCGCGCGGTCGCGGCGGAGCAGGTCGACGACCATGGCCAGCTTGATGGTGGACGCGGTCCAGGTGAGGTCGCCCGCGTGGTCGTTGCGCCAGACCGCGCCGGTCTGCCGGTCGCGCACCACGATGCCGACGGTGCCAGGCCGGTTCGCCACGTAGGCCTGGGCGGCGGCGAAGCGGCGCTGGAAGTCGCAGTCGAAGCCGGACTTCGGCACTGGGCAGTCCTGCGGCTTCGCGGCGCTGGTCGCGGGCGTCGCCTGGGTCGTCGTCGCGGGAGCCGGTGGCGGGGCGCTGGTCGGCTCAGGCACAGCGCTGGGGGTGGGTGGCGCGGACGCGGCCGTGGTGCTCACCTGGGTCAGCGCGACCGGCTCGGGGGAGGCGGGCTCCTCGGGCGCACCGCACCCCGCGAGCACCACCCCGGCCACCGCGACACACGCCACCGCACGGCACCGGACCTGCTGAATCACGGCGGCAGGCTACCGCGAAACCCTTTCGCGCGGCAGCAGCCGCCGACAACGCCACTCCCGGCAACCCCGGGGACGCCAGTCCCCCAGCCAGCTTCAAGATCATCATCTGTCCCGGGTGGTTACCCGCGGGTTCTTCCACACCCGCCGTATTCGTCCACAGGCAGACTCGCACCCGTTCGGCCCGCTCGCAGCGGCAACTAGCCTTGAAATTAGGGGTTCCCCATTGCGGAGGCCCCTCGCGGGCGTTGCGGCCGAGGTCGCGAGGGCTAGGGCAGAGGCAGGGCGAAAGCCGCGAGGGCGGCACCCCGGTGGGGTACCGCCCTCGGCAGGGACTTCGTCAGAGCTTCTTCGACGGGTCCTCGGTCGCCTGGTGCTGGCCGACCTCGTTCGGGCCCGCTTCCAACTGGGCGTGCTCGCCGTGCTGGGCCGCGCGGGCGCGGGCCAGGGCGGCGGTCTCCTCCGGCGGGTCCGGCGTCAGCCACGAACCCTGCACCGGCGCACCCGCCGAGCCGAGCTTGTTCATCTTCTTCGGCACCGGCGCGCCCTGGTACTCCAGGGGGATCGGGTGGCCGTGGTCGTCCACCGGGCCCAGCGGCTGGTGGATCTCGATGAACTCGCCGTGCGGGAGGCGCTTGATGATGCCGGTCTCGACACCGTGCTCCAGCACCTCGCGGTCCGAGCGCTGCAGGCCCAGGCAGATCCGGTAGGTGATGAAGTACGCGATCGGCGGCAGCACCAGCAGGCCGATGCGGCCCATCCAGGTCGTCGCGTTGAGGGAGATGAAGAACTTCTCCGCCAGCACGTCGTTGGCCGCCGAGAGCAGCGACACCATGAAGTACGTGATCGCCATGACGCCGAGGCTGGTGCGGACCGGCACGTCGCGCGGCCGCTGCAGCAGGTTGTGGTGCGCGTCGTCCTTGGTGAACTTCCGCTCGATCCACGGGTACACCGCCGCGATGCCGCCGAGCAGCGGCAGGCCGAGCATGAACGGGAAGAACGCCGCCGGGATCGTGTAGTTCCCGAGGTAGACCTCCCACGCGGGCCACAGCCGGATCAGACCGTCGGTCCAGCCCATGTACCAGTCGGGCACCGTGCCCGCCGAGATGTGCGCGGCGTTGAACGGCCCGAAGTTCCAGATCGGGTTGATCTGGAAGAGCCCGCCCAGCGCGGCGCAGACGCCGACGACGACGGCCATGAACGCGCCGCCCTTGACCGCGAAGACCGGCATGATGCGGACGCCGACGACGTTGGTCTCCTTGCGCCGCACGCCCGGGAACTGGGTGTGCTTCTGGTACCAGACCAGCGCGAGGTGGACGCCGATGAGCGCGAGCAGGATGCCCGGCAGCAGCAGGATGTGCACGGTGTAGAGCCGCGGCACGATGTCCTCACCGGGGAACTCGCTGCCGAAGAGCAGCCAGTGCACCCAGGTGCCGAGCACCGGGATCGACAGGATCAGGCCGGACATGATCCGCAGGCCCGCGCCGGAGAGCAGGTCGTCGGGCAGCGAGTAGCCCGCGAAGCCCTCGGTGGCGCCGATCAGGAACAGGTTGACGCCGATGACCCAGTTGACCTCGCGCGGGCGGCGGAACGCGCCGGTGAAGAACACGCGGAACATGTGGGTGACGATCGACGCCATGAACAGCAGCGCCGCCCAGTGGTGCATCTGCCTGGCGAACAGGCCGCCGCGCACGTCGAAGGTGATGATCAGCGTGGACTCGTAGGCCCGCGACATCTCCAGGCCGCGCAGGTTGTTGAACGACCCCTGGTAGACGACCTCCTGCATGGAGGGGTCGAAGAACAGCGCCAGGTACGTACCCGTGAGCAGCAGGACGATGAAGCTGTACAGCGCGATCTCACCGAGCAGGAACGACCAGTGCGTCGGGAAGACCTTGTTCAGCTGTTTGCGCAGGCCACCGGCCGGGTGGAAGCGGTCGTCGGCCCACTTCGCCGCGCCGCCCGCCGCGCGGGTGGCCAGGTTGTTGGGCTTGGTGGGAGTTGTGATTGCGCTCATGACTTGCGCTCCCAGAAGGCGGGTCCGACCGGCTCGATGAAATCGCTCCGTGCGTAAAAGTAACCCGTTTCCTCATCGACCGCGATGGGAAGCTGGGCCAGCTTGCGCGTGGCCGGACCGAAGATGGGCTTGGCGTACTCCAGCGCGTTGAACTGCGACTGGTGGCACGGGCAGAGGATCCGGTTGGTCCGCTGCTCGTAGAGCGAGGTCGGGCACCCCAGGTGGCTGCAGATCTTCGTGTACGCGTAGTAGTCGCCGAAGTTGAAGTCCTCCTGGCCCTGGTGCTTGACCACGCGGCGGGCGTCCTCGGGACGCAGCCGGATGATCATCACCGGGTTGTCGGAGCGCTTGAGCGCCTTCGACAGGGCCTCGTGGTCCTTGCGCTCGGTCTCGCGGAACGGGAACACCGTCTCCATGCCGCCCGCGTCCAGGTCGGCGGGGCCGACCAGCGCGACCTCCTCCGGGTCACCGGTGTCGCGGCGCAGGAAGACCTTCTCGCCCTCGTGCTTGGGCTTCCAGCCGGTGTGCCAGAGGGAGTTCTCGGTGTCGCTCTGCGCCCACGGGTCGCGGACCAGGCCACCCAGGGCGAACACCCCGATGCCCAGGCCCATCGCCCCGGCGCCGAGGCCCGCGGTGCGCTTGATCAGCGAGCGGCGGGCGATCGTGCTGCGGACCCCCGCGTCGGCCAGGTGGGCCAGGATGGTCGCCTTGTCCAGTTCGGCGGAGCCGCCGTCGTGGCGCTGCTGGACCGACACCTCGTGCGGGATGAACTTCTTGGTGTAGAGCAGCGCGCCGACGCCGACCGACAGCACCGACAGGCCGAGCGTGGCGCCCAGCAGCGGGGTGTACAGGGAGTACATGAAGTACCCGTCCGTGTCCGGCGCGGTGTAGGCCGACGGCCAGAACAGGAACACGCCCGCGAACGCCAGGCCCGACGCCGCCGCGATGAGGAACCAGAGCGCGACCAGGCGCTCGGCCCGCTTCTCCGCGCGGGTGCCCTTGACCGGCCACGGGTCCGGGTACTCGACGATGTCGACCTCGTCGAGCTTGCCGCCCAGGCGGACCAGGTCCTCCCTGGACATCGCCGCGAGCTCCTCGTCCGAGGGCAGCTCCGGGGGGTTGGTGGAACTCATGCTTTCGCCCCAATCCAGAGGGTCACGCCGACCAGGGCGGCGATACCCACGATGAATGCGATCAGACCCTCGGACTGCGGCCCGAGCCCACCGATCGGGTTGCCGCCGGGGTTGTTGTTGCCGTCGGTCACCGACTTGACGTAGGCGACGATGTCCTTCTTCTCCTCCGGCGTGAGCTGCCGGTCGGAGAACTTCGGCATGTTCTGCGGACCGGTCAGCATCGCCGCGTAGATCTCGGTCTCGGTGACCCCGTCCAGCTTCGGCGCGTACTTGCCGGAGGACAGGGCACCGCCGCGGCCGGTGAAGTTGTGGCAGGAGGCGCAGTTGAGCCGGAACAGCTGGCCGCCGCGCGCCGGGTTGTCGCCGACGAGCGCCTTGCCCTGCTCCTCGGGCAGCTCCACGCCGCCGCCCTTGGACTGCACGAACGCGCTGATCGCGTCGATCTCCTCGGGGCTGAGCTTGGCGGGCTTGCGCTCGATCTGGGCTTCCTGGCGGACCGCGGGCATCCGGCCCGTCGAGGTCTGGAAGTAGGTCGACGCCTCGCCGACACCGATCAGGCTGGGGCCGCGGTCCTGCACGCCCTCGAGGTTCGCGCCGTGGCAGCTGATGCAGGTGTTGTTGTAGACCTGCTCGCCCTTGCGCAGCAGCGCCGGGTCGCCCTCGGCCTGCGCCACCGGCGGGGTCGGGGCCAGGGCGGAGTACGCGAAGCCCACCGACAGCAGGGCGAAGCCGATGGCCAGCAGCCCGGCGACCCGCCTGCGGAGCTTGCTGCGGCGCGGGGATTTGTTGTTCATTGCAACGGCAACCCTTGCTGTCGGTTCGGGCCCGGCGTGGCTGGTGGTGGCGGGCGGTGGTTCGGGCGTGTCGCTCATGGGACCAGGTAGATGACCGCGAACAGGCCGATCCAGACCACGTCGACGAAGTGCCAGTAGTACGAGACCACGATCGCGGAGGTGGCCTGGGCCGGGGTGAACTTGCTCAGCTTGGTGCGGATGAGCAGGTAGACGAACGCGATGAGGCCGCCGATGACGTGCAGGCCGTGGAAGCCGGTGGTGAGGAAGAAGACCGTGCCGAACGGCCCGGACGGGATCGTCACGCCCTCGTTCACCAGGTTGTAGTACTCGTAGGCCTGACCGCCGACGAAGATCGCGCCCATGATCAGCGTCAGGATGTACCAGCGGCGCAGGCCGAACACGTCACCGCGCTCGGCGGCGAAGACGCCGAGCTGGCAGGTGAACGAGGAGGCCACCAGGATGATGGTGAAGGGCAGCGCGTAGGGGACGTCCAGGTGGACCTGCTCCCCGCCCTCGAGCGGCGGCGGCCACACACCCGTGCTGTTCTGCGCCTTGACGGTGAAGAACATGGCGAAGAGCCCGGCGAAGAACATCAGCTCGCTGGACAACCACACGATGGTGCCGACGCTGACCATGTTCGGCCGGTTCAGCGAGTGCACACGCTGGCCAATGGAGGGCGCTGCTGCAGTCACGGGTCGCATTATGTCTTGCGGGTACACGGCTCGCCCGGTCGGGTCGTGAGTAGACCGCGTCGTGTCGCGGGGGTGTCCGGAAAGGCGGCTACGTGGGGTTTCTCGGTGCGCTGCGAGCTCGGGTTCGTACGCTGTTCACCTCGACGAAGGGGCCCGGCGTCACCGTCGACTCCCCCGGTTTGGGGGTGGTGGCCCGCTCCTTCGACGACACGGAGGCCGCGTCCGCCGCGCTCACCCGGGCGAGTGAGTTCCGGGCGGCCGAGACCGCGGTCCTGCGGCACCATTTGATCTTGCCACAGGACCGGGTCGCGGAGGCGGCCGCGGTGGTCGCCCAGGACGGTTACGCACTCCGGGAAATCGGCCCGCACCAGGGCGATCAGGTGCTCGCGCACGCGCTGCGGGCCGAGCTGGTGACGGCGCTGGGCTGCGCGCGGGAACGGTCCCGAATGGCCGGTCTGGCGCAGCGGTTGGGCGGGGACGCGCTCGGGTGGGACGTGTTGCAGACGGGTGGACGTGAGACCGATAACATCAACCCGCCGGACCGGCCGTGACGCGCTCGCGACCGGCCAGGGAGCCCCACCTGCCCGAACGCTTCCGACCAAAGGATGTGGCATGACCACTGCACCGCTGAAAGTCCTGGTCTTCAGCCACCGGCCCGAGGTGCGGGAGACGATCATCACAGCGGTCGGCCGCAGGCCCGCGGCGGACATCGGCCGGGTCGCCTTCGTGGAGGTCGCCACCGTCGCCGAGGTGCTGATGGCGATGGACGCGGGCGGCATCGACCTGGCCATCCTCGACGGCGAGGCGCAGCCGACCGGCGGCATGGGCCTGTGCAGGCAGGTCAAGAACGAGATCACCGACTGCCCGCCGGTGGTGGTCGCGGTGCGCCGCAAGGACGACCGCTGGCTGGCCACCTGGTCGCAGGCGGACGCGGTGCTGGTGCACCCGCTGGACCCGCTGACCGCGGCCGAGACCGTGGCCGACGTGCTGCGCACGAAGCGGCTGCCGTTAGTGCGGGGCTGAGCCGATGACCGGAGAACGCACCTGGAAGGGCCTGCTCAACCAGCTGGTCTCGGGTGAGGACCTCGGCGCCGGGGACACGTTCTGGGCCATGAACGAGATCATGTCCGGCGCCGCGACCCCCGCGCAGATCGCCGCGTTCGCGGTGGCGCTGCGCGCCAAGGGCGAGACGCCGCAGGAGATCGCGGGTCTGGCCGAGGGCATGATGGCCAACGCCCGGCGCGTGTCGCTGGACGACGTGCGCGCGGTGGACGTCGTCGGCACCGGCGGCGACCAGGCGCACACGGTGAACATCTCCAGCATGAGCGCGATCGTCACGGCGGCGGCGGGCGCGGCGGTGGTCAAGCACGGCAACCGCGCGGCGTCGTCCAAGTGCGGCACGGCGGACGTGCTGGAGGAACTCGGCGTCGCCATCGAGCTGTCACCCGAAGGAGTGGCCACCTGCGTGCGCGAGGTGGGCATCGGCTTCTGCTTCGCGCCCGCGTTCCACCCGGCGTTCCGGCACGCGGGCCCCGTGCGCGCCCAGATCGGCATCCCCACGGCGTTCAACGTGCTGGGGCCGCTGACGAACCCGGCGCAGCCGGGCGCGGGCCTGGTGGGCTGCGCGAACCTGAAGCTGGCACCGACGGTGGCGGCCGTGTTCGCCGCGCGCGGCACGAGCGCCTTGGTCGTCCGCGGCGACGACAACCTGGACGAAATCACCACAACGACCACAACAAGTGCCTGGGTCGCCAGCAACGGCGAAGTACGCGAAGACCGCGTCGACCCGTCGCGGCTGGGGATCGCGCCCGCGCGCCCGGAAGACCTGCGCGGCGGCGACGCGCCGTACAACGCCCAGGTGGTGCGGGATCTGCTGACGGGCAAGCCGGGCCCGGTCCGGGACGCGGTGATCCTCAACTCAGCGGGCGCCATCGCCGCCCACCGAGGCCTGACCGACGACCTCCACGCCGACCTGGCCCAGGGCCTGTCCCGAGCGGCGGAGTCCATCGATTCCGG
Source organism: Actinokineospora auranticolor (assembly GCF_041897805.1). Lineage (GTDB taxonomy): Bacteria > Actinomycetota > Actinomycetes > Mycobacteriales > Pseudonocardiaceae > Actinokineospora > Actinokineospora auranticolor. The sequence goes on from NZ_CP154825.1 coordinate 7,097,651, forward strand.
CGCGGCGGCGGCTTTGCTGGACCGCTGGATCACCCGCTCCCAGGAACTGGCGGGCTGACTCCCGGTCCACAGTGGCCTCTACCCCGCCCACCCCACCCCAGACCGACCCGCTTTTGCCCTCCCCCGAGCCCCAACAAACGGCCCCCGCCCTCCTCTGGGGGCCCTATGGGGTTGTCAAGCCGCAGCCGGAGCGGAAACAGGCTCGGGTGGCCGGTGGTGGGTCGTGGTGTGGAGCGTGGCGAACAGGACGTCGCAGCGGCGGCGGGGCCGGGCGGATGAGGGCGGCGTTGTGCTTGTGGCCTTCGGCTCTCGTGTGGTCGTGGTAGGTCCGGCTGGTGGCCAGGGCGGCGAACGCGGCGGGGAAGAAGGCTCGTGTGAGTGTGTGGTTGCCGGTGCGGGCGGGGGTGTTCGCCTGTGGTGGAGGACCGGGAGCTGCGGGTGAGCGGGGCGATCCCGGCGTAGGCGGCCAGGTGTGCGGAGGAGGCGAGGTTGGTGGCGTCGCCGATCTCCGGCAGGATGCGGCGGCGGTCCTGACCCCGATGCCGGGCATTGACGTCAAGACCCCGGCGAGAGGGTGCGCATCGAGTATCCCCTCGACCTGGGCGGCGACCTGTTCGCGCTGCGCGAGCACGGTGTTCAGGCTGTCGGCCACGCGGGGCGGCACGGTGTCCGCTGCCGCAGTGCCCGCAACGATGACCACCTGTTCGTCCAGAGCTGTCAGGATCGCAGTGACGAGCTTGTCGCCCACGCGGAGCGCGTGCGTGGCGGCGACCGCTGTGAGCTTGCGGCGGCCCGCTGTGGCGATGCCGGTCGGGCCGCCGCAACGGGAGAGGATCTCCAGCACCGCCGGGTGAGCGATCGTCGGGCCGATGGCGCGTTCGAGAGCGGGGTGGACGCCGGATCATGCGTTCGACTGGGAGCGTCAGTCATTCCGGACCTGGCGACCACAACTCCTTGATCAGGAGCTGCGAAGAAGGTAACGGGGACAGCCCTGCTCCAGTTTATCGGGGGTGGGGTGGTGGGAGCGGGGTGGCGATTTCCTGTGGATGGGTCCAGGGCATGTGGACAACTCGTGATCAAGGCGAAATCCGCGGGCGGGGCGCGCGAGACCGGTGCAGATGACGGATGCGCTGCTCGGCGTGCCTGCGCGGACCAGCCAGTCGATGGGCGAGTCCGGAGAGATTGAGCCCGTATCGCGGTGGATGTGCGGGCCTCGGTGGTAGGTGGGGCGACCGTCCGGGTTCGGATGGGTGGGGTATTCGGAAGCCAACCGCCCACTGCGGTCAGGATCAGCACAACCGCGATGACCAGCCGCGTGGCGGAGGTAGCTCGGGGCCGTAGCTACCAGGCCGAACAGGTGGCGGCGGGTGCGGCTCAGCAGACGAGCAAGGGTGAATCCGAAAAGGACCGAATCCGCACACCTCTGCTGATGTGAACGTCTCATTCACAGTTGGGGCACCAGCCCGAGCTCAGGGGGTGCGGATGTCCACAGAAGGATCAGCAATACCGCGATGACCAGGACCTGGAACGCCATCGCGAAGCCCGCTGACGCACCGCCCAGCAGCTCCCCGCGTCGGTGACGAGTGGCGGCGGATGCCGCGGCACAGCCCGTAGACGGGCGAGTCAGGAATGACTGGGGCCTCCCGCCTCGGCGGACGTGCAGGCCCCGAGCCCAGCCCGACCTCGGCGGTGACGTATCTGAAGGCCGGCCACCACCGCGGTCAGGATCAGCACCACCGCGATGACCAGCAGCCACACCTGCAAACCATCGAGAGGCCAGGGCAACCGGTCAGTAGCTCAAACCGAACGGGTGGCGGTGGATGCGCGGCCGAAGTGCCCGCGGGTGAGTGGTCCCGAAAGGACTGAAGGCCCCGCGCGCGGTGCGTGCGGGGCCTTCAGGTCTCGAAAGCGTCAGTCCGAGTTGGGGCGGGTGTGGTACTCGAAGACCAGGCCGCCCACCGCGGTCAGGATCAGCACGATCGCGATGACCAGCAGCCACACCTGCCAGAACGCCATGGCGAAGCCCGCCAGGGCCGCCGAGGCGGCCAGGGCGACCGGCCAGTAGCTGCCCGGGCTGAAGAAGCCCAGTTCGCCCGCGCCGTCGCTGATCTCGGCGTCCGGGTTGTCCTCGGGGCGCTGCTCCAGCCGCCGGGCGACGAAGTGCAGGTAGGAGCCCACGATGAGGGACAGGCCACCGGAGAGGATCAGCGCTACGGTGCCGACCGGTTCCTTGGCCCACACGCCGTAGACGATCGCCGACAGGAAGAAGAAGCCGGTCGTGACGTCGAAGAGCCTGGCTTCGACCTTCATGCTGCTGTCCTCGCAATCACAGTGGACTGACCCGCTACTTGGTCGCGGTGCGCGCGGTGCGGTCGGTGTTGAACGGCTTCGTGGTGACCGCGGTCGGGGTGCACAGCTCGCCGCAGTTCAGCTCGGTCAGCGCCTCGGCGGTGGTGAACGGCTTGCCGGTGGCGGGGTTCACCTGCTGGCGCAGCTTGAGGTACTTGTCGAACAGCTCCGGGGTGACCGCGCGGACCTCGAAGTTCATCGCCGAGTGGTAGGTGCCGCACAGCTCGGCGCAGCGGCCGACGAAGGACCCGGTCTTGTCGATGACGTTCTGGAAGTCCGAGTCCTGGTTGTTCTTCTCCGGGTGCGGGAAGACGTCGCGCTTGAACAGGAACTCGGGGACCCAGAACGAGTGGATGACGTCGCGGGAGACCAGGTTGTACTGCACGGTCTTGCCCGTCGGCAGGACCAGGATCGGGATCTCCGCGGAGCTGCCGATGGTGCGCACCGTCTCGTCGCCGGGGGCGGCGGGCTTGGTGGCGGTGCCGCCGGCATCCTTGTAGCCGACGTAGTCGAACTCCCAGTTCCACTGGAACGCGCGCACGGTGACCGTGACGTCGGGGTCCGGCTTCTGCGCCTGGATGTAGTTCTGCGTGGTGGCGGTGAAGTAGAACAGCACGACCACGATCACGACCGGGATGCCGGTGTAGATCCACTCCAGGAAGTGGTTGTACTGGAACTGCTTGGGCAGCGTCTCCCCGCGCTTGCGGTGCGCCACGACCGGCCACAGGATGAGCGCCCAGGTGATGACACCGATGATCAGCGCCGCGACGACGGACCAGGTCCAGAACTCGCGCATCCGGTCGGCCTGCGGGGTGACGCCCTCCGGCCAACCGAAGCGCAGCACCTCGTCGGTGGAGCAGCCGGTGGCGCCGAACGCGACCAGGGTGACCAGGGCGGCTACCTTGCCGCGCCGGGCCACCGGCGAACGGTGTCCGGCGGCCTTGGGTGTGCCCACTGCGCGCTCCTTCTCGAGGCGGTACTTCAACCCACTAATCCAACGCTGTTTCACTGCCCCCGCACCGGGTCCGCACCACCGCTGGGCAGCGACGATCCCCGCTCTGGGAGAGCACTGCGCAGCCTAGCCGAGCGATCGGGGCCACACCGCCTGAGGGGTGATCGGATGTCGGTCACACCCTGGGGAACACTGGCACCGTCCCCCGTCCGGGCAACCGGGAACGGCATACTGACGTCTTCCCCGCCAGATACACCCCGGCTCGACACGAGAGGTGCGCGAGAAGCGTGTGCGGTCTGCTTGGCCTGGTCTGCCCTTCGGAAATGGACGCCACCGCGGCGCGGTCGGCGGTCGGCGCGGCGATGCGCTGCCAGCGCCACCGCGGCCCCGACGAGAGCGGCACCTGGACCGGCGGTGAGGTCGTCTTCGGCTTCAACCGGCTGTCCATGATCGACATCGAGCACTCCCACCAGCCGCTGCTGTGGGGGCCGCCGGAGGCGCCGCAGCGTTACACGCTGCTGTTCAACGGCGAGATCTACAACTACCTGGAGCTGCGCGCCGAGCTGACCGACCGGAACGGCGCGCGGTTCTACACCGACGGCGACTCCGAGACGATCGTCGCGGCGTACCACTACTGGGGCGAGGCCGCAGTCACCCGGCTGCGCGGCATGTTCGCGTTCCTGATCTGGGACTCGCACACCTCCACGCTCTTCGGCGCGCGCGACCCGTTCGGCATCAAGCCGCTGTTCTACGCGGCGGGCCCGGGTGGTGTGGCGTTCTCCAGCGAGAAGAAGTCGGTGCTGGAGCTGGCCCCCCTGCTGGGGGTCCGCCAGGAGCTGGACCGGCGCTCGCTGCAGTACTACCTGACGCTGCAGTACGTCCCCGAACCGGCGACGATGCACACCACCGTGCACCGGATCGAGTCCGGGCACAGCTTCACGCTGTCACCGGGCGAGGAGCCGGTGGTGAAGCGGTACTGGACGCCGCGGTTCGACCCGCGCCCGGTGCGCGGACCGGCCGACGCGGAGAGCCTGTACCAGCGGATCGCGGACGCGATGAGCGAGTCGGTCCGGATGCACATGCGCGCGGACGTGACCGTCGGGTCGTTCCTGTCCGGCGGCATCGACTCGACCGCGATCGCGGCGCTGGCCCGCGAGCACAACCCGGACCTGGTCACCTTCACCACCGGTTTCGAGCGGCAGGGCTACTCCGAGGTGGACGTGGCCGCCGAGTCGGCGGCGGCGATCGGGGTCAAGCACGTGGTCCGCACGGTGTCGGCGCGGGAGATGATGGACGCGCTGCCGCTGATCGTCTGGTACCTCGACGACCCGGTGGCCGACCCGGCGCTGGTGCCGCTGTGGTTCATCGCCCGCGAGGCGCGCAAGCACGTCAAGGTGGTGCTCTCCGGTGAGGGCGCGGACGAGCTGTTCTGCGGGTACACGATCTACCGCGAGCCGCTGTCGCTGGCGCCGTTCGAGCGGGTGCCGGGGTCGCTGCGCCGGTTCATGGGCAAGGTGTCGACGAAGATCCCGGAGGGCACCCGCGGCAAGGACCTGCTGCGCCGGGGCTCGTTGAGCCTGGAGGAGCGCTACTACGGCAACGCGCGCATCTTCCGCGACGACCAGCTGCGCGGCGTGCTGCGCACCTTCGACCCGGGCATCAGCCACCGCGACATCACCGCCCCGCACTACCGCGAGTCGGTGTCGCTGGACCCGGTGACCCGCATGCAGCACGTCGACCTGTTCACCTGGCTGCGCGGCGACATCCTGGTCAAGGCCGACAAGGTGACCATGGCGAACTCGCTGGAGCTGCGGGTGCCGTTCCTGGACCCGGAGGTCTTCCGGGTGGCGGCGCAGATCCCGCTGGAGCAGAAGATCACCAAGGAGACCACCAAGTACGCGCTGCGCCAGGCGCTGCGCCGGGTGGTGCCCGCGCACGTGCTCAACCGCCGCAAGCTGGGCTTCCCGGTGCCGATCCGGCTGTGGCTGCGCGAGGAGATGTACGAGTGGGCGCGGGGCATCGTGATGGCCTCGCAGACCGACGCGCTGATCGACAAGAACGCGGTGATGCGGCTGCTCGAGGAGCACAAGGCCGGGACGCTGGACCACAGCAGGCGGATCTGGGCGCTGCTGGTGTTCATGCTCTGGCACGGCATCTTCATCGAGCGGCGGATCACGCCGGTGGTGCCGGAGCCGCACTACCCGGTGAAGCTGTAAGACTCGGCGTCAAGCCCGGTGGGGGTCACCCCACCGGGCTTTTCTTATGCGCTGAGTCGGTTCTCGGCCGGTTCGGCGCTGGCCAGCAGCTCGGTCAGCGGGAGCGCCACGGCCTCGGCGATAGCGGCGACGGTGAAGAAGGCGGGGGTCGGCACGCGCCCGCGCTCGATCTTGCGCAGCGTCTCGACGGAGATCCCGGCGGCGGCGGCCACCTCGACCATGGAGCGGTCGCCGCGGGCGGCGCGCAGCGCCTCGCCCAGCAGGGCACCCCGGAGGCGGTCGTCTTGGCTCAGCGGCGGTCGCACCATGCGCCCATGCTAGCGCGGGATAGATATACCGTTATAGTTATCCCATGATTGAGTTGAAGACGCCCGGCGAGATCGACGCCATGCGGGTGGCCGGGCACGTGGTGGCGACGGCGTTGGCCGAGGTGCGCTCGGCGGCGGCGGTCGGGGTCCGGGCGACGGACCTCGACGAGGTCGCGCGGGACGTGCTGGACCGGTTCGGGGCCAAGTCGTCGTTCCTGGGGTACCTGCCGGGGTTCGCGCCGACGCCGTTCCCGGCGGTGCTGTGCGTGTCGGTGAACGACGCGATCGTGCACGGGATCCCGGGCCGGACGCGGTTGCGGGACGGGGACCTGGTCAGCGTCGACTTCGGGGCGCACGTGGACGGGTGGCACGGGGACGCGGCGGTGTCGTTCGTGGTGGGGGCGGCGGACCCGGCGGACCTGCGGCTGATCGCGACGGCGGAGGAGTCGTTGGCGGCGGGGATCGCGTGCGCGGTGCCCGGCGCGCGGATGGGGGACATCGGGCACGCGATCGGGGCGGTGGCCCGCGGGGCCGGGTACGGGATGGTGACGGATTTCGGGGGGCACGGGATCGGGCGGGCCATGCACGAGTCGCCGTCGGTTTACAACGAGGGGACGGCGGGGCGGGGGATGCGGTTGCGGGTGGGGCTGGTGATCGCGATCGAGCCGATGCTGATGGGGGGCGGGGACGAGTACGTGACCGATGGGGATGGGTGGACCATGCGGACCGTGGATGGGGAGCGGGCGGCGCACGTGGAGCACACGGTGGCGATCACGGAAGATGGGCCGCGGCTTCTGACAGCGCTCTGACCTGGTGTTTCGCTCGGGCTGTGGGTCTGGGAGTTGTCCACAGGCTTGATCGTCTTCGGCCGGTCTTGTCGGTCTGCTTGGCTAGAATTGGTATTGGGGGCCGGAGGCGTGCGTTGATCATCTTTGTGCTGCGGGGGTGCCGGTTGGAGCCGTGGCTGGGTTGATCGGTCCGGCTGTTCGCGGAAAAGATGCGCGGCCTCGATTGAGTGAACTTGCTTTGCGCGGGGCCCCTACGGACCTGCGGTGGGGAAGAGCGGTGGGAATGGGCAAGCCCACCCCACCCGCCGGGAAGCTTGGCAGGTCCGTCCCCCACGCAAAGCAAGCCCACCCAATCAAGGCGTATGACGGGGGCGCGTTGCGTTCTGCGGGGGCTGGGATCTTGTGGCGGTTTCCGGGGTGGAAGGGCGCGACAAGGCTTGGCGGGAGAGGGCCGGGCCTGTTCGGGGAACAAGCCCGGCTTTCCCAGGTCAGCCGGGGAGGATGGCGCCGATCTCGGTGCCCGCGTCCGCACCGTAGGCGTCGGCCAGGCGGGTGATGGCGTCCTGCTTGTCGAAGGTCCACTCCTGGGGGCCGTCGACCTCCAGGACCAGGACCGCGATCAGCGAACCCAGCTGGGCGCACCGCTCGACGGGCAGGTCCTGGGTGAGGCCCGCGAGGAAGCCCGCGCGGAAGCCGTCGCCGACGCCGGTGGGGTCTACCTTGGCCTTCTCCGGGACGGCGCCGATGTGCAGGGAGGTGCCCTCCTTGTCGACGATCTCCGCGCCCTTCTCGCCCAGGGTGGTGATGCGGAGGCCGACGCGCTCCATGACCTCCTTCTCCGACCAGCCCGTCTTGCGGCAGAGGAGTTCCCACTCGTAGTCGTTGCTGAACAGGTAGTTCGCGCCGGTCACGAACTCGCGGATCTGCTCGCCGGTCATCCTGGCCAGCTGCTGCGACGGGTCGACCGCGAACGCGTAGCCGCGCTGCCTGCTCTCCTGGGCGTGGCGGAGCATGCCCTCGGGGTCGTTGGGGCTGATCAGCACCAGGTCGAGGCCGCCGACCCGCTCGGCGACCGGGGCCAGCTCGATGAGCCGGGCCTCGGACATGGCACCCGCGTAGAACGACGCGATCTGGCACATGTCGTCGTCGGTGGTGCAGACGAAGCGAGCCGTGCTCGCGGTCTCGGAGACGTGCACGCCCGCGCAGTCGACGCCGTGGCGCTCCAGCCAGGAGCGGTAGTCGGCGAAGTCGGCGCCGACGGCGCCGACCAGGACCGGGGCGCGGCCGAGGACGCCGAGGCCGAAGGCGATGTTGGCGCCGTTGCCGCCCCGGCGGACGATCAGGTCGTCGACCAGGAAGCTGAGGGAGACGCGGTGGAGCTGCTCGGCGACGAGTTGTTCGGCGAACCTGCCCGGGAAGTGCATCAGGTGGTCTGTGGCGATGCTTCCGGTGACGGCAACGGGCACGGTGGCCCTCCCCTGTCTGTCGGCCCGGCGACGCCGGGGGTGACGTCGGGCACGGGCTCGGCGCGGTCATGGCATGGCGGACCCGACCACCCGTTCGGGTGGCCCCAGGTCTCTGTTGAACCCTACCGCCAGGTACCCCTGGGAAGTCCCGCGTCGAGCGCATAGCGTCCGACCAATGAAGCCCCAGGAACCGGACAACCTCGACGAACTGATCGCCGACTGCGCGGACATCCCGCCGGTGCTCACCGAGCGCAAGCCGGTGCTGCCCGCGCCCCGCCCCGCGACCAGGTGGGTCGTCGACGACGCGGCGGTCGCCCAGGTGGCGGGGATCGACGAGTTCGTCTGATCGTCAAGGCACGACGAAGGGCCACGGCGGAAGATCCGCCGTGGCCCTTTGCCTGAATGCCACTGGTCAGCGCCGCCCACCTCCGTACCCACCGGGCCTGGTGGCCGTCAGCTCGCCAGGTCGGGAACGATGCCGGGTGGGGATGAGGGGGTGGGTGGCGGGAGAAGGTGTCTCAGTGGAAGGAGTCGCCGCAGGCGCAGGAGCCGCCCGCGTTCGGGTTGTCGATCGTGAAGCCCTGCTTCTCGATGGTGTCGACGAAGTCGATGGTGGCGCCCTGCACGTAGGGGGCGCTCATCCGGTCCACGGCGACCTTCAGGCCGTCGAAGTCGCGGAACAGGTCGCCGTCGAGGGTGCGCTCGTCGAAGAAGAGCTGGTAGCGCAGGCCCGCGCAGCCGCCCGGCTGCACGGCGATGCGCAGGTGCATGTCGTCGCGGCCCTCCTGCTCGAGCAGGGCCTTGGCCTTGACAGCCGCGGCGGCGGACAGCTCCACACCGTGGGTTGCCGCCTCGGTGCCGGATTCCTGAGCGGTCGTCATCGCGTTCTCCCCTGGAAGGTCCTACTCGGGCACGTACCCCGGCACAACACGGAGCGCGCGGGATTTGTTCCGTACCCCTCCCATGGTTGCACAGGTACCGCCGGTCACGGCAGGCCGTGCGCTCAAGCCCACTGCCGGGCGACGTGTTCGGCCAGGTCGGCGAGGGTCCCGGCGGGGTCGGCGACGGCCTTCTCGACCGACCCGACGTACTCGGCGACGGCGTGCGCCTCCGACACCCCGACCGAACCCGCCTGCCTGCGGCCGACCGACACCTGCCCGGCCAGCACCACGCAGGGCACGCCGTGCTCGGCCGCGGCGGCGGCCACCCCGGTGACCAGCTTGCCGCGCAGGGACTGCCAGTCGAAGCTGCCCTCGCCGGTCACCACCAGGTCGGCGCGGGCCACGGCCTCGTCGAGGCCGGTCGCGGCGCGCACCAGGGTGGCGCCGGACACCACGCCCGCGCCCAGCGCGAGCAGGCCGAAGCCGAGGCCGCCCGCGGCGCCCGCGCCCGGGTCGGCGCGGGGGTCGCGGCCGTACCGGGTGGCGACCTCGTCGGCCCAGGCGGCCAGCCGGGTCTCCAGGCGCTCGACGGCGGCCGGGTCGGCGCCCTTCTGCGGGCCGAAGACCGCGGCGGCGCCGTGCGTGCCGAGCAGGGGGTTCGCCACGTCCGTCGCGGCGATGAGCCGGGGTAGCGACTGCCCGTCGAGCACGGCGAGCGCGCCCGCGCCACCGTCGGTGGTCGCCGAGCCGCCCAGGCCGACCACGACGGTCTCGGCGCCCGTGTCCCTGGCGGCCAGGACCAGCTCGCCGACGCCGCGCGTGGTGGCCGACTCGCAGGTCGCGGCGCGCCGGTCGGGTGGGACCAGGTGCAGTCCCGCGGCCTCGGCGGTCTCCAGGTAGGCGGTGTCGTCGTGCAGCAGCCAGCGGGCCTCGACCGGGGTGCCGAGCGGACCGGTGACGGTGTCCGCGCGCAGGTCGCCGTCGAGTGCGGCGTGCAGGACGTCGACGAAGCCGGGGCCGCCGTCGGCGAGCGGGCAGCGGGTGAGCAGGGCGCGCGGGGCACCGCGCCGCCAGCCGGTGGCGATGGCGTCGGTGGCCTGCGCGGCGGTCAGCGTGCCGCCGAAGCAGTCGGGGGCGATAACGACTCGCACGGGCGCAGCGTAGCGACCGCCGGGCTTGTCCTACCCTTGTCGACGTGAGGTTCCTTCGCCGCAACTCAGCCGACAGCGCCGACGCCGACCAGGTGGCGGACGCTGCCGTCACCGTGGGTGACACCTCGACGAAGGGCCACACCCCGGGCAAGGGCAGGCCCACCCCGAAGCGCCGCGAGGCCGAGGGGCGCAAGCGCGGGCCCGTCCCGCCGCCGCCGAAGACCACCCGGGAGGCGATGCGCCGGGCCCGCGGCTCCAAGGAGGAGCGCGCGGTCCAGGCCGCCAAGCGCAAGGAGGACCGCGTCGAGCAGCGGCGCCGGATGAACGAGGGCGACGACCGCTACCTGATGCCGCGCGACCGCGGCCCGGTGAAGGCGTACGTGCGCGACCTGATCGACGCCAAGCGCAACTTCCTCGGCCTGTTCATGCCGCTGGCGGTCGTGGTGTTCGTGTCGCTGCTCGCCCAGTCGCCCCGGGTGCAGCAGTACGCGACGCTGTTCTGCCTGCTCATGCTGATCGTGATGGTCGTCGAGGCGATCTTCAACGGTCGTCGGATCAACCGGCGGGTGCGCGCGAAGTTCCCCAAGGAGAACTTCCGCCCGCTGTCGATCGGCTGGTACGCGTTCGTCCGCGCCACCCAGCTGCGCAAGCTGCGCGTCCCGAAGCCCCGGGTCTCCCCCGGTGACGTGGTCGGCTGACCACCCGCTGGAACCACCCGGGACATCCTTAGCCGCGCGAAGTACATTCGCGGCATGGAGTTCCGTCGCCTGGGCCGAAGCGGCCTCAACGTCAGTGAGATCTCGTACGGGAACTGGATCACGCACGGTTCGCAGGTCGAGGAGGAGGCCGCGCACGCGTGCGTGAAGGCCGCCCTCGACGCGGGCATCACGACCTTCGACACCGCCGACGTCTACGCCAACACCCGCGCCGAGGCCGTGCTCGGCCGCGCGCTGCGCGGCACCCGGCGGCAGTCGGTCGAGCTGGCGACCAAGGTGTTCTGGCCGACCGGCCCCGGCGGCCCCAACGACCGGGGGCTGGGCCGCAAGCACATCATCGAGTCGGCGCACGCGTCGCTGAAGCGGCTGGAGACCGACTACGTCGACCTCTACCAGGCGCACCGGTTCGACCGGACGGTGCCGCTGGAGGAGACCATGCTGGCCTTCGCCGACCTGGTGCGGCAGGGCAAGGTGCTCTACGTCGGGGTGTCCGAGTGGAACGCCGACCAGATCACCCGGGGCGCGGCGCTGGCCCGCGAGCTGAACATCCCGTTCATCTCGAACCAGCCGCAGTACTCGATGCTGTGGCGGGTCATCGAGGAGCAGGTGGTCCCGGCGTCCGAGCGCGAGGGGCTCTCGCAGATCGTGTGGTCGCCGATCGCGCAGGGCGTGCTGACCGGCAAGTACCTGCCGGGTGCCGAGCCGCCCGCGGGCTCGCGGGCGACCGACGAGGCCGGTGGCAAGAACATGATCTCCCGCTGGCTGCGCGACGACGTGCTGACCGCGGTGCAGCGGCTCAAGCCGCTGGCCGAGGAGGCCGGGCTCTCGCTGGCGCAGCTCGCGGTGGCGTGGGTGCTGCAGAACCCGAACGTGGCCTCGGCGATCATCGGCGCGACCCGGCCGGAGCAGGTCGAGGAGAACGCCAAGGCGGCCGGGGTGAAGCTGGACGACGACCTGCTCAAGGCGGTCGACGAGGCGCTGGAGGGTGTCGTCGAGCACGACCCCCGGTTGACCGTCACGCCCTGACCGGTCCATCGGGGAGAATGGCGCCGTGCCCATGTACGAGTTCCGCTGCCGCGAGTGCGGCGCCACCTTCACCGTCCAGCGGCCGATGAGCGACTCGGCCGCCCCCGCGTCGTGCCCGCAGGGGCACGACGACACCGTCCGGCTGCTGTCCGTGGCGGCTCTGGCGCGCGGCGCGAGCGGCCCCGAGCCGTCGTCGGGCGGCGGGTGCTGCGGCGGCGGTTGTTGCGGATAGCGCGGTCGCTCCCCGGGAACCCGGGCCCTGGCAGGCGAGATCCATCTCGTCAGCCGACTCCGCCCGAACTCACCCGGTCGTCCGCTCGCCCGGTCGGGAACGGTGCCGGGTGGGGAAGAGGGGGGAGAAATCAGACACAGTAATCGCGGAAGCCTTGGCCCGTCTTGCGGCCTAGACGGCCTGCGGTGACCAGGTGCTCCAACAGCGGCGCCGGGGCGTACCCGGCCTCGTGGAACTCGTCGTAGAGGGTCCGTTCGATGGCCAGCGAGACGTCGAGGCCGACCACGTCGAGCAGTTCGAACGGGCCCATCGGCAGGCCGCAGCCGACTTTCATCGCGGTGTCGATGTCGTCGGCCTCGGCGTAGTGCGCCTCGAGCATCTTCACCGCGTCGTTGAGGTACGGGAACAGCAGCGCGTTGACGATGAAGCCCGCGCGGTCGCCGCAGTGCACGGGGTGCTTGTCGACGCGCAGGCACAGCGCGCGGGCGGTGGCGACGACGTCGGGCGCGGTCGCGATGGTCTCGACGACCTCGACCAGCTTCATCACCGGGGCCGGGTTGAAGAAGTGCAGGCCGATGACGTCCCCGGGGCGGCTCGTGGCGGCCGCGCACTCGATGACCGGCAGGGACGACGTGGTGGTCGCCAGGACCGCGCCGGGTTTGACGATCTCGTCGAGCGCGCCGAAGACGGCCCGCTTGACCGCCAACTCCTCGGCCACGGCCTCGATGACGAGGTCGCAGTCGGCGAGTTCGGTGAACTCCACGGCCGGTGCGACGCGGGCGAGCACCGCGTCGCGGTCCGCTTCGGACAGCCGCCCCTTGGCCACCTGCCGGTCCAGCGACTCGCGGACCTTGCCGATCGCGGCGTCGGCCTTGTCGGCGCTCCTGGCCCGCAGGACGACGTCGAAGCCCTTGCGGGCGAACACCTCCACGATGCCGGTCGCCATCGTGCCGGTGCCGACGACGCCGACGCGCCGGACCTCGCGGGTCGCCGTGGCGGATTCCGCCGCGGCCACCGGGGTCTGCGCGTCGGGCACGACCGTGGGCGAGTCGGGGCCGTCGTAGGTGTAGAAGCCGCGCCCGCTCTTGCGGCCCAGCAGGCCCGCGGTGATCATCTGCTTGAGGACGGGTGTGGGGGCGTGCAGCCGGTTGCGCGACTGCGCGTACATCGTCTCCAGGATCTCGTAGGCGGTGTCGAGGCCGATGAGGTCGAGGAGGGCGAGCGGGCCCATGGGGTAGCCGCAGCCGAAGCGCATGGCGGCGTCGAGGTCCTCGCGGGTGGCGTAGCGCGACTCGTACATCGACACGGCGTGGTTGAGGTAGCCGAAGAGCAGCGCGTTGGCGATGAAGCCGGCGCGGTCGCCGATCACCACGGGTTCCTTGCCCAGCCGCCGGGTGAACTCGACGACGTCGGCGACCACGTCGGGCTCGGTGACCACGGTGCGCACGACCTCGGTCAGCCGCAGCACCGGGGCGGGGTTGAAGAAGTGCAGGCCGACGACCTTGCCGGGCCGTCCGGTGTGGACACTGATCCGGGTGATGGACAGCGAGGACGTGTTCGAGGCCAGGATGACCTCGGGGCGCACGATCCGGTCGAGTTCGGCGAAGACGCGGGCCTTGAGGTCGAGGGATTCCGGGATGGCCTCGACGACCAGGTCGGCGTCGGCGAGGCCGGAAAGCGCTGTGGTGTAGGAGATCCTGGCGAGCAGGTCGGCGCGGGCGCCTGCGTCGAGCTTGTCCTTGGCGACCGCGCGACCGGTGGAGTGCTCGATGTGCGCGCGACCGCGCCCGACGCCCGCCGCGTCGGCCTCGACGGCGATCACGGTGATGCCGGTGCGGGCCAGCACCTCCGCGATGCCGGCGCCCATCGTGCCGAGCCCGACCACGCCGACGGTGGAGATCTCCCGTGCCACAGCTGCCTCCCGGGACCGCGTCCGGCGATGCTACCTACCGGTAACATGTGCCGATGATGCCACGGCGATCCATGATCGAGACGTGAACCACGTCACTGCACCGGTTCCGTCGCGGTCCCGTCCCCCGATCGGCCCACACCTCAGCGGAACTCGCCGCGCACCAGGTTTTCCAGGCGGGTCAAGGCTTCTCGCGCGTCCGGGCCGGTGGCGCCGACGGTGATCCGGTCACCGGCGGCGGCGCCGAGGCCCATGAGCGCGAGGACGCTGCGGCCGTCGGCGGAGCGGTCGCCGAAGCGCACGGTGACCTGGGCGTCGAGACCGGCGATGGCCTGGACGACCTGGCTCGCGGGGCGCGCGTGCAGACCGGTCTCGTTGGTCAGCAGCAGCGTGACGCCAGCCGTCTCACTGTCCACTTCGGTCTGATCGGCCAGTGCGGACGCGGCGGCGGAGAGCACGCCGTCGAGGTCGGCCCCGGCCTGGGCCGCGACGGCACCGGCGACCGCGCCCTCGACCAGGGGCGCGTCGACGACAGCGGCCGATTCCGGGTCGCCCAGCATCTCCACGGCGAGATCGGCGACCATCTTGGCGCTGCCGAGGTCGTAGAGCAGAACGACGCCGTCACCGGACTGCGCGCGCTCGACCGCCTCGGAGACGGCCTCGAAGTCGGTGCCGAGCCCACCGTCGCCGTCCCCACCGGCGGCGATGATGACCACGTCCGGTGCCATCTGACCGGCGAGTTCGACCACCCCGGCGGCGAGTGCCGCGCTGTGCGAGACGATGACGATGCCGACGGTCACGACGCCGCCTCGGCGAAGGCGCGCAGCACGAGCGCGGTCGACCGGGCACCGGGGTCTTGGTGGCCTATCGCGCGTTCGCCCAGGTAGGACGCTCGTCCCTTGCGCGCGACGAGCGGGATCGTCGACTCGGCACCCCGCTCCGCCGCCGTCGCGGCCGCCGCCAAGGAGCCCACTTCCGCCGCCGGCGCCAGCGCGTCCACCATCGTCTTGTCCCCCACTTCCGCTTTCCCCCGCGCCACAACGCCTTCCAGCGCGGCTCGCAGGGCTTTGGCCACCAACTCCGGTGTCAGCTCGGTCGCGTCGCCGACGGCCGTGGCGGCACGCAGGAAAGCCGTGCCGTACAGCGGTCCGGCGGCGCCGCCGACCTTGGAGATCAGCGTGGTGGCGACCAGCTTGAGCACCGCGCCCGGAGTGTCCGGTGTGGACTCGTCGAGGGCTTGGACGACGAATCCGAAGCCGCGCTTGAGGTTCTCGCCGTGGTCGCCGTCGCCGATGGCCTGGTCGAGGCGGACGAGTTCGTCCCGGTGCGCGGTGACCACCGCGGCGGCCGCCCGGACCGCCGCCGCCACGGCCCGCGCGTCGCAGCCCACCTACGCTCCCCACCGCAGGGCCGCGGTGCGCACGGGCGCGTCCCACAGCCGGGTCAGCTCGTCGTCCAACCGCAGCAGGGTCAGGCTCATGCCCTGCATCTCCAGGCTCGTCACGTACGGACCGACCAGGCGACGGGTGACCGTGATCCCCTTGTCCACCAACGACTGCTCGGCGATGCCGTGCGCGAGGTAGAGCTCCAGCAGGGGTGTGCCGCCCATGGAGTTGGTGAACAGCAGCACCTCGTCGCCCGCGGCGAAGGGCAGGTCGGCCAGGACCGGTTCCAGCAGCGCGGCGACGACGCCGTCCGCGTCGGTGAGCCGTTCCCGGCGGCGGCCGGGCTCGCCGTGGATGCCGATGCCGACCTCCATCTCGTCGTCGGCGAGGGTGAAGCTGGGCTCGCCGACGTGCGGCACGGTCGGCGCGGTCAGCGCGATGCCCATCGAGCGCGCGCCCGCCACGGCGGCGCGCGCCACGCGTTCGCAGGTCGCCAGGTCCGCGCCCGCCTCGGCGGCGGCGCCGACGACCTTCTCCACCAGCACCGTGGCACCCACGCCCCGGCGGCCCGCGGTGTAGAGGGAGTCCCGCACGGCCACGTCGTCGTCGATCAGCACGGTGCGGACGTCGACGCCGTCGGCGGCCAGCAGCTCGGCGGCCGTCTCGAAGTTGAGCACGTCCCCCGTGTAGTTCTTGACCAGCAGCAGCACCCCGGCGCCGCCGTCCACGCGGGACACCGCGGCCTGGATCTGGTCCGGGGTCGGGGAGGTGAACACCGCGCCGGGGCAGGCCGCGTCGAGCATGCCCGGGCCGACGAAGCCGCCGTGCAGCGGCTCGTGCCCGGAACCGCCGCCGGACACCACGGCCACCTTGCCCGGGCGCGGCCCGTCGGCGCGGCTGACCACGGCCGGGTCGGTGGTGACCCGCAGCAGGTCCGGGTGCGCGGCGGCCAGCCCGAGCAGCGACTGGGCGACCACCGCGGCCGGGTCGTTGAGGATCTTCTTCACGCGGGCCTCCCTGGCTCGAGGGTCCGCCTTCCTTCCTACACCGGCCCGGCGGGCTAGCGCTTGGGCAAACGGGGGATCAGCGACTTGGCCACGGTCTGGGTCTTGGCGCAGACGTCCTCGCCCGCCTTGGCCGAGTAGCGGCTGAACTCCAGGCTGACCACCTCGGCGCGCTCGTTGTCGCCGGGGAACGCCGCGTGCGCCCACTCCAGCCTGCACCGGGCGCCGGTCTTGACCTCGTTGAGCTGCTGCGCGGTGACGCCGTCGCCGAGGTTGACCGGGGTGGTCTTGGACGTCTCGGCGAGGTCGTCCGGCTTCATCGCGATGCGGAAGCGCAGGGAGAACGACACGTCGTCGCCGTTCCAACCGCACCCGTGCAGGCCGTTGGGGCGGGTTCGGGGACCGGTGCCGACCACGGTTTCGAGCACGGCGTTGGAGAACAGCGTGCACGGTTCGAGCGCGCGCAGCGTGCGGTTGTCGACCTTGAGCTCCGGCGCGCCCTCGCGGATCCGGTTGACCGCGGCCTCCAGCAGCGCGCGGCCCGGGGTGCAGGAGTCGCTCGCGTCGCGGGTGCCGGTCTGCACGGTGATGCCCTGGTTGGCGTTGGTGTCGGTGATCGCGGTGAGGAAGCAGGCGGTGTGGTCGTCGAGTTCGGTCTGGGCCAGCGGCAGGCCGCCGACGGTCTTGCCGTCGGGTTTGACCGTGGCGGTCTCGCCGATGGTCAGGGTGAAGTTCAGGTCCTTGCCGCGGGTGTCCTTCATGTAGTTGGAGCACTGGGCGTAGTCGCGCAGCCGGTTCTCCGCGGGTTCGCCGAGCCCCTTGAGGGTCTTCTCCGCCATCAGGCCGCAGGGGTCGACCTCGCGCAGCGCGTCGAGGGTGAACGCGGCTCCGGCCGACGTCCGGCTGGTCGTCGTGGTGGGCTTGGCGCCGGAGGTGGTGGGTGGCCCGGAGGTCCCGCCGAACCCCGCGTCGGGGGCCAGGTGGGTCCGCTGCGGGTTGGCCCACTTGCCCCGGTCGACGCCGCAGGAGACGAGCAGGATCCCGGCCAGTACGGCCACCGTCAGTCGAAGTACAACGCGCACGGCCAAACGGTAACCACCCGACCGGGCCTGCGGGGACTGAATCCCGCTACGCGTCCTCGGGCGCGCGTTCCCCGGTCTCCTCGGTGGGCACGGTGAGCGGTCGCCAGCGCACCCAGAGTGCGAACAGCAGCGCCGCGCCCAGCATGCCGACGCCCATCCACAGGTTGACGTTGATGCCGCCCGCCCGGTCGAGGTCCTCTTGGGACGTGGTGGCGATGCCCATGACCGTGAGCACGAAACCGTAGACGCCGAACAGCAGGGCCAGCACTCCGCGCAGGTCGAACAGCCCCGCGCGCTTGTTCCCGCTCATCGTTTGCCCCCTCACCAGAAGACGATGTTGAGTACCAGGGTGATCGCGAGCACGCCGCCCGCGAGGACGACCGGTTTGCGGTACCAGCCCGCGTTCTCCCCGGTGTCGTCGTGCCGCAGCTGGTCACGCGGGGTGAGCGACCAGACCAGGCCGACCAGTTCGCTGTCCGGCTTGGGCCGGGTGAGCAGCGACACCACGACGCTGAGCGCGATGTCGACCACGAACGCCGCGCTGGCCGCCACGAAGCTGGCGCCCTGGCCCGCCAGGTGCAGCACGTCGTTGCGGTTGAGCACGTCGATGGTGACGGCCGTGCCGGTACCGGCGATCAGCCCGAGCCCACCGGCCAGCGGGGTCATCCGCTTCCAGAACATGCCGAGGATGAACGTCGCGAACAGCGGCGCGTTGAAGAAGCCGAACAGGGTCTGCAGGTAGTCCATGATGTTGTTGAAGCTGCTGGCGATGAACGCCGTGCCGATCGCGACCACGCAGCCGACGACGGTGACGAGCCTGCCGACGCGCAGGTAGTAGTCGTCGGGTTTGTCCTTGCGGACGTAGGCCTGCCAGAGGTCGTAGGTGAAGACGGTGTTGAACGAGCTGACGTTGGCGGCCATGCCCGCCATGAACGCGGCCAGCAGACCGGTGATCGCGATGCCGAGCATGCCGTTGGGCAGCAGGTCGCGGATCAGCAGCAGGATGGCGTTGTTGTAGGTGACGTCGCTGCTCTGGCCCTGCTTGAGCGCGGCCAGCTCGGGGACCAGCACCGCGGCGATCATGCCGGGGATGATGATGATCAGCGCGATGAAGGTCTTCGGGTACGCGCCGATGAGCGGCGTCCGGCGGGCCGCGGACATGCTCTTGGCCGACATCGCCCGCTGCACCTCGGCGAAGTTGGTCGTCCAGTAGCCGAAGGACAGCACGAACCCGAGCCCGAAGACGATGCCCAGGACGGACAGCGTCGCGTCGGCGATGCCCGTGAGGTTGGTGCCGGGCCAGGAGGAGAGCTGGACGGCGGCGGTACTGGGGTTGGCGGCGGTGATCTTGTCGACCAGCCCCTGCCAGCCGCCGACCTTGTGCAGCCCGACGAAGGTCAGCGGCAGCAGCATCGCCACGATGACGAAGAACTGCATGACCTCGTTGTAGACCGCGGCCGACAACCCGCCGAGCGAGGTGTACGCGAGCACGATCGCGGCGGCGACCACCACGCTGAGCCACAGCGGCCAGCCGAGCAGCAGGTTGACGACCGTGGCCAGGGCGAACAGGTTGACGCCCGCGATGAGCACCTGCGCGGTGGCGAAGCTGAGCCCGTTGACCAGGTGCGCGAACTTCCCGAAGCGGCGCAGCAGGAACTCGGGGACGCTGCGGACCTTGGAGCCGTAGTAGAAGGGCATCATGACCAGGCCGAGGAAGACCATGGCCGGGATGGCGCCGATCCAGTAGTAGTGCATCGTCGGCAGCCCGTACTGGGCGCCGTTGGCGGTCATGCCGAAGATCTCGACCGCGCCGAGGTTCGCCGAGATGAACGCGAGCCCGGTCACCCAGGCGGGCAGGGACCGCCCGGAGAGGAAGAAGTCGAGGCTGCTGGACACCGACCGCCGGGCGAGCGCCCCGATCCCCAACACCATGACGAAGTAGACCGCCAACAGGACGTAGTCGATGGGTGCCGCGTCGAGCCGCAGGTCGGCATCGGCCAGAAGGTGCATGTCCTCACCCGCCGTTCACCTCGCAGTGATCACCGGCACAGCATCCACCCGCCCGGCGCACCCTGCATGACGAACGTTCAACCAGTCCGCTATAGCCGATTTGACCGATGTGTCGAGCCGCTGCGGCACCGCGGCCCGACCACCGGTGGCATCACATTCGCGGGCGTTCCCCCAGCCCTGCGGAGAGGAAAGCCAAGAACCGAACAGCGGACGATTCGGAAATGTCCACTTTCTGTCCAGGATTCTTCGAGTCGCGAATTCCGAGCCCCGTCGGAGTCCAGGCGAGCTCGACACAGTTCAGAAAAGCCTCGCTCCTGGTGCTCTTCCGCCACGCGGCGACACACGGTGTCATGAAATCCTCCAGGCCGGTCCGATGAAACGGTTCATCAAGTATTCCGACGGCTCGTGGAGAATCACATCCGCTGGTCGGGTGGCGAGAAATCCCCGTTTCGCCCAACGCGCGCCGGATGCTCGGGTTCCACCGCCGCGCGATCGGCCGGGCGCACAGGTCACAGATCGGACATCCACCGCACACACCGTGCTAGATTCGATGTCACATGACTGCATGACCCGTGACAGCGATTGGTCCGGCGAGCCTGCGCGGCGGGGCGCGCACGCCGGATCCCCCACCCCCGGAGGTCTCACGTGGCACACCTCCCTGCCCCCGCGGTCCCCGGCCTGCGCCTGGGGGCGGAGCTGCGGCGGCTGCGCGACGCCGCCAAGCTCACCCAGCAGCAGGCGGCGAAGGCGCTCGACTGGTCGACGCGCACGCTGATCCGCAAGGAAAGCGGCGTCGGCCGGTTCACCGCGGCGGACGTGCACGCGCTGCTGGCCGTCTACGGGGTGACCGACCGGGCCGAGGTCGAGAAGCTGCTGGAACTGGCCAGGGAGACCAGGCGCCCGTCGCCCTTCGGCAAGTACCACGACGTCGTGCAGCCGCAGTTCCTGACCTTCCTGGCGCTCGAAGGGGCCGCGAAGGTGATCCGCCAGGTCAGCACCGTCCTGTTACCCGGGCTGTTGCAGACCGGCGGCTACGCCCGCGGTCTCCAGCCGATCGACGGCACCTCCGAGGAAGACCTCGCGCTGCAACTCGAACTCCGGCGGACCCGCCAGGGGCTGCTGGCGTCGGACCGGTCCCCCGCGTACACCGTCGTCCTCGACGAGTCGGTCCTGCACCGGCGGGTCGGCGGCCCGGGCGTGATGGCCGACCAGCTGCGGCACCTGCTCGACCTGGTCGAGGCGGGCAAGGTGGACGTGCGGATCATCGAGTACTCGGTGGGCGCGCACCCGGGCCTGCGGGAGTGCTTCGCGGTCTTCGACCTCGCCGCGGAGAGCGACGACCCGGTCCCCACCAGCACGGTCGTGTTCATCGACCACCCGGTGCACAGCGCGCTGGTCCGCGAGGACGAGCGCATACCCCACTACACCGCGACTTTCGAGGCGTTGACCGCGCTCGCGCTCACCGCCGAGCAGAGCACCCGCCGCTTGGCGCACGAGATCTCCCGCTATACCGACGCGTAGGCGCTTTCCCACGAACCGCGACACGCGCCGGGTATTTCATTCACCAGGAGTCAGTGATGAGTGAGCAGGCTGGCACCCAGCCATCTGCCGATTCGGGGGACGAGAAGAAGGCTGTCGAGCCGAGCACGAACCCGACGACGGCGGGTGAACGACGCCCGGCGCTGCACGAGTCCGTGGCGGCCATGCACAAGGAAGCCGTCAGTTCCGATGCCAAGGCGCGGCGCACCCAATCACTTCTGCACACGATCTTCGGCTGGCTCGGGGTGATCATCGCGGGGCTAGTGGCGGCCGGTTTCCTCGCTCAGGGAAACGTGCCAGGGCTGCCCTGGGTTCTTTCCGGCGTGGTCGCCGCGGCCGCGGCGGTCGGTCTGGTCCGCAAGGTGGTTCGGTGGTTCAAGGGGAAAGGTCATCGGAAACGGTGAGCGCTCGCGGATCGGGGCCAGCACCGCGATGACCCGGTCGCCCGCCAACCCGGCGAGCACGACGGCCGCGAGGCCGATCCCCAGCGGAACTCCCCAGTTCTCCGGTCCCACAAGGCGCCGCGCGAGCACCGCTAGTGCCACGGCGACCAAGCCCGCGGCGGTGCAGTAGCAGACGGCCGCCACCGTCCGATGTGGACTCCTGCCGGTCATGGCGCCGAACTCCGGGTGGCTAGGTCCGCGGCGGGCACGGAGAACAGCTTTTCGACGAGGCCAGGCCCGCGCTTCCCCCGACGCGGACGACCCCCGGGCATAAATCTTACGGCAAGCGGCTCGCCAAATGTGTTCACGATGGGGTGATCATCGATCACCCTCGGTTGTTCACGTCGGTTCACATTCGGCTCGCTCACCCAACCACCGCCCCACCAGTCGATAGTTGATCTTGACACGGGCGCCGCGGACATTCAACGCCGTGCCACGCAGCAAAGGTCGCCCGACATCGTCCCGGTGTTACGCCGCCGCGCCATATCCTGCGCGAACAGACCAGCCGGGAACCGCCTCCCTGGCAAATTCGCACACCGTTCGGGAATCGCCCCGGGAGATCGAATGCACATCCATATGCACGTGCATTTCACATGGGCCGATTCCCGCCGAATGGACTCAGACCTTTGTCACCCTTTTCAGGTCGCGGATCGGCGGGGTGGCGATGAGGGCGACGGCGCACACGGCGGCCGTCGCGGCGGCCACGTAGAGGAGTTCGTGGATGCCGAACAGGGCGCTGGCCGGGCCCGCGATCGCCTGGCCGAACGGGACCGCGAGGATCGAGCCCGCCACCTCGTACGCCGCGACCCGGTTGAGCTTGTCCTCCGGGATCTGGGTCTGCACCGTGGTCGCCCACTGCACGCCCCAGAACGCCCAGCCCGCGCCGCTGATGGCGTAGCCCAGGATGAGCAGGGGGACACCCGGGACCGCGGCGGCGGCCAGGGGCATGAGCGGGAACAGGAACATCGCGATGCCGCCACCGAAGAGGGGGCGGGACGGGCGCAGGCGGATGGCCACCAGGCCGCCGAGGACGCTGCCCAGGCCGAAAGCCGCCTCGGCCCAGCCGAAGGCGGCCTTGCCGTGCGCGTCGATGATGGACGCGGCGCCCAGCGGGGTGATCGGGCCCCAGACCAGCACGCCGAGCAACCACCAGATGAGGATGACCGACCAGAGCCAGGAGCGGGACCGGAACTCGTACCAGCCGGCGCGGAGGTTGGCCAGGGTGGACTCCGTGCGGTCGACCTCGAAGCGGGGCACCTTCAGCAGCAGGAGGCACACCCCGCTGACGCCGAACGTCACCGCGTCCACCGCGAAGGCCCACGCCGTCGAGGTGGACGCGACGAGCACGCCCGCCAGCGCCGGGCCGATCATGGTCGCCACGCCCTGGCTGACCCGGAGCACCCCGTTCGCGTGCTGCGGGTCGGCCGCGACCTGCGGCACCAGGCTGGTGAGCCCGGGCTGGAACATCGCGGTCGCGATGCCGCCGAGCACGGAGCCGACGATGATCACCCACAGGGGCGGGTGGCCCAGCCAGAGGTAGACCGCCAGCCCCACCTGCAACCCGCAGCGGACCGCGTCCGCGCCGACCATCTGCGGCAGCGGGTGGAACCGGTCGGCGAACACCCCGCCGAAGACCACGAACAGCGCGAAAGCGCCCATCCACGCGCCGAGGGCGAAGCCGACGCCGCTGACCCCGTAGCCGAGCCCGAGCACCGCGACCGACATGGCCACCGGGACCATCGCGTCGCCGAGCATGGACACGATGCGGGCGACGAAGTAGAGGGTGAAGTTCGACGTCCACAGGCGCTGCGGCGGCGCGACGACGGGGATCGACATGAGCGCATCGTAGGTGCGCGGATCCGGGCCGCCGCAGTGATTTTGCCTACCGGACGTCCAAGTCGGACAGTCGCGCCGGATACAGTTCGACGAAACAGTTACTTGTCGCTCACGGGAGGCGCACGTGTCCGTTCGGGAGGCCGTCTCGGCGCGGGGGCTCGCGGTGCGCGCGCGGCACCGCCGCAACCCGTACCGCTACCTGCTCGACGACGCGCGGCTGGCCGACCTGCTGCTGGACCTGGGTCTGCGCCGCGCCGAGAGCATCTGGCGCAACCACAACGACCCCGACGCCGCGCGCGGGCCGTACCCGCGCGACAGCATGGGTTTCGTGCTGCTCGACCCGACCGCGCAGCCGTGGGAGACGCACGAGGAGGCCGTGCTCGCCGCCATCACCGTCGGCGCGGAAGGCCACGCGTACCTGGCGAACGCCGCCGCGAAGGCCGCGGGCCACCGCAGGCTCGGCCGCAACTACGGCGAGGCCGTCCTGGTCGACCCGCACCTGTGCGGCACGGACGCCTTCCGCTACGGCCACTCCGCCGACGTCCGCGGCGTCATCGCGGGCGCCAGTTCCCAGTCCCCGGACCAGGACCTCGTCGAGGCGGGCCTGCTGGCCGCCGACTTCGTCGACGCCATCACCGAACACCACCGCGCGTGGGAGGCGACCACCGGCAAGGGCCGCTGGCTCAACGCGACCGACACCCCCGGCCCGGAAGCCGCGGCGATGGTCGCGTTCTTCGACGGGAACTGAGTCAGAACAGCCGGAACTCGTCGGATTCGATGCCGCGGAGGGCGTCGTAGTCGAGGGTGACGCAGCGGATGCCGCGGTCCTGGGCCAGTACCCGGGCCTGGGGTTTGATCAGCTGGGCGGCGAACACGCCCTGGACCGGGGCCAGCAGGGGGTCGCGGTTGAGCAGTTCGAGGTAGCGGGTCAGCTGCTCCACGCCGTCGATCTCGCCGCGGCGCTTGATCTCCACGGCGACGGAGGTGCCCTCGCCGCTGCGGCACATGATGTCGACCGGGCCGATGGCGGTCGGGAACTCGCGGCGGACCAGGGTGTAGCCGTCGCCGAGGGTGGTGATGTGCTCGGCCAGCAGCTCCTGCAGGTGCGCCTCGACGCCGTCCTTGACCAGGCCGGGTTCGGGGCCGAGGTCGTGCGCGGTGTCGTGCATGACCTCCTCGATGGTGATGACCAGCTTCTCGCCCGCCTTGTTCTGCACCGTCCACGTCCCGGGCTCCTCGGTGAGCCAGCAGGGCGGGGTCATCCAGTTCAGCGGCTTGTACGCCCGGTCGTCGGAGTGCACCGACAGCGAACCGTCGGCCTTCACGAGCAACAGGCGGTTGGCCATCGGGAGGTGGGCGGTGAGCCGTCCGGCGTAGTCGACCTGACAGCGAGCGATCACTAGACGCACCCGGGCAGGCTATCCCGCCGCCGCCCCAGGGCAGGATCAGGGTGTGGAAGCACTGGAGACGACGCAGGTCTACGCCAACCCGTGGATGACCGTGCGCGAGGACCGCATCCGGCGCGCCGACGGCAGCCCCGGCCTCTACGGCGTCATCGACAAACCGGACTACGCCCTGGTCATCCCCCTCGACGGCGACCGGCTGACGCTGGTCGAGCAGTACCGCTACCCCCTGGGCCTGCGCCGCTGGGAGTTCCCCCAGGGCACCGCCCCGGACCTGGCCGACCTCGACCCGACCGAACTGGCGACCCGCGAACTGCGCGAGGAGACCGGCCTGCGCGCCGGGAGGATCACCCGCCTCGGCACCCTGGACGTCGCGGCGGGCATGTCGAGTCAGCGGGGCCACGTCTTCCTGGCCACGGAGCTGACCCAGGGACCGGCGGAACGCGAACCGGAGGAGCAGGACATGCGCACCGCGTGGTTCACCCGCGCCGAGTTCGAGTCGATGATCGAAATCGGGGAGATCACCGACGCGCAGTCCATCGCCGCCTACACCCACCTGCTCCTGCACGAGCGCGGGAACGCCTGAACTCACAGCACGCCGGTCACCTTCGCGGTCAACTCGGCCTTCGACGACGTGGTCTGGATCATTTCCTGCGAGGAGAAGTTCGCGACCTTGCCGCTAATGGTGAAGTGCCCGATCTGCGGTTCGTCGCCGCCGTTCATCTCGTAGACGACGGTGAACTCCTGACCTTCGGGGAGTGGGGTCGAGCCCGTGTACGCGGGCTCGACCCGGTAGGTGATGTTGCAGCCCGCCGCGCCGAAGCAGTGCTTCTCCAGCACGTTCACCGCGACGGTGAAGTCTCCGGGCTTGGGCAGCGGATCCGGCGTGGGAGTGGCCGCCGTGGTGGCCGCGACCAGCACCTCCGCCGCGTCACCCGAGCCCGCCGGGTCGGTACCCGCTTTCCGACCGCCGAACGCCGCGCCGCCGAGCAGGAATCCGACCAGCAGGGCCGTGATGACGAGAACGCCGCCGTTGAACCGCCTGCGCTTCTTCGTCGCGATGTCG
The DNA here is from genome assembly GCF_041897805.1 of Actinokineospora auranticolor. Taxonomy (GTDB): domain Bacteria; phylum Actinomycetota; class Actinomycetes; order Mycobacteriales; family Pseudonocardiaceae; genus Actinokineospora; species Actinokineospora auranticolor. Next base: position 7,123,413 of record NZ_CP154825.1, read on the forward strand.
GCGGGTTCGGGCTTTTCCGGGTTCTGCTCGATCATGGCGATCCCTTTTCCGGGTCGGTGTGCGAGTGACGTCGCCGGGGGTGGGAACGGTGTTATCCAGTGACGGCCGTTGTCGTTCGTTCGAGTGAGCCGTCACCGGAAGGGGTCAGACCAGGCCCGCCTCCTGGGCCAGGACCGCCGCCTGGACGCGGGAGCGGAGGTCGAGTTTGGTCAGGACCCGCGAGACGTGGGTCTTCACGGTGGCCTCGCCGATGCCGAGCCTGCGGCCGATCTGCTGGTTCGACAGCCCCTGCCCCAGGCAGACCAGCACCTCCGACTCCCGCTCCGTCAGCTGGTCCAGCCCCGGCGGCGGCTCCTGCGCGCGCGGCTCGTGCGCGGCGAAGGCCCGGATCAGCCGACGGGTGACGCTGGGTTCGATGACGCCGTCGCCCGCGGCCACGACGCGGATGGACTCCAGCAGCCGGGGGGCGTCGACGGACTTCAGCAGGAAGCCGGACGCGCCTGCGCGCAGCGCGCCGTACACGTACGAGTCCATGTCGAAGGTGGTCAGCACCAAGACCGGGCAGACGCCGTCCGCGACCAGCCTGCGGGTGGCCTCGATGCCGTCGAGCTCCGGCATGCGGACGTCCATCAGCACCACGTCCGGTTTCAGCGCCACGGCCTTGCGCACCGCGGCGGCCCCGTCGGCGGCCTCGGCGACGACCTCGATGTCCGGGGCGCCGTCGAGGATCATCGTCAGGCCGGTGCGGATGGCGGCGTGGTCGTCGGCGACCAGGACTCGGATCGTCACCGTTCCTCCAGTGGCAGTTCGGCCCGCACGCGCCAGCCGGTCGGGCGGGGACCCGCGACCAGGGTGCCGCCGACGGACTCCGCGCGCTCGGTCATGGTGATCAGGCCCGCGCCGACCGGGTTCGGGAGGGCGGCCCGGCCGTCGCTGTCGACCTCGACGACCACCGCGGCCCGCTCCCGCCGGACGTCCACCCGCACCTTCGCGCCCGGCGCGTGCTTGAGCGCGTTGGTCAGCGCTTCCTGCGTTATCCGGTACGCCGACAGGTCTACCGCGGCGGGCAGGTCGTCCACACCCGACACCGCCACGTCCACCTCCAGTCCCGCCGCCCGCGCCGAGCGCACCAGTTGGTCGAGCTGGCGCAGCCGGGCGGGCGCCGTGAGCCCGTCCTGGGTGCCGTCGGGCGAGCGCAGGACGCCGATCATGGCGCGCATCTCGTGCAGGGAGGCCAGGCTGTTCTCGCGGACCGACCGCAGCACCGTCCGCGCGCGCTCCGGGTCGGCGCCCGGGGCCATGGTCAGCAGGGCCTCGGTCTGGATGGCGATGGCCGAGATGTGCCCGGCGACCACGTCGTGCAGGTCGCGGGCCATCGCGGCGCGCTCGGCGGTCACGGCGGCGGAGCGGTCCAGCTCGGCGATGCGGGCGAGGCCGTCGGCGCGGGCGCGTTCGGCGATGGCGATCTCCCGCTGCTGGCGGACGTTGAGCGCCCACCACGCGGGCAGCGCGGGCAGCGGGCAGGTGCTCAGCATGATCAGCAGCGCGGTGCGCACGTCCGGGGCGATGATCACCGCGATGACCACCACCGCCGCGAGGTAGACCCACACCAGGGCGATCAGGGCGCGGCTGGCGCGACGGGACCCGTAGAGCACGGCCGCGTACAGCAGGTCGCCGAAGGCCAGCAGGACCGCCAGGTCCAGGCCCATGGCGAGGTTGAGGTTCAGCAGCACCAGCCCGATCAGGAACGCGCGGACCGGGGCGCGGTGGCGCAGCAGCTGCAGCGCGCTCAGCGCGGTCAGGATCAGCAGCCGCGCCCACATCGGACCCGGGAGCAGGTCCACATGCACCAGGCGCGGGAAGTCGATGAAGTACAGCACCACGCCCAGCCCGAAGGCGAGTACGATCTGCCACGCGCCGCTGCGCCCCGCTCTTGCCACCGCGCCATCACAGCACACCGCCCGGTGCCGCGTATCAATCGAAAGCCGGGGCACCGGTCAATCAAAGGGATGACTCGGGCAACCCGGGTTTCCATCCTTTCGCCGATGCGTCGGCCCCGCGGGTCGCGGGAAGCTCGACGCCGTGGACATCACGATGATCGGACTGATCGCGGCGTGCGAGGTGGGTTTCTGGGTGCTGCTCGCCGCCGGGCTCGCCGCGCGCTACCTGCTGCGCCTGCGGCGGGTTGGCGCGGCGCTGCTGGTCGCCACGCCGGTGCTCGACATCGTGCTGCTCACCGCGGCCGTGGTCGACATCGGCCGCGGCGCGCAGGCGTCGACGGGGCACGCGCTGGGCGCGGCGTACCTCGGCTTCAGTGTCGCGTTTGGACACACAGTGTTGCGCTGGGCCGATCAGCGCGTGGCGCACCGGTTCGCGGGTGGGCCGCCGCCGTGGCGGCCACCGGGCCGAGGGACCGGGGAGCGCGTGCGGTACGAGTGGCGGGAGTGGCGCAAGTGCCTCTTAGCCTGCGGGGTCGGCATCGTGGTGCTGGCCCTGCTGTCCTTTGTGTTCGGAGAACCCGGGCGGACGGAGGTGCTCTGGCAAGGCTGGATCCCGCGACTGGGAACGGTGGCGCTCATCTGGCTCGCCGCCGGTCCGGTGTGGACTGTTATGGAGTATAGGAAAGCGGTATCACATCGGTGAAAACCCTCAGGGAGGTCATGGGCGTCGTGGGCCGCAGGTAGAGCGCGGGTGTCGGGCGGTTCGGCGGGGTGGCGGGTCGTGCGCCATACGCTCGGCGGAGCCGGGCCGGGCCGGGCGGTGGTTCGTTGTCGCTGGTCGGCGAGGCGCTGCCGTGGTCCACCCGCGAGTGGGGGGCGCAGCGCGGGCGAGCGGGGGTTACCGCTCGCCGACGCGGGGGTTGACAGCGCCTATTGGTCTAGTCCATTTTGAGGTGGTCTCGATCACCCTGCACCCGCACATGCCCCTTTGGAGGCAGCCATGACGTCCCACGCGAAGCGTGCGCTCGTCGCCATGCTGTCCGCCCTGTCCGTGACCGCAGGACTCGTCCTGGCGTTCTCCGGCAGTGCCACAGCCGCCAACCTGGTGGCCAACCCCGGTTTCGAGTCCGGCTCGCTCGCGGGCTGGACCTGTTCCGGCGGTAGCGTCACCAACAGTGACAAGCACGGGGGTTCGTACGCGCTCAGCGCGGCCCCGGCGGGCGCGGACAACGCCCGTTGCTCGCAGACCGTGACCGTGAACCCGAGCTCGCGCTACACCCTGACGGCGTGGGTGAAGGGTTCGTACGTCTACCTCGGCGCCTCCGGCACCGGCACCACCGACGTCAGCACCTGGAACCCGGGCGCGGGCGCCTGGACGCAGCTGTCGACCTCGTTCAGCACCGGTGCCAGCACCCGGTCGGTGACCGTCTACCTGCACGGTTGGTACGGCCAGCCCGCGTACCTGGCCGACGACGTGAGCCTCGACGGCCCGGGCACCCCGCCCAGCACGCCGCCGTCGTCCTCGACGCCGCCGTCTTCGTCCACGCCGCCGTCCTCGTCCACGCCGCCGTCCTCCTCGACTCCGCCGTCGTCCTCCACGCCGCCGTCGTCGTCGACCCCGCCCACCAGCAACCCGCCGGGTGACGGCAGCCTGCCCAAGCACGTGCTGACCGGCTACTGGCAGAACTTCTACAACGGTGCCAAGGCGCTGACCCTGGCGCAGGTGCCGACCACCTACGACATCATCGCCGTCTCCTTCGCCGACGCGGTGCCCGCCACCCGCGGCGCGGTGGACTTCAACCTCGACGAGGGCCTGTCCAAGCAGCTGGGCGGCTACACCGAGGAGCAGTTCAAGGCCGACATCAAGACCGTCCAGGCCCGCGGCCAGAAGGTCATCATCTCGGTCGGCGGCGAGAAGGGCACGATCTGGGCCGGTGACACCGCCTCCGCGACCGCGTTCGCCAACAGCGTCTCCGCGCTGATCCGCGAGTTCGGCTTCAACGGCGTCGACATCGACCTGGAGAACGGCGTCAGCGCCCAGTACATGGGCCCGGCGCTGCGCACCATCTACGCCAACGGCGGCAAGGTCATCACGATGGCGCCGCAGACCATCGACGGCCAGTCCGCGCAGCAGCCGTACTTCCAGCTGGCCCTGGCGGTCAAGGACATCCTGACCATCTGGAACATGCAGTACTACAACTCCGGCACGATGCTGGGCTGCGACCAGAAGGTCTACTCGCAGGGCACGGTCGACTTCCTGACCGCGCTCGCCTGCATCCAGCTCCAGGGCGGCCTGCGCCCCGACCAGGTCGGCCTCGGCCTGCCCGCCTCGCCGTCCGGCGCGGGCGGCGGCTACCAGAGCCCGGCCAACGTGAACGCGGCGCTGAACTGCCTGGCCAAGGGCACCAGCTGCGGCACGTTCAAGCCGTCGACCACCTACCCGTCCATCCGCGGCGCGATGACCTGGTCGATCAACTGGGACGCCTCGAACGGGTACGCGTTCGCCAACTCGGTGGCCGCGAACCTGAAGACCCTGCCGTAGGAGGCTGACCAGTTCGGGCGTGTGCGGCGGGACGAGGGTGCCCGCCGCGCACGTCCGCACCAAGACCGCCCCCGAGGCCGCGCGGAAAACCGTGCGACCTCGGGGGTTTTCAGTCGCGGGGTTGTCGAGCACCAGCAGGTGACCAACGCGCTCCCGGCGAACGCCGCGGACCCCGGAGCCCCCCGCGCGGACGGCCGTGGACCGGGGACGACCTGAGCGGCAAGCTCATCGACCAGGTCGTCGAGAACTCCGCCGGCGGCTTGGGCCGGGTCGTCCCGGTGCGTGGGCGTGTTCATGTCGGCCGCTCCACCATGACCGTGTGCGCCTCGGCGATCGGGGCCCACTGCCGGTCATCGGTCTGCGGGCGGCGTCGGAGACGCGCAGCAGGACGGCTTGTCGGACACGCTCTAGTCCGGCCAAACCGGTTGGCGTTTCTCCAGGAAGGCCGCCATGCCTTCGCGCGCACCGCGCAGCTGGGACGCGGCGGCCATGACCTCGATCGCGGTCGTGTAGGCGTCCGCCTCGGGGCGGTCCAGCTGGGCGTAGAGGGTCTGCTTGCCGAGCGCCTTCGACGCGGCGCTGCCCCTGGTGGCGCGGGCGATCAGGTCGTCGACGGCCGCGTCCAGTTCGCCATCGGGCACCGCGCGGTTGACCAGGCCCCAGTCCGCGGCGGTGCGGGCGTCGATGACGTCGCCGGTGAGGGCCAGTTCCATCATGCGCTTGCGGCCGACCGCGCGGGCCACCGGCACGGCCGGGGTGTGGCAGAACCAGCCGCCCTTGCCACCGGGCAACGCGAACCCGGCCGACTCGGCGGCGATGGCCAGGTCGCAGGTGGCGACGAGCTGGCAGCCCGCGGCGGTGGCGAGGCCGTGCACGCGGGCGACGACGATCTGCGGCACGGACTGGATCGTGCGCATGAGTTCCGTGCACAGCCGCAGCAGCCCGCGCACGCCGAGCAGGTCGCGCGCGGCGACGTCGGCGAAGTCGTGGCCCGCGGAGAAAACCGGACCGGTACCCGCGAGCACGATGCCGCGCGCGTCAGAGGTACCCGCGACGCAGAAGGCGGCCAGCAGCTCGGCCAGGTGCTCCGCAGAAAGCGCGTTGCGCCGGTCCGGGCGGTTCATCGTGATCCTGATGGTCTCCGCCGCGCGGCTGACCAGGATGTGCTGGTACTCGGCCATGCCCCGACGGTAGCGGTCGACGGGCGTCCCCCGCGCTCCCGAAGCTCACCCGCGCGAACACCGCCGAGACCTCCTCGGCCCGCGGCTCGACCCGTCAGGCGAGGTCCGACCTCGGGCACCACCAGCCGCGGCGTCGGCTCCGGCAGCCCCTCGCCCACGCGAACGGCGGGCCGCGATTGTTCGCGCCTGCCTACCTGGAGATGGGCGGCCGGCGGGTGTCCTCGCGCTCCCGAAGCCCACCTACGCGAACACCGCCAAGACCCCCTCGGCCCTTCCGTCGAGCGCGGTCCCGTCCCCGGCACCGCCAGCCACGTCGCGGGCGCCGTCTCCAGCAGCCGCTCGCCCACGCGAACGAGCGAGCCGCGCCTATTCGCGCCTGCCTACCTGAAGTTGGGCGGCCGGCGGGTGTCCTCGCGCTCCCGAAGCCCACCTACGCGAACGCGACCGAGACCCCTCGGCCCCTCCGTCGAACGCGGTCCCGCCCCCAGCACTACCAGCCGCGGCGCGGGCGCCGTCTCGGCAGCCGCTCGTCCGCGCGAAGGGGGCCGCGCCATGTTTGCGCCTGCCTGGAGGTGGGCGGCCACCGGCCCCCGGAATCAATGCTACCGGCGGACACCGACAGTCCCGGCGGATGATGATCAAGCTTGTGGACAACTCGAGGACGCCCGGCGCTCGACCGGTCGCCCATCTCGGTGCCGCGATCCGGCGATGATCAAATCGATGCCTCCGGCCCCCGATATCCATTCTAGCCAAGGGGAACGACACTCCAGGCCGAAGACGATCATGCCTGTGGACAACCGGGCGGGGGTGTGGGTCGGTGGGCTCAGCGGCCGGAGATCGCGCTGTCGGGTGGTACGTCCACGGTGATCTCCTCGCCCAGGCGGGCGCCGTCGAGCAGGGGTAGGTGGTCGCCGCTCCAGAAGCGGCCCGGGTCGTAGGCGTGTGGGCGCTCGCCTGCGGGGAGCAGGCCCATGGCCTCGTAGGTGAGGGCGACGACCTCGGCGCAGTAGGCGTTCTCCAACTCGGCCTGGTGCGGCTTCTGCCAGCGCAGTCGGGGGACGCGGCCGCTGGCCCAGCGCGCGGCCAGGCGGGCGGTGGAGGGGAACGGGGTGCCGTCGAGGCGGGCGACCGTGCGCAGGACGGCGTCCTCCTGCTCGGCGGTGACGGGCTCGGCGAGCTGCCGCAGCCAGGCCCGCTGGCCGTACTTCGTGGCCCACACGACCACGGCGTCGCGCAGGTCGTGCAGCTGGACGCCGCGCTGGTGGGTGCCGCTCCAGCGGTCGGGCAGCGACCGGCCCAGCTCGGCGTGCCACATCAGCGGTGGCAGGTCGTCGAGGACCACGGCCATGCCGACGTGGTTGACCGGCGCGTTGGTGAGGGTCCGGATGGCACGGTCGGCGGGGCTGCGGCCGCGGAAGAGCCAGAGGTCGCCGGTGCGGGTCAGCTGTACGGCGTCCTCGAGGCCCAGAACGGTCATGGCCCAACCCTAAGCAGCGATCGGCCACCCCGCCGAAGCCGAGGTAGCCTGGGCCCGTGCGTCGCGTGTGGAAGTTCCTCGGACTGGCGGGGTTGCTGGGTGTCGCCGCCACGGGTGCCGTAGTCGCCCGCGCCGAGCGCCAGCGGCGCGCGTACACCCCGGACGAGATCCGCGCCCGGCTCCGCGAGCGCGTGACGGAGTCCGCTAAGTAGCGGCGAAGGTGCGGCGGTAGGTCGACGGGGTCGTGCCGAACTCCGCCCGCATGCGGCGGCGGAGGTTGGCCGGGGTGCCGAGACCGCTGCGGGTGGCGATGCGGTCCACCGGCAGGTCCGTGGTCTCCAGCAGCAGTTGGGCGTGCCGGAGTCGTCGCAGCAGGAGCCAGCGGCCGGGGGTGTCGCCCATGGCGGCGTGGAAGGCGCGGTGGAAGGCGCGGGGGCTCATGGTCGTGGTGGCGACCATGTCGGCCACGCCGATGGGGTCGGCCAGCCTGGCCACCGCCCAGTCCACTGTAGACGCGATGTCCCCGCGCTCCGGTCGGTGCGGCACCGGCGCCTCGACGTACTGCGCCTGACCGCCCTCGCGGACGGGCGGCATCACCAGTCGACGGGCCAGGGTGGTCGCCACCTGGGTGCCGAGCGCGCGGCGGACCAGGTGCAGGCACAGGTCGAGCCCGCCGACGACGCCCGCCGAGGTCAGCAGGCCGTCGTCCTCGGTGAACAGGACGTCGCGGTCGACCAGCGCGGCGGGGCAGACCCGGGCGAGGGTGTCCAGGAGCGCCCAGTGGGTGGTCGCTCGGCGGCCGTCGAGCAGGCCCGCGGCGGCGAGGGTGAAGGCGCCGGAGCACAGGGCGGCGACGGGGATGCCCGCGGCGTGCACCTCGCGGAGCACCGCGCGGACGTCGTCGGGCACGTCGGCCAGGGGGTCGCCGCGACCGAGGGTGATGACGAGGTCGCAGCCGCGCAGCCCGTCGAGCCCGTGCGTCGGCACCGCGTCACCGGCGGGGCTCAGCCGGACCGGCCCGCCCGCGCACAGCCGCACCTCGAACGGGCCGACCCGGTCGCGGTCGACCGCCCAGACCTCGTTGACGACGGCGAAGTCGAAGACCCGGGAGTCGGGCAGGAGGAGGACACCGATCGTGCGCATGGCAAGAAAGTATCGCAGGACGCCTTTCTTGCCTCCTGTGCCGCCCCCTGGGCCTGGACAGGGTCAACGGCATGACAACCGCGCTGATTCTGATCGACGTCCAGCAGGGCTTCGACGACCCGGTCTTCGGCCCCCGCAACAACCCGGCCGCCGAGACCAACATCAAGACCCTGCTCGACGCCTGGGCCGCCGCAGGTCAGCCGCTGGTCCTGGTCCGCCACGACTCGCTGGTCGAGGGTTCGCCACTGCACCCCGGGACCCCCGGCTCGAGGTTCAAGCCCGTCCTGGACGACGCCCACCCGGACCTGCTGTTCACCAAGACCGTCCACTCCAGTTTCCACGGCTCGGTCGACCTGCACGGCTGGCTGACCACCCGAGGCATCGAGCGGATCGTGCTGGCGGGCATCCAGACCAACTTCTGCGTCGAGACCACGGCCCGCGTGGGCGGCAACCTGGGCTTCGACGTGCACGTGGCCCTGGACGCGACGTACACGTTCAACCTCGGCGACCTGACCGCCGACGAGCTGAGCAAGGCCACCGCCACCAACCTCCAGGGCGGCGGCTTCGCCACGGTGTCCACGACCGCCGAGGTCCTGACCCTGCTCGACTAGCCCGCGCGACCGCCGCACGGCCATCCGGGTGAACCGGGGCCGTGTGGCGGTCGAGACCCAACCCCCCGGTGTTCAATCTGGCCCGGTTTCGCACACCGCCGGAAAGCCGGGGCGAACGATGACGGTCGTGGAATGCCTGAGCTGGGGCCTGTTCGGCGGCTTCGCCGTGGAGGGCCTGGAGTTCGTGGCGCGGATCCGCCGCACGGGCACCTGGCCGTGGCGCGGCAAGAACGCCCCGGCGGTGTTGCCGTTCGCGGTCTCGGTCCTGATCCGCCTGACCATCAGCGGAGGCTTGGCGGCAGCGGCGGGGAGTTCGGGTCAGTTCGCGGGACCGCTGGGCGCGCTGGTGGTCGGGATCAGCGCGCCGCTGATCGTGGAGAAACTGGCCCGGCAGACGGTGGCACTGGTGACGGAGCCACCACCCGTCCCGGCACCCCAAGCGGTCGAGGAGGTCAGCGGTGGCCAGTGACTCGTTCGGCACCCAACTCCTCGCCGCGCTCGCGCGGGTGGACACCGGTCCGGCCAGGCCGAGGCGGTCGAAGAAGCTCCTGCTGCCCACGGCAACCGGCTTGGCGGTCCTACTGGTCGCGGGGGTGTTGTGGCTGGCGAAGGACCGCCCCGACACCCCACCGGGAGCCGTTCAGGTCTCCGTCGCGGCGGCCTATCCGGTCGCGGGGGCGGCGACCTTTCCGACCGACTCAGGTCGCGCGCTGGCCATGGTCGACGTGGACGGGGTGCTGCGGGTCCGGCGGGCGACCGGACAGGTGATCACCGGCAAGCTGATCGCCGGGCGAACCGTGGCGTTCTCGCCCAACGGCCGCCTGGTGGCGGTCGGGTTCGTCGGCTTGGCGCGCGCGAGCGGCGGCGGTGAAGGGGTGCCCGAAGCCGGTGCGGTCTGGGACATCAGCGATCCCGCGCGGCCCGCGCGGCGCGCGACCCTGGACGGCGGCGCACTGGTCAACGCCTTGGCGTTCTCCCACGACGGCCGATTCCTCGCCGAAGCGAACACCCAGGGCCGGGTGCGGCTCCTGGACGTCACCACACCCGCGCGGATACGCCCCCTGTCGGCCAGCTACGTGCCGGTGGGGGTGAACACCGTGGTGTTCGCACCGGGCGATCGGCGCCTTGCCGTGGGCACCGAGGACGGCACGATAGCGATGTGGGATCTCACCGACCCGTCCGAGCCCGTCGAAAAGTCCGTGCTGGGCCCGCAGGGCGGCGAGGTGAAGGCTTTGGCCTTCACCCCGGACGGGCGGGCGATCGCGAGCGGCGACGCCAGCGGCGAGCTCCACCTCTGGACCACGGACGGCCCCCAGCCGCAGAACGGGTTCCTGCACTGGGACGGCATCGCGGTCACGGCGCTGAACTTCTCGTCCAACGGACGCACCCTCGCCGTGGGGAAGACCGACGGCAGCGTCCAACTGTGGGACATCGCCAAACAACGCCTCCAGAGCGGTTTCCGGCTGGAAGCAGGGGTGCTCACCAGCGTCAACCCCGATTTCGGGTCCGACGCGTTCGTCTTCGGCACCAGCAGCGGGGTCGCCGAGGTCCGGTCACCCTGACGCCAGGCCGTTCGCCTCCCGGATGACGGTCACGATCTCCGACATGATCCGGGTCATCTCGTAGTCCTTCGGCGTGAAAACCCTTGCCACGCCCCGCGACCGCAACACCTCCGCGTCGTCCGGCGGGATGATGCCGCCCACCACGACCGGGATGTCCCCGGCACCCGCCGCGCGCAACCCGTCCACCACGGCGGGTACCGCCGCCAGGTGCGAGCCCGACAGGATCGACAGGCCCACCACGTGCACACCCTCCTGCACCGCGGCCGCCACGATCTGGTCCGCGGTCAGGCGGATGCCCTGGTACACCACCTCGAAGCCCGTGTCCCGTGCCCGGACCGCGATCTGCTCCGCCCCGTTCGAGTGCCCGTCGAGCCCCGGCTTGCCCACCAGCATCCGCAGGCGTTCGCCCAGCTCGGCCCCCGTGGCCCGAACACGCTCTCGAACCTCCCCCAACTCCTCCCCGCCCGCCGCCGACGCGCCGGAAACCCCTGTGGGGGCGCGGTATTCGCCGAAGACCTCGCGGAGGGTGGCGGACCACTCCCCCGTGGTGACGCCCGCTCGGGCGCAGGTCAGGGTGGCTTGCATGAGGTTCGCGTCCGTCTTGGCGGCTTCGCGGAGGGCGGTCAGGGAGGTCTCGACCGCGGCGTTGTCCCGGTCGCGGCGCCATTCGGTGATGGCCTCGACCGCCTCCCGTTCGGCCACCGGGTCCACCGTCTCGATGGCTTTCGCGCCCTCGGCTTGCAGGGGGCTGGGTTCGGTGGTGTCGAAGCGGTTGACGCCGACGATGACGTCCTCGCCCGCTTCGATGCGCCGTCGTCGTTCGGCGAGGGAGGCGACCATCTGGGTCTTCATGTAGCCGCTCTCGACGGCGGCGACCGCGCCGCCCATGGCCTGGACGCGGTCGATCTCGGCGCGGGCGCCGGTCAGGATCTCGTCGACCTTGGCCTGGATGACCGGTGAGCCGTCGAAGAGGTCGTCGTACTCCAGCAGGTCCGTCTCGTAGGCCAGCACCTGCTGCATGCGCAGCGCCCACTGCTGGTCCCACGGCCGCGGCAGGCCCAGCGCCTCGTTCCAGGCGGGCAGTTGGATGGCGCGGGCGCGGGCCTTGCGCGACAGCGACACCGCGAGCATCTCCAGCACGATTCGCTGGACGTTGTTCTCCGGTTGGGCCTCGGTCAGGCCCAGGGAGTTGACCTGCACGCCGTAGCGGAAGCGGCGCTGCTTGGGGTCGGTGATGCCGTAGCGGTCGCGGCAGATCTCGTCCCACAGGTCGGTGAAGGCGCGCATCTTGCACATCTCCTCGACGAACCGCACGCCCGCGTTGACGAAGAACGAGATGCGCGCGACCACCTCGCCCCGGCGCTCCTCGGGCACCTGGCCGGAGTCGAACACGCGGTCCAGCACGGCGATGGCGGTCGAGAGCGAGTACGCGACCTCCTGCACCGGCGACGCGCCCGCCTCCTGCAGGTGGTAGCTGCAGATGTTGATCGGGTTCCAGCGCGGCAGGGCGGTGACGGTCCAGGCGACCAGGTCGGTGATCAGGCGCAGGCTGGGGCCGGGCGGGAAGACGTAGGTGCCGCGGGCCAGGTACTCCTTGATGATGTCGTTCTGGGTGGTCCCGGCGAGGTCGTGCCAGTCGTCCTGCTGCTCGCGGGCGACGCTGACGTAGAGGGCGAGCAGCCACATGGCGGTGGCGTTGATCGTCATCGAGGTGTTGGCGCCCGCGAGGGGGATGCCGTCGAACAGGGTGCGCATGTCGCCGATGTGGCCCACCGGCACGCCGACCTTGCCGACCTCGCCCGTGGCCAGTTCGTGGTCGGGGTCGTAGCCGGTCTGGGTGGGCAGGTCGAAGGCGACCGAGAGCCCGGTCTGCCCCTTGGCGAGGTTGCGCCGGTAGAGCTCGTTGGACTTCGCGGCGGAGGAGTGGCCCGCGTAGGTCCGCATGACCCACGGGCGGTCGCGTTCACCATCTGTCGGGTACGGCACGTGAACCTCCGTTAACCTCGGCTCCGCTGAGCTTACTGGCGGGTAACCGAGATCGCGCCCGTGGAATTGCTCACAGGGGGATGATGAGCGGCATGGACCTGCCCGCCCCGTACCTGTCGCTGGTCGCGTTGCTCGTGGTCGGCGGCCTGGGGGTGGTGCTGCGGTGGGCGTTCAAGTCCGACGACCGCAAGCGCGACTACGGCCTGCTCCGTGAGATCGCGAAGGTGCCTTCGCGGACGGCGGCGGGCTTCGTGGAGGAGCGGCTGCGGGCGGTCGGGGTGCGGGCGACGACGGTGCCCGCCGAGGACGGCGAGGGGCTGCGGGTCCTGGTGTTCCCGGCGGACGAGCACACGGCGATCGCGGCGCTGCTCGACGACTGAGGTCCAGGTTGCTTCCGTGTGAGGAATGCGGAGGTTTGGGCCGTTCGGGCTTGTCAGGGGTGGTTCGTGGGGACTATCGAGGTGTGAGCAGGCGTCGGAAGGTAGTGCTGATCGCGAGCGCGGTGGCGTTCGTGCTGGGGGTGCTGTTCGGGCCGCTGCTGTGGATCAGGGTGTCCACGGGCGGCGGGGTGTACGGGGTGGCGGACGCGCCGTCGGCCCCGGTGGCGATCGTCCTGGGCGCGGGCCTGCGCAGTGACGGGACGCCGAAGCCGTACCTGGAGGCGCGGTTGGCGGACGCGCGGACGTTGTACGAGTCGGGCCGGGTGCGCGCGATCCTGGTGTCGGGCGACCACGGGACCCCGCACCACGACGAGGTCGCGGCCATGACGACGTGGCTGGTGGATCGCGGAGTCCCCGCCGAACGGGTGGTGGCCGACCACGCGGGCTTCGACACGTACGACTCGTGCGTGCGGGCTCGGGAGATCTTCGGGGTGTCGAAGGCGGTGGTGGTCACCCAGGGCTTCCACATCCGCCGAGCGGTGTTCCTGTGCCGCAACGCGGGGATCGAGGCTGTCGGGGTGGCCTCGGAGGCACCGGGTGGGAACGATGGAAAGTATTGGCTGCGGGAGGTTCCGGCCGCGATCAAGGCCGTGTTCGACGCGGTTTTCGATCCGGACCCGAGGTTCCTGGGCCCGCGCGAACACGGCCTCGACCAGGTGCTGGCGGAGGGCTAGCTGTAGTGCCCTGAGAGGTTAGGAACGCGGGTGGCGGGTGGCTGGCCTGCGAGTGCGGTGTGTCCGCGGTGGTGATTGTAGAGATGCAGCCAGCGCGGCAACGCCTCACGGCGTTCGGTTTCGCTGAGATAGGGGCGGGCGTAGGCCCATTCGTCGAGCAGGGTGCGATTGAACCGCTCTACTTTTCCGTTGGTCTGGGGTCGGCGTGGGCGTGTGCGTTTGTGGGTGATTCCGGCTGCGGTGAGGGTGTCGCGCCAAAGCCGGGATCGGTAGCAGGATCCGTTGTCGGTGAGCACTCGCGTGACAGTGATCCCGTTGGTGTTGAAGAAGGTCTGGGCCCGTGACCAGAACGCGGCCGCGGTCTCCTTGGTCTCGTCGGCGAGGATCTCGGTGTAGGCAAGTCGGCTGTGGTCGTCGACGGCGTTGTGCAGGAAGCTGTAGCCCAGATTCGGGCGGCCGTGGGTGGTGCGGGGGCGGGTGGTGTCGCGGTGGGCGGAGCTGTTGCGCGTGCCGATTGTCCGTCCGTGGATTTTGTGGCCGCCGCCGTCGGGGATGTTGCCCAGCTTCTTGATGTCGACGTGTACGAGGTCGCCGGGGGCGGCGTGCTCGTAGCGGCGGATCGGTGCTCCGGTGGCCCGGTCCAGGTGCCGCAGCCGGGCCAGGTTGTAGCGGCGCAGGACCCGGTGCACGGTTGAGGGGTTCAGCTCCAGCAGGAACGCGATCCGGGCGGGTCCCCACCGCCGATCCAGCCGAACCTTGATGATCCGGCGTTCCTGGCGGGCGCAGGTGCGAGCAGGGCTGGTGTGCGGGCGTGACGAGCGGTCGGCCATGCCCGCGGCACCTTCGGCGCGGTAGCGCCCGGCCCAGCGTTTCGCGGTGCTCACCGAGACCTGGAACCGCTCCGCGGCCCGCCGCAGCGGCCACCCGTCGTCCACGACACACCGGGCCAGACGCAGCCTGCCCAGCTCGGTCAGTGGTGCGTTAGCGTGAGGAATGGAGGGCCTCCTGGGTAGCCGGTGCAGATGTCGCAATCCACACCGAACCCGGAGGCCCTCCCTCATTTCAAGATCATCCGATCACGTGTCGGACCGTTCGCAACGTCTCGGGTCAGTACACCTAGCCGCGCTTGACGGAGTGGAGCAAGGCGGCGAGGGAGTGCGGAGTCAGGTGGAGGGCGCCTGCGGAGCGGTTCTTGGTGTCCCGGATCAGGGTCTCACCAGGCCCACGCCCGACCTCGACGCAGTCGTTGTTGGGCAAGCTGAATGAGCTGACCCGCCACATCATGGTGCTCTTCATCGTTCCGACTCCAGTTGGTCTGCCTTGCGGCTGAACAGGGCCGCCGTATCTTTCTCCGACAACGCAAGGGATTGGACATCATCGAGGGCTCCGGCGAACTTCGCTACATCTCGAGCGCCTTCGATCCACTCCCCGCCACCGAAGTACTCGACATAGACCACATCCGGATCTACAGCGGGCTCGGCGAATCCCAGAAGCGTAACCGCTCCTGGAATCACGCTGTATTCCCCCGCCCCGAAGGGGATCACACGGATGGAGATGTTCGGCGCGCTGCCGAGAGCAACCAGATGGCGGAGCTGCTCGGCCATGATCACCGGGCCACCGACAACGCGGTGTATCACGGCTTCATCCAGGAGAACCGCCATCGACAGGGGGTCGGGTTCGGCGAATCGCCCCCTCCGCAACTCCATGGAGGCGGCATCCCGCTCGACATCAATGGGCGAGTCGATGAACCGGTCGAGCACCCGGTAGAACGCGGAGCGGTAGCTCACCGTCTGGAGTGGTCCCGGCAAGATCAGCAGGTGCAGCGTGCGCGCGGAAATTGCCTCATTCCATGCCTTTACGAACGCTCGGTACCGGGGCGGCATGGCCGACGAGTGCTCTAGAGGCGCGGCTTCCTGGCCTGCTTCCTCCCACAACTCCTCCGCGTGCTGCCGCTGATCGGCGGTGGCCTGGTAGAGACCGAGCATCGCGGTCAAGGCGGAGAAGTCGCATCGGCTATGGCCGTTCTCGATGCGGGACACCGTGGACGGGGACTTGCGGAGCAGCTTGGCCACTGCCTCGGGCTTGAGCCCGGCATGGTCGCGCAGGTCGGCTAGATACCGCCCCAGCTTGCGCTTCCGACGGGTCTGAACGCTGGGCAACACCGCTCCTCGACGTGCTAGGCAACCTGCGGACGCACCTTACCGCCGGTCGGGTGTCGACTACTTCACTCGATAGGTGCAATGCGCGAGTGCATTGCACCTTGCTACCGTCGGCCTGCAAACTTTCCGCAACACAGGAGCGTAGATCCATGACCAGGTCCTACAGCGAGGGGTTCTCCGCCGGTCTCACCGTGGCGGTCGACTTCTGCCCCATCACCCACACCGTCTCCGCCGACCGCATCGACTTCACCTTCAACTCCGACGAAGACCTCACGATCACCTTCAGCCCCAAGGGCCTGGACACCCTCATCGACCGCGCCGTCGCGGCACGTGCGGAGTTCCGGGAGCTCCAGACCGCCCGGTGAAGGCGAAACCGGGGCCGACCTCGGTGAGGTCGGCCCCGGTTCGCGAACAGGGCTAGCGGGCGGGGTGGACGACCCCGGCCGACGTACCACTGCGGCGGACGGGTTCACCCGCGGCCGTGATCTGGCCGTTGCCGGTGAACTCCAGCGCCGCCGCGGCGCCGATCTCGGCCTGCTCGGTGAACTGGTGGCGGTAGAAGTTCCCCAGCTCCGGGTAGGCCGCGATGAAGGCGGGCTCCGCCGTCACCGTGGGGGTGTTGCGCTGGCTGGCCCGGGGGGCCGCCACCGCGGACGGGAGGTCGAGCTTGAAATCGATCCGGTTGAGGATGATCTGCAGGACCGTCGTGATGATGGTCGAGCCGCCCGGGGAGCCGAGGGCGAGCCAGGGCTTGCCGTCCTTCAGCACGATGGTCGGGGACATGCTGGACCTCGGGCGCTTGCCCGCGGCCGGGAGGTTGGGGTCCGGGGCGGCGCCCTGGGTGGGGGTGAAGTTGAAGTCGGTGAGCTGGTTGTTCAGCAGGAAGCCGCGGCCCGGGACGACGATGCCGCTGCCGCCGACCTGCTCCAGCGTGTTGGTGTACGACACGACGTTGCCGCGCGCGTCGGCCACCACGAAGTGGTTCGTGTGGACCTCGTTCTCCGCGGTCGGCGTCGCGGACGGGGGCGGCGGGTAGCACGGGCCCGGCGAGAGCGGGTTGCCCGGGGCGACCGGCGCGGGCCGGGCGCGGATCGGGTCGATCTGGCAGCCCCGCACGTCCGCGTAGGACTGGGACAGCAGCGCCTCGGTCGGCACGTCCACGAACTTGGGGTCACCCACGTAGCGTCCCCGGTCCGCGTACGCCAGCTTCGTGGCCTCCAGGTAGTAGTGCAGCGCCCAGGTGCGGTCGCGGTTGGCGAGCTCGAACTTCTCCAGGATGTTCAGCGATTCCCCGACCGTGGTACCACCGCTGGATGACGGCGCCATGCCGTACACGTCGTAGTCCCGGTACTGCACCTTCGTCGGCGCCTGGTCCAGCGGCCGGTACGCGCGCAGGTCCCCGACCGCCAGCTTGCCCTTCGGCGGCGTGATGGTCGCGCCCGGCGCCAACGGCGGGTTCTGCGCGGTGTTGGCCACGTCCCGCCCGATAGAGCCGCCGTAGAAGGCGCGGGTGCCGTTTCGGGCGATCTCCTTGTACGTGCGCGCCAGGTCCGGGTTGCGCAGCGTCGAGCCGACCGCGGGCGGCGCACCGCCCGGCAGGTACAGCGCGGACGTCGAGCTGAACTGCTTGAACCGGTCCTGGTTCTGCTCGATCTCCTTGCGCAGCTGCGGCGTCACCGGGAAACCCTGCTCGGCCACGCGGATGGCGGGCTTCAGGGCGTCGTCCAAGTCGTACTTGCCCCAGCGCTGCAAGGCGCGCTCCCACAGGGCCAGGTTGCCGGGCGTGCCGACCGAGAGGCCGCTGGTCACGGCGTCGGCGAAGGCGTACGGCTGGCCGGTGGCGGGGTTGACGAACAGCTTGTCGTCGGCGGTCGCGGGAGCCGTCTCCCGACCGTCGATTGTGGACACCTTGCCGCTCTTGGCGTCGTAGTAGACGAAGTAGCCGCCACCACCGAGACCGGCCATGTTCGGGTCGGTGACACCGAGGGTCGCCGCGACCGCGACAGCCGCGTCGGCGGCGGTACCGCCCCGGCGGAGGACGTCCAGCCCCGCCTGCGTGGCCTGCACCGTGTCCGAGACGACGGCACCGCCGGAGCCCTTTGCCACGGGCACCTTGTCCAACCGCGGGGAGGCGGATGCCCCTGGTACCGCTACCAATCCGACGGTGGCGACCGCCGCCACCGAGCAGATCCCGATTCTGCGCCTGACCCGCATCACGACCCTCTTCCGTTGGTCAAAACAGGTGGTCCCGTTGTACTAGGCCACTACAACGGGAACCACCGCCAATCGGACCGGATCGGACAGCGGGAAGGTGGTATGCGGATGGGCCATCAGGGTGAATGCGAGCGACCGGTCACTCGTCGCCGAGAAATCCTCAGCGACCAGAAGTTGCGCTCGCGCAACTTGCGTGGCCGATAGGCAAAGAAAACGACTACCGGGCGGGTTCGGCGTCCACGCGTTTGATGTCGGCGCCCAGGCGCTGCATGTTTTCCACGAACTTGGGATATCCGCGATCGATGTGGAAAACGTCCCAGACCTCGGTGACGCCGTCGGCGCACAGGCCCGCCAGGACCAGGCCGACGCCCGCGCGGATGTCCGACGCCCACACGGGCGCGCTGGAGAGCTGCGGCACCCCCCGGACGACCGCGTGGTGGCCGTCGGTGCGCGCGTCGGCGCTCATCCGGATCATCTCCTCGACGAACCGGAACCGGGCCTCGAACAGGTTCTCGGTGATCATCGAGGTGCCGTCGGCGATGGCGGTCAGCGCGATGGCGAAGGGCTGCAGGTCGGTGGCGAACCCCGGGTAGGGCAGGGTCACGAAGTCCACCGCGCCGGGGCGGTCGTGCTGCACGACGCGGAATCCGTCGTCGAAGGTGGTGATGTCGGCGCCCGCGGTGCGCAGCTTCTCCAGGACCAGGTCCAGGTGGTGCGGGTTGACGCCCTTGACCGTGATGTCGCCCCGGGTCATCGCGGCGGCGAACGCCCAGGTGGCGCCGACGATCCGGTCGCCGACCACGCGGTGCTCGGTGGGCTGCAGCGAGGTGACGCCGTGGACCGTCAGCGTGGAGGTGCCCGCGCCCTCGACCTTGGCGCCCATCTGCTGCAGCATCAGGCACAGGTCGACGATCTCCGGCTCGCGCGCGGCGTTGTCGATGACCGTGGTGCCCTCGGCCAGCACGGCGGCCATCAGGATGTTCTCGGTGGCGCCGACGCTGGGGAAGTCCAGCCAGATCTGGGCGCCGCGCAGGTTCTCCGCCTGGGCGACCACGCAGCCGTGCTCGATCTCGCTGCTGGCGCCGAGCTGGCGCAGGCCGTTCTGGTGCATGTCCAGCGGTCGCGAGCCGATCGCGTCGCCGCCGGGCAGCGCCACGACCGCGCGCTTGCAGCGGCCGACCAGCGGGCCGAGCACGCACACCGACGCCCGCAGCTTGCCCATCGACGCCGAGTCGGCGCGGTGGTTCAGCTCGGCCGGGGTGGTGATCCGCACGACGCCGCCGTCGACGGTGACCTCGCAGCCGAGGCTGCGCAGGACGTCGGCCATGAGGGGGACGTCGAGGATCTCCGGGCAGTTGGTCAGGGTGGTGGTGCCCTCGGCGAGCAGCGCCGCCGCCATCAGCTTGAGCACGCTGTTCTTGGCGCCGACGACCTCGACCGTACCGACGAGCCGCGCCCCGCCGCGGACCTGGAAATGCTCTGTCACGTCGGCAATGATGCCCGCCGCGTCCGGCTGCCGGACGGGCGGGTGCCCACGCGCTCGCCGGGCGCCTAAGAGGCCCAGGGGAGGCGTTTGCCGGGTGGGGCGCTCTCCATCCAGGAGAGGAAGCCGGTGAGGGCGTCGGGGCCCATGGCGAGTTCCACGGCCGGGGCGCCACCGGCGGGTTCGAAGCGCAGGACGCGGGAGCCGGTGGGCATGTTCGGGGTCTCGATGTGCTCCGGTTCGCGCCGGGAGGCGATCTCCAGGCCGTCCCGGTGGATCACCCGGTCGGGGCCGGTGCGCAGGCTCAGCGCCCGGAACCAGGTGAACTCGTCGCCCTGGTAGCGGCCCACGCCGAGGTGCCAGCCCTTGGCCGGGTCGTCGAAGCGGTCCCGCAGGGCCACGTGGATGCCGCCCGCCCGCAGCAGGCGGATGCGGCGCAGCACGAGCAGGAGGAGGACGGTGAGGACCACCCCCAAGGCGGCCACGACCAGCAAGCTGATGTCCACCGGCGCCGCCCCCTGCCCGCTAGGCCGTCATCAGACCGCGTGCTCGGCGGCGCGGACCCGGGCCGCGGCCCTGGTGCGCTCGGCCTCGTCGGCGTTCTGCAGGTCGGCCCGGGCCCGGTCGATGTCGATCTCACCGGAGAGCTCGGCGGACTCGGCCAGGATGCTGACCGCCTCCGCGGTGACCGAGAGGAAACCACCCAGGACGGCGGCGTAGATGGTCTCGCCCGCGGAGGTGCGGATCTTCACCACACCGTTGTCCACCAGCCTGCCCAGGACCGGCTCGTGACCGGGCATGATGCCGATCTCGCCCTCGGTCGTCTGGGCGACCACGAACGTGGCGCTGCCCGACCACAGGAGTCGTTCGACGGCGACCAACTGGACGGACATCTCAGCCACGGTTTCTCCTCACAAGCACCCGGTTGCGGGCCAGTCTAGTCGACACCCCCGGCAACCTCGCCCGCCAGCCCGGTGTCGACGCAGTCAGACCGACCACACCACCGAACACCGAAAGACTGGGGGTGGGCACCATCAAGGCCGACGACGAGTTCGCCGAGTTCGTCGCACACCGGTCCACCGCGCTGCTGCGCACCGCGTACCTGCTCTGCGCGGGCGACCGCGGCGCCGCGGAGGACCTGCTCCAGGACGTCCTCGAACGGGTCTACGCGCGCCGCGGCCGGGTGCACGGCGAACTCGAGCCGTACGTGCGCGCCGCCATGGCCAACGCCTCGGCGAACCGCTGGCGGCACCGCTCGCGGCGGGTCACCGAAGCGCCGCTGGACACCGCCCGCGAGCCGGGCGTGCGCGGCCACGAGGGCGGCGTGCTCGACCGCGACGAGGTGACCCGGGCGCTGGGCGGGCTGCCCGCCCGGATGCGCGCCGTGCTGGTCCTGCGGTTCTTCGACGACCTGTCCGAGGCGGAGACCGCCGCCGCGCTGGGGGTCAGCGCGGGCACCGTCAAGAGCCAGACCTCGCGCGGGTTGGAACGGCTGCGCGCGCTGCTGGGCACCCACGATCTGACAAGGCGATGAGTACCTTGGACACCACCGAACTGGCCCGGCTGCTGCGGGACGCGACAGCGGAGGTCACCGCACCCCCCGGTTTCGACACCGAGGTCATCCGCGGCGGTCGCAGGCGTCGATTTCGCCGCCGAACGACCGTGGCGGGGACACTGGCCCTCGTCGTGGCGACGGGCGCGGTGACCGCGACCCTGCCGTGGCACCACGACGCCCCGGCGGCGGGCGCGCTCGTCTCCGCCGCCCACAACCCCATGCTCACCACCAAGACCCGGGGCGAACTGCGGACCGACACCGCCTACCTGCAGGCGGCCGAGGACGCGTTCACCTACGGCATGGCCCGCTCCCCCAACGGCGACCAGCGGCTCGTCGACACCCCGCACGTCTACTGGGCGGACGAGACCCCCGCCGGGCGGGTGGCCGTCGTGATCCAGCGGCGCGCGGCGGAGCGCGGCACCGCGAAGCAGGCGAACGGCACCTACCTCGACCTGAGCACCCTGGAGCCGACCGTCATCGGCCTGGTCGTCGGCGACAAGCCCCGGCTGGTGACCGCGATGCTCGGCGAGCCGCACGGCCTGGCCGACGGCTTCACCTTCCTCTTCGGCGACCACGACCGCTACGGCCTGGTCTTCGCCGAGCTGAGCACGCTGTGGTACTCGCCGGAGTGGGTCATCGGCCAGGACGGCAAGGGCGCGCGCCAGTGGACCGAGGTGCCCAAGGTGGACGACGGCGTCGGGTTCTTCACGCTCCCGCCGTCGGTGGACAGCCGCGACACGCGGGTCATCCTGGGGCTGGGCCCGGAGCGGATGGCGGCGGACAAGCTCATCCCGATCAACCGCGCCTCGCTCTACAACGAGGGCTACGACAGGCAGCGCAATCCCATCGCCAAGCGCAGCACCAACCTGCCCGCGGACGCCCCCATCCGGGCCGTGGGCAGCACGTCCCCACCCCTGCAGGACTCCGTCGTCAGCCTGCAGGACGCGCTGGTGCGGGCCGGGTACGCCGACCCGCTCGGCCCGCGGGCCGAGGCGGGCTTCCAGTTCATCGCCGACCTCCCCGGCATCACCAGCGTGGTGGCCCTGGAGTTCACCCCCACCTTCGGCGGCAGCAGGCTCTACGTGGCGCTGCGCAACTACGACGGCGGCGTCACGCAGTGGGTCTACATCAGCCGGTTGACGGGGGTGGACCGGCGGATCCCGTTGAGCGCCCGGCTCCAGCACGGCATCGGCACGCTCGTCATCGCGGTGGACAAGTCGCTGCGGTACCGCACCTCCGCCGACGCCCCCTGGATCGACGCGGGCAGCCAGGTCGCGGTCCTGCCCCCGAGCGCCCGGTACTGCGAGTACCGCGGCGCGACCGGCCTCCCGGAGGTCACCGCCCTGCCGTGAGCGCGAACCGGGCCGGTGTCCACAGAGGACACCGGCCCGGTTCGTCGAACTAGACTAGCTCACTTCTTGGTGAGCTGCGCGTACTTGCGCTCCAGGTCGTCGAGACCACCGATGGAGAGGAACGCCTGCTCCGGCACGTGGTCGTACTCGCCCTTGGCGACGCGGTCGAACGCCTCGATGGTGTCGGCCACCTTGACGAACGAGCCCTCCTCGCCGGTGAACTTCTGCGCGACGAAGAAGTTCTGCGACAGGAAGCGCTCGATGCGGCGGGCCCGGTTCACCGTCACCTTGTCCTCTTCGGACAACTCGTCCATGCCGAGGATGGCGATGATGTCCTGCAGCTCCTTGTACTTCTGCAGGATCCGCTTGACCTCCTGCGCCACCCGGTAGTGCTCGTCGCCGACCACGGCCGGGTCGAGGATCCGGGAGGACGAGGACAGCGGGTCGACCGCCGGGTAGATGCCCTTCTGGGAGATCGGACGGGAGAGCTCCGTCGTCGCGTCCAGGTGGGCGAAGGTGGTCGCCGGGGCCGGGTCGGTGTAGTCGTCGGCGGGCACGTAGATCGCCTGCATCGAGGTGATCGAGCGACCCCGGGTCGAGGTGATGCGCTCCTGCAGCTCGCCCATCTCGTCGGCCAGCGTCGGCTGGTAACCCACGGCGGAGGGCATGCGGCCCAGCAGGGTCGACACCTCGGAACCGGCCTGGGTGAACCGGAAGATGTTGTCGATGAACAGCAGCACGTCCTGGTTCTGCACATCGCGGAAGTACTCCGCCATGGTCAGCGCGGACAGGGCGACGCGCATGCGCGTGCCCGGCGGCTCGTCCATCTGACCGAACACCAGCGCGGTGTCGGGGAGAACCCCCATCTCCTCCATCTCGAGGAAGAGGTCGGTGCCCTCGCGGGTGCGCTCGCCGACTCCGGCGAACACCGAGGTGCCACCGAAGTTGCGGGCGATACGGGTGATCATCTCCTGGATGAGCACCGTCTTGCCGACACCGGCACCGCCGAACAGGCCGATCTTGCCGCCCTCGACGTACGGGGTGAGCAGGTCGATGACCTTCACACCGGTCTCGAGGACCTTGGTCTTGCCCTCGAGCTGGTCGAACGCCGGGGGACGGCGGTGGATGCGCCAGCGCTCGGCGTCCGCGGCGTGGCCGGGGGCGTCGAGGCACTCGCCGAGCGCGTTGAACACGTGGCCCTTGACCGCGTCGCCCACCGGCACGGAGATGGCCTCGCCGGTGTCGCGCACCGGGGTGCCGCGCACCAGGCCGTCCTGGGGCGCCATGGAGATGCAGCGCACCAGGTTGTCGCCGAGGTGCTGGGCGACCTCGAGGGTGATGGTCTTCTTCAGCGACTCAAGCTCGACGTCGACCTTGAGCGCGTTGTAGAGGTCGGGCACGGAGTCGCGCGGGAACTCCACGTCGACGACGGGGCCGATCACCCGGACGACGCGACCGACCGCGGTCTTCGGTTCCTGAATGGCAGTCATCACTCATCACTTCCTGCGGCGGCGAGCGCCTCCACACCACCGACGATCTCGCTGATCTCCTGGGTGATCTGCGCCTGGCGGACCTGGTTGGCGACACGGGTGAAGCTCTTGACTAGCTCGTCGGCGTTGTCCGTTGCGGACTTCATCGCCGTGCGGCGGGCCGCGGACTCGGACGCCGCCGACTCCAGCAGTGCCGCGTAGATGCGGGTGTTGATGTACTTCGGGAGCAGGTGGTCGAGCAGCACCTCGGCGCTGGGCTCGAAGGAGTACGCCGAGGACAGGCCCCCGGCTTCCTTCTCCTGCTCCAGGTACTCCAGTTCCAGCGGCGCGATCCGGGTCGCGACCGGCCGCTGCGAGAGCATCGAGCGGAACTCGGTGTAGACGATGTGCAACTCGTCCACGCCCAGCACGCCGTCGGCGCCCGGCTTGTTGTCGACGTCGTCCTCACCGTGCAGGAAGGACTGGATCATCGTCTGGCTGGCCTCGACGGCGTCGGAGTAGTTGGGCCGCTCGGAGAAGCCGGTCCAACTGCCCTTCACCGCGCGCTGGCGGAACCGGAAGTAGTTGAGGCCCTTGCGACCGATCACCCACACGACCGGTTCCTTGCCCTGCTCCCGGAGCATGGCGATGAGCTCCTCGGCCCGCTTGATGGCGTTGGCGTTGTAGCCACCGCACAGCCCGCGGTCGGAGGTCACCACCAGCACACCCGCCCGGCGGTACTTCGGGCGCGGGCGCAGCAGCGGCGAGTCGAGGTTCGACGCGCCGGTGGCCAGCGCGGTGAGCACCGAGGTGATCTCCTCCGCGTACGGCTTGGCCGCGGCGACCCTCGCCTGCGCCTTGCTGATCCGCGAGGTCGCGATCAGCTCCTGCGCCTTGAAGATCTTCTTGAATGACTGGGCCGACTTGATCCGCTGGCGGATCTCCCGGAGCTGTGCCATGCCTGCGCCGCCCTTACTCGGTCGGGGAGGGCTTGTTGACCTTGACGGTCTCCTGGCCCACCGCGTTCGCGTCGAGGGCGCCCGCCTGCACGTCGCGCACGCTGCCGCCCGTGCCCGCGGTGAAGCTCTCCTTGAACGACTTGACCGCCGCGAGGAGCCGCTCGGTGTTGTCGTCGGAGAGCGCCCGCGAGACCCGGATCTCGTCGAGGATGCCCGCGTGCCGGTGCCGCAGGTTCTCCAGCAGCTCCGACTCGAACCGGCGCACGTCGCCGACGGCCACGTCGTCGAGGTGGCCCTTGGTGCCGACCCAGATCGAGACGACCTGCTCCTCGACCGCGACCGGGGAGTACTGGCCCTGCTTGAGCAGCTCCATCATCCGGGTGCCGCGCTCGAGCTGGGCCTTGGAGGTGGCGTCGAGGTCGGAGGCGAAGGCCGCGAAGGCCTCCAGCTCGCGGTACTGGGCCAGCTCCAGGCGCAGCGTGGACGCGACGGACTTCATCGCCTTGGTCTGCGCGGCGGTGCCGACGCGGGAGACCGAGGTACCGACGTTGACCGCCGGGCGCTGGCCCGAGTTGAACAGGTCCGACTCCAGGAAGCACTGGCCGTCGGTGATGGAGATGACGTTGGTGGGGATGTAGGCGGAGATGTCGTTCGCCTTGGTCTCGATGATCGGCAGACCGGTCATCGAGCCGCCACCGAGCTCCTCGGAGAGCTTCGCGCAGCGCTCCAGCAGGCGCGAGTGCAAGTAGAAGACGTCGCCCGGGTACGCCTCGCGGCCCGGCGGGCGGCGCAGCAGCAGCGAGATCGCGCGGTACGCCTCGGC
This sequence comes from Actinokineospora auranticolor, assembly GCF_041897805.1. GTDB lineage: Bacteria > Actinomycetota > Actinomycetes > Mycobacteriales > Pseudonocardiaceae > Actinokineospora > Actinokineospora auranticolor. The sequence goes on from NZ_CP154825.1 coordinate 7,148,983, forward strand.
CTGCTTGGTCAGGTCGTCGAAGATGATCAGGACGTGCTTGCCCTGGTACATCCAGTGCTGGCCGAGCGCGGAGCCGGTGTACGGCGCCAGCCACTTGAAGCCCGCGGAGTCCGAGGCGGGGGCGGCGACGATGGTGGTGTACTCCAGCGCGCCCGCCTCCTCCAGCGCGGACTTGACGCCCGCGATGGTGGAGCCCTTCTGGCCGACGGCGACGTAGATGCAGCGGACCTGCTGCTTCGGGTCGCCGGACTCCCAGGCCTTCTTCTGGTTGATGATGGTGTCGACGCAGACCGTGGTCTTGCCGGTCTTGCGGTCACCGATGATCAGCTGGCGCTGGCCGCGGCCGATCGGGGTCATCGAGTCGATGGCCTTGATGCCGGTCTGCAGCGGCTCGCCGACCGGCTGGCGCTGCACCACCGTGGCGGCCTGCAGCTCGAGGACGCGCTCGCCGTCGGCGGGGATCTCGCCGAGGCCGTCGATCGGGTTGCCCAGCGGGTCGATGACCCGGCCCAGGAAGGCGTCGCCGACCGGCACGGAGAGGACCTTGCCGGTCCGCTTGACCTCCTGGCCCTCCTCGATCTTGTCGTAGTCACCGAGGATGGCCGCGCCGATCTCGCGGGCGTCCAGGTTCAGCGCCACGCCCAGCACGCCGCCGGGGAACTCCAGCAGCTCGTTGGCCATGGCCGAGGGCAGCCCCTCGACGTGGGCGATGCCGTCGCCGGTGTCGGAAACCACACCGACCTCTTCCCGGTTGACGTCCGGGGAGTAGCTGGAGACGTAGTTTTCGATCGCACTGCGGATCTCGTCCGACGAGATCGTCAGCTCCGCCATGGGGTTCCTGCTCTCACTTCGTAGCTTGGGGGAAGTCTTGGGGGATCAGCCGGCAAACCGGCGCCGCAGCGCGTCGAGCCGTCCGGTTGTGCTGCCGTCGATGACCTCGTCGCCGACCTTGACCACCAGGCCGCCGCCCAGGTCGGGGTCGATCTCCAGGTGCAGGGCGATCGGCCGGGCGTAGATGCGCTGCAGGGAGGCGGCGAGCCGCTCCTGCTGCGCCTCCGAGAGCGGTCCGGCGGAGATCACGTGCGCGACCGAGCGCTCGCGGCGCTTGGCCGCCTCGGCGGCCAGCTCCTCCAGACCCGTGACGACCTGCCTGCCGCGCGGGCTGCCGACCAGGTTCTCCACCAGCGCCACGGTGGTGCGGTCCACCTTGGCGCCGACCAGCTCGCGGACCAGGGCGACCTTGCCCTCGGTGGCCGCGCCCCGGTCGGTGAGGACCTGCTCCAGGTCGGTGTGGTCGGCGATGATGCGGCCGAGGCGGAACAGCTCGTCCTCGACGGCGTCGAGCCGACCCGCGCGCTCCGCGCCGACCAGCAGCGCGGTGACCGCCAGCGACTCCAGGCCGTCGACCAGTTCGCGCGGGCTGGACCACCGGGCCCCGGCCGCGGTGGTCAGCACCTTGAGCGCCTCGGCGGAGACCTTGCCGGTGAGCAGGTCGGCGACCAGGCGTTCCCGGCCCGCCGAGTCGGTCGAGGAGTCGGCCACCGTGCGCCGCAGACCGATTTCCCGGTCCAGCAGCGCGACGACGGCGAACAGCTCCTCGCCGACGGTGCCCGACGAGGTCGGGCTGCTCTCCAGCACGTCGAGCAGGGTGAGCTCGACGGCGGCGAGCGCCTCCCGGCTCGCCGCGTGCAATGTCGATGCGGTTGCGGTCATCGAAGGATTCCCCTAGCTCTTCACGGTCGCGGAGACCGAGTCCAGCTCGGCGAGGAACCGGTCGACGGTGCCGCGGCGGCGCGCCTCGTCCTCAAGGGACTCGCCGACCACCCGGCTGGCCAGTTCGACGGCCTGGCGCCCCAGCTCGGCGCGCAGCTCCGCGACGATCTGGGCCCGCTGGGCCTCCAACTGCGCCTGGCCCTGGGCCACGATGCGCGCGGACTCCTCCTGGGCCTGGGCGCGCAGCTCTTCCTTGATCTGCTCGGCCTCGGCGCGCGCGTCGTCGCGGATGCGCGCGGACTCGGCACGGGCCTCGGCCAGCTGCGCCTTGTACTGCTGCAGCGCGGCTTCGGCCTCGACCTGGGCCTGCTCGGCCTTCTCGATCCCACCCTCGATCTTGGCGGTGCGCTCGGCGTAGAGCGCCTCGAACTTGGGCGTGACGAACTTGGCCAGGACCCAGACCAGGATGCCGAAGGCGATCAGGCCGAGGATGACCTCGGAGATGTGCGGCACCACCGGGAGTGGGGCCTTCTCATCCTCCGCGAGGAACAGGACTGTTGACGACAGCGCCACAGCGTCTCCCTAAAGCTTGGTCCGCTGGACCTGGGTCAGGCGGAGGCGATGAAGTAGAGAACCAGGCCGATCAGGGCGAGCACCTCGGTGAGCACGAAGGTCTGGAAGCCCAGACCACGCAGCTTGCCTTCGGCCTCCGGCTGGCGGGCGGTGCCGTTGATGACGGCGGCGAAGATCAGACCGACACCGATGCCGGGGCCGATGGCACCCAGGCCGTAGCCGATCATGGCCAGACCCTTGTTGAGCGGGTTCGAGGTGGTCTCGGCGGCCTGGGCGAGGATGAGAGCAGCAGACACGTGCGTTATCCCTTTCAGACTCGGGCCGTCCGAAGCGGACGGACCGGGGCTTGGTCTTGAAACTCAGTGCTCGGCGGCGAGCGCGGAGCCGATGTAGCCCGCGGACAGCAGGGCGAAGATGTAGGCCTGCAGCACCTGGATCAGGGCTTCCAGGAAGGTCATGGCGATCGCCATCAGGAACGCGACCAGCGACACCGGCTTGAGCGGCGCGGAGGCCTCGATCAGCAGGAACTCACCGCCGAGGGTGAACACCAGCAGGATGAGGTGACCCGCGAACATCGCCGCGAACACCCGGATGGCCAGGGTGATCGGGTCCATGAAGAACTTCAGGAAGATCTCGATCGGGGTCAGCAGGAAGTACACCGGCTTCGGGATGCCCGCGGGCATGACCGACTTCTTCAGGTACTTGCCGACACCGAACTTGCGCATGCCCACGATGTGGTAAGTGGGAAAGACGATCAACAGCGCCAGCGCGAGCGGGAACCCGATGTGCGAGAACGTCGGGAACTGGATGATCGGGATGATGCCGAAGATGTTGTTCACCAGGGTGAAGGTGAACAAACCGAGAATCAGGGGTACGTACGGCTTGAACTCTTTCGAGCCGATCTGTTCCCGCGCGATGTTGTTGCGGCCGAAGTCGTACACCGACTCCGCGAGGAACTGGAACTTGCCGGGGACCACCGACAACTTGCGCGAGGCCAGCAGGAAGAAGGCCAGGATGATGATGACCGACAGGACGATCAACACCATCGGCTTGGTCACGTCGCCGAAGATCGGCGGAAGATCGAAGTCCTTGGCGCCAGGAGGAACGAAGGTGCCTTCCTCCGCCAGCACAAGCCTGCCCACAGGGCTCCTTCCGGTTCTCCCGGCCGGCGTCGGGTCCTCCGCCGGGGGAATCGTCACGATCAGGACGTAACGTACCTGACGCGCATGGGGTACCTAGCAGCGGCTGCCACGGCTGGGTTTCCCACCGGAGTGTGAATGGCTCGGGCGCCGCCACTGGCGTCAGGGCGCACCATATCAGCCCCGCTCCCGAGGCCGTACAGGCGTACTGCTTTCAGTTCTCGCTGGTGCCGGCCGGACCCGAATCCTGTGCCGGGAGGATCAAAGTCGGGATCTTCGTGCGGCGGAACGAGATCGTCTCGGCGGCCGCGCTGACCAGAACGACGGCCAGCATCGTGGTACCCAGCGCGAGCACGTGCACTCCGGGGACCGCACGCAGCAGCACGAGGGTGACCAGCAACACGAACATCTTCACCACGAACCCGCCGAGCGCGGCGACCAGCAGCATCTGCACGTTCAGATTCACGGTGCGCCGCACGAGCAGGACCGTGCCCAAGCTCGACAACCCCGCAACGGTACCGCCGACCAACGAGCTCCACAGCCCGGAAGAGCCGCCGACCACCGTCCAGGTGATGACGCCGACGACCCAGGCGCCCAACACCGGCCAGCGCATCGCGCGCCACATCTGGTCGGCCACCAGCAACTGCGCCTGGGCGTGCGTGGTGGGCGCGGGGACGGTGTTCAGCTCGACCTCGGTCGCGCTCTCGGCGGCGGGTTCGGCCGACGACACCTTTTCCGCGGCCGTCGCGCTCCCGTCATGTGCCGTCGACGCCGCGTTTTCCGGTGCGGCGGCCGCTGGGGTGGGTTTGTGCTCGCTCATCGTGACCTCAGTCTAGGGATGGCCGAGACGATCACCGCGACGAGGACGCCGAGGCCGACCGTCCACATGACCGCCGACGCGTCGAAGAGGGTGACGGCCACGGCGCCGAAGGCGAACAGGCCCGCCCACAGGTAGATCAGCAGGACCGCGCGGCGCTGGGAGTGGCCGATCTGCAGCAGGCGGTGGTGCAGGTGCATCTTGTCCGCCGAGAACGGGCTGACGCCCTTGGCGGTGCGCCGGACCACGGCCATCGCCAGGTCCAGCACCGGGATGAACAGCACCGCCATGACGATCAGCAGCGGCGAGAAGATGGCGATCGCGTCGGTGACGCCCCACAGCGACGGGTTCGGCTTGCCGGAGGCGGTCGTGCTCGCGGCGGCCAGCATCAGGCCGATCAGCATCGACCCCGAGTCGCCCATGAAGATGCGCGCGGGTTGGAAGTTGTGCGGCAGGAAGCCCAGGCAGGCCCCGGCCAGGGTGGCGGCGATGAGCGCGGGCGAGTACGTGGCGATGTCGCCGCCGGACAGGTCGAGCAGGTGCAGGGAGAACACGCAGATCGACGCCGCCGCGATCAGCCCGACGCCCGAGGCCAGGCCGTCCAGGCCGTCCACGAAGTTGATCGCGTTGATCATCGTGACGGCCAGCAGGATGGCCAGCAGGCTGCCCTGGTTCTGGTCCAGGATCAGCACCGAGCCGAACACGCCCTGCTCGCCGCCCCACGGCACCCACAGCACGAACCACTGGATGCCGAAGAGCACCAGGATGCCCGCGCAGGTGGTCTGGCCCGCCAGCTTGGTCAGCGAGTCCAACTCGAAGCGGTCGTCGAGCATGCCGATGCCGACGATGATGCCGCCGCCGATGAGCACCGCGACCGGGTCCAGCGAGTAGTCGAAGGCCCGGCGCAGCACCGGCAACTGGTGGGCCAGCAGCATGCCGCCGCAGATGCCCAGGTACATGGCCAGCCCGCCGAGCCGCGGCATGGGCACCACGTGCACGTCGCGCTGGCGGGGGTAGGCGACCGCGCCGATGCGGATGGCGAAGACCCGCACCAGGCCGGTGAGCAGGAACGTGAGCACCGCGGTGACGAGCGCGACCAGCAGGTACTCGCGGACCGGGAGGACCGAGGGGAGGGCGTCGGCGGCCGGGCTCACGCGCGGGCGCTCTCCGCGCGGACCGGGTCTCGGGGCGGCGTGCGCACGGCGGGTCGCATCTCCTTCTCGCGTCGGCGGTTCGATCGGGTCGTGCTCGGTTCCGTCGGCGGGCGGACTGGTCCCCCACCGGGTACCGCGTTCTCGGCTACCGCGGCTGCGACGTCCACAGCGGATGGTGTGCCCCCGCCACTGGCGGGGGCGGCCCTCACCGGGCGGTGCGGACCTCGGTGCCCAGCGCCTCGCGCAGCTTGGCCAGGCTGACGGCGCCCTCGCGCAGCACCAGGGGGTCGTCACCGGTGAGGTCGACGATGGTGGACGGCACCGGGTCGCCGGACGGCCCGCCGTCGAGGTAGACCGAGACCAGGTCGCCGAACTGCTCGACGGCCTCCAGGGCGGTGGCCGCGGGCGGCTGCCCGGAGCGGTTGGCGCTGGAGACCGCCATCGGCCCCACCTCGCGCAGCAGCTCGATGGCCACCGGGTGCAGCGGCATCCGCACCATCACGGTGCCGCCGGTGCGGCCGAGGTCCCAGTTCAGCGACGGGGCGTGCGGCAGCACGATGGACAGGTCGCCCGGCCAGAACGCCTCGATCAGCGTGCGGGCGGTGTGCGGGACCGACAGCACCAGGCCGTCGATGGTCGACCAGGAGCCGACCAGCACGCCGACCGGCATGTCCGGGCCGCGGTTCTTCGCCGCGAGCAGCCCGGCCACCGCGGTGGCGGAGAAGGCGTCGCAGCCGATGCCGTACACGGTGTCGGTCGGGATGACCACGACCCGACCGGAGCGGACCGCGCTGGCCGCCGCGCCGAGGCCGTCCTCGCGCTGACCGCGCTCTCCACAGTCGTAGACCGTCACCCGCGCGAGCCTAGCGGTGTCCGTCACCGACCGGTCACGCGCCTCGCCGGGTGATCCGCCCGGCGAGCACCCGGGCCCGGCTCTCCCAGGCCTGCCTGCGGAAGCGCACCACGATGAGGAACAGCAGGGCGCTGCCCAGCACGATGCCGAGCACGACCAGCACCACGCTGCCGGTGATGCCGCCGACGGCGACCAGGATCAGGCCGAGGGACACCGCGAGCACGGCGAGGCTGACCGCGATGCCCTCCGGCCGCCACTGCCACTTGCGGCCCGCGCGGACCTCGGCGAGCAGCCGCTCGGCGCCGCGCCGCAGCTCGTGGTCGTCGACGTCGAGCTGCAGCACGCGGCGGGCCGCGTGGTCGCAGAGCCGGAGCTGGTACTCGCTGGTGATGACCAGGACCTCGTCGTCGGTGCGGGCCCGGGCCTGGTCGCCGGCGGAGGCCCAGGTGCTGGCGAGGTAGTAGCGCAGCACCGGGTCGGTGCTCGTGCCGAAGCGCCGTTCGAGGTCCCGGGCGGCCGTCTCGGCCTCGTTCCCGGCGACCATGGCCTGGGACATGCCGAGGACGGCCAGGACGTTGTCCGGGTCCAGCTCGACCGCCGCCCGGTAGTGCCGCGCGGCGGTGCGCCAGCGGCCGCGGGCGAGCAGCACGTCACCCATGCCCACCTGGTCGTGCGGGTGCGCGCGCAGCCCGGCGGCCTGCTCGAACCCCGCTATCGCCTCGTCCAACCGGCCCGCGAGCAGCGCGGACCGCGCGGCCGCGGCGAACTGCCCACCGGCGAGCGCGTCGGCGCCACCCACGTGGTTGGCGCTTTTCCCACCGCCGGGCGGTAGGTTGTAGTCGATGTGGTCACCGTCACCCGTGGCCAACTGCCACTTGGCGATGACGTCCTGCCATGTGCGAAGCATTGGATCACCCAGAGCGGCACGCTACCCTCGGTACGCCATACCGATCGGCCATACCGGCCCGCCACGCCGTCGACCGGGGAGTCACCACGACCAGCCGCACGCCACGCCGCAGCCTCCAGCCCAGCTCGCGCTGGCTGGCGTCCTCGCTCGTCGTCGCCTACGCCGCCGTGAGCGCGGCGGTGGGCACCGTGCTGCTCAACGCGCCCAAGGACCCGGACCCGACGGCCCAGTCGACGCCGATCTACGTCTACACGGACGCGCCGACCCCGGAGCCGACGACACCGACGACGAGCCCGAAGCCGTCCCGGGTGGCCATGCCGGTACCGGAGGGCTACCAGCGGGTAGCGGGCCCGGGCGGGTTGGTCACCACGATCCCGAGCGGCTGGAAGATCACCCGGTCGGGTGGCCCGGGGGCGATGCAGGCGACCGACCCGGACGACCCGGGGCGGTACGTGCGGTACGGGGGGTCGGCGGCCCCCGCGGCGGGGATCGTCGAATCGCACGTGGCGTACGAGAAGACGTTCGGCTCGGCCAAGCCGAACTTCACACGGCTGAGCCTCGGCACCACGACGTACCACGGCACGCAGGCGGTGGACTGGGAGTTCGAGCACGACTCCCCCACCGGCAGGCGGCGCGCGCACTCGATGTACTGGCGGGTCGGCGGGATCGAGTACGTCCTGTACGCCAGCTCGACGAGCGCACGGTGGTCCGACACCAAGCCCGTCTACGACACCATGGTCGACAACGCCACGCCGTAGACCGCTGCTCAGGTGCGGCTCAGCGGGCGGTCCCGTGGTCTTGGACGCGGACGTCTCGACCCAGCGTGGTCGCGTTCTCTCGTGGTCCAGGCGCGACTTTTCGAGCGCTGCGGCGGGGTTTTGGTGGCGTTCCGTTGGCGCGTCAGGAATCGCGGCGACGCGCCACGGCGAAGCGGGCTCGGCCCGCCAAATCAACTCGATCGTCCACTTCGGACAACACCCGCCGGGTGGCGAGCAGCTCCGGCACCGATTCCCCGTGCGTGTCATCGTGTTCGATGCCCACCCAGCCGCCGGGCGCGAGCAGCCTCGCGGCCGCGGCGACCACGTGCCGGATGACGTCCAAGCCGTCCGCACCGGAGAAGACCGCGTGCCGCGGGTCGTGGTCGGACACCTCGGTCGGCACCTCCGTCCCCTCCGGGACGTACGGCGGGTTGCAGACCAGCAGGTCGACCTTGCCTTCCAGGTCCACCAACAGGTCCGGGTCCGTCACGTCCGCGGCGTGCAGCCGGATCGGCGTGTCCCCCGCGGCCACGCGGACCTCCGCGTTCTTCCGCGTCCACGCCAGGGCGGTCGGGTCGACGTCCACCGCGTGCACGACCGCGTCCGGCCGCGCGTGCGCCAGCGCCAGCGCCAGCGCGCCGGAGCCGGTGCACAGGTCCACGATGACCGGCGCGGCGCGGCTGGCCAGCACCGACACGCCCCACTCGTACAGCAGCTCGGTCTCGGGGCGCGGGACGAACACCCCCGGGCCCACCGCCAGCGCGATCGGGCCGAGGTGGGCCTCGCCGACCAGGTGCTGCAGCGGCTCGCGCTTGGCCCGGCGGGCCACGAGCTTGCCGATGGCGTCCACGGTCGAGGGGTCGACCAGGGGCACGAGCACCAGCTTGCCCCGCGCGACGCCCAGGACGTGCGCCGCCAGCAGTTCCGCGTCGGTGCGCGGCGACGCGACACCGGCCTCGGTGAGGATGCGCTCGGCTTCCAGGATCGCGACCCGGAGGGGCTGTCTGGTCATGTTCCCCACCATCGCACCTCTCAGCCGGTTGAGCCCGCCAGGCGGTCGGCGCGGTCGGCGTCGGCGAGCGCGTCGAGCACCGCGTCCAGGTCGCCGTCGAGCACCGCTTCGAGGTTGTGCGCCTTGAAGCCGACCCGGTGGTCGGAGATGCGGTTCTCCGGGAAGTTGTACGTGCGCACGCGCTCCGAGCGGTCGACCGTGCGGATCTGGCTGCGGCGGGCGTCGGACGCCTGCTTGGCCGCCTCCTCCTCCGCCGCCGCCATCAGCCGGGCGCGCAGGACCTGCATGGCGCGGGCCTTGTTCTGCAGCTGCGAGCGCTCGTTCTGGCAGGACACCACGATGCCGGTGGGCAGGTGCGTGATGCGCACCGCCGAGTCGGTCGTGTTGACGCTCTGGCCGCCCTTGCCGGAGGACCGGTACACGTCGACCCGCAGGTCCTTGTCCGGGATCTCCTCGAAGTCGGCGGTGTCCTCGATCTCCGGCACCACCAGGACACCCGCGGCCGAGGTGTGGATGCGGCCCTGCGACTCGGTGACCGGGACGCGCTGCACGCGGTGCACGCCGCCCTCGAACTTGAGCCGGGCCCACACGCCGTCCGGGTCGGAGCCCTTGCTCTTGATGGCGACCGTGACGTCCTTGAAGCCGCCCAGGTCGGACTCGGTGCCGTTGAGCACCTCGGCCTTCCAGCCGTGGCGCTCGGCGTAGCGCAGGTACATGCGCAGCAGGTCGCCCGCGAACAGCGCGGACTCCTCGCCGCCCTCGCCGGACTTGACCTCCAGCAGCACGTCCGCGGCGTCGTGCGGGTCGCGGGGCAGCAGCAGCTCGGTCAGCTTGGTCTCCAGCGCGGGGATCCGCGCGGCCAGCTCGTCGGCCTCGGCGGCGAACGCGGCGTCCTCGGCGGCCAGCTCCCTGGCCGCCTCCAGGTCCGCGCGCGCGCCGTCGAGCTCGCGGGCGGCCTTGACCACCGGCGTCAGCTCGGCGTAGCGGCGGCCCAGCCTGCGGGCCCGGTCCTGGTCGGCGTGCACGGACGGGTCCGCGAGCGCGACCTCCAGCTCGGCGTGCTCGGCGCGCAGTTCGCCCAGCTTGGTCGAGTCCACGACGGGCACCTCCCGGGGGTGTGGCGGAGTGGGAACACGCGAACGGCGCCCACCCGAGATCCCGGGTGGGCGCCGTCTGCGGAGCTACTTGGCGGTCTTGGTCCGCTTGCCGTAGCGGGCCTCGAAGCGCGCGACCCGGCCGCCGGTGTCGAGGATCTTCTGCTTGCCGGTGTAGAACGGGTGGCAAGCCGAGCAGACCTCGACGAAGATGCTGCCGGAAGACTTGGTGCTGCGCGTGGTGAAGCTGTTCCCGCAGCCGCAGGTCACCTCGGTGGTGACGTACTCGGGGTGGATGCCGTTCTTCACGGTGGTCGCCTCTCGATCAATGGCCGCCGGGTCCTCGCGTCGATGGCTCTCGACGGAGGTGAACCGGTGCCGGACTCGACCTGACAGTGTGCCAGAAGGCCTGGCACGGGCTGCAACGCGGTCGCCCGACCAGGTATTCCCCCGCCGTTCGTCCGGTGTACTCGACCTCCCGCCGCACCCCTTTGGCCGCTCGCCGACGGCCCTCGAACGCGCCGTCGAACAACCCCCCGGCCGCCTCCCACACTGGGCGCGTGCGCTGCGCCATCGGCACCCCGCTGCCGGTCCCGGTCTGGCTCGCGGTGCCCCTGCTGTTCATCGCGGCCGTGCTCGGGCTCACCGGCCTCGGGGGGCTCCTGCTCGGGTCCACCTGGGCCGTCCCGCTCTCCAGCGGGGTCTTCGGCGCAGCCGCGGCCACCGCGGGGGTGCTGGCGGGCGCGGTGCCCTGGCGCACGGCCGGGCAGCGCGCGGCGCTGGCGCTGCCCTACCCGGCGGTGTGGTTCGCCGCCGGGCTGTTCGTCGGCCACGTCGCCGTGCCCGCCGCGTGGGCGGTGGGCGTCGGCGTCCCGGCCGCCGCCGCGATCGCCGCGGGCGGCGCGCGGCTGCGCGGCACCCGAACGCCACCTCCTCCGCCGGTACCGGTTCCCGCACCGACGCCCCCGGGGGCACCGGTACCGGCGGCCGAAACGGCCGAGTCCCCGCACGCTTGGCGCGCGCGGGGACTCGGCCGTGTGGAGTTCGACTGACGCCGTACTAGTCGTCGTTCCCCTGGGGGGTGGTCTTGGCCACCTGCATCAGGAACTCGATGTTGGTACGGGACTTGCGCAGCCGGTCGAGCAGCAGCTCGATGGCGGCCTGGCTGTCGAGCGCGTGCAGCACCCGGCGCAGCTTGACGGTGACCGCCAGCTCGTCGGGCGAGAGCAGCAGCTCCTCCTTGCGGGTGCTGGACGGGTCGACGTCCACCGCCGGGAAGATGCGCTTGTCGGCGATCTTGCGGTCGAGCTTGAGCTCGGCGTTGCCGGTGCCCTTGAACTCCTCGAAGATCACCGTGTCACCGGCGGAGCCGGTCTCGACCAGCGCGGTGGCGAAGATGGTCAGCGAGCCGCCACCCTCGATGTTGCGCGCCGCGCCGAGGAAGCGCTTCGGCGGGAACAGCGCCGTCGAGTCGACACCACCGGACAGGATCCGGCCGGAGGCCGGGGCCGCGAGGTTGTACGCGCGGCCGAGGCGGGTGATCGAGTCGAGCAGCACCACCACGTCGTGGCCCATCTCCACCAGGCGCTTGGCGCGCTCGATGGACAGCTCCGCGACGGAGGTGTGGTCGCCCGGCGGGCGGTCGAAGGTCGAGGCGATGACCTCGCCCTTGACCGACCGCTGCATGTCGGTGACCTCTTCCGGCCGCTCGTCGATGAGCACGACCATCAGGTAGATCTCGGGGTTGTTGGTGGTGATCGCGTTCGCGATCGCCTGCAGCACCGAGGTCTTGCCTGCCTTGGGCGGCGAGACGATGAGCGCGCGCTGCCCCTTGCCGACCGGCATCACCAGGTCGATGACGCGGGTGGTGAGGATGTGCGGCTCGGTCTCCAGGCGGAGTCGCTCGTTCGGGTAGAGCGGGGTGAGCTTGGTGAACTCGGGGCGGTTGCGCGCCTGGTCCGGCTCCAGCCCGTTGACCGACTCCACCCGCACCAGCGGGTTGAACTTCTGCCGCTGCTGCTCGCCCTCGCGCGGCTGGCGGACCAGGCCGGTGATGGCGTCGCCGCGGCGCAGCCCGTGCTTGCGGACCAGCGACAGCGAGACGTAGACGTCGTTGGAGCCCGCCAGGTAGCCCGAGGTGCGGACGAACGCGTAGTTCTCCAGCACGTCCAGGACACCGGCGACGGGCAGCAGGACGTCGTCCTCGCGCACCTCGGTGTCGTTCTGGCCGCCACCGCCGCCCTCGACGCGGCCACCGCGACGCCTGCGGTCGCGGAACCGGCGACCGCGGCGACCGCCGCCGTCCTCGTCGTCGTCGTCCGGACCGGTGGCGCGGTTGTCCTGCTGCCGGTCGTTGCGGTCGTTGCGGTCACCGCGGTCGTGGCGGTCCTGCCGGTTGCCCCGGTCACCGCGGTCGTTGCGGTCACCGCGGTCCTGGCGGTCGCCCCGGTCGTTGTTGCGGTCGCCGCGGTCACCGCGGTCGTTGTTGCGGTCGTTGCGGTCGCCCCGGTCCTGGCGGTCACCGCGGTCGTTGCGGTCACCCCGGTCCTGGCGGTCGCCCCGGTCACCCCGGTCGTTGCGGTCGCGCCTGCGGTCACCGCGCTCGCCCTGCGGGCGCTCGTCGGTGCGCGCCGGGCGCGCCTCCGGCTGCCGCTCCGCCTCGGCGGGCGCGGTCGGCGCGGTGGTGGCCTGCGGCTGCGCGGCGGGCGCGGCGCCCTCGGGGCTGCCCGCGGCCCGGCTGGCCCGGCGGCGACGGCTCTCCCGGCCGCCCTCGGCGGCCCGGGACTCCGGCGCGGCCTCGGCGGCGACCGGCGGCGCCGGGGCGACCTCGGTCGGCCGGACCTCGGCGGGCTGCTCGGCCTTCGCCGCGGTGCGCCGCGCCTTGGTCGGCGCGGGCGCGTCGGTGCCGTTGAGGGGCAGCTGCTGCGCGGTGGCTCCGCCCGAGCCCCCGCCCTGCCGCTCTTTGATGGCCGCGATCAGGTCGCCCTTGCGCATGCCCGTGGTGCTGGCGATGCCCAGCTGACCCGCGAGTTCGCGCAGCTCGGCCAGGACCATGCCGGACAGGCCCGCGCGGCGCTTGGTCGTGCCGTTGCCCGCGGCCTTCTCAGCGGGGACCTGCGACTCGGCGTCGCTGCTCAGTAGATCGGTATTGCTCACACATGTCCTTCCTGACCGGTCCCCGCCTCCAACGCGGACCAGCGGACCGCCACCCGTCGGAACGCGAGATGGCGTGGCTGCGCCCCTGACCCAGCAGGTCGGGGCACGGGGGTGGCCGTGGCACGGCCACCGGGCGACCCGGTCGCCAAACGGGGAGCATCTGGTCACCACGGTCGTCGGGTACCTGGGAGCCCCGACTCTCGACCTTGGCAAGGACGGAGCCGAATCTCCGGCAGATGATGCGCGACCCGGGAAGAATCCCCGGGAACGACACCGGGCGCCCGTGCGCGCGGTGACTGAACGCCCCCGAGGGTAGACGGCCGTCACTCGACGTGCAACAACCGGCTCACAGCGCGTCGCCCCCGTTTCCCGGCGTGGCGCGGTGATCTGAGTCACTCGTGTCCCGAGTGACGTGACCCGGATGGCACAACGCCTCGGTGACGTCGGGTATTCCGGTTCAGCCGAGTGGGTCCACCACTACACCCGTACGGTCGAGCGGCAGCGGCAGAACGGTGAAGCCGCCCAGATCGACCGCTTGGGGTAGCGCGGTACCCGCCGTGAGGGCCAAGACCGTCGGCCCGGCGCCCGAGATCGCCGCCGCGACACCGTGCGCGCGCAGCGCGCGCACCACGCGCAGCGAGTCCGGCCACGCCTTCTCGCGGTAGTCCTGGTGCAGCGAGTCCGCGGTGGCGGGCAGCAGCAGGTCCGGCCGCGCGGAGACCGCGTGCACGGCCAGCGCGGCCCGGCCCGCGGCGAACGCGGCGTCCGCGTGCGGCACGACCTCGGGCAGCAGGCCCCTGGTCACGTGGGTGGCCGACTGCTCCCGCGGGACGATCGCGACCGGCCGCAGGTCCGGGTGCGGTTCGACGCGCGCGGCGCGGAACCGCCGGTCGCCGTCCGACTCCTCGCACCAGGCCAGGACGAGCCCGCCGAGCAGGCTGGCCGCGACGTTGTCCGCGTGGCCCTCGAACTCGGCGGCCAGGTGCAGCGCGTCGTCGAGCGCGGCGCCGGTCAGCGCGACGCCCGCGAGGCCGTACCCGGCGGCGATCCCGGCCACGACGGCGGCGGCCGACGAGCCGAGGCCGCGCGCGTGCGGGATGGCGTTCGCGCAGGTCAGCTCGAGGCCGCCGGGGGCGGTGTCGAGCCGGGAGCAGGCCGCGAGCAGGGCCCGCACGACCAGGTGGCTCTCGTCGAGCGCCACGTCCTCGGCGCCCTCGCCGGAGACCCGGACGACCAAGCCCGGGTTCGGGGTGCGCCGGACCTCCACGACGTCGTGGAGGCCCAGCGCGAGGCCTAGGGCGTCGAACCCGGCGCCCAGGTTGGCCGAGGAGGCGGGGACGCGGACGCGCACCCCCGCGACCCCTGCGCTCACGTGAGGTCCAGCGCGGAGGCGACCGCCGAGGCGTCGACCGGGACCGGTTCGACCTCGACGAGCCCGTCCAGCGCGGTGTCCGGGTCCTTGAGGCCGTGGCCGGTGACCGTGCAGACGACGACGGACCCCCGCGGCAGGCGGCCGTCGGCGGCGACCGCGAGCAGGCCCGCGACGCTGGCCGCCGACCCGGGCTCGACGAACACGCCCTCGCGCACCGGCAGCAGCCGGTACGCCTCGAGGATCTGCTCGTCGGTGACCGCGTCGATCAAGCCGCCGGACTCGTCGCGCGCGGCGACCGCACCGGCCCAGGAGGCCGGGCTGCCGACGCGGATGGCGGTGGCGATGGTCTCCGGGTTGGGCACGGGCTCGCCGCGCACGATCGGCGCGGCACCCGCGGCCTGGAAGCCGAACATCCGCGGCGTGGCCGGGATGATGCCGTCCTCGGCGTAGTCGCGGTACCCGCGCCAGTACGCGGTGATGTTGCCCGCGTTGCCGACGGGCAGGCAGTGGATGTCCGGCGCGCGGCCGAGCACGTCGCAGATCTCGTACGCGGCGCTCTTCTGCCCGACCAGCCGCACCGGGTTGACCGAGTTGACCAGGCCGATCGGATACTCGGCGGAGGTCTTGCGGGCCAGTTCGAGGCAGTCGTCGAAGTTGCCGTCGATCTGCAGCACGCGGGCGCCGTAGGCCACGGCCTGCGCGAGCTTGCCCTGGGCGACCTTGCCGCGGGGCACCAGTACCGCCGAGGTCAGGCCCGCGCGGGCGGCGTAGGCCGACGCCGAGGCCGAGGTGTTCCCGGTGGAGGCGCAGATGACCGCCTCCATGCCGTTGGCCAGGGCGTGGGTGATGGCCACGGTCATGCCGCGGTCCTTGAACGACCCGGTCGGGTTGTGGCCCTCGACCTTGAGGTAGACGGCGCAGCCGGTGCGCTCGGACAGGTACGGCGCGGGCAGCAGGGGCGTGTTGCCCTCGCCGAGGCTGATCACCTTCGCGCCGGGTGGGATGGTGATCCGGTCCGGGTACGCCTGGATGATGCCCGGCCAGCCCGGCCGCACATCGGTGGGGATGGTCATGAGTCCTCGCCTTCGACCCGCATCACGCTGACCACGTCGTGCACGAACGGCAGCCCCGCTACCTTGTCCACTGTGGAGCGTAGCGCGGCGTCCGGTGCCGAGTGGGTGACGATCACGAGGCTGGCGTCGGTGGCGCGCCCTTCCTGGCGCACCGCGGCGATGCTGACCTCGTGCTGGGCGAACTCGGCGGCGACCGCCGCCAGCACGCCCGCGCGGTCCGCGACGTCCAGGCTGATGTGGTACCTGGTCGAGGCCTGCGCGATCGGGCGCACCGCCAGGTCGGCGTAGGCCGACTCGCGCGGTCCGCGCCCGCCGACGACCCGGTTGCGGGCTACCGCCACCAGGTCGCCGAGCACGGCGCTGGCGGTGGGTGCACCGCCCGCTCCCTGCCCGTAGAACATGAGCTGACCGGCGGCCTCGGCTTCCACGAAGACCGCGTTGAACGCGCCGCTGACCCCGGCCAGCGGGTGGCTCCGGGGGATCATCGCCGGGTGCACGCGCACCGCGACGGACTCCTCGGGCGCGCCGTCCTCGCCGGTGGTGAAGACGCGCTCGCAGATGGCCAGCAGCTTGATGGTGCGGCCGAGCGCGCGGGCGGCGGCGAAGTCGGCGGAGGTGACCGCGGAGATGCCCTCGCGGTAGACGTCGCCCGCGGTGACCCGGGTGTGGAAGGCCAGCGAGGCCAGGATGGCGGCCTTGGACGCGGCGTCGAAGCCGTCCACGTCGGCGGTCGGGTCGGCCTCGGCGTAGCCCAGCCGGGACGCCTCGTCGAGGGTCTCGGCGTAGCCCGCCCCGGTCTCGTCCATGGCCGAGAGGATGAAGTTGGTGGTGCCGTTGACGATGCCCATGACCCGGGTGATCCGGTCGCCCGCCAGCGACTCGCGCAGCGGGCGCAGCAGCGGGATGGCACCGGCGACGGCGGCCTCGAAGTAGAGGTCGGCGCCGCTGGCGTCGGCGGCCTCGAACAGCTCCCCGGCGTGCTCGGCCAGCAGCGCCTTGTTCGCGGTGACCACGGACTTGCCCGCGGTCAGCGCGGCCAGCAGCCAGGTGCGGGTGGGCTCGATGCCGCCGATGACCTCGACCACGACGTCCACGTCGGGGCTCGCGACCAGCCCGGCCGCGTCGGTGGTGAGCAGCTCGGCGGGCACCTCGCGGTGCTTGTTCGGCCTGCGCACCGCGATGCCGACCAGTTCCACCCGGGTGCCGACCCGGGCGGCCAGCTCGTCGGCCTGCTCGGTGAGCAGCCGGACGATCTGGGTGCCGACGGTGCCGCAGCCGAGCAGGGCGACCCGGATGGGTTTGGCAGTCACGCTCGCCGCCGAATTCACTCGGTCTCCAGTCTCAGCAGGTCGTCCACGGTCTCCCGGCGCAGCAGCAGCCGCGCCGCGCCGTCGCGCACGGCCACCACGGCGGGCCGGGGCAGCCGGTTGTAGTTGCTCGCCATCGAGTAGCAGTAGGCGCCGGTCGCGGCCACCGCCAGCAGGTCACCGGGAGCAAGGTTGTCCGGAAGCCAGCAGTCTCGCACCACAACGTCACCGGACTCACAGTGTTTGCCCACCACTCGGGACAGCACGGCCTCGTCGCCGCGCTCCCCCTCGGCGCTGGAGCGCGAGACCAGGCGCACGTCGTAGAGGGCGTCGTAGAGGGCGGTGCGGATGTTGTCGCTCATGCCGCCGTCGACGCTGACGTAGCGGCGGCCGGTGCCGTGGCCGAGCGAGACGTCCTTGGTGGTGCCGACTTCGTAGAGCGTCACGGTGCCCGGTCCGACGATGGCCCGGCCGGGCTCGACGGCGATGCGCGGCAGCGGCAGCCCGGCCTGCTCGCACTCCTTGGTGACGATGGTGCGCAGCTGGTCGGCCAGCCACTGCGGGGGCGGTGGGTCGTCCTGGGCGGTGTAGGCGATGCCCAGGCCGCCGCCGAGGTCGACGGTGGTGAGGTCGGCGAGGCGCTCGGCGCCGTGCTCGGCGTGCAGCTCGGCGAGCAGGCCGATGACCCGGTGCGCGGCGACCTCGAAGCCGTCGGCGTCGAAGATCTGCGAGCCGATGTGGCTGTGCAGGCCGACCAGGCGCAGGCCGCCGGACTTGAGCACCCGGCGGGCGGCCTCGGCGGCGGCGCCACCGGCCAGCGAGAAGCCGAACTTCTGGTCCTCGTGCGCGGTCGCGATGAACTCGTGGGTGTGCGCCTCGACGCCGACGGTCACCCGGATCAGCACGTCGGCGACCTTGCCGCGCTCGCGGGCCAGCTGGTCGAGCCGGGCTATCTCGAAGAACGAGTCGACCACGATCGCGCCGACCCCGGCGTCCAGCGCCTGGGCCAGCTCGTCGGTGGACTTGTTGTTGCCGTGCAGGGTGATCCGCTCGGGCGGGAACTGCGCGCGCAGCGCCACGGCCAGCTCGCCGCCGCTGCACACGTCGATGCTCAGGCCCTCGTCGGCGACCCAGCGGGCGATCTCGACGGAGAGGAACGCCTTGGAGGCGTAGTGCACCAGGGCCGGGTCGCCGAACGCGGCGGCGTGCTCGCGGCAGCGGGCGCGGAAGTCGTCCTCGTCGACGACGAACAGCGGTGTGCCGTGGGTGGCGGCCAGCTCGCGCACGTCGACGCCCGCGATCCGCACGGCGCCGTCGTCGGCTCTGGCGGCGTTGCGCGGCCAGACCGCCGGGACGAGCCCGTCGAGCGCGGCCGCGGTGGTGGGCCGTTCGGCCGCGGTGCTGGTGGGCGGCAGGACTTCCGCGTGCCGCGGACCCGCCGGGTGTGCCCTCATCGTTGACCTACATCCGTTCCGGTGCGGTGGTGCCGAGCAGTCCCAGGCCGGTGGCCAGGACCTGGCGGGCTGCGGCGCACAGCGCGAGCCGCGCGCCGTGGGTCGGGCCCGGCTCCTCGTCGCCGATCGGCAGCGCGCGGTCGGTGACCGGTCCGCGCACGGCGTCGGCGACGTCGTCCAGGTGGTGGGTGAGCCGGTGCGGTTCGCGGTGCGCGACCACGTCCGGGAACTCGGCCAGCAGCCGGGCGAGCGCGCGCTCGGCGGGCCGGTCGAGGAGTTCGAGGTCCCCTGTGGAAGGTGTGACATTGAGGTCGGAAGCGTTGCGGGACAGCGAGACCAGCCGCGCGTGTGCGTATTGGACGCGGAAGAGCGGGTTGCTGTCCGTCCGCTTGCCCCAGACGGCCGGGTCGATGTCCACAGTGGACTTGTTCGTGTTCAGCGCGGCGTAGCGGGCGGTCTCGGCGCCGACGGCGGCGGTCTGCGCGGCGGTGGGCGCGGCGCGGGGGTGGAAGTCGTCCGGGGTGCGGTCGCCGACGCCGTAGCGGGGGCCCTCGGCGAGCACCCGGCGCACCGCGTCGTGGTCCACGGCCGCGGCGAGGCGGAGGTTGACGAACCCCGGGCCCGCGACCTCGGCGGCGGCCACGGCGGCGTCGGCGTCGAGCAGGTCGGCCAGCCAGCCCGCGACCTCGCGGGGGTCCGCGCCGACCGGACCGGCCACCCGCAGCGCGACGGCCGTGGCGTAGTCGCCGTGCGCCGGATCACGCGGACGGGTGACGGTGATCTCGGCGGGGACGGCGCCCGGATCGAGCCCGCGCGCGCCCAGCGCCCGCACGGCGGCGGAACGGACCAGGTCAGCGAGCGCGGCAGGGGTCACCGGGCAAGTCTAGGTAGCGGGGTCCCGGCGGAGCCTGCGGGTCCATACACTCAGCCGCATGATTCGCTACGCGCGACGGCTCGCGCTCGGTGCCGCCTGCCTGCTGCTCGTCGGCTGTTCGAGCACCACGAACGGGGAGACCGTCCCCGGTGGGACCCGGGCCGCGGACCCGCGGGCGAGCGGATCGAGCGAGGAGCCCACCACGTCGGGGGGCAAGGCCGACCCGACGGCGCGGATCAAGGGCGTGCTGTCGCTGAAGTACAAGGCGGGCCAGCACGTGAAGAGCCCCCAGCGGGTCGCCTACGACCACACGCCCCCGCTGGGCGGCCCGCACGACCAGCTGTGGGCCCCGTGCAACGGTGTCGTCTACAAGAAGGCGGTGCGCACGGAGAACGTCGTGCACTCGCTCGAGCACGGCGCCGTGTGGCTGACCTACGACCCGAAGAAGGTCAAGGACGCCGACCTCGCCACGCTGGTCAAGAAGGTCGACGGCCAGCCGTACTCGGTGCTCTCGCCCTACCCGGGCCAGCCGACGGCGGTGTCGGTGCAGGCGTGGGGCAGGCAGGTGCAGGTCGACGGGGTCGACGACCCGCGCATCGACCAGTTCATCACCGCCACCCGCGGCAACCCGGACCTGGCCCCCGAGGCGGGCGCGCGCTGCGACGAGGCGGACCCGGAGGCGTTCAGCCAGGACAACCCGCCGCCGTTCGACCCGACGCCGCCGGGGCCCGACGCGGTGCCGGTCGGCGGCGGGTCCTGACCCGTTCCCGTTTTCCCGTTCGGGTCGGCTGACCAGCCGGTTCACGTGGCCGTTGACACCCACCAGACACCGGTTCCCTAGACTTGGCCACCGCACCCACCTGGTGCGTCCCCTGCAGCGGGGAGCCGACGCGAGGGTCCGAGGGACGGCATGGCCAGCGGAACGAAGAAGAACGGCCCCAAGGGGGGCAAGGGCGGCGTGGACGCGGTCAAGGCCGCGCGCTCGTCCGTGGTGTCCAAGAAGGGCGCGCCCTGGGGGCTGATCGCGGGCATCACCGCCATCGCGCTGCTGGCGGGCGGGGTGTTCACCTACGCCTTCGTCAAGATCAACGCGGCCAAGGAGTTCACCGCCTCCGACGACAACAAGGACCCGTCGGAGAACATCAACGGGGTGCTGCGGATCAAGTACACCTCCGGCCAGCACGTCGAGGCCACCCAGCGGGTCGCCTACGACCAGAGCCCGCCCTTCGGCGGGCCGCACGACGGCGTGTGGGCCGACTGCTCCGGTGTGGTGTACCCGTCGGCGGTGCGCAACGAGAACATGGTGCACGCGCTCGAGCACGGGTCGGTGTGGATCGCCTACAACCCGGACAAGGTGCAGGGCGAGCAGCTGGACAAGCTGAAGACGCGGGTGGACGGCAAGCCGTACATGGTGATGTCGCCGTACCCCGGCCTGGACAAGCCGATCTCGCTGCAGTCGTGGGGCCACCAGCTCAAGGTCGACAGCGCCGATGACGAGCGGGTCGACCAGTTCATCAAGTCGCTGCGGACCAACAGCTACCTGACCCCCGAGCCGGGTGGCCGCTGCGACAGCAACCAGACCGGGTTCGACCCGTCCAACCCGCCGCCGTTCGTCGCCGAGAAGCCCGGCGCGGACGCGATCCCCATGGACGGCAAGGGTTCCAGCCCGGCGGCCTCCGAGGGCGCGATGATCCCGACGACCGCGGTCTCCGCGCCCGGGTCCGCCCCGGCATCGGCCCCGGCGCCCGCCTCCGCGACCTCCGTCCCGTCGTCGCAGTGACCGAACAGCCGGAGGACAGCGAGCTCCCCTCGACCCAGGGGGCTCGCCGGTCCGGTCTCGTCTACGCGATCGCGGCCCTGGTGGTCCTGCTCGTCGGCGCCGCCGCGGGCATGCTGATCACCCTGGCCGCGGTCGGCGGTGACGACGAGCACCCCGGCCCCGACTCGATCGACGTCGGGTTCTCCCAGGACATGCGGGTGCACCACCTGCAGGCCATCACGATGGCGGGCCTGGCCAGGGACCGCAGCGACGACGCCGAGGTCCGCCAGCTGGCCTTCGACATCGAGTCGACCCAGCTGGACCAGAGCGGCCAGTTCAGCGGCTGGCTGACGGCCTGGGGTCAGCCGACCCTGGCCCCCACGGACCAGCCCCACATGCGCTGGATGGCCACCGCCCACTCCCACGGCGGCGGCGCGGGCGTCGACCTGATGCCCGGGATGGCGACGAGCGAGGAACTGGCCAAGCTCCGCGGCCTGCAGGGCAAGGAGTTCAACGTCTACTTCCTCCAGCTCATGCTCCGCCACCACCAGGGCGGGCTGGAGATGGCGTCGTACGCGGCGGACCACGCGAGGGCCGACTACGTGCGCAACCTGGCCCGCAAGATCCAGGAGGGCCAGCGCGCCGAGACCGGCCTGCTGACCAGGATGCTGAGCGACCGGGGCGGCTCACCGCTGCCCAACTAGCGGACCACGGAAATGGCCGGCCTCGGATCAGTCGAGACCGGCCATTTCTGATCTCGCGCCCCGGAAGGCTCCATCCCCATCCGCTGCGGTTGTCCACAGAGGCTTATTCAGCGGCGTAGAAGCAGAGGGCGATAACGGCCGATATGGTGTCGGTGAAAGTGTCGGTGGGACGCCGGTAGTCGGTGTGGAGAACACGCCAGGTTTTGAGTTGGGCGATGGCGCGTTCGACCACGACTCGGAGGGAGTTGTGGTGTCGGTTGAACTCCACTTCCCAGTCGGGTTGTTCTCGGTTTCTGGGTTTTCTGATCGGGGTCAGGATGCCGCTGCCGATGTAGCCCTTGTCGCCGAGCCGGGCGCTGGGCTCTCGTCCGTCGAGAACCCGCGAGGCGTTCAGGCCGACGATGTCGTTACGGGATCCCGGCCTAGGATCCGACACCCATCTCGGACGTCCGTCCGGCGTGCACACGACCTGGACGGTGAGCCCGGTCGTGCGGTGTGTCCCGGAGAACAACTCCGGACGGGAAGCCCAGGACCAGCACGGCAGCAGTGTCCCATCCACTATGGGGGAATTGCGGTCGTCGAGATCGTCGGCCGTCGGAACGCACTGTTCGAGCACGCCGGCCAACAATGGTGTCACCGCCGCGATCGCCCGACTGATCGTCGGCTGTGACACCTCGAACGCTTCCGCCAAACTCCGCTTGAACCCGATTCCGCCGCAAGTACGCCAACGTGACCACCACGGAGCGATATAAACCCAGAACCGGCGGCCACAGGCGAATCGATTCGCTGATGGCTTCGCGGATCAGAGCACACAATTCTTCGGCACGGTCTCGCACGAGGCCGGTTGTGTGATACATGGAGGCGGTCCGTTTTCGAGAACCAGGTGTGGTAACTGAATTCTCTCAAACGGGCCGCCACCTCTTACTTTTGGTTACTCACCCCGGGGTTGTGAATAAGCCTCACAGGCGCCGAACAACGGCTTCCGACCCGCCGGGCATTCCAAATAGGATCAGAAATAGGGGTTCCCCCTATTGCGGGGGACCCCTCGCGGGCGCTGAAGGACCGGTAGAGCGGATTGAGGCTGCGGGCGCCTGCCAGGCCGGCAAGGTGCGGATCCTGGCTGGAGATCCAGAACGAGTACCGCCGCGTTCGGAGCGCTCGTCGCGCGACTGAACGGCCGCCACGTGGACCGCTACCGCAGGCTTCTGTTGGGCAGGTCGGCCGTGAACCCGCCACCAGACCTGCGGCTGACAAGCCCGGTCGCTGCCCTGAACGAGCGGGCGCCCGCTGGGCCTCGCAAACGTTCGCGGCGGGGCCGTGGAGCCGCCGGGCCTGGAGCAGGTCTGCCCGATCAGGCAGACATGCTTCCCCTCACCAGGACAGCTGCTTGCACTTCGAGGCCGCCGCCCGGTGCTCGACCTGGAGCGTCGCGTGCTCGATGCCGTAGTCGTGGTGCAGCAGCTCCCGCGCGGTGTCCAGGACACCGGCCTGGTCCGCGCACTCCGTCGTGGTCAGGTGGGCCGACGCCACCTCCATCCCCGACGTCAGCGTCCACACGTGCAGGTCGTGGACCTCGGCCACCCCCGGCACCCCGCCGAGCCGGGCCGCCAGCTCGTCCACGTCGACCCGCTCCGGGGCGTGCTGGAACAGGATCCGCAGGGCGCGGCGGGCGAGGGACCAGGTGCGGGGCAGGACCCACAGGCCGATCGCGACGCCGATGATCGGGTCCGCCCAGCGCCAGCCGGTGGCCAGCGTGATCAGGGCGCTGACCAGCACGCCGAGTGAGCCGATGAGGTCGGCGACGACCTCCAGGTACGCCCCGCGCACGTTGATGCTCTCCTGCGCGCCGTCGCGCAGCAGGAAGAACGACACGACGTTCGCCGCGAGGCCCGCGGTCGCCGCCAGCAGCACGGGCAGGCCCGCCACCTCGGGCGGGTCGGTGAAGCGCTCGACGGCCTCGTACACCACGTACGCCGCCACGCCGAACAGCAGCACCGCGTTCGCCAGCGCGGCGAGCACCTCGGCCCGGTACAGCCCGAAGGTGCGCCCCGGCTTGCTGCGGGCCCGCCGCGCGACCACGATCGCGGCCAGCGCGAGGCCGACCCCGACGACGTCGGTGAGCATGTGCGCGGCGTCGGAGATGAGCGCCAGCGACCCCGTGGCGACGCCGACGGCGAACTCCACCGCCATGATCGCCGCGGCGATGCCGAAGGCCACCCACAGCCTGCCCACCAGCCGCCCCGAGGCGCTGGCGGCGGCGGTCGTGCCGTGCCCGTGACCGTGTCCCACGACTGTCCCCTTCCCGACTCGCCGAACATATAGTCACATGCGCATAAGTGCAACGGGGTGTGACCCGATCGGCGCTGAACGCCACTCGAACGAGGGATCATGCTGGCTGAGGTCCCAGAGGCTTGTCAGCGCTCTGGTAAACGGGAACCGTGGTTACCACTTCGCGCACGGCCGAGCCGGGGGGCGCGCGCCCGGTCACCGCACTGGCGCTCGTGCTGCTGTCCATCGCCACGGCCGCCGCCCAGGCCTCCGGCCCCGTGTCCCCGCCCGCCCGCGCGGACGCCCCACCACCCAAGGTCGCGGGCCCCTACCCGACGGCCGCCGCGCACGGTGAGGCCCAGCGGGCCGAGCCCGCGCCGGTCGGTCCGATAGCCCAGATCCCGGAGCCCGCGCCGGTCGCGCGGACGCAGGTCCCGCGCGCGTACCCGGCGCCGGTGGGCGAGCAGGGCATCCCGCGCAACATGCTCGCGGCGTACCGGCGCGCCGAGGGCGCGGTCGGCAAGGCGTGCGGGCTGCGCTGGTACCACCTGGCCGCGATCGGCCGCGTGGAGTCCGGGCACGCGCGCGGCGGCCAGGCGACGCCGGAGGGCGACACGGCGCCGCACATCCTCGGCCCGGTGCTGTCGGGCGCGCCGGGCGTGGCCGCGATCGCCGACACCGACGGCGGCGAGTTCGACGACGACCCGGTGTGGGACCGCGCGGTGGGTCCGATGCAGTTCATCCCGTCGACCTGGCGCAAGTACGGCGCGGACGGCAACAAGGACGGCAAGTCGGACCCGAACAACATCTACGACGCGGCCGTCGCCGCCGCCCGGTACCTGTGCTCCGGCGGGCTGGACCTGACCAAGCCGGACGACCTGGGCGCGGCGATCTTCCGGTACAACAACTCCGGCGACTACGTGGTCGCGGTGACGACGTGGATGACGGCGTACTCGAACGGCGTCACGCCGGTCCCGCCCGCGCCGCCGGTCGTCGACCCGGTCGCGGAGCAGCCCGCGCCGCCGCCGGAGCCGGATCCGGTGCCCGCGCCGACGGAGTCGGTCGAACCGACGCCGTCCGCCGAGACGCTGGCGGAGGCGACCCCTTCGCCGGACGCGTCGTCCGAGCCGCCCGCGGGGTCGGAGCCCGCCGAGTCGCCGTCGCCGTCGGTGGAGCCCAGCGCGGAGCCGTCGGCGGAACCGGCGCCCGCGGGACGGCCCGCGCCGCTGCGGCTGTGCGCCGTGGGCGTGGAGTCGACGCCGGAGGCGCCGTGCCGGGCCCGCGAGCGGCCGACCGGGTGAAGACGTCGGGCCGCGCACCTCGCGGTGCGCGGCCCGATCACGACCCCCGGGGGTGTCAGATGAGCCGGTCGCCGGACTCGGGGTGGAACAGGTGGATCTCGGACGGGTCGCGCAGCACGACGCGCGCGGTCTGGCCCAGCTGCGGCGGCGTGCGGCCGTCGACGCGCAGGACCAGGCGGGGGCCGTCGGGGTCGTGCGCGACGGAGCCGTGCACCAAGGCGTCGGCGCCGAGCTCCTCGACCAGCTCGACGACGAGGTCGAGGGCGTTGGGCGAGCCGGGGGACACGAGGCCGAGCGACTCGGGGCGGACGCCGACGGTCACCTCGGACAGGTTCTCGCGCTGCACGGCGGCGAAGGTCTCGCGGGTCAGCGGGACGTCGAGCTCACCGATGCGCACGGTGCCGTTGCCGACGCGCGCGGAGCGCAGGTTCATCGACGGCGAGCCCATGAAGCCCGCGACGAAGGCGTTGACCGGGCGGTCGTAGAGGGCGCGGGGGGTGTCGCACTGCTGGAGGATGCCGTCCTTGAGCACCGCGACGCGGTGGCCCATGGTCATGGCCTCGACCTGGTCGTGCGTGACGTAGATGGTGGTGGTGCCCAGGCGGCGCTGGATGTTGGCGATGTTCGCCCGGGTCTCGACGCGCAGCTTGGCGTCGAGGTTGGACAGCGGCTCGTCCATCAGGAAGACGGCGGGCTCGCGGACGATGGCCCGGCCCATGGCCACGCGCTGGCGCTGGCCGCCGGAGAGCGCCTTCGGCTTGCGGGCGAGGTAGTTCTCCAGGTCGAGCATCTTCGCCGCCTCGGTCACCTTCTCGGCGATGACCTGCTTCGACAGCCCCTGCAGCTTGAGCGCGAAACCCATGTTCTGGGCGACGGTCATGTGCGGGTAGAGCGCGTAGGACTGGAACACCATCGCGATGTCGCGTCCCTTGGGGGGCACAGCGGTCACGTCCCGGTCCCCGATCCGGATCGCGCCCTCGTCGACGTCCTCGAGCCCGGCCAGCATCCGCAGCGCCGTCGACTTGCCGGAGCCCGACGGCCCCACCAGAACCAGGAACTCCCCGTCCTCGATCGACAGGTTGAGCCCATCGACCGCCCGCACCGGCGGGGACCCGGGGTACACCCTCGACGCTGCCTCGTACCGGACCTCGGCCACAACACCCTCCTAGCCGTCGCGTCCGAATGGATTCAGACGCCCTGAGAGGCCAGAATGCCTCAGCAATCGAGGTGTGACCTTAGAGGCACCCCGCGAAAAGGTCCAGACCACTTCCCCGGCCGTCTCCCGACCGTGACCCATCGCGAGGGAAAACCCCCAGGTCAACACCACAACCCCAAAACTAGGCCCCCACCCCCGAGCCCGCCACCCCCGATGCGCTACGCTTCCCCCCGTCGCCACGGCGACCGGCCGCCCCCGTAGCTCAGGGGATAGAGCACCGCCCTCCGGAGGCGGGAGCGCAGGTTCGAATCCTGCCGGGGGCACGAGACTCTGGCGGCCTGTGTTCGCGGAAAGCGCGAACCGGGTCGCTCGTCATTTCTTCTGGGGTGCAACCCCAGACCCGCCCGGCGGGCTTCGCCCCCGGACCCCCAATCGGGACTCGTGTGGATGCTGCATGAGCCTACCGGGCGCACGGGTCGTTCGTTGTTTTTTCTGGGGTGCGACCCGAAACCCGCTCGGGAGGCTTCGCCCCAATCGGCGTGCGTGTGGATGCCGTATATGGTTGAAGCAGGCTTAGTTGTGCTTGGAGTACATCTCGAAATGCACGTGCGGGCCGGTGCGCCAGTCGCTGGACGGGTAGCTGCCTGCCGTACCGAGTTGGGTTCACTGGAGAAGTGACGCACTCGCCCGGGTCCGCGCATGAGGGGGTCTACCGTGTGGCACATCGAGAGTTTCACCAGCACCGCGATGGTCGACCAGGTCCCGGTCAAGGCGATGTCGCCCGCCGACTTCGCCCGTGTGGTGGGGCTCGATGAGCGCACCTGCCACGATGGGAACATGCTGGAGATAACCGAGCCGATGAAGGCTGCGCTCGGCGAGCGGCTCAATTTCCGATTCGATCCGGAGTTGGACTATTTCGCCCACAATCTGGCCGACTTCGATGGCCAGGTCCTCCACGGCATGGCCAATTTCGCCGATGAACTCCTCCCATTCCAGGAGGAACACGGAAACCGACTGGTATTCGGCGTGGCCGACACGGACGTCGAGGATCACGAGTTGGCATTGCTGTTGACCTCGCATTCGCGCTACCCGCGCCCACCACACGGCTTCGAGTTCACCGAGACGAGCCGGGAGGAGGTCCTGCGCGTCCTCCCCGAGGATGCCGACCTGATCGCGCGGACATCCTCGGTGTTCACGGCCACCGAGGACTACGTGCTCCTGATCGACCGCGGCAGCGCAACCGTGACGCTCATCAAGGGCAAAGGTGACGTGACGCCCGCTCCTGCGGGGTGACACGATCGGATCGGGAGGGGCCATGTGGTACATCGAGAGCTATGACCGCTCAGGCATGGGCGTGGGCGAGGTCCAGGTCGAGGGGATGTCGAACGCCGAGTTCGCCCGGCTGCTCGGCCTCGACGAACACACCTACTTCGACGGGTACATGCGCGAGGTGACCGGGCCGATCCAGGCCGTGCTCACCGAACGCCTGGGGATGCGGTTCGATCCCGACCTGAAGTACCTGGCGACCGAGCTGGCCGAGTACGAGGGGCAGCGGAGCCACGGCATGGCCAACTTCGCCGACGAAATCCTCCCGCTACGGGACAACCGCAACGGTCGGCTGACGTTCGAGATCGTGAACCGGGAGCTGCCGGACGACGAACTCGCCTTGCTGCTCATCGCCCACTCCGAGTACCCGCGCCAACCCCAGGCCGGGGAGTTCACCGAATCGACCAAACAAGACGCCTTGAGCGCCCACCCCAACCTGGCGGACCTCATCGAACAGGCATCTTCGATCTTCACCGCCCGCGACGGATACCTGTTGGCGGTAGACCGTGACCAGGGCACGCTGATCCTGATCACCTGACGACCCGGCCGCCCCACCGGCGCGGCGGCCGATCCCACGACCAGGAAAGCGCCTGGTGCGCCACACCCACGCGATGCGGGTCCTGCCGCACTGCCGGCAGCCTGGCCACCACCACGGTGATCCGGGTCTTCGCCGCACGGCACGTCGAGGTCCGCACCGAGCAGGATGAGGGCGGCGACGGCGTCGGTTGTATGCGTTCTAGGCACCTAAAGGTTGTCCCGTAATGATCAAGTGTGTTTGGTGGGCATAGACGACGGTGGCGGTGCGCTACCGGGGACGACCGTCAGGCCGTCATGGCCAGGTTGCGCATCTGGGCGACGCCACGGGTGGCGTACCAGACCCCGTCGCGTTTGCGGCGGCAGTTGCGCAGGATGTTCCAGGACTTCATATGGGCCAGGGCGTGCTCGACCCGGGCGCGGACGCTCTTGTGGATGGTGTTGAGATCTTCTTTCCATTGCGGCAGCGGCGGTTGCCCCTTGCGGGGTTTGCGATAGGGCATGATCACCTCGGGGTTGCCTTGGTAGCCGCCGTCGGCCATCACCTTCGCGCCCCGGCATTGCTCATCGACGCCGGAGTCGGTGTAGGCGCGGCAGTCGTTGCGGTTGCCGGGCGTGGGTTCGCCGACCGCGATGACCAGGCGGGTGTTGGCGTCGATGACGACCTGCATGTTCACCGAATAGCGGTAGTTCTTGCTGGAGGCGGACATGCCGCGGTCGTGGGTGGGCACCAGTGTTCCGTCCACGATCAGCACCGTGTCCGGGCTGTGTTTCCGGGTCACCGGGGAGAGTGCCAGCAGCGGCGCCAGATGATCCACCGCCCGGTTCGCGGCCGACCTCGAGATCCCGAACAACAGCGCGACCTGCCGAAACGTCAGGTTCGTCCGGTAGTACACCGCCACCAGCAACACCCGATCCGCCAGCGACAGACCCCACCACCGGCCAGCACCGGTCTGCTCACCACCCCGAGCGGCCACGGCCCGCACCAGTTTGCGGAACGCCCGCACCGACAAACCCGTGAACACCGGCACCCACTCCGGCCGGTCCGCACTGATCACCTGCACCACACCAAGATCATCGATCTTGACGAGACACCGTTACGGGACAGCTTCTAGTCTCGTATAGGTCGGACGTGCCTGCATGAACTCCGCAGGGGCGCGGTCATCGGCTGCGGTGTGGCCGGTTGGGGTAGAGGTGAGTCGGTCTGAGGCGGTGTGGTCGGGGTTGGACTGGACTCGGACGGTGCCGGTTAGGGGATGAAGGTTACCTCTGGGTAGCGGGGGGATGGGGCGTCTAGTAGGTGGCCTTTGTGTCGGAGGTGTAGATCGTAGAAGGCCAGTGGGTAGGCGCGTTGTACTGCTTCGGCGCAACGTGGGGGAAGTGTGCCGATTTGTTTGGCGATGTCGTTTTGGGACCAGCCGAGTAAGGGGGCGATTTGGGGAATGAGGAATTCGGGTCTGCCCAGGGTTTGGTTGACACCTCATGTGTGAGGCTTCGGCCTCGCCTGGAAGGATGTCATCGTGCCCAAGCCCTATCCCCGTGAGTTCCGCGACGATGTTGTGGCCGTGGCTCGTCGAGGTGATGCCCCGTTGAAGCAGGTCGCGAAGGATTTCGGGATCTCCGAGTCGTGCCTGGCCAATTGGCTGCGTGCCGCCGATGTCGAGGACGGCGCGCGGCCCGGCGTGACCCGGGATGAGTCCGCCGAGCTACGCGAGTTGCGTAAGCGCAACCGGTTGCTGGAGCAGGAGAACGAGGTCCTGCGCAAGGCCGCGGCCTACCTGGCGCAGGGCAACCTGCTGGTAAAATAGTCTTCCCGCTCGTCCGTGAACTGGCCGCGGCCGGCGCCTCGATCAGGGTGCCGGTCGCGGTGACGTGCAGGGTGTTGGGGATCTCCCGGCAGGCCTACTACCAATGGTGCTCGGCTCCGGTCTGCCGGCGCGATTGGGACGACGCGCAGTTGATCAACGCCGCGCTCGAGATCCACGCCGACGACCCGGCCGACGGGTACCGGTTCATCGCCGACGAGCTCGCCCAGCAGGGCTTCAGCGCCTCGGAGAACCGGGTGTGGCGGATCTGCTCGATGCAGCAGATCTTCTCGCTGCACGCCAAGAGGAAAGGCCGTTTCCACAAGGCGGGGCCGCCGGTGCACGACGACCTCGTGCGCCGTGACTTCACCGCCACCGCACCGAACATCAAGTGGTTGACCGATATCACCGAGCATCCCACCGGTGAGGGCAAGCTGTACTTGTGTGCGGTCAAGGACTGCTACTCCAACAAGATCGTCGGATACTCCATCGCCTCGCACATGCGGGCCTCACTCGCGGTCAGCGCTCTGCGCAACGCCATCGCGCTGCGCGACCCGCGCGATGTCGTGGTCCACTCCGACCGCGGCGCTCAATTTCGGTCGGGAGCCTACCGGCGTCTGTTACGCAACCATGGGCTAACCGGGTCGATGGGCCGGGTCGGTGCCTGTGGTGACAACGCCGCGATGGAATCGTTCTTTTCTCTGCTGTAGAAGAACGTTCTCGATACCCGACGGTGGCGCACCCGGGAGGAGTTGCGGTTGGCGATCGTGTCCTGGATCGAAACGAAGTACCACCGCAAACGCCGACAACGCGCCCTGGGCAAGCTCACACCGGTCGAGTTTGAGACCATCTACACAACCGCAGCAGCGGCCTGAGAACCCGTCAACACCGGTGTCAACCGAAGTCTGGGCAGCCCCTTCCTCGTCTCCGTAGGAGATGTGTGCGGCGCCAGAGAGGCCGGTGTTGAGTCGCCAACCGCGTAGGCTTGACCAGAAACTTTGTTGGTCGGCTTGTAGTTTTCGGGTAGTTCGGTTGGCGTCCATTAGGAGGAATGGGCGATCCAGGCCGCCGGTGGTCACTGGGCCGAACATGGGGCCGTCCATGCTGAGGCCTGCTTTGATCCGTTGGTCCTCGAACATGGTGTTGGCGGTGGTGCTGCCGCCCGCGGATACGCCGAACATGGCGATTCGGCGTAGGTCCAGGGCGTCGGGTAGTTCGCGGTGTTCGGCGTCGGGGTTGGTTCCGGTGTTGAGCAGTTGCAGTTGGTCTAGTACGAAACGGGTGTCGGCGACCCGCGTTCCGGCTGGGTCGGGGGCTGTGCCGTCGGGCGATGCCTGGGCCAGGTTGCCGTGATGTTGCGTTTCGAAGTGTTGAGCGTGGGTTCATACGTCGCGGCGGGTCAGGCGCCAGGTGGCTGCCGTGATGCCGACGGCGAGGTAGGTCAGGCAGACGATCAGGGCTGATCCCGGGGGTGGCCAGTCGGGGTCGTGGAACGTTGTCCAGGTGAGGCCTTCCGCTGCCGCGGCTGGAGACCAGTGGATCAGGGCTGTGGAGCCGTCGGGGGAGATCGCTTTGAAGACCGTGGTGGAGAGGAACATCAAACCGGTGGTGAGTGTGGTCGCGCCTGCGGTGTGGCGGAGCAGGGTGCCGATCGCGGCGCCGAGGATCGCGGCTGTGCACAGGTAGAAACCCTGGCCCAGCAACGCGCGCAGGACGTTTGGGGTGTCCAGGGTGACGTCCAAGTGCTTGCCTGCCAGGACGGACTGTGCGGCGAAGAAGGCGGTGAAGGCCAGGGCCAGGCCGGTCACCAGTGCCACGGTGCCGAGGACCAGCAGCTTTGCTGTGAGCACTCGGCCGCGCCGGGGTACCGCGGCGAACGTCGAGCGGATGGTGCCTGTGCTGTATTCCGCGGTGACGGCCAGGATGCCGAGGAGCGCGAAAGCCATTTGTGCCAATTGGAATCCGGTGAACGTGGTGAAAACGGGGTCGAACTCGGCACGGGCGCGTGCTGTCCAACTGTCCCATGCGCTGATCGTCGAGCGGGCCTGTAGTACGGCGATCGCGATGGTTGCGACCGTTGCGACGGCGAGGATCAAGGGGGTCGATCGGACCGAGCGCAGTTTCGTCCACTCGGCGGCGACCAGGCTTGTCGGGAAACGGGTCATCGGGCGTCCTGTGGGCGTGGCTCGGCGCGGTATCGGAGTTCGGGGTCGGTGATGCGGCGGAAGACTTCCTCGAGTGAGGGTGGGCGTGGGGTCAGTTCGACGAGCGCGATGCCGTGTGTGGCGGCCGTGGCGGCGATCTCGGCCGGGTCGAGACCCGTCACCGCCAGGCCGTGGGCGGGTTCCGGTGCCACTGTGGCCCCGCGAGCGGTGAGCAGCGTGGCGAGCGGTGTGTCGCAGGCGGTGCGGACCAGCACGTCGCCGCCGTCTGAGCGGACCAAATCCGCCATGCCGGAGTCCGACAGCAGCCTGCCGCGGGCGAGGATCAGGACGTGGTCGGCGGTCAGCTGCATCTCGCTCATCAGGTGGCTGGAGATCAGCACCGTGCGGCCCTCGGCGGCCAGCGACCGGATCAGCCCGCGGATCCAGTGCACGCCGTCGGGGTCGAGGCCGTTGACCGGTTCGTCGAAGATCAGGACCTGGGGGTCACCGAGCAGGGCCGCGGCGATCCCGAGCCGCTGCTTCATGCCGAGCGAGAAACCGCCGACACGTCGGTGTCCTTCCTCGGTCAGGCCGGTGCGGCGCAGCACTTCGGCGACCCGGCCGCGTGGGATGTCGTTGGTCTGCGCGAGCCACAGCAGGTGGTCGCGGGCGCGCCGGCCGCCGTGGGTGGCGTGCGCGTCGAGCAGGGCGCCGACCTGCCGCAACGGTTGGGTCAGTGCGCGGTATGGCCGTCCGTTGATCCGCACGCGGCCGTGTGTTGGCGAGTCCAGGCCGAGGATCAGTCGGATGGTGGTGGATTTGCCCGCGCCGTTCGGGCCGAGGAAACCGGTCACCCGCCCGGGTAGGACGCGGAAGGTCAGGCGGTCCACCGCGCGGTGGCGGCCGTAGGTCTTGGTCAG
Source organism: Actinokineospora auranticolor (assembly GCF_041897805.1). Lineage (GTDB taxonomy): Bacteria > Actinomycetota > Actinomycetes > Mycobacteriales > Pseudonocardiaceae > Actinokineospora > Actinokineospora auranticolor. Next base: position 7,182,156 of record NZ_CP154825.1, read on the forward strand.
CTCATCAGCTTCGATCATGGGCACTCCCCTTCTGGTTGACCCACCGTGCCGGGTTGGTGCCTGCTCCGTCATCGCCGCACGGGCAGGCGCCCCGCGGCGTATGCCCGTGGGCATACGCCTGGAGAGTGATGTGCGCGGCGGTGGTGCCTGGCTACGGTCGGGCGATGAGGATCGACGTGCGCCCGCCGCTGCGGCCGGGACACTGGTTCGCGCTGGACTGCGTCGCGGCCGTCGCGGTCGCGCTGGTGTGGGGCGGCCCGCTACTCGGTGGGCACGGCGAGGCGCCGCGGTGGGTCGGTCTGCTCGGTGCCACTCTTCTTGCCGTGCCGCTCTTGCTGCGACGACGGTGGCCGTGGGTGGCGTTCGGGCTGGGCATTCCGGCGTTCGGCATGTCGCTGGCGACGTCGGTGGTGCCGGTGGTGCCGTTCGCGTCCGTGCCGATGGCGGTGGTCGCGTATTCGTCCGCGGCACGAGGATCCCGCCGCGCGTACGCGGCGCTCGCGGCGGTCGTGGTCGTGGTCGCCGCCGCTACCACCTGGAATGGACAGTGGGTGGCGGTTCTGCTCCCCGGTGCCGTCGTGGTGATCGGGTGGAGTGCGGGGTTGTTGCGGGCGCAGTATCTCGGGTATGCGCGAGTCCTTGCGGCGCAACGGGAACGCGAAGCCGATGCGCTGGTCACCGATGAGCGCCTGCGCATCGCGCGGGAGCTGCACGATGTCGTCGCGCACAGCATGAGCGTGATCACCGTGCAGGCCGACATGGGCAGGCTGGTGTTCGACCGCAAGCCCGCCGCCGCGGCCGCCGCGCTCGGCGTCATCGAGACCACCGGTCGCGAAGCGCTGACAGAGCTGCGTCGGATGCTGGGTGTGTTGCGGGACAACGACGTGCGCGGCGTGCTCGAACCGGCACCGGGCCTGGCTGGACTGGACGGCCTGGTCGCGCGCACGGCGGCCGCCGGAATCAGCGTCGACGTCGTGGTGCGCGGCACGCCACGGCCGCTGCCCGCCGGGGTCGATGTTTCGGCCTACCGGATCGTGCAGGAGGCCCTGACGAACGTGGTCAAGCACGCCGGGACCCCGACGTGCCGCGTCACGGTCGTCTACGGGCAGGACGCCGTGCTGCTGACGGTCAACGACGACGGGCGCGGCGGGCCGCACGGCCCAGGTGGGCACGGGCTGGTCGGGATGCGTGAGCGGGCCGCGCTGTGCGGCGGCGAGTTGCGCGCGGGCGCGGTGCCCGGCGGGTTCGAGGTCGCCGCGCGGCTGCCGGACGGGGACGGCCGGTGATCCGGGTGCTCGTCGCCGACGACCAGGCGCTCGTCCGGGCCGGTTTCCGCGAGATCGTCGGCTGGGCCGACGATCTCGACGTCGTCGGGGAGGCCGCGAACGGCGCGGAGGCGGTCCGGTTGGCGGCGACCCACCGGCCCGACGTCGTGGTGATGGACATCCGGATGCCCGAACTGGACGGCATCGAGGCGACCCGGCGGATCACCGCCGAGCTGACCGGGGTGCGGGTACTCGTGCTGACCACGTTCGACCTGGACGAGTACGTGTTCGCGGCCCTGCGCGCGGGCGCGAGCGGCTTCCTGCTCAAGGACACCCCATCGGCCGAGTTGCTGGCGGCGATCCGGGTGGTCGCGTCCGGCGACGCACTACTGGCCCCCGGCGTGACGCGCAGGCTCATCGCGGAGTTCGCGACCCAATCCGCCCGGCCGTCCCCGCGCGCGGTCCTGCCCACCACGATCACCGCGCGGGAGCGGGAAGTCCTCACCCTGGTCGCGGCCGGGCTGTCCAACGCCGAGATCGGACTACGACTGCACATCACCACCGGGACCGCGAAAACCCACGTCGGGCACCTCATGCTCAAACTGGCCGCGCGCGACCGCGTGCACCTGGTGATCCTCGCGTACCAGACCGGCCTCGCCGCGGTGTGAACGAGGAAGGACGCGGCGGTCGCTCGTACGCGGGCGCAGGTCGGAATAGGATCGGCGCGGGGCTCTGGCCGTCCGTGTTGAGGAGGATCGAGTGGACTCGAAGGATCCGAGGGACCCGGACTACCCGGAGAGCCGGTGGCTGGTGGTGGGGCCGAGGGCATTTGTGTCCGTGCTGTTGCTCGTGGGGTTCAGCTACGCGGGGTTCCAAGTCCGGCCGGTGGTGGGCTGGGTCGTGGTCGCGTTGGCCGTGGGGTGGGTCGCGGTGAGCGTGGTGCTGGCGGTACGGGCGTCGGACCACCGCTGGTACGCGTTCTGGGAGCGGCTGGGGCGACCGTTCCACTCGGCGTGAAGTGCTGTGGGGCGTTGCGAAGTCATTCGTCCGCGAGTTGACGCGCGTGGGAATGGCTATGCCGTCGGGTTCACGGTGTGGTCGGCGCGGCGGTGGCCGGGGCGTGCGGGGTCGACCGCGCGGAGGACACGGGAAATCACCGCGTGACCGGGGGGAATGCAGTTGTGGCTGAAATACCGGAAAAAGGCTGGATTCCTCGCTAGCATTGCGCAATGCCAACCGCTCTCGTCACGGGTGCCACGGCGGGCCTCGGGCTGGAATTCGCACGTCAGCTGGCCGCGCGCGGCGAGGCGGTCGTGCTCGTCGCCCGGACCGAAGCCCGGTTGCGCGAGGTGGCCGCCGAGCTTGCGGCCGCCTACGGCGTCGCGACCGAGGTGCTCGTCGCCGACCTCGCGGATCGGGCCGACGTCGATCGGGTGGCCGAGCGGGCCAGGACCGTCGATACCGTGGTGAACAACGCCGGTTTCGGCCTGCGGCAACGCTTCCTGGACAACGACATCGCCGCGGAGGAGGAATTGTTCCAGGTCCTGTGCCGGTCCGTCCTCGCCATCTGCCACGCGGCGGGTCAGGGCATGCGCGAGCGCGGTCGGGGGCGGATCATCAACGTGTCCAGCGTGGCGGGGTGGTTGACCTCCGGCACGTACTCGGCCGCCAAGTCGTGGGTCACCGTGTTCAGCGAGAGCCTCTCGGGTGAGTGCGCGCCGTCCGGGGTGACGGTCACGGCGTTGTGCCCCGGGTTCATCCGCACGGAGTTCCACCAGCGCGCCGGAATCGGAACCGGGTCGATCCCGGACCGGGCCTGGCTGGACGCCCGGCGGGTCGTGCGCACCTGCTTGCGGGACGCGGGCAAGGGCAAGGTGATCTCGGTCCCGGGCACGCTGTACAAGGCGATCGTGCTCGCCGCGCGCTTGGCGCCTCGGCAACTGGTGCGGCGCAGCGGTACCGGCGTCGCGAAGGCCCGCCGCGGATGAGCACGGCGTTGGTCACCGGCGCGACCTCGGGGATCGGGCTGGAGTTCGCCCGCCTGCTCGGCGCGCGCGGCCACGACCTCGTGCTCGTCTCGAACGAGGCCGACCGGCTCGACGAGGTCCGCGCTGAGTTGGCCGAGCGGTACGGCGTCGGGACCGAGGCCCTGCACGCCGACCTGTCCGCGCGCGCCGATGTCGAGCGGGTCGCCGAGCGGGCGCGCGCCGTCGACGTCTTGGTCAACAACGCCGGGTTCGGGTTGCGGAAGTGGTTCCTCGACAACGAGCGCGCCGACGAGGAGCGGCTGCTCGACGTGCTGTGCCGCGCGGTGCTGGTGGTCAGCCACGCCGCCGGGCGCGGCATGCGCGCGCGGGGCCGCGGCTCGATCATCACCGTGGCCAGCATCGCGGGCTGGGTGGCGGGCGGCACGTACTCGGCGGCCAAGTCGTGGAGCATCGCGTTCAGCGAGGGCCTGGCGGGCGAGTTGGCGGGCACCGGTGTCACCGTGACGGTGCTGTGCCCCGGGTTCGTCCGCACGCAGTTCCACCGGCGCTCCGGGATCAGCGTCGACAAGCTGCCGGACGCCCTGTGGCTCGACCCGCGGCGGGTCGTCCGCGACTGCCTCGCCGACGTCGACCGGGGCAAGGTCGTCTCCGTGCCCAGTCGGGTCTACAAAGGACTTTCCTGGCTCGCCCGGATCGCGCCGCGGCGGTTCGTCCGCAGCGGCGGGAAGATCACCGACCACCGCCCACCCCTGCGGTGAGGCCTGGAGGACCCCTGTGAGTGCTGCGGTACACGACGGCCGGTTCGCCCGGGCTGTCGCGGCGGTCGGTCGGGCGAGCGCCCGGCACCGGTTCGTCGTGATCGGCGCGTGGGTGCTGCTGGTGGCGGCGCTGCTGACGAGCGCGCGGCTGATCGGCACGCCGACGGACAACGACGTGAGCCTGCCGGGCACCGACGCCCAGCTCGTCCGCGACCTGACCACGTCGGCGTCCGCTCCCCTCACCTCCGGGACCGTCATCCTGGTCACCGAGCAAGGACGGCTGGACGACGAGGCCCGCTCCGGCGTGGTCGCGGCGACCGCGGCCGCTCTGCGCGGGACCGAGCACGTAACCACGGTGAAACCACCCTCCACGCGGGACGGTTCACTGTCCGCGGACGGGCGCACCGGCTGGTTCACGGTGGGCATGGACGTGCGCCGGGCGGAACTCACCAAACCCGTGGCGCGCACCGTCACCGACGCCGCGCGGCCCGCCGCCGACGCCGGTCTGCGCGTGCTCCCCGGCGGCGCCTTCGCCCAGGTCGTCGACGGTTCGGGCAGCACGGGCAACGAGTACTTCGGGCTGATCCTGGCCGCCCTGGTGCTGTTCCTCGCGCTCGGCGGGATCGTCGGCGCGCTGCTGCCGCTGCTGGCCTCGGGTCTGTCGGTGCTCGCGACGCTGGAAACCGTCGGCCTCGCCGGGAACCTGACCTCGATGCCCGCCGTGGCGTCGACCCTGGCCCTGATGGTCGGCCTCGGCGTCGGCATCGACTACTCGTTGTTCCTGCTCAGCCGGTTCCGCACGCTGACGCGGTCCGGGCTGTCGGTGCCGGACGCGATCGAGCGCTCGGTCGCCGACTCCGGCACGGCGGTGGCCGTCGCGGGGGTGACGGTGGCGGTCGCGCTCGCGGGGCTGGGCCTGACCGAGGTGCCGCTGCTGCGGACGCTGGCCTGGACGTGCGGGATCGCGGTCACGTTCGCCGTGCTCGCCGCGCTCACCCTGCTCCCCGCGCTGACCTCGCTCGCGGGCACCCGGCTCGCGCGCGGCGGGCGGCTGCACCGGCGGCTGACCAGCCGCGCGGGTTCCGGTTTCTGGGCGCGGCAGGCGGATCGGGTGACGCGCAGGCCGTGGCTGGCGGGCGGGCTCGCGCTCGTGCTGCTGGCGCTGCTCGCCGCGCCCGCGACCGACCTGCGCCTCGGTCAACTCGACGCGGGGTCGTCGCCGGAGGTCACGGCGGTCCGGCAGGCCAACGACGCGATCTCGGCGGCGTTCGGGCCGGGGACGGGGACGCCGCTCACCGTGCTCGGTCAGGTGTCGACGCCGGTCACCGATGCCAAGGACCCGCGCGTGGGCCGGTTCGTGGCGATGGTGCGTGACCAGCCGGAGGTCGCGGCGGTCGGACCCGTGACGCCGACGGCGGACGGGCTGGCCTTCGCGGTTCAGGTCGTTCCCTCGACCGCGGGCGGGGATCCCGCGACGGCGGACCTCGTGCACCGGTTGCGTGAGCGGTCCGTGCCGGAGGTGACCGTGCACGTCGGTGGGACCACGGCGGCCCGGGTGGACCTCGCCGACCGGGTGAGCGACAAGTTGCCGCTGGTCATCGCGGTGGTGCTGCTGCTGTCGGTCGCGGTGCTGCTGCTGACTTTCCGGGCGCCGCTGCTCGCGCTGAAGGCGGCGGTGATGGACTTCATCTCGATCGGCGCGGCCTACGGTGTGCTGACTGCGGTGTTCACCTGGGGTTGGGGGGTGACGTGGATCGGGCTCTCCGGTCCGGTGCCGGTGCCGAGCTTCGTGCCGCTGATGCTCTTCGCACTGCTGTTCGGGCTGTCGATGGACTACGAGGTGTTCCTGCTCAGCGATGTGCGGCGGCGTTGGACGCAGACCCGCGACAACCTGCGGTCGGTGCGCGAGGGGCTGCTCGGCACGGGTGGGGTGATCACCGCGGCGGCCACGATCATGGTCGGCGTGTTCCTCGCGTTCGTGCCGAACAACGACCCGACGATCAAGATGTTCGGGGTGGGGATGGCGGTCGCGATCGCCGTCGACGCGACCGTCGTCCGGTGCCTGCTCGTGCCCGCCACCATGGCGATGCTCGGCGACCGCAACTGGTGGACACCGGGCCGCAAGCGCTTGCCCGCCTGAGCCGCGTCGTCGAACTCCAGGGGTCGGCTACCCCACGGACGCCCCGCCTGGGCTGTCTTGCCGTTTCGCGCGCCAGGGCAGGCGGGGACGCCAACCGGTGAAAGCCATGGTGGCGGTGAAGATGACGGCCGCGATGGCCATGCCCGCCAAGCCGTCGACCAGGTAGTGGTGGTTGAGGTAGACCGAGGCCAGTAGGACCAAGGCGAAGAAGGCCCAGGCCACGGTGCGCAGGGAGCGGTAGTGGGTGGCGAAGAGGGCGGCGAGGAAGGTCTGTCCCACGTGGAGGGATGGGAGCGCGCCGAAGACGCTTGAGCTGGCCTTGTATTGGCCGGAGAACCAGGATACTCCGAGGAGTTGGTCGAAGCGTGTGCCGCCGGCGGGTTCGGGTGGGGCGGTGACGACCGCGGGGCCCGTGCCGTATTCCGTGACGTACCAGGGTGGGGCCGTCGGGTGCAGTTGGTGGATGGTGTACCCGATGACATGTAGGGCGAGCAGGGCCCACATGATGACCCACGCGTCCGTGCGGCGTTCCTTGAAGCGCCACCAGGCGGCCAGGAGGACGAAGCCGGGCATGAATCCCAAGTAGACGATGCCGCAGAGGAAGTCGAGGATCGGGGTGGTGTGGGTCTGGAACCACTCCGCCACGGTGATCGGGCCGTTGGCGGTGCGCACGCTGAACCAGGCCAGTTCCCAGTCCCGGGGGCCCGTGACGTCGATGGCCCGCCGGGTGACGGCCGGGGACAGGACGCGTTGGCGGTCGTAGATGAGGAGTTGGATCAGGAATGGCGAGGCGAACAGGGCGAAGGCCCGCCAGCGGTGGCAGGTGAGGACGATGGTGGCCGCTGTGGCCGCCAGGACCAGCCGGAACAGGAGGGGGGCGCCGGAGAGCAGCAGGAAGCCGATGTAGGCCACGCCCGCGATGCGGACGGCGGGAACCAGCCAGCGGTTCACTGCGCGGAGGCCGCCGTCGTCGAGTCGGGGAGGTCGCGGACGCGGCGCACGAGGACGTAGTCCTGGGTGTAGGCGTCGGCGAGTCCGCCGCTCTGGGGGTCGAGCAGCCAGGGCATGGCGAGGCGCTCGGGGACGGCGAGGGGCTTGGTGAAGGGGACGTGGGTGCGGAAGACGTGGTCCCACACCGCCGACGTGACGCCGAAGTTGCGCTTCGGGGTGTGGAAGTGGTGCTGGACGTGCTGCAACCGCAGCCACCGACCGTAGGACGTGCGCGGGGCCCTGGTGTGGATGACGCGGTGGACGGACTCGTAGACGAGGTACATGAACCCGAGCCCGCACGGGAAAGCCGCCGCCTCGAAGTCCCCAAGGGACAGTCGCAGGATCGCGACGAGCACACCGACCACGAAGACGACCCCGATGAGCTTCCGGGGCCAGCCGACCATGTGCAGCGGGTCCGCGTGGTGCAGCGCGTGCTCCTTCGCGAACGGGTTGCGGAGCCCGCGGGAGTGGAAGAGCCGCCCGTGCAGCAACCACTCCAGGAAGGTCCACGTGAGGACCCCCGCGGCGAAGTACCCGAGCAGAGCCATGGTGCGTTCCCCCTGTCTTCGTCAAGCCGCCTGCGGGCGGCCGAACACGATCGACGCGTTGAGTCCGCCGAACGCGAACGAGTTCGACATCACCAGGCGGGTCCGGTGCTCCCGCGCGGTGTTCGGCACGCAGTCGAGGTCGCAGTCCGGGTCCGGGCCGTCGAAGTTGGCCGTCGGCGGCACCACGCCGTGCTCGATGGCCAGCACGGCGACCACGGCCTCGATGCCGCCGGACGCGCCGAGCGCGTGGCCGGTGGTGCCCTTCGTCGAGGACATCACGGGAACCGAGTCCGCGCCGAAAACGGTTTTGAGCGCGGTGGTCTCGGCCGGGTCGTTGGTCGGTGTGCCCGTGCCGTGGGCGTTGACGTAGTCGATCTCGTCGGGCGCGACCGCGGCCGAACGCAGCGCGCCCGTCATGGCCGCCGCCATCCCGCTCGCGGAGGGCCGGGTGAGGTGCCCGGCGTCCGCGCTCGCGCCGAAACCCGCCACTTGCGCTCGAGGTGTGAATCCCCGCGCCCGCGCGTGCGCGGCCGATTCGAGCACGAGCATGCCCGCGCCCTCGGCGAGCACGAGCCCGGTGCGGCCCGCCGCGAACGGGCGGCAGGTGTCTTTCGCCAGCACGCCAAGGGATTCCCAGGCCCGCAGGGATCCCTCGACGAGGCACGCCTCAGAACCACCGCACACGGCGACGTCGACGGCACCCGACTCCACGAGCTGCGCGGCCACCCCGATCGCGTGCGTGGCCGCGGCACAGGCACTGGCCACGACGAAGGCGGGGCCGCGGAAGCCGAACGTCATGCTGATCCAGCTCGCCGCCGAGCTGCCCATGCTCTTCGGCACGGTCAGCGGGCTCAACCGGTTGGCGCGCTGCCGGTACAGCCGCTCGTACTGCTCGTCCAAGGTCGCGATGCCCGGCGCGCCACTGCCGACGACCACCGCGACCCGGTCGGGGTCGGGGAGATCCGCGTCCAGAGCGGCGTCGGCCAGCGCGGCGCGCGCGGCGGCCACGGCCAGCAACGCCGACCGGTCGCACAGCGCGGGCCGCGCGACCCCGGCTCCGGCGATCCACTCCGTGCCGCGGATCTCCGCCACCGGCACGTCCACCCCTGGGCAGCCCGATGGCGGCGCGAACACCGGGGACGGGTCGACGAGCCCGTCCCAGAACCGCTTCAGGCTCGACCCCGACTGGGTCAGCACCCCGAGCCCGCTGACGTGCACGCCCCGCATCAGGCGGTCCCGGACACCGCGAGCGCGTCGTCGCGGACGCGTCGGTCGAGGAGTTCGGCCATGGCCACCAGGGTGTTGTTCATGCCCAGCAGCAACTCGTCGAGGCCGAGCCGGACGGCGAACTCGCGCTCGATGACGAAGAGCATCTCCAGGGCGATGAGCGAGTCGATGTCCATCGACGCCAGCGGCAGCGCGGGGTCGAGGTCGCTCGGCGCGCACGAGAGCATCTGCCCGAGCTGCTCGCGGATCACCTCGACGATGTACCCGACGCGCTCCGCGTCCGGCAGCTCCGCCAACCGCTCCAGCGAGAGCCCGACCGGCTGGGTGGCGGCGAGCGGCTCCAGCACGGGCCGCGAACCGGCCCAGGTCAACAACTCCGCGGCCGAGTCGTCCCACGAGGCCACGGCGAGGTTCGGCTCGTCCCGCGCCAGCGCCATGTCGACGGTCGAGAGCACCTGGTCGACGGTCAGTCGCCGCAGGCCGAGCCGCTCCCAGACCTCGTGCAGTTGCGCGCCGTCCGGTGTGGCGCCGAACCCCACCTCGCCGATGGGCCCCCACGCGATGCTGACGGCGCGGACCCGTCCACGGTTCAGGCGGCGCGCCACGCCGTCGAGGACCGCGTTCGCCGCCGCGTAGCCCGCCTGCCCCGGTGAGCCGAAGGTGGCGGCGGCAGAGGAGAACAGCACCATCGCTTCCGCGCCGAGTTCTTCGGCGAGTTCGCCGAGCAGCAGCGCGCCACTTGCTTTAGCCGACAACAATACCCTGGTCTGTTCCTCGGTGGAGTTCATCAGTGAAGACACACAGGACAGCCCGTCGATCCGCCAGTTCGAGGCGAGGTGGAACACGCCGCCGATGGCGTCACCTCGGGCGCGCAAGCGGTTGGTGAGCGCGCGCACGGCCGCCGGGTCGCCGACGTCGAGCACCTCGTACTCCGCCGCGCAGCCCAGGTTCGCCAGCAGCCGGAGGTTGCGCTCGCGGTCGCGGTCGAGCGGACTGCGGCCGAGCACCAGCAGGCGTTCGGCGCCGCGTCGGGCCAGCCAGCGCTGGACTTCGAAGCTGAGCCCCGCCGCGCCGCCGCTGACCACGTGCAACCGTCGCGGCGAAAGGCCTTGGCCGCTGGCGACCGGGGGCAGCGCCGAGGCGCGCAACCGGGCCACGAGTGGGCCGTCGTCGCGCAGCAGGACCTCGTCCTCGGCGGAGTCGGAGAGCAGGTAGTCCGCCAGCAGCCTGCCCGCCGCGGTCGGGTCGTCGACGTCGAGGTCGACGAGTCCGCCCCAGCTCTCGGGGCGTTCGGCGGCGTGGCACCGGCCCAGCGCCCAGGCGAAGTCGTGCTCGGGCCGGACCGCCTCGCGCGCGCCCGGGCCGTGCAGGCCGGTCCGCGTGACGATCCACAGCCTCGCGCCCGCGTTGGCCACCCGCTGACACAGGCGCACGGCCGCGTGCGCCCAGGCCCAACCCTCGTCGCCGGTCAGGTCGGATCCGGTCAGTGGCGCGGTCTCGTCGAGGAAGAACACACACCGCTGACCCTGGATCTCGTCGGGCGCTGCCGCGAGATCCGCGCGGTGGACTCGGGTGCTCGGGTCCGTCGCACCGAGTGCCGCCGCGAGGGCGTCCGCGCTCCGACTCGGCCCCCACGACAGCAGAACCCACTCGGACTCGGTGGCGGCAGCAGGCCGGGGCTCGAACTCGGCGGCTTTCTCCCAGTTCAGGCCAAGGATTCGGGTCTGGTCGTCCTCGTGGACGCCGGTCATCGCGGGCTCCTTGATGTCGGCACGTGGGCGAGGGACTCGTTCAGCTCGGCGAGCAGCGGCAGCTGCGCGCGCACCTGGGCGCCGCGCAGTCCGAAGTCCACGAGGCAGGCGACCTCGTCGACGCCGAGGTCGCGCACGGTCTTGAGGGTGCGGTGCGCGTCGTCGACGGTGCCGATGAGGGAACGGCCGTCGATGGCGCGCTGGAAGTGCGCCTGGGCGAACTGGTCGACGTGCCGGGCGGTGAACCGGTCGAGGTCGACGCCGCGACCGCGCGCTTTCGCCAGTCCGCGCGCCAGCGGTGTGATGCTCTTGAGGTAGTCGCGGTACGGGTCGCGGACGAGGCCGACGACCTCGTCGCGGTCCGTGCCGAGGTGGGTGTGCAGCATGAGCGCGACGCGGCCGTCCGCCGGGTCGTGACCGGCGGCCGCGAACTCCTGGCGGTAGGCCGAGATGTTCTCCGCCAGCTTGTCCAGGTTGCCGTCGAGGACGTGGGTCAGCACGCCTTCACCGCGCCTGCCCGCGCCGCGGAAGGTGTCCGTGCTCTGCGACGCGGCGATCCACACCGTGAGGTCCGGCTGCACCGGGCGCGGCAGCGGGCGCACGCGGATGTCCTCGCCCGAACCGGAACGGGCCTCGTGCAGGCCGCCGCGCCACAGGGCCCGCACCTGGTCGATCAGCTCGAAGAGCACGGCGTGCCTGCGCTCGTAGCGGTCGGGGTGGAAGGCGAAGTCGGCGGGCGACCAGCCGGAGGCGAACCCGGCTTCGAGCCGCCCGCCGCTGAGGTTGTCCAGAATGGACAGGTCTTCGGCCACCCGCAGCGGGTCGTGCAGGGCGACGACCAGGCTGCCGGTGCGCAGCGTCAGCCGCTCGGTGCGCGCGGCGACGGCGGCCAGCAGCGGTACCGGGTTCGGGAACGGGGCGCCGAAGCTGGAGAAGTGCCGTTCCGGCAGCCACACGCCCGCGAACCCGCTGCGGTCGGCGAACGCGGCCAGGTCCAGGACGGTCCGGTACTGGTCGGCGGCGTTGGACTCCAACGCGCCCGCGAAGAACATCAGGCTCAGTCGCATGGTTCACCTTCCACGTAGGTGAAGCCGCCGTACATGAACTTGGTCGCCTCCGCGCCGAGCACGCCGAGCACCTGCCCGGGCCGCAGCACGTGCTGCTCGCGGACGCTGTGCAGGCCGATCCAGGTCGAGGCGGAGCCGGTGTTGCCGTAGTCGGCGGCGCAGTTGTGGAATTTCTTCTCCGGGATGCCCAGCACCGGGGACAGCACCTCGCCCATGCGTCCGTTCGCCTGGTGGGTCAGGTACCGGTCGACCCGCGGCTCGTCCAGCCCCACCGACGTCAAGGCCTCGAAGCCCGCGCGGAACAGGTCCAGGCCCTCGGCCCGGGCGAGGTTGTAGTCGTTGACGAAACCCATGGAACCCGGCTGGTCGATGGCGTGCGCCGGTTTGGCCGAACCGCCCGTGACGAGGCTGAAGGCGGACGGTTTACCCAGGCCCAGCGTGCCGAAGTAGACGTTCGACAGGTAGGCGCCGTCGCCGGGGTACCGGGAGAGGATGACGGCGCCCGCGCCGTCGCCCATCTGCGCCGCGTTGACCAGCTGGCCGCGGTCCGCGCGGGCTTCCTCGACGTCGAACAGCACCGAGCCCGTCTCGCTGCCGACGACGCACACGCGGTCGGCGGCCGTGGTGGTCAGCATCGAACTCGCGATGGTCAGCGCGTTGGCGAAGCCCGTGCACGCCTGGCGCAGTTCCATGTACTGGCCGGTGTAGCCGAGCCGGTCGGCGACCCAGGAGACGTTGGGCGGTAGCAGGGTGTGGGGCGAGGTCGTGTGACCGATGACCAGGTCCACGTCGTCGATCGTGAGCCCGGCCTGCCCGAGCGCGGCGCGGACGGCGCGTTCGGACAGCTCGGGGTTGGTGTCCCCGGGTCGGGGCAGTTCGCGGGTCGCGAGGCGGTCGCGGGCCAGGAACCGCTGGTACACGCCGAGTTGGTCGGCGATCTTCCCGACGAACTGGGACTGGTGCGCGCTGACGCCCAGGGACATGAACCGCACCATGTCCGCATTGGACACAGGGACTCCCGGCATGGCCACGCCGGTGCCGAGCACGCCGAGCCGGGCGGGGAGCAGCCGCGGCGCCCGGCTCATTTCTCGACCCGCACGGGCTCGACCGCGGACCGTGGCGGCAGGAACAGCGGGTTGGTGGTGAAGCGCCTGAGATAGGCCACGGTGAAGCTGCGCTCGTAGGGGATGCCGCGGGCGTGGAAGTCCTCCCGCAGGACCTTGGCCACCTTGACCAACCGCGGCCCCGGCACGTCGGGGTACGCGTGGTGCTCGGCGTGCCGGTTGGCACCGCTGAGGAACACCTGGCCGAAGAGGTCGCAGTCGAAGGACGTGCACGCCTGGAGGGTGTCCTCGGCGACCAAACCTTGGTGGTAGACCATGTCGTTGAGGCTGCCGAGAACCGACCCCGCGATGAGCGTCCACAGCAGGAAGTACCACTGCGCGCTCGGCAGGACCTGGCTGAGCGTGGCGTACAGGGCCACCGCCGCGACCGGTCCCCACAGCGCCCGGACCACACCGGTGTGCTTCAACGCGATGATCGGGGCGCGGACCAGGAGGAACACCGGCGCGCCGACGACCGAGGCGACCGTGAGCAGCGCCATCGTGGCGGGCGCGGACCGCCGGGGGAAAATGATCTCCTGTGGATCCGCCTCCGTGCGGAACTTGGCGTGGTGGGTCAGGTGCGCGGCGCGGTACCCCGGGTAGGACGTGCCGACGATGACCGACATCGCCTCGCCGAGCCACCGGTTGACCTTCCGGCTGGCCGCCAGGTGCCCGTGCGCGGACTCGTGCATCAGCCCGAAGACGCCGATGAACTGCAGCGCGCCCAGCACGACGAAGAAGACCTTGACGGGCGCGGCGAGCGGGCCCGCGTAGGCGGACCCGAAGATGATCGAGAGAGCCAGCACCGCCAGGTAGCCGACGAGCTTCCACTTCTGCCAGGCAACGGGAACGAAGTGCTCCGGAGCCAATCCACCCCGGCGCCTGGTTACGGAAACCAACTGTGACACTCCCCCCGTGTGGTGTCATTCAGCAATAGCCCAAGCTACCTCGGGGGGCGGGGGCGGGCAACGCCCTTCAGTCTCAACCGAAAGCGAGCCGCCCAAGATCTGTTTCTCGGGCCGTCCGCGGACATGTCTTGCTTCTCAACACATGTTTGTCTGTTCCTCGAATTCCTGGGATGTCCACAACGAAACCGTTGGGACCGCTGGCGGAGCGGGCGGTCGGTGTCGCGGTGGGGACGGTCGGGAGGGGACGGAGAAGGGCAGCGACCACCAGTACGGTCGGGACTTGAGGAGCAGACAGAGTTCGAACGCCGCGATTGTCGGCGATCTGTCCATATTTTGTCCTGGACACCCGAGAATTGCTCCGCGAAAGCAGGCTAGGGGTTTCCCCAACCGCCGCGTGGTCGACTCCGCAGGACCCTCACCACAGAATCGGGGATGAACGTGCTCCGTCGACTCACCACCGCCACCGCCCTCGCCGCGGCCCTGACCTGCGCCGCGACCTCCACCGCCGTCGCCGCCGCGCCCGCCGACATCACCTGCGGCAACCACGCCACACGCGACGCGGACAACCACTACTCCTACTTCGGGAACTGCGCGGACCACCCGGTCAACATCCACGTCTTCTCGTACTACATCCCCCCGGGCAGCACGCTGCCGGTCAGCCAGGACAAGGGCTACCGGTGCGTCCCCGCGAACACCGACCAACTCCTCGGCAGCTACCCCAACAGCGTGAACGCGTTCTACGCGGGAGGCGAAACCGGCCCCTGCTGACGAGGTCACCACCGGGCGCCGTAGACCCGCCCCGGCACCAGTTCGTCGAACCGGATGTGGACCTCGCCCGCGTCGTCCACCGGGTGCGGACTGCCGCCGGGCAACTCGCCCCCCGCCGCGCCGCGCACCGACCGCACCTGCGCGGGCACCCGCTCCCGACCGAACCGCACACGCAGGTCGAAGCGGGTGCCCGGTTGGTCGGGCCGGAACAGCAACTGCGTCGGCGGGGTGGCGGGCTGCGCGCGGATCGCGAACGTGTGCGACTCGCCCCGGGCCAGGGGGAACGGGAGCCGGAACCTGCCCTGGTCGGTCAGGGTGCCGCCGTAGTGGACGCGCAGGTCCGCGGCACGGCACGTGGTCTCCAGGTCCAGCTCGCGAAGGCCGTCCCCCGCCGCGGTGATCCGGTGGTGCTCCAGCACCTCGGGTCGTGGGCCGTCCAGCGCCAGCGCCGCGCTCAGCGCCACCAGGTGCCACGCGGCGGGCGCCCCGGCTTCGGGGGCCGGGGTGTCGTTGGCCAGTTCGGCGAGGTGGTCGATGGCCTCGTCCACGCGGCGGCGCACCGTGCGGACGTCGCGGTCGATCTGCTCGGACGCCCAGCGGACCCGGTCCTGGTAGAGCGGGAAGCGCGCGTCGGCCTCGATGGCGAACGCGACGCGGGCCGCCAGCCGCAGGTCCTCGGGGAGGCGGTTGCTCAGGTCCGCCAGCCGGTCGGTGACCTTGCGGCGGATCACCGGCCGCCCGTCGAACTCGGTGATCGCGCAGGCCAGCCGCAGGGTGGGACCGACGCGGTCCTCGATGCGGCCCACGAACAGGCCCCGCCCCTTGCGCAGCGACTTCAACTCTCGGACCAAGTCCACGTGCCCGTTCATCCGCTCGCCTCCCGATGGACCGCCAGTGCCCGCAGAGGCTGCGGCAGGCCCGTGGACCGGAAGTGGACAGATCGTGGATGCCCTAGTGCCCCTGGACCGGGTCGGCGGCGGGCGCCGACCACGCCATCGACACGGTCAGGGCGGTGCCGACGCGCACGCCGTCGCGGCCGAGGAACACCTGGGCGGTGCCGATCCGGGCGAGTGTGCCCTGGTCGGCGGCGCCGACGCCGAACGCGACCGCCGTCGGGTGCGCGGGCCACCGCGGGTCGGTGAGCGCCGCGTGGGCCGCGGGCCAGGTCACCGGGTCGGTCGGCCTGCCGTCGGAGACGAAGAACATGACCGGGCGGCGCACCACCAACCGCTCCGCCGTCAACTCGCGCACGTCGCGGTCGATGACACCCCGCAGGAAGGTGAACGCCAGCCCGAAGTTCGAGCCGACCCGCGGTCTCGGCGCGGTCACCTCCGGCAGTTCGACGACCGGCCGCAACGGGTGCAGCAACCGGGGCGCCCCGGCGAACCCGACCACGCCGACCCGGACCCGGTCGATCGCCGACCGGTCGGCGTGCACCGCGCCGCGGAACTCCCGCAACCCGGCGTTGAGCTCATCGATGTGGTCGACCACCGACGACGACATGTCACAGACCACGTAGCACGGCGAGATGTCTGGCCGCATGTTCGCACTCCTCTGCTGGGGGACCGGCGACCGGATCGTCTCCGACCCTTGTCGACTAAAAGTGGACGGATCGCCGATCCCCCGATACCCGGACGGCCGATTGCGCGATGTGTTCGGCAGACATCAAGCTCGCAGCCGGGGAGGCGCGGAGTGGAGTTTCGAATGCTGGGCCCGCTGGAGGCGTGGCACAACGGCACACCGTTGAACCTGGGCGACCCGCAGCAGCGGTTCGTCCTGGTGGTGCTGTTGCTGCGCGCCAACATGCCGGTGTCCGTGGACCGGTTCACCGACATCGTCTGGGACGGCAAACCGGAACGCGGTGGCTCGGTGCGCAACTACATGAACAGGCTGCGCAAGACCTTCCGCGACGCGGGCGCCGACGACGTCGCGATCGAGACCACGCCCACCGGCTACGTGCTGCGCGTCGACGAGGACCGGATCGACCTCCTCAGGTTCAACCGGCTGCGGGAGGCGGCGCGCGCCGCCTGCGACCCGCGGCGCGAGATCGAACTCCTGCGCGCCGCGGTGGGTCTGCGGCGCGACGAGTTCCTCGCGGACATCGACCACGACCGGATCGGCGGCACCGACCTCGTCTCCCCGGACGTGGCCTACCTCGACGCCGTCGGTGACCTCGCCAAGCTGGAACTGGAGTCGGGTGACCACCGGTCCGCGCGCGACCGGCTGCGCACGGCGGTGCGCATGGACCCGACGCGGCAGCCCCACGCCGAGTTGCTGATGCGCGCCCTGATCGCCGGTGGCGACCGGGTCGCGGCGCTGCGGGTGTTCGCCGACGCCCAGGCCGCCTTGGCCGAGCTCGGCCTGGAGCCGGGCACGCTGCTGCGCAACCTCGCCGCCCGGGCCGAACGCGGCGAGCCGGTCAGTTCGCTGCCGTCGCGACCGGGCGGGTTCACCGGCCGGGGCGAGGAGTTCGCCGCGATCGAGGCGGCCGCGGCGGCCGGGTGCCGGGTGGTGTGGATCAGCGGGGCGCCGGGCGTCGGCAAGAGCGGTCTCGCGATCGAGGCCGCCCACCGGTTGCGGGACCGGTTCCCCGACGGCCAACTCCTGGTGCGCCTCAACGGCTACACCCCGAACGTGTCCGCGACGACGCAGGAGGACGCGCTCGCCCAGCTCTTGGCCGAGATGGTCCCGGTGGAACAGATCCCGCCGACGCTCGGTCGCAAGTGCACGGCCTACCAGACCGAACTCTACGGCACCAGAAGGCTCCTGGTGCTGGACAACGCCGAGTCCCCCGAGCAGGTCCGCCCGCTGATCCCCACCGACCCCGGTTGCCTCGCCATCGTGACGAGCAGGCGGATGGGCGAACCGGGCGTCGGTGCACACCTCCGCCTCGCCCCGCTGCCGCGGGCCGAGGCGGTCGAGCTGTTCCGCGGCCTGGCCGACTCGCCGCGCCTGCACGGCAAGTCGGCCGAGCTGGACCTGGTCGTGAAGCGGTGCGGGTACCTGCCGATGTCCATCGTGGTGACGGCCGCCCTGTTCCGCAGGCACGCCCGCTGGCCGCTGGAGCACCTGGTCCAGCTGCTGGAGGAAAGCGGCCCGTGCCGCACGGAGGCCGACGAGGTCACGATCGCGGCGCGCGTCTCCTACCGGCTGCTCGAACGCCCGCAACAGCACATGTTCCGCCTGTTCGGCCACCTCCCGGGGCCCGACCTCGACGTGGTGGGCGCGGCGGCGCTGGTCGACCACGACATCCACGGTGCCCGCGCGCTGCTCGACCACCTGCACGAGGTGTGCCTGCTGGAGGAGGTCGCGCCGGAGCGGTACCAGATGCTGGACCCGCTCAAGGAGTTCGCCGCCGCGCAGCCACCGACGACCCCGACCGAACGGGCGGGCGCACTGGGGCGCCTGCTCGACTACTACCTAGTCTCCCTGTCCTCGGCGGTGGGCACCGCCTACCCGTTCGACCGCGCCATGCAGCCCGCGTCGGACCGCCGTTGCGCGCTGACGCCCGTGTTCACCGGTCAGGAGGCCGCGCTGGGCTGGATCGACGCCGAGCGGGACAACCTGGTCGCCGCGATCCGCTACGCCGCGAACCACGGTTCCCGCGGGCACGCGTGGCGGCTCGCGGTGCTGATCTGGCGCTACTTCAACACCACGAGCCAGATGGAGGACTGGATCGAGACCATGGGGCTGGCCAGGGAGATCGTGGCGGCTACCCCGGACGAGTACGGCCAGGCGCACCTGCTGCTCCGGCTCACCACGGCGCACAACCGGCTCGGGCGGCTCGTCGAGGCGCGGGAGCTGGCCGAACAGGCGCTCCCCCTCTGGGCGCGGCTCGGGGACGTGCGCGGCGAGGCGGCCACGCTGTGCGCGTTGGCCATCCCGACCATGGAACTCGGCCGGTACGACCAAGCCACCGACCAACTGACGACCGCGCTGGCGAAGTACGAGCAGTGTTCCGATCTGCGCGGCCAAGCGCACGCGCTGAGCACCCTCGGCTACATCAACGAGCAACGCGGCGAGCTGGACGTCGCGCTGCGCCAACACGAGGCCGCGGTGCCGATGCTGCGCCAGGTCCGCCACACGCAGGGACTCGCGCACGCGTTGAACAACCTCGGCTCGGTCCAGCGCCGACTCGGCCAGGTCGACCTGGCACTGGACAACCACCTGGAGGCCTACGACAAGGCGCGGGAGGCGGGAGACACCTGCGCGGAGGCCTACGCGCTCAACTACATCGGCAACGTCCACCGGTCCCAGGGACGGTTGGCCGAAGCCAGGCACCACCAGGAACGCGCCGGGAAGGTCGCGGCGAAGCTCTCCGACGCCGACCTCCGCATCCAGCTCTACCACGACCGCGGCACGACGGCCCTGGCCGCGGGCGACCTGCTCCGGGCCTGGGACGGCTACCAGGCGGCGCTGGACCTGGCCGACGGCGCCGGGAACCGCACCCACCAGGCGCCCGCCCACCACGGTCTCGCGCGGACCCTGCACGCCATGGGCAAGCACACCGAGGCCGCGGCGCACTGGGGGCTCGCCGAGACCGCGTTCGCGGCGCTCGACCAGCCGGAGGCGGCGGAGGTCCGCGCGGAGCGGGCGGCCATGGGCTGCCCGTGCCAGGCACCCCCGGGATCGCGGTGAGCGCGCACCGCGATCCCGGTGCCCCTCCCCCGGTCAGTTCCGGTGCAGGACGCGGCTCAGGTCCGGGTGGATGTCCCGGACCGCGCCGTGGGTGCGCCAGCGGCTGAGGGTCCTGCTCAGCTCGCGCAGGTCCATCCGCACGGTGGCGGAATCGACGTGGGCCGCGTCGTCGAGGGTCGCGGCCAGCGTGACGCAGCTCTGGTCGATCTCACCGGACAGCGCGTACGCCAGGGACCGGCGGACGCCGAACCGCGCGCGGGCGCGGCGGGCCGTGGCGGGCAGGTGCGCCATCGCCCGCGTCAGCACGGCGGCCGACTCGGCCGCGTGGCCGAGGTCGCACAGCGACCACCCCCGGGCCAGGTCCACCGGTTCCGGCGCGGTCGACCCGAGCACCGGGTAGGCCCGCGTGTCCGGGAGCGCCGAGTCGATCAGCTCGGCGGCCCGCTCCATCGCGCGTTCGTAGGAGTCGCGGTCGCCCGCCAGGGCGTGGCCCTGCGCCTCGCGGCGGGCGGCCATGGCCAGGGTGCGCGGGCCGGGCCTGCCCACCCGCTGGGCGTGCCGGGCCAGGTCGATCGTGCGGATCGGGTCCTGCCGGTACAGCGCCAGGCCCGCCTCGCGGACCAGGGCGTAGCTCGCGATCTCCTGGTCGCCGCCCGCGCGGGCCAGGTCGGCCGCGTGCCGGGTCCACCACAGCGCGCCCCGGTCGTCACCCGCCTCCTGGTTCATCCACCCGGTGTACTCGGCGACCCGGCCCGCGAGCAGCAGCAGGCGCGCGCGGGTCGGCTCCGGGTTCTCCTTGGCCAGCCCGTGCAGGGTGCGCACCTGCGCGACCAGCGGTTGCAGCACCGTGGCCGGGCTGGTTCGCGCGCCCAGGGCGCGCAGGTGGTCGAACGAGGTCCGCAGACCGTCCATGACGAGCTCGTCCGGTTCCGGGCGCGGGCCGCCCGCGAGCGACAGGCCCAGCACCGTGCCCGCGGTCAGCACCTTCCTGCGGTCGAGCGTCGGCTCGTCCGGGTCCCGGTCGCGCGCGGTGCGGGCGGCCTCGATGAGCTTGCCGCCCGCGCCCAGGGTCGCGTCGCAGAGCCGGGCCAGCGGCTCGTTCGGCGGTTTGCTCCCCTTCTCTATCTTGCTGAGGTAGCCCTTGCTGTAATTGACCCGCCTCGCCAGCTCGCTCAGTGAGACACCCGCCGCGGTACGAAATTCACGCAGGCGCTCGGCAAATGATTCGGCCACCCGTTCCTCCCCGTTTCTACGGCAAACCGAGTACACCACTCACCACCTCCGGCACGCAATCGCCCGCCGCGCCGCGCGCGGCGCGGCGGGCGATTAGCCACGGTCAGCCGTGCCAGGGGTTCCCCTCGGTGGTGACGGTCGTGGTGGGCGGGGGCTTGGGGTCGTCGTCGGACGGGGTGGCCGAACTGGTCCCGGCGGTCGCCGCGACGACGAAGCACAGCGCCGCGGGCACCGTGCAGAGCTTGGCCAGAAAAATACGCGTGGACTTGGACATGGCGAATCCCTACGGTGGATGTGATTGGTTGATTTCGGGGCCTCCGGTATTTCCGGCCCCTGCCAATAAGGATTCATCACCACCACAGCGCCAACAAGGCGTTGACCGTTTCCCAACGCGATGGGCAACGGGGCCGCGCCCGGCATCCACGATCCATCCACGTCCGGTCGACAGGCCTGTCCGATGCTGCGCCGGTACCTCCAGTCCGCCCGCCGGAGGCGGGCACGAACCAGGGAGATCGAGTGACCGACCTAGCCACACCGGAGATCGCGCCGACGGACACCGCCGTCCCCGCCACCCCCGACTACGACATCGCCATCTCCTTCGCCGAGGAGCAGCGCGCCCTCGTCGAGCAGGTGGTCGAGACGGGGGTGCAACACGGGCTGACCCTGCTGCACGGGCCCGAGCGGACGCACGCGTGGTGGGCCCGGGAGGCGGCCCGGGACCTGCCGGACGCGCGGGTCCGCTACTTCGTCGCGTTCGTGTCCACCGTGGACGAGTTCGGCGAATCCGTGCTGCGCGCGGTCAAGGCGGGCGCCGAGCACGTGCTCCCCGTGCTGGTCGACGACGTGCCCGTGCCCCCGGAGCTGCTGCACCCGCACGTGGCGTACCCGCGCACCGGTGACGGGGCGCGGCGGCTGGTGGAGGTGCTGGCCGCGCGGGTAGAGGCGGCCGAGGCGGCGGGCCGGGACCGGGCGCGGGTCGCCGACGTGGTGCGCGAGGCCCGGGCGCTCACCGCGCCCGCGGGCACACCGGTCGGGTTCAGCCGCTACGCCGAGCAGGACGCGACCCTGCGCTACCTCGGCGAGCAGTTCGCGGCGGCCCTGCCGGGTCTGGACCGCGAGCGGTTCACCGGCACCGCGCACGTCGGCGACGCGCGGATCGCCGTGCGGGTCGAGCAGGCCGGTGACACCGTGTACGCACTGGACATCCAGCGCGGCGGCATCGGCGGCGACGAGACGGTGAACTTCGTCGTCGGCAGGCACGACGTGGGCAGCGCGTGCAGCAACGGGTGGGCGCGCCCGGTCTACGCCCCCGGGACCGGTGCCCTGCTGGAGCTGCGCGACCTGTCCCTGCTCGGGCGCGGCGGCGACACGCGGATCCTCGACCGGGAGGAGCTCTTCACCGTGCTCTGGCGGCGGATCAACGAGGTGCTGGCGGACACCGTCCGCTGAGCAGGTGAAAGGGACGCGCTCCCCACCACTCGGTGGGGAGCGCGTCCCGTTGCGCGGTCACTCCGGTTGACGAGCGCGCTCCAGCACCTCCTCCAGCCGGAGGGGGCTGGGCGGGTGGTGGCTCAGGCAGAGCGGGGCGCGCATGCGGCGGAAGGCGATGCCGTCGCCGGTGACGTAGAACTCGCCGTGGTCGAGCTTGGCGATGTCGGTGATCGCGGCGCCCTTGGCCCGGGCGATCTCGTTCGCGGCGGCGATCTGGGTGGCGTTGTTCAGCCTGCCGAAGAACTGGGTGGTGGCGTTGCCGGTGACCTGGTTGTGCACGCCCTTCGGCGCCTGGGTGGCCAGCACCAGGCCGAGCCCGTACTTGCGCGCCTGCGAGGCGAGCAGGATGGTGCTCTGGGTGCTGGCGGTCCAGCCCGCCGACGGGGCGATGGTCTGCGCCTCGTCCATGACGATCAGGCCGCCGAGCGGGCGGTCCACCGCCGGGTTGCGCTTGAGCCAGGCGAAGACCTCCAGCTGCAACTGGCTGACGAACCCCTGCCGTTGCTCCTCGGTGGGCAGGCCGATGAAGTTGATCACCGACACGCGCGCCCGGTGCCCCGCCGACGGGGTCAGCAGCATCGCCGGGTCCGTCGGTTCGCCCGGCCCGCCGAGCAGCGGGTCGTTGACCATGG
The DNA here is from genome assembly GCF_041897805.1 of Actinokineospora auranticolor. Taxonomy (GTDB): domain Bacteria; phylum Actinomycetota; class Actinomycetes; order Mycobacteriales; family Pseudonocardiaceae; genus Actinokineospora; species Actinokineospora auranticolor. The sequence goes on from NZ_CP154825.1 coordinate 7,204,663, forward strand.
CCGCCCGCAGCGTCTCGGCCAGGTCGGCCGCGGTCGCTTGGCCGGTGGCGAGCCCGCTGACGCCGTCCGGCAGCTCGGCGAGCACGTCGACGAACCCGGACAGGTCGCGCTTGCCCGTGCGGGCGTAGTGCCGCAACGCCTCGCGCAGCACCGCGCGGCCGCGCACGGCGCCCTTGGCCTTGCCGCCGATGCCCGCGTGGGCGACCAGCCGGGCCACGGCGGCCTCGACGGCCGCGGCGAACTCGTCGGCGTCCGCGCTGACCTCGGCGAAGTCGGGCAGGGGGTGGAAGCTGAGCGGCCTGCCGGTCTCGCGGCCGGGGGTCCACACGACGACCTCGGTGGCGGACAGGTAGTCGGCCGCGGTGTCGGCGTCACCGGCCAGCCAGCCGTCGGGCGGGCACGGCCACGCGTCACCGAGGCGGGCCAGGTCGTTGTTGGGGTCGAGCACGATCGCCGACACCCCGCGCAACGCGCACTCCTCGACGATCCGCCGGAGCAGCACGGTCTTGCCGCTCCCGCTCCCCGCGATGATCATGACGTGCTTGCGCAGCGACTCCAGCTCGATCCGGATCTCACCCGCCGTGCCGAGCGCGATCTCGTCGTGGCCGGGCGGGGGCCGCGTCTCCTGGTGGCCTGCGGCGGCGTGGGCCGGGGTGGGAAGGATGTGCCGGAGGAAGGTGGTGCTGCTGACGGGTTTGCGCGCCACCAACCAGGCGAGGAGCCGGTGGGTCTGCCTGGGCAGCATCTCCCGGAGCGCCGCGAAGGTGCGCAGGTCGTCATCGGAGATCTCGACGCGACGTCCACCGGCCCCGACCACGCCCGCGACCTCGTTCCTGGTCACGTTCCCGGTCCACCCCCGGGATCCGTTGGTGAGCATGACCAGGTACCGGCTGGTGACACCGGGCCGGATCCCCACCGCGACCCGGGCGGAACGCAGGTTCCTGAGCACGGTGTTGCCGTGCGCGGGCGCGATGAACCGGAATCCCCAGCGCTCCACGACGTCCAGCTGCTCGTCCACGGACCGGTGCAGCACCGCGTGCAGGTCGTGCCCGCCGGGCGAGACTTCCACCGACCACGCCATGTCGTCGTTGCCGACCTCGGCGACCCAGCACTTCAGCCCGGCCTGCAACAGCCCGGGGACGAGGTCGTTGGCGTTGAGGCCCGTGAGGTCGGGCGCCGAGAGCGCCGCGCCCGACCGCAGGCGGGCGAACTCGGCGTCGAGTTCGGCGAACTCGTCGAGGTCGGCGAGGTCGGCGAGGTCGGCGATGACGTGTTCGACGACCTCGGGCTGCTTCTTGTCGAACGAGGTCAGCTCTCTGACCTCGCCGTGCACGCACGCCTCGGCGTGGGCGTGGATCCGCTTGAGCAGTTCTCTCGGGGTGTAGGGAGCCCACGCCCCCTTGCTGAAGGCGGCGGGTGCCACCGGCCAGGTCGGGTGCGGCGGGGTGAACCCGATGCGCTGGTAGACCGCGTTCAGCCAGCGCTGCACGAAGGTCCGGCCGAGGGCGGGATCCACGATCGAGCCGAGGATCGGGGTCTCCGCGAAGCGGTCGGCGAAGGAGTCGCTCGCCGCCGAGTACATCAGCTTCCACGTGTTGGGCAGGCAGGCCACAATCGACAGGGTGCGCCGCGTGGTCTCGCGCAGCTGCATCATCCCGTCGGCGAGCAGGGCGATCTCCTGCTTCAGGTCGGCGTCGGACACAGCGGCGTCGAGGGCGTCCTGCCCCTTGTTGACCAGGGTGTCCAGTTGGTCGACGGCCACGACGCACGGGCCGGTGATGGCCAGCACCCGGGAGAAGTCGCGGACCAGCACCCGTGCCGGTTTCGCGGCCGTGTGGATACCCCACTTGCCCAACTCGGCGGCGGGTTCGCCCTCCAGGTGCGCGCGCCCGAGTTCGGCGTGCTCGGACGCGTACAGGACCAGCGCGCGGATCGTGTCACCGCACTCGACCGCGATTCGCGGATCCACCTTGCGCACACAGCCGAGGAAGTCACGGAGGTGCTCGGGGGTCAGCTTGCCCACGCCGAGCACCGCCTCCGCCACCGCGTCGGGCACGTTCGCGACCGCGCAAGCCTGCCGGAGGAACCGGACCACCTGGACCTGGCCGTCATCCCCGGCCCGCTGCAACTCGCTGCGCATGGCGTTGGCGACGTCATCCCAGAACGCCTGCCCGGTCGTGAGCTCGACCAGGAAGAAGTACCCGTCCACGGCCTGCGCCATGGTCCGGACGGAACCGAGCAGGTGCGTCTTGCCCACGCCCCTCCGCCCCTGCAGGACGAGGCCGATCGGACTGGGACCGGTGCTGTCCCTCGCGTCGTTCAAGCTCGCCCGGATCTGGCGCTGCGCCTTGAGGTGCAGCTCCTCCACATGCGACGGTGAGGTGCGCCAGACGTCATCGGGCGTCTCGGCGGAGTTGAAGCGGAGCGCGGCGAGCGCTTCCCGCAGTTCCTCGGTCATGATTCCTCGATCGCCAACAGGTGGTTGTCTTCGCCGCCGACCCGGATGGCCGCGGTGTGATCGGCCTCGGTCAGCACCTTGCGGTTCGAGTCCGGTGCGAGGTGCGCGATGCCCGCCCGGACCATGTCCAGCAGCGTCTCGTCCACTTCGGACCTGTCCGCGCCGTTGAGCTGGGGGCGGATCCTCGCCAGCCGGACCCAGTCCCTCGGTTTGACCGCCAGGTCCTGCCAGACGTGGAGGATCAGGGATTCCAGGTCCTCCGGCAGCGACCGCGCCGCCCCCGGGTGCACCACGTCGTAGATCGAGCCCTGGGCGCGCAGGTACCGGACCAGCACTCGCAGCAACTCGAACCCCACCCGGCCCAGGCCACCAGATGCCGGGGTCGGCTCGACCGCGGCCAACTCCTTCTCGCACCAGTCGATCCCACCCTGGGTGATCCGGTGCACGAACGGCCTCCGGTCCACCTGGCTGGTGATCAACCCATCGGTGTTCAACCGATCGCGGCCCGGCTTGTCGAGCCGAACGCCGTACCTGGCCGTCAACTCCGGGTTCGGTACGTCGGTGTCGGCCAGGAACAGGGCTATCAACGCGGCTTTCTCGGCTGCCGCGTACTTCTTCGGCATGTCGCCACCTCTCAGTCGGTGTGTGCTTGGAGCCTGCGGTCGAGCCGGTCCAGCAGGGTCTCGATCGCGGTGCGCAGGGGTGCCGGTGTGGAGAGCCGGGCGCCGTCGGTGTGGACCTTGGCCAGGAGGTCTAGGTCGACCGCGAGGTCACGGAGCAGGGACAGGTCGCCGTTGTCGAGCGCGGCGGTGAGGTCGGTGACGACCTGCTCGACCAGAACGAACCGCCCGGCGTAGGGCATTTCGCTCGGGACCGCGCGGAGGCTGGCGGCCACCTGGCTCAGGACGTCCTGGTCCGGGTCGGCGCCCGGGGTTCCGGTGATCAGGTTGCGCAGTTCGCGCGCAACGGGGAGTGGGCCGGATTGCGGGGTGAACTCCAGGTGGCGGAGGTTGCGCAGGAAGCCGGGGAGGCGTTCGCGGTCGGTACCGCGGGTGAGGACGCAGAACAGCTGGCGTTCGTCGCCGTCCGGGTCGAGGGCGTGGCGCAGGAAGCGCTCGGCCTCGGTGATCTGCCAGCGGCTCACCTCGCCGTCCACCATGAGGCACAGATGCTTGGCGGGTTCGCGCAGGTGGTCCAGGAACTCGGCATCGGCGGACAAGGAGCGGTCGGCGCGCAGGCCCAGTGCGCGGAGTTCGTCGATCAGCTCGGTCGCGGCGCGCTGTGCCGAACGGCGGCTGGACACCAGGAGGTCCAAGTCGAACTCGCGGTGGCGGGCGCGGGCGGCGGCCACGTAGGCGTCACGGTTGTCGGCCAGCAGGTCGGTGCGATCGAAGTGCTGGCCGATGACGGCGGCGACTGTCTCGAGCGCGTAGGAGATCTGATCCGGTGAGGGCGTGCGCTCGTCCTGCACCGGGAGCTGCTCGCCGAAGCTCCAGTAGGAGACGTACGGCAGCGTGAGGTGCCGCAGCATCAGCTCCTCCGAGACGCTTTTGGCCAACCAGTTGCCGAACAACGGCGAGACGACCTCGGCGCACCGGCGCTGCCAAGTCTCGGCGCGCTCGTATTCCACCCGGTTGTCGAACCGGGACAGGATCGGCAGGACCACGTGCCGGGGTCGGTCGTAGGGAAGGCGGTCCCGGGCGCGGTCGGCGCGGTGCACGACGTCGACGACGTCCACCAGGTTCTGGTCGTTGGCGGTGAACACGACGACCAGGCGGTCCGGCAGTTGCGCGGTGCAGATGCCCGCGATGTCCGAGATACCGGTCCGGCTGTCGATGAGGACGAAGTCGTAAGCATCCGTCCACTCCTCCCGGCACTGCTCCAAGAAGGTCGCGAAGCCGCGTCGGTAGAGGTCTTCCCAGTCGATCTGCTGCATGCGACCCGCGTACGAGGGGTGCGTGCGACGCGGATCGTCGGGGTGGAGGATGCCCGCGACCAACAGGGCGAGGCTGCCGCCCGAGTCGTCGGCGAGATCGAGCTCGACGATGTGGGGACCAGGGCTCTGCGCGCCCGCGAGGAAGTCGTGCGCGAGATCGACAACGCCGCCGGTCGGCATGGTCCGCAACAAGGGCGCGAAGTAGTGGTGCAGTCCGGGCGCTTCCAGGTCCCAGTCGATGGCGAGCACCCGGTGACCCCAGCGCGCCAGCAACACCGCGATGTTGGCCAGTGTCGAGCTGCGACCGACGCCACCCTTGTAGGAGTAGAAGGTGATAACGGTCCCGGTCATAGCCTCTCGAACCTCGGAATCATCGGTGGGGGAATCAAGACCGGATCCGGTTCGACCACCAGCGGCCAGTCCGGTTGCCACTCGGGCACCTGCGGCAGCAGCTTCGCCAGTTCGGTCGCGAAACCGACCACCATCTGGTGGAAGTCGGCGAACCCCCGACTCGTCTGGTACGAGGGATCCGGGTTGGCCACCGCCTTGAAGTCCACCCAGGATCGATCTCGCGCCTCCATCGGAAAGTTGTCGGAGTCCGAGAACAGGATGGGGAGGATCAGCCCTTGCGGCACATCGGCGCTCGCCAGCCCCAGCACCCTCTCCCGTTCCCGCATGCTCCTCCACTCGGCCATGCACCACGGAGACTGGAAGTAGGGCGGGGTGTATATCGGGACGATGATCTTGCTGCGCTGAAGCGCCTGCCGGAGGTTGGACGGCCAGTGCACGCCCCGCGACATCGACCGGTCGATGTACACCGCGGGCGCGGGAGCGATCTGATCGGCGAGGCAGTCGACGAGGCGCTCGTAGAAATGATTCAACAACCACCTCTGCGCCGTCCCTTTGCGGCTGTAGCTGATGAACACATCGAACTGGTAACCGGACACGAGTCAAATGCTAGGCAGCACACCAACGTCGAAAACAGACAGAAAAGTGGGCAGCCGATTCCGCAGTGGCCAAAGAGTGGTCAAAAAGCGGCTATTCGTCCTTCGCGGGCGCGGCGGCGTCCGGTACGTCGACGGTGATCGTGCCGTCGTGGGTGACGCGGCCGCCTATTTCGGCCGCGGTGGGACCGGCGGGGCGGGCGGAGACACGGGAGCCCGCGCCGTGGTGGACTTGGATTTCGCGGCCCAGGGTGGCGGCCAGCAGGAGGGTGGCGGAGCCGCAGGCCTCGTCCTCCACGACGCCGAAGTCGGCGGCGAACATCCGGGCTCGGATGTGGCCCGCGGGTTCGTCCGACCAGGCCCACAACTGGGTCCTGGCCGCGTGGGGGGCGACCGGTTCGGCGGCGGTGACCGCTGCCGGGTCGGCCAGGCGCGTGTGCAGCCACGGGGGTGCGTCGGCGGTGGCGGCGCGGATCCAGGTCAGGTCGTCTTCGACGAAGGTCGGTACCGGGTCGGACACCAGTTCCGGGCGCAGTTCGGTCGGCTGCTCCCCGAGTTCGCGGGCCAGCAGCCAGCTCGTGCCGACGAGCGGGTGGCCCGCCAGCGGCAGTTCCACGGCGGGCGTGTGGATCCGCAGCCGGGCCGTCGCCGGGTCGGTGACGAACACCGTCTCGCTGTAGCCCAGCTCGGTGGCGATGGCCTGGCGCACCGGTCCGGCCAGTTCGGGGCCGCCCAGCACCACGCCGAGCGGGTTGCCGAAGCGGCCGTGCTCGTCGGTGAACACGCGCAGGACGTGGACCTCGATCACGGTGCCCCCCGGTTCGCGCGCCGGGTGGCGCGCGCGAATTGGCCGGGGGTGACCCCGGTGTAGCTCTTGAACACCCGCGAGAGGTGGGCCTGGTCGCAGAACCCGGCCTCGCTCGCCGCCCGGGCCGCGGTGGCGCCCGCTTCCAGCAGGCCCCGAGCGATCCGGACGCGCAAGCCCAGTTGGTACGCGTGCGGTGGCACGCCCAGCTCAGCGCTGAACACCCGCACCAGGTGGTACGGGCTCACCTCGCTGGCCCGCGCCAGGTCGGCCAGGGTGACCTTGGTGGTGGCCCTCGCCTCCAGGTACGCCCGCGCCGCCGCCACCGCGCGGTGGCCGCGCGCGTCCTCGACCTGCGGTCCCCGCACGGCGTGCCCGCCCAACCGCGCGGCGACGGCGGCCAGGGCCGCGCGCTGGGCCGCCGGGGCGGCTGGTCCGGCGAGCAGCCGGTGGGCGGCGTCGAGGCGGAGGTACAGCTCCGGGTCGCGCACCACGGTGTCCGCCGCGGCGAAGCGCGGTGGGGCCTGGCCGGGGCGCAGCCGGGTGAAGGCCTCGTCGGTCAGGTACAGCACGCGGTACCGGTAGCCGTCCGGGTCGCCGGGCACGCCGGTGTGCACGACCCCCGGGCTGATCAGGAACACGCTGCCCCGGGGCGCCACGTGGTGGCGGCCCGCGCACTCGAACTCGGCCGCGCCCGCGTCGACGACCGCGACCGTGGTCGCGTCGTGCGCGTGGCGGGAGTACCGGTGCCTGCGGAACCGCGCGTGCAGGACCTCGATCCCGGAGAACCCCGGCCGCCAGATCGCCGACGCGTCCGCCGCTTTCGGTCCCACCTCAAGCCCGGGCGTCACGGGCGAAAGTCTACCGGAAAGCGTTGTCGCGCCCCCTCCAATGGGGAGTGCGCGGAAAAGCAGCAAGATCGTACAAGACGGCGGGTGTAGCGACCCCCGAGAGTGGCACGCGCGCGGTCCGGCGCACCGGACCGGCGGTATTCGAGGAGAAGTTCGAGTTGACTGAGGCGCAGGGCCCTTCCCCGGTCGTATGGGACACGAAAATCGCCGTAGTGCTGCGCGACGACCTGAAGGACTGGCAGAAGCTCAACGTCACCGCGTTCACCACCAGCGGTATCGCGGCGACCGTGGGCGGTGTGACGGGCGAGCCGTACGAGGACGCCTCCGGGGTCCGCTACCTGCCGATGTTCGTCCAGCCGGTGCTGGTCTTCGTCGCCGACCACGAGACCGTCGCCAAGGTCCACGAACGCGCCCTGCGCCGTGAGGTCACCTGTTCGGTCTATACCGAGGACCTGTTCGTGACGAACAACGACGTGGACAACCGGGCCGCCGTGCGCCGCGTGGAAACCGACAAGCTCGCCATTGTCGGCCTGGCCTTCCGGGCGGACCGGAAATCCGTCGACAAGATCGTCAAAGGCGCGTCCCTGCACCCCTGAGCGCGATCCCTATCGCCTGCGCGCGGTGTCGGCGCGGAGCGCCTCGATCGCGGCGGTCAGCACCTCGACCCGTTTGCAGAAGGTGAACCGGGCCAGCGTCCGCAGCGGTTCACCCAGGTAGAACACCGAGGTCGGCACCGCGACGACGCCGCGCGGCGCGAGGTCGCGGCAGAACGCCAGGTCGTCGGTGTGGCCCCAGGACCGGATGTCGGTCTGCAGGAAGTAGGTGCCCTCCGACGGCAGCACGTCGAGCCCCACCCCCGCCAGGCCCGCGGCCAGCAGGTCGCGGCGGTCCTGCAGGTCCGCGCGCAGCCCGTCGACCCACGGCCCGAGTTCGCGCAGGCCGTGCGCGACCGCGACCTGGAACGCCGTGCCGGAGTTGAAGGTCAGGTACTGGTGCGCGGTGCGGACCGGGTCCACCAGGTCGGCGGGCCCGCACACCCAGCCGACCTTCCACCCCGTCACGCTGAACGTCTTGCCCGCGCCGGAGACCACCAGCGTCCGCTCCGGCATGCCCGGCCACTCGGCGAGCGAGCGGGACTTCCGACCGTCGAACACCAGGTGCTCGTGCACCTCGTCGGTGATGACGATGAGGTCGTGCGCGACGCAGTGCTCGGCGATCAGCGCCAGTTCCGCGTCGGTGAACACCTTCCCGGTCGGGTTGTGCGGGGAGTTGAAGATCAGCAGCCGGGTGCCGCGGCCGGTCGCCGCGCGCAGGTCCGCCGGGTCGAAGCTGAAGCCGGACGGGCCGGGGTCGAGCCGGACCGGTCGGGCGACGCCGCCCGCCATCGCGATGTTGGCGGCGTAGGAGTCGTAGCCGGGTTCGAACACCAGCACGCCGTCGCCGGGTTCGCAGTGCGCCAGCACCGCCGCCGCGATGCCCGCCGTGGCGCCGGTGGTGACCACGATGTCGCGGGCCGGGTCGTACTCGGTGCCGTACCGCGCGGCCCGGTCCTCGGCGACCGCGGCGCGCAGCACCGGGACCCCGCTCACCGGCGGGTACTGGTTGTGGCCCGCCGCGATGGCGTCCCTGGCCGCCGCCAACAGCTCCGGTGGCCCGTCGCTGTCCGGGAAGCCCTGTCCCAGGTTGACCGCGCCCGTGCGGTTCGCCAACTCGGTCATCTCCACGAACACCGACGCGCCGAAGCCGCGCAGCCTGCTCGCCCCGCTCACGACAGCACCGCCGCGGGCGCCAGCGGCGTGGCCGCGCCCGGCGCCGACAACGTGCTGACCCGGTCGCGGAGGTCGGGACCGGACCGCGGTGGTGGCACGCGCTCGACCGTGCCGACGTAGAGCCAGCCCAGCGACCGCTCCCCCGGCCGCAGCCCCAGCGCCGCCGCCACCCGGGGGCAGCGGCTGGCCGGGCCGGTGCGCCAGATCGAGCCCCAGCCCGCCGAGTGCAGCAGCAGCCCCAGGTTGTGCACGACCGCGCTCGTCGCGGCCAGTTGCTCCCACTCCGGCACCTTCGGGTTCACCCGGGGCGCGAACACGATCGAGATCAGCAGCGGCGCGCGCAGCGGTTTGCCGACCTCGCGGTCCCGCGCGGCCCCCGGCGGCAGCCCGCCCGCGTGCGCGCGGCCGAGGTCGGCGCGCCGGTCGCCGCGCACCAGGATGAACCGCCACGGGCGCAGGAGCCCGTGGTCTGGGCCGTTGGCCGCGGCGGCGAGCAGGGACACCACGTCGGCGTCGGTGGGGGCCGGGCCGGTGAGCCGGGTGGCGCTGCGGCGCAGCCGGATGGCGTCCCGGACGGTCGGGGTCGGCGCGTTCATCGGAGGGACTCCCTCGGGCGGTTCGGTGTGGGGAAACGGGTCCCGGGGTCGACGGGCCAGCGCGCGGCGGTCGGGCCCGTGCGCGGCAGCGCGGTGATGTCGCGGCTGAGCGGTCCCGGCGCGTCGGCCACGACGAGGTCGGCGGCGACGGCGGCGAAGCCCGCGCGGAAGTGCGTGACCGACTTGACCGCCACCAGGTCGTAGCGGGCCGGGTCGATGCCGTGCAGCAGCAGGATCTCCGGGTCGAACACCTGGCTGCGCCGGGTGGCCACGACGACGTCGACCGTGCCGACGCGCAGCCGCGCGCACCGGCCGAAGTCGAGTGCCTTGCCGCGGCGCATGGCCTGCTGCACGACCCGGCCGTCGGTGATCGACCGCACCAGGGCCTCGGCCTCGACGGGTGGCCCGCTGGCCCAGCCGTGGCGGCCACCGAGCGCGACCGGCACGCGCGCGCCGACCCCCGCGGCGATCGCGGCGGACACCGCGGCCGGGTCGTGGATGGTGGCGAAGCAGGCGCGCGCGTCGTGGTCGAGCAGCGCCCGCAGCAGGTAGGTGCCGTCCCCCGGGGCGCCGCAGCCCGGGTTGTCGGTGCCGTCGCCGATGACCACGGGGAACGTCGGCGCGGACAGGGCGGCGGGCACGACCTCCTCGGGCGCGCGGGTCGGGACGGTGAAGTCCGCGCGGTGCGCCCACAGCCAGTCGGCCAGGCGCCGGTTGACCCGGTCGGCGTGCGCGCGGTCGCCGTCGACCACGGTGGCGACGGAGACGGCCGTCTGCGGTGTGTCGGCGTAGGGGAAGCCGTGGAAGACCGTGCAGGCCAGCACGCCGGACTCGGCCTCGGCGGCCCGGGCGAGGTCGCGGGCGTCGGCGGCGGCGCCGGACGCGGTGGTCGACGGCGGGATGAGCATCGGCAGCCGCAGCACCGCGGTCACCGGCCGGGCGCGGCCCGCGCGCTGGGCGAAGGCGATGTCCGCGGCGCGTTCGGCGCGCGCGGCCATGTCCGTGTGCGGGTACTCCTGGTAGCCGACGACCACGTCCGCGATGGCGGCCACCTCGTCGCCGACGTTGCCGTGCAGGTCCAGCGTCGCCGCGATCGGTACGCCGGTGCCGACCATGGCGCGGACGGCGCGCAGCACGACCAGGTCCACGCTCTCCCCCGCCGCCGTGGCACCCGCGCCGTGCAGGTCGAGCAGCACGACGTCGACGGCGCCGACCCGGCTGGCGCGGTCCAGCAGCCGCTCCAGCAGCACGGAGACGGCGTCCTGGGCCAGGGCGGCGCCGGGTTCGGCGCGGGCGTGCAGCGCGGGCACGCCCGCGGCGCGGTGGCGGGCGCAGGCGGCGAGGTAGCCGCCGACGACGGTGTTGGTGTCGGCGAAGGCGGCGACGAGGTCGGAGCCCGCGTGCACGGTGAAGTCGTCGGCGGTGGTCGGCCCCATGACCTCGACCATGAAGGTGCTGGACTCGTGCACCAGCCCCGCGATCAGCGCCCTGGTCACGGCCGTGCCCCGGACAGCGGCGGGCGGTTGTAGCCGTGCTCGCGCCGCGCCGCGCGCAGCGGCACGCCCGCTGCCGCCGCGTCCCGCACGGCCTGTTCGACGAGCAGCACGTCGCGCAGTTCCCGCACGGTGTCGTCGAGGAGGCCGGAGGGCACGACGAGCACGCCGCTGGCGTCGGCGACCACGAGGTCGCCCGGTGCCACGGCCGTCCCCCGCACGGTCACCTCGACCTGCGCGGCGACCATCCGGACCCGGTTCTTGCCGGACTTCATGTACGACCCGAGACTCCACAGTGGATAGTCCAGCGCGCGGATCGCGTCGAGGTCGCGGCAGACGCCGTCGATGACCGTGCCCAGGACGCCGTGGCGCAGCGCGACCTCGGTGAGGATGTCGCCCCAGACCGTGCAGTGGTCACGGCCCGCGTTGGCCAGCACGACGACCGCGCCAGCCGGGACGTCGTCGATGTAGTCCGCGGCGGGTGCCGGGGTGCCGGGCGCCACAGGTTCCAAGTGGACGGTGAAGGCCGGGCCCGCGACCCGGCGGGCGCTGGAACGCGCGGCCAGGCCGGGGAGGCCGCCGTCGACACCGAGGCGGTCGAGCGCGTCGCTGACCGCGGACGTGCCGTGCTCGGCGAACAGTGCGGCGCAATCGGTCACCGGATCTCCTGTCGTTCAAGCGGTTACGCGGTTATGTGCAGTTCGCGTTCGATGCGCGCGTTCGCGGCCAGCCGGGTGCCCAGGCCGGGGGCGTCGCGCGGGGTGACCCAGCCGGGCCGGTCGAACTCGACCTTGGTGTCGGCGGCGTCGTCCAGGTAGTAGTCGCCGCTCGGGCCGATGTCGCTGGGCAGCGTGATCCCGGGCAGCGTGGCCAGGGCCAGCGCGCACCAGCGGCCGACGCCCTGGTCCCACTTCCCGCCGACGAGCAGGTCGACGCCCTCGTCCCGGCAGATGTCGTGGACCTTCCTGGCCTCGGCGAGCCCGCCCACCCGGCCGACCTTGATGTTGACCATCCGGCCCGCCTTGAGCAGGCACACCCGCCGGGCCTCGTGCGTGGAGTGCACCTGCTCGTCGAGGCAGATCGGGGTGGCGATGCGGGCCTGGAGGGCGGCGGTGGTGTCGAGGAGGTGGCGCGGGAAGGGCTGTTCGATCCCGGCGAGGCCGAGGTCGTCGAGTGCGGCGAGGTCGTCGACGGCCGATTCGGGGTACGCGGCGTTGGCGTCGGCGAGCAGCGGCAGGTCGGGGAAGGCGCGGACGGCCGAGCGCAGCGGTTCGACGTCCCAGCCGGGGCGGATCTTCACCCGCACCCGTTGGTAGCCGCGTCCGCGCAGGCGGTCGAGGTTGGCCAGGAGTTCGTCGACGGTGGGTTCGATGCCCGCGGTCGCGCCGACCGGGACGGGCCGGACCGCGCCGCCCAGCGCGACGCACAGCGGCTGGTTCGCCTTGCGGGCGCGCAGGTCCCACAGCGCGGCCTCGACACCGCCCTTGGTCTCCTCGTGGCCGTCGACCTCGGCCCACGCGGCGGCGGCCTCCTCCGGCGTGGACGCCCCCGCGCTCAGGACCATCGGCGCGAGGTAGCGCTCGGTGATGTGCCACGCGGTGTCGATGGTCTCGTAGTTGTAGAACGGGGTTTCCATCGCGGCGCACTCGCCCAGACCGGTCTCGGCACCGTCGTCCACTTCGAGCACGAGCTTGGTCCAGGTGTGGTAGCGCTGCCAGCGGTTCTCGAACGGGCGGGTCAGCTCGGTGGTGACGAAGCGCAGCGTGATCCGTTCGACGGGCATGGCGCCTCCGGTGCTCATCGCAGGACGTGCACGGCGAGTTTCCGCCCGCCGCGGAAGACGTTGAGCCGGGCGTGAAAACTGGCTTTCGAGCCGAAACCGACGACTTTCCCGCCCAGCACGTAGGTGTCGAAGCTGATCGGCATCGCGGCGACCACCGGCTTGTCCGCCAGTCGCACCACGGGATATGCCGCGGGTGGGACATACCGTTGGACCAGGAGGCGTTCGCGCACCGCGCGTTCGACCGCCGCGCGCCACACCGAGCGCTTTGCGGCGCGGCCGACGGTGACGCCGTCGCCTCGGATGTCGTACGCCTGCTTGATCACGTAGTCGGCGGGGTTCTCCAGCAGTTCCGCTACCAGGGATCCGTTTCCTTCCGGCGTGGGGGTTCGCTCGTCCACTCGGACGGACCACGGCACAAGGTCGGCCACCGCCCGCTCCTCCTCGGTGAACAGGTCCGCGAACCCGGGGTCGCGCGGCAGCGCCAGGGCGAACTTGCTCTCGGCGGCGTAGCGCGCGCCGAACGGGTTGGCGGCCGCGAGGTTCCCGCCCGACACGGCCTCCGACCACGTCCGCACGAGGTCCGGGTCGGACTCCACGACCGCGCGCCACCCGGCGGTGTTCACCTTGTTCCAGCACGCGTCCGCCGGTTCCCCGTCGAAGTAGGCCCGTCCCGCGCGGACCTTGGCGGCTCGCGGGTCGGCGACGAACGCGTGCGCGCCCGCCGACCGGAACACCTCGACCATCTCCTCGACCTCCGCGCTGACGGCGCCCGCCAGAGCGAGCACGGCCACGGCCGGGTCCCTGCCCACCCTGGGGTCCGCGCAGACGGCCCCGAGCAGTGCCGCCTCGTCGGTGAACGTCAGGTCCGACCACTGTGGACAGGGGGAGCCCGCGTCCGCCAGGGTCTCGGCGGCGATCCGGTTGACCCTCGGGGTGAACAAGGTCCCGGCCGGGGCGTCGGCGTTGTTCTCCAGCAGCCACAACCGTTCCGTGCCCTGCTCCAGGTAGCCGTCCAGCCTGCACACCGGCACGTCGTCGCGCGGGTCCGCGGCCACCAGCGCCTCGGCGGCCGGGCCCAGCCCGTACCAGGCGCGCACGGCGGGCTCGGCGCGGAACACCTCGACGATCCGGCGCAGCAGTCCCACGTACCGCTCCAACGCCGGGACCACCGCGCGCGCCGGGGCCGCGGCCGCGTAGACCGGCAAGGGGGACAGGGGAAACGCCGTGTTCTGGCAGCGGCCCGCGCGCGCGGCGGCCGCGGCGAGTGCCCCGGACGCGATCTCGGGGCGCTCGGCGAGCGCGGCGGCGCCCCGGGTCGCCGTCCCCCAGTCGATCATGGCGCGGTCTCGGCCAGCAGCGCCGAGCGCGGCCCGGCACCGCCCCGGGCCGCGGTGAAGTAGCGCACCGCGAGCAACCTGGTCACCCGGTCGTCGGGCCAGTGCCCGCACGGTCTGCCGTCGAACGCGCGGACGGGTGCCAGCTCGATACCCGTCCCGCAGAGGAAAGCCTCGTCGCAGCGGTAGGCGTCCTCGGCGGTCAGGGTGGTCTCGCGCGCGGGCAGTCCGGTCCGCGCGGCCTCGGCGAGCAGCCAGGCCCGGGTGATGCTGGGCAGGACGTCCTCCGTCAGCGCTGGGGTCAGCAAAGTGCCGTCCCGCACCAGGAAGAGCGCCGCGGTCGGCGCCTCGCACAGCCGTCCCCACCGGTTGGACAGGACGCAGCCGTCGTGGCCCGCGTCCTTGGCCGCCAGCAGCGCCAGCCGGGGACCGGCGTAGTTGGAGATGTTCTTCACCGCTGCGGGGAAGGCCGCACTGGGCGCCCGTTGCGTCGCGCTGACGGCCAGGGACATGCCGATGCCCTCGGCCAGCCAGCGCTTGCGGCCCATGGGGGTCGCGGTGACGGTCAGCGCGGTCTCGGCGTCGTCACCGAGACCACCCGCGTTGAGCGGGGTCGCCGTGATCCGCGCGTACGCGTCCTGGTCGATGCCGTTGCGGTCGACCAGTTCCCGCACCAGTGCGGGAACCTGGTCGACGCCCGGGTCGGGCAACCGCATGGCGGACAGCGAGGTGCGCATCCGGTCCAGGTGCTCGGCGAGCAGGAACGGCCGCGGGCGCGCGCCGTCGATGCCCCGGTACAGCCGCACGCCTTCGAAGACCGAGAGCGCGTAGCGCAGCGCCAGGCTGTCCATCGACGCCACGGCCTGGCCCCGGGGCCGCCAAGCGCCTGCGAAGTAGACGTGCGGGTATCCGGTCACCGCTGCCTCCCACCGGCTCGGCTAGTCGGCCGTGTACCGGAAGACGGGTTCGGCCGGGTCGTAGGCCTCGCGCAGGATCGCGTCGAAGTGCGCGTGCCGCAACTCGATCGCGGTCTCCAAGGCGTGGCGGGCGCCGGTCCGCAGTTCGTCGGTGTCGCAGTAGCGGTCGATGACCACGCGCAGCGGGGCGGTGTGCTCGTCCTCCAACTCGCTGACCCCGGACTCGCCCGCGTCGGCGGAGGCGTGGTGCTTGAAGAACTCGTAACCCCACTCCGGCACGCCGTAGTCGTCGCGGATGACCGCCATCATGCTCCGGCCCCGCTCGTCGGTGATCGGCGGTTGGCCCTCCATGAGCAGCAGCACCGACGCCACGCCCTCGGTGAAGTGCACGTTGGTGTCGTTGCAGGCGCGGCGGTTGTGCTCGATGACCGCGACGGTCTCCGGGAACAGCTCGAGGGTCGGCAGCGTCGCGGGGTCGACGCCGACCGCGCGGCCGAAGTCCTCGAAGGTGTCGACGTGCCGCTTGGAGTCCGACAGCGCGCCGAACTCCTCCTCGTAGGCGTTCTCGATGAGCGAGCGGCGGATGTCCAGGTCGTCCATCCGGGCCGCGACGCCCACCAGGTTCCGCGTCCACCAGCTCTTGATCGGCCAGCGCTGCTCGACGAAGACCCGGAGCAGCCGCTCGGTCGCCTTGCCCGCCAGGATGGTCTGGTAGAGCGGGCTCGTGTTCTTGCGCCGGGCGTGGATCAGCTCCTCCAACTCCTGGACGAACGCTTCAGACATGGCTGTCGTCTCCTTGTGCTCTCATGGGTTCGGGGCGGTGCGCGCGTCGACGAGCGCGGCGAGTTCGCCGTTCTGCTCGCGCACCACGCGCAGGTCATCGATGTTCAGGTCGAGCAGCCCGCTGGCGATGGCGTCGAACCGGGCCGGGACGTCGTCGCCGCACGCGTGCAGCACGGCGGGGACCGCGCGGGCGAGCGGGACCGTGGCGTAGCGGGCGGTCGCCCGCGTGCGCAGGTACCCGGCGATCAGTTCGAGGGAGAGGTTGCCGCCGCCCTTGCCGACACCGCCGAGCGAGGCGTCGAGGTAGCGGCAGCCCGCCGCCGCGGCGCTGAGCGAGTTGATGAAGGCCAGGCTGAGCCCGTCGTGCGCGTGGAACCCCAGCCCGGCGTCCCCCGCGTGCGCGGCGGCCAGCGCGACGAGTTCGGTGACCTGTTCGGGGAACAGGCTCCCGTTGGAGTCGGCCAGGTACAGCACGTCCGCGCCGTAGCGGTGCGCCGCGGCGGCGGTCCTGGTCACGTCGGTCGCGGTCAACTCGCTCACCCGGACCAGGTTGAGCGTCACCCGCAGGCCGACCGCCTTCGCGGCCTCGACGTGCGCGGCGACGGCGTCGAGGTGGTTCGGCGCGGTCGTCAGCCGCAGGCAGTGCGCGCCCGCGGCGGCCAGCGCGCGGTAGTCCGACGGCACGGTGTCGCCGGGTCTGGCCATCACGACCAGGCGCACGCCGGGGTGCCGCTCGCGCAGTTCGGCGAGGTAGTCCGGCGGGCAGCAGGCCACGGGCGCGGCGGTGTCCCCGCGCTCGTGGTGGCGTGGGCGGAAGTAGCCCACTTCGCAGAGGTCGACCCGGGCCGCGGCGCAGGCCGCGAGCACGGCGTGCGCCTGCCCGCGCGTCCAGCGGTGGCGGTTGAGGTAGCCGCCGTCGCGCAGGGTCACGTCCAGCAGGACAGGGTCGGGCACACCACTCACCCCCGAATAGGGAAGGCAGCGTAGTTCGAGGTTTTGGGCGCGATTGGTCGAACGCAACCGGCTGGGTGTCGATTGCCGTTGAGGCCGCGGGTGGGCGGCCGATGGCTAGCAATGGTATTGCCGCTCCGCGACCGCTCTATACCACCGGACGGGTGTAATAGCTTGCACGTCCTTGCTCCGTCCATAAAGGACTTTTCAGCGCCTCACCAGGTGTGCACCGGCTCGCCGCCCGCGGCGAGTTCGCGATACCGGGCGAGGGTATGGGCGAGCGCGGCCGGTCGCGACCCCGGCGCGGTGGCGAACGCGCCGATCTGCCAGGCCGCGCCGGTGCGGCCGGAGGTCGCGCGGTCTTCGACCACGGCGAGCAGCGGGTCGGCGTCGGTGACGCCGCGGCGGCGCAAACCCTCTGCCGCCAAGGGAACCAGCCTGCGGACGAGGTCCGGGGCCGGGGTGTCGCGGTGCGCGCCGGGCCAGTGCAGCTCGCTGCCGAGACCGGACCGCGCGGCCCGGTAGAAGGTGGTCCGGACCGGCTCGAACGGCGCGGTGGTGGCGAGGTCGGGGAGTTCGTCGGCGACCCAGTTGATCAGTCCCAGCAGGAAAGCGGCGTTCGCGCACATGTCCACGGGCGTCGGACCGGACGGGAGCGCGCGCAGTTCGACGCGCACGTTCCCCGCCGGGTCGTAGACGGGGCGGTTCCAGCGCCACACGGTGCTCTGGTGCAACCGCAGCGCGCGCAAGGCCGGGAACGGCGTCGGGTCCGGCTCCGGGGCGAGGTCGGCCAGCAGCGGCGGGTGGTCGCGGACGAGCTCGGCGAACAGGTCCTCGGCGCCGCCGACCAGCCACCCGGTGCCGAAGTCGCCGCGCCGGACGGCGGCCCGGTCGTCGGCCGCCTGCTCCCAGAGCGGGATCCGGGACTCGACCCACAGCCGGTGCCCCAACGGCAGGGGCGAGTTGCCGGAGACCGCGAGCGCTGGTCCGATGGCAAGTTGCGCGGCGTTGTAGAACCGGGCGAAGTCGGCAGGCGGGACGGCGAGGTGCAATTGCCAGGAGCAGGTTGCGCCCATGATGGCGATGCTGTCCCAGTTGAACCGCAACGGATCCACGCCGTCGACATCGATCCGGACCGGTGTGCCCCGGAGACCCATGATGGCGCGGTCGAGCGCGCCGTAGCGGGGCAACGCGGTCAACGAGTCGGCGGGCAGGTCCGCGGCGGTGAGCGTGGGGAGGGTGCCGATGGCGGTGACGAGCGCGCCGTGCTCGGCCGCCGCGGCGCGCAGGATTCCCGTGCATTCGGCGAGTTCGGTCGCGAGTGCGGTGAACGGTGAACCGGCGAGGGCGATCGGGGTGAGGTTGGCCTCCACCAGGTGCCGCGACCCCTCGACCACAACCCGCCGATCCGCGGCGGTGGCCACGACGTCGAGGTTGACCGGGCGCGGCCTGCCGGAAGCGTCGGCGAGGAACATCTCGAACTCGGCGCCGATGGTGGGGGCGCCGTCGCCGAACCCGGGGGTGCGCAAGACCTCGCGCACCTCGTCGACGCACGCGGAGAGCACCGCGCGAACCGCCGGATCCCCCGGCGACAAGGCCGGGTACTGCCTGCTGACCTGCGTACCCATCACTCGGCTCCCTGCGCTCGCCGACCCGGACACCGCGGCCCCCAGCCCCCGCGCGGCGCGGCCCCACGCTGGCAGTGTCGGGGGGTGGGGGCAAGCCGGGGACGGGAGCAGTACCCCATTGATGGGTCGCGCGGTCCGGAGTGGCCCGGGCCGTTTCACACTCCGTGAGCGGATGTCCGATCGAGTAGCACCCGCACGTGGACTCGGGCGGAGTTGACCACTGTGGACCGAATTGGCGGGCCCCGCCGTGCAATGACCGGGAGAACACTGACGTGTCGGCGCTCCAGCAGCAGGTGACCACCGCGTGCACCACCACCGCGGAGTTGCCAGGGTGGGTCGAGCAGCTGGGCGGCGCCGGGACCACGGCAGCGAGTGCGGAGCCGCGACACGCACGCGACCGATCCACCAAGCCGAGCGCGCTCGACGCGGCCGGCCCGAAGCTGCGGGCGGAGGTCGACAAGTGGCGGCGGTATGTCGCACACCCGGGGAGTTGTGGCACCACGGGGACAGTGCGAAGCGGCTGGTCACGACCTGGGAACCCATCGGGGAGCCGGGTGTCCACATGTGTGGCGCAATGGCGTCGAAGGATCATCGTCTGCGGTCGCGGGGAATTGAGCCAAGGTCATGGAGGAGATCGAGCGGGAGCGCGCGCGGCCGGCCAAGGAGCGGGCGCACTACACGGGCGCATCGGCGGGTGAACATGGTCAATCCGCGGCGGGAGTTCTTCTATGCGACGCCTGCTGAGGTTCGGGAGTTGTTGGTGGGGTTGGGGAATGACCACGTGCTCGACTACACCGAGGTGGCTGAGGCGGTCGAGTGGCGGGCGTCGGAGCCCGGGCGGCGTGACGGTCGGGTACCGGCGGCGGTCGGTGCCGTGGGCAC
The DNA here is from genome assembly GCF_041897805.1 of Actinokineospora auranticolor. Lineage (GTDB taxonomy): Bacteria > Actinomycetota > Actinomycetes > Mycobacteriales > Pseudonocardiaceae > Actinokineospora > Actinokineospora auranticolor. The sequence goes on from NZ_CP154825.1 coordinate 7,223,793, forward strand.
GGACGCGGGTGGCGACGGCGACCTGTCCGACGACGGGACCGAATGATGAACCAGACAACCCACCGCCCCGCGGGCTGGTTCGTGGACCCGATGGACGGAGCCCTGCTGCGCTACTGGGACGGCCACCGCTGGACGTTCCACACGGATGTCCGGCCGGTGCCTGAGCCTGCGGAGCCAGTGGCACAGGAGGTGCCCGTGTTGCGGCCCGATGTGGCCGCCGCGTTGGGGCGGGTGAAGGGGATGTTGGTCGGGTCCATGAAGGAGGTGCGGCTGCCGGCCGACTACCTCCAGCCGGAAGAACGGGTCCTGGCCCTGACCGGGGCGATGAGCGACGGCACGGGTGTCCTGAGACTCCTGTTCCTGTTCGTCGGCTTGCTGCGCAGACAGTTCCTCGAAGTCGGTTGGAGCGAGGCCCGCGAGGTCTGCTACCACCGGGACCTCGGGCAGTTCGCCGTCTACACCACCAAACGCACCAAGCGAGCAGTGCCCGCGCTGTCCGTGAAGGACGCGGAAGCCATTGCCAATGCGGCGGTGGCGGCGTCGGCGGCGCCGAGGTTGGACGTTGTCGACTAGGCCGGTTGGGCTTGGGGTAGCGGGGTTCCGGTGAGGTCCGCGCAGTAGGACAGGAGTTCGTCCTGGAGTTCGGTGGCGTAGACGTCCGGGTGGGGGTCTACTTCCTCCCGGTGGAAGAAGTACCGACCCGTGACCCGCGCCGCCGGGTCCGCGCTGGTGGCGAGCCACGTCTGCGTCGTCGCGCCCAGGGTCAGGTCGTCGGGGGCGCCGCGGCCGCCCATCCGGGTGGGCACCCAGCCGGGGTTGATCGAGTTGGCGGGGATGTGCGGCCACCGCCGGGACACGGCGTTGGTCAACAGGATCTCGTGGAACTTCGAGTCGCTGTAGGCGGCGGAGCCGTTCCAGTGGCGTCGGGTCCACTGTAGATCTCCAAGGCTCGTGTCGGCGCCGTGGTGCATGCCGGAGCTGACGTAGACCAGGCGGTCGGGTGGGGTGATCAACGCGGTCAGCAGGTACGGGGCGATGACGTTGACCGCGAACACGTGCTCCACCCCGTCGACCGTCTCGGCGCGGCGGCGCTCGAGGTGGCCAAGGGACACGTTGTGGATGACGGCGTCGTGCCTGCCCAGCGCGTTGACCTGGGCCGCGACGTCGCGGGTGGCGGACATGTCGGAGAGGTCGCCGACCACCACGGCGGACGCGCGCGGTTCGGCGCGGCGGACATCGGACGCCCGGCGGTCGTTGCGGGCGTGCAGCGTCACCTCGTGCCCGTCGTCGAGGAGGTGGCGGGCGGCCAGCAGGCCCAGCCCGTCGGTCGATCCGGTGATGAAGACCCGTGCCATACCCGCATCCTCCGCCGACCGGGACCTCGGTGCCAACGCGGGGCGCGTACTCCTTGAGGTCGACCCCGCCAGGGCCGACCTCAAGGAGCGCGGTCAGCGCGCGAGTTTCGCGAGCAGCAGCGGGGGCAGGCCCGCCGACGCCCGAGCCTGGGGCGTGTCGGGTTCACACGACAGGTCCCGCGACGGCAGCTCGCCCAGCGCCAGGAAGCGGTGGGCCGCGGTGGTCGCGCACGACGGTGTGCTCGGGTCGTACGCGCCGTGGTTGCCGGTGTTCACCGACACCATCACCGCCCGCTTCCCCAACGCCGCACGCATCCCCAGCGCACCCTCGTACGGCGTCGCCGGGTCCCGCCGGGTCTGCAACATCAACACGTTGCGCGGCCCGTGGTCGGTCACCCGCACCGGCGGCTCCACCGGCCCGGGCCAGAACGCGCACGGCCAGATGTTGGCGCCCATGCCGTCCAGCACCGGGAAGCGGGGACGGTTCCGGTCGACGTCGTGCTGGTAGTGCTCGGCGTCGCGCGGCCACTCCGCGTCGCCGCAGACCACCGCCAGCAGCACGGCGAGGTTGTTGTCCTGCGGTATCCCCGGGGTCTCCGCGACCGGCCCCAACGGCGGCGGCGGGCCGTTCTGCGCGGCGAACTTCCACCAACCGGCGATCTGCGGGAACAGCAGCACGTGGTACTGCGCGGCCCGGTAGATCGCGCGGAAGAGCGCGCCGGTCAGCAGCCTGCCTGTGGGGTGCCGCACGGGGTTGGCGTCGAGCCGCTTCGCCAGCGCCAGGTAGTTGGCGCGCACCTGTTCCGGGGTGGCGCCGAACCCGAGTTCGGCATCGCGGTCGGCCGCCCACCGGCCGAAGTCGGGGAACCGCGCTTCGGCGCCGGGGTCCCAGAGCGCCCACTGCCGGTGCCAGACCCGGTTCGGGTCGACGTTGGCGTCGAGGACGATCCGGTCGACGCGGCCGGGGAACAGCTCGGCGTACACCGCGCCGAGGTAGCTGCCGTAGGAACCGCTGTTGTACGACAACTTCGGCTCACCGAGGGCGATCCGGAAGCGGTCCATGTCCCGCGCGGTGTTGGCGGTGGTGACGTACCGGACCACCTCGCCGCCCTTGTCGAGGCAGTCACGGGCCAGCGCCCCGGCGAACGCGACGTTGCGCTGGATGGAGCCGTCCGGTGCGGGGAACGGGAAGACGAGGTCCGCGGGCAGCTGGCCGATGTCGCCGCCGAGGCGGCGCCCGCAGGTGATCGGGGTGCTGTACCCGACACCGCGCGGGTCGAAGCTGACCAGGTCGTAGCGGTCGAGTACCTCCTGGGGGTAGAACCGGGCGTAGATGCTCGGCAGGTTCAGACTGGCCCCGCCGGGTCCACCCGCGTTGTGGAACAGCACGCCGCGGCGCGTCCCCGGTGTGGCCGAGGCCAGCTTCGACACCGCGATGTCGATCTTCCGGCCGTGTGGCTCCCGGTAGTCGAGCGGCACCCGCAGCGTGGCGCACCGCAGGCGCGGGTCGATCGGGAACCCGCTCGGGTCGGGCGGACAGCTCCCCCACTCCAGCCCCGAGCCGACATCCCCCTCCGCGGCGGACGCGGGCACGGCCGTGGCCAGGCCACCCGCGAGGACCACCGCTACAACAGCGCAGAACGCCTTGCGCAGCCGTGTCGTCATGCCGTCGACGGTATGGACTCGACCGAGATTTGCGGCTGCGGCACGGGAAACTTCGTAGTTTGTGTCAAACCCAGGTCCGGCCGATTAAGTCCTCGGTTCGCCGCCGCTCGTAGGGAACCGGTGTCCGCGCCGGGTCGACGAACCACTCGCGGCCCGCGAAGAGGGCGAAGACGGGCAGGGGCAGGCGGAGCAGGAGGCGCAGCGCCGGGGCCAGGCGGCCCTTGCCGTGGACCACCGACCGGTAGGCCAGCAGGGCGGCGCGCTTCTGGCGGGCGTAGCGGCGGACGTCCACGCGGTGGGTGATGGCGGCCGACGGGCTGAAGGTGCCCTCGAGGTCGAAGCGGAACGGGACGCGCAGCGCGCGGAGGACCCGGCCGACCCGGACGGCCAGGTCGCGCGGCGCGGTGGCCTCCAGCACGGTCGGCACCCCGACCAGCTCGGCCGCGCGCCTGCCGACCTCGTGGACCTTGAGGTGGTCGCGGTGGCCGTAGCCGCCGTTGGGGTCGTAGCCGATCAGCACCTCGGCGCGCTCCGCCCGCAGGATCGCGGCCAGCCGCTCGGCGGCCGCCTCGGTGTCGGCGCGCGCGAACCGTGTCCAGCCGGGCGGGTCCGGGTAGAGGAGCGGGCCGTGGCCGCTGTCGGCGTACCCGAGCCGGATGACCCGCTCGACGCCGAGCGCGGCGGCACTGGCCTGGAGTTCACCCTGACGTGGCGTCGGACCGTTCGGGTCCATTCCCTGCGTGGCGACGACGATGAGCACCCGGTCGCCCTCGGCGACGGCCCTGGCGAGCGTGCCGCCGGTCAGGATCACTTCGTCGTCCGGGTGCGCGTGGAACGCGATGACGGTAGCCATCGCCCCATTCTCCCAGTTCCGGCCCGGAAAGGCTGTATATACCCCCTATGGGTATCAGCCAAGTGCGCTCAGCGGGCGGTTGCCACTGCCCTACCCCCCTAGGGTATAAAGGTGGCACGGCCCCGGCACGGGCCGACCGCAGACCTCGAGGAGACGACGTGAAGACCGCAACCAAGGTGTCCGCCTTCGGCCTCGCGCTGGCCGTGGTGTTCGTGGGCGCGTGGGCGGCGGGCGCGGTGGTCGGCCCGCTCGGGGACGACCCGGCGGAGCACGCGCGGGCCGCCCCACCACCGGAGCACGGCCACGACGCCGCGCCCGCCGGCGACCCGGGCCACAACGACGGGCACGACCACAGCCACGCCGCCGCCGACCCGGCGCAGTTGCCCGGCCTGTCCTCCGCCGCGGGCGGCTACCGCCTCGACCTGGGCCGCGGCACCGTGACGACCGGTGCCACCGAGGACCTCACCTTCCGCGTGCTGGGCCCCGGCGGCGCGCCGGTCACCGCGTTCGACGTCGAGCACGAGAAGCGCCTGCACCTCGTGCTCGTGCGCCGCGACGGCTCGGGCTTCCAGCACCTGCACCCGGAGATGGCCGCCGACGGCACGTGGCGGCTCCCGCTGACCGTGCCCGCCGCGGGCAGCTACCGCGTGTTCGCCGACTTCAAGCCAACGGGTGCCGCGAAAACGACCCTGGGCGCGGACATCCAGGCGGCGGGCCGGTTCGACCCGGTCACCCACAGTCCTGTTCGGACGTTCACGGTGGACGGGTTCGAGGTCAAGCTGGACGGTGAGCTGATCGCGGGCAAGGCGTCGACGGTCACCTTGACCGTCACCAAGGACGGTGTGCCGGTCACCGACCTCCAGCCCCACCTCGGCGCCTACGGCCACCTGGTCGCGCTGCGCGCCACCGACCTGGGTTACCTGCACGTGCACCCGATCGGTGAACCCGGCGACGGCGTCACCAAGGCGGGCCCGCAGATCCGCTTCGCGGTCGAGGTGCCGACGGACGACCGGTACCGGGTGTTCCTCGACTTCAGGCACAATGACGTGGTCCGGACCGCCGAGTTCACTGTGGACACTCAGGGCGGCGCGCACGGGGAGGGCGGCCGATGACCGCGACGACAGGAGGTGCGACCGTGCGCGAGGTCGAGCTGTCGATCGGCGGCATGACGTGCGCGTCCTGCGCCGCCCGCATCGAGCGCAAGCTCAACAAGGTCGACGGCGTGACGGCCACGGTCAACTACGCCACCGAGAAGGCCCGGGTCACGTTCCCGGGTTCGGTCACCGAGCAGGACCTCGTGCGGGTGGTCGAGGCCACCGGGTACACCGCCGAGCTGCCCGCGCCGCCCGCCCCCGACACCGGGGACACCCCCGAGGTCCCGGACCGCGCGCCGCGGCAGCGCCTGCTCGGCTCGCTGGTGCTGACCGTGCCGGTCGTGGCGCTGGCCATGGTCCCGACGTGGCAGTTCACCTACTGGCAGTGGCTGTCGCTGGCCCTGGCGAGCCCGGTCGTGGTGTGGGGCGCCTGGCCGTTCCACCGCGCGGCCTGGGTCAACCTCCGGCACGGCGCGGCGACCATGGACACCCTGGTCTCCCTCGGTGTCGGCGCCGCCTACCTGTGGTCGCTGTACGCCCTGTTCCTCGGCACGGCCGGGACACCCGGGATGCGGCACGGGTTCACGCTGACCGTCGAGCGCGTGTCCGGAACGGGCAACCTCTACCTGGAGGTCGCCGCCGGGGTCACCACCTTCCTCCTGGCGGGCCGCTACTTCGAGGCCCGGGCCAAGCGGCGCGCAGGGGCGGCGCTGCGGGCGCTGCTGGAGCTGGGCAGCAAGGACGTCGCCGTGCGCCGCGACGGCGTCGAGCGGCGGGTCCCGGTCGAGCAGCTGGCCGTCGACGACGAGTTCGTGGTCCGGCCCGGGGAGAAGATCGCCACCGACGGTGTCGTGGTCGAGGGCAACTCCGCGGTCGACGCGAGCATGCTGACCGGCGAGTCCGTGCCGGTCGAGGTGCGCGCGGGCGACCAGGTGGTCGGCGCGACGGTCAACGCGGGCGGCCGCCTGGTCGTGCGGGCGACGCGGGTCGGTTCGGACACGCAGCTGGCGCAGATGGCCCGCCTGGTCGCCGAGGCGCAGAACGGCAAGGCCGCGGTCCAGCGGCTGGCCGACCGGGTCGCCGGGGTGTTCGTGCCGGTCGTGATCGCCCTGGCCGTCGGCACGCTGGCGTTCTGGCTCGGCGCGGGCGCGGGCACCGCGACGGCCTACACCGCGGCGGTCGCGGTGCTGATCATCGCCTGCCCGTGCGCGCTCGGCCTGGCGACCCCGACCGCGCTGCTGGTCGGCACCGGTCGCGGCGCGCAGCTGGGCATCCTGATCAAGGGCCCCGAGGTCCTGGAGTCGACCCGGCGGGTGGACACGGTCGTGCTGGACAAGACGGGCACGGTCACCACGGGCCGGATGGCGCTGGCGGCCGTCGAGGCGGTCGGCGACGAGGACGAGGCGCTGCGGATCGCGGGGGCGCTGGAGCACGCGTCGGAGCACCCGGTCGCGCGGGCCATCAGCCAGGCGGCGACCGAGCGGCTGGGCGCACTGCCGGAGGTGGCGGAGTTCCGCAACGTCGAGGGGCTCGGCGTCGAGGGGGTCGTCGACGGCCGCGGCGTCGTGGTCGGGCGGGCCAAGCTGCTGGCCGACCGGGCGGTGACCGTGCCGCCGGCGCTGGACGCGGCGCGGCGGGCGGCCGAGGCGAAGGGCTGGACCGCCGTGCTCCTCGCCTGGGACGGCGAGGCGCGGGCCGTGCTGTCGGTGCGCGACGCGGTCAAGGAGACCTCCGCCGAGGCGGTGCGCGAGCTGCGCGCGCTCGGGCTGCGGCCGGTGCTGCTGACCGGCGACAACGAGGCCGCGGCGCGCGCGGTGGCCGCCGAGGTGGGCATCGACGAGGTGATCGCGGAGGTGCTGCCGCGGGAGAAGGTCGAGGTCGTGACCCGGCTCCAGCGGGAGGGCCGGGTGGTGGCCATGGTCGGCGACGGCGTGAACGACGCCGCGGCGCTGGCCAGGGCCGACCTCGGGCTGGCCATGGGCACCGGCACGGACGTGGCGATCGAGGCGGGCGACCTGACCCTGGTCCGCGGCGACCTGCGGGCCGCGGTGGACGCCATCCGGCTCGCCCGCCGCACCCTGGGCACGATCAAGGGCAACCTGTTCTGGGCTTTCGCCTACAACGTCGCCGCGCTGCCACTGGCCGCGCTCGGCCTGCTCAACCCGATGATCGCGGGCGCGGCGATGGCCCTGTCGTCGGTATTCGTCGTGTCGAACAGCCTGCGGCTGCGCGGCTTCCGTTCCTCGATCTGATCCGCCGACCGATTCGGCGAAAGGGCGGAAAGGGGAAAGCGCGGGAGCACCGGTGAAATCGGTCCCGCGCCTTTCCCGGTTTCAGGAACGGACCAGGCGGGCGATGGCGTCGGTGGCCTCGCGGATTTTGTCCGGTGCCGACTCCGCGCCGTCGGTGATCGCGGACGCCACGCAGTGCTTGAGGTGTTCGTCCAGCAGGCCGATGGCCACCGCCTGCAGCGCCTTGGTGGCGGCGGAGATCTGGGTCAGCACGTCGATGCAGTACTCGTCGTTCTCCACCATCCGGTGCAGACCCCTGACCTGGCCCTCGATCCGCCTCAGGCGCTTGAGGTATGCCTCTTTGTCGTCGGTGTAGCCGCGCATCGCGTTCCACGCCTCTCTTGTCACACCCCGCCGCCTGGTCCTCCCAGCATAGAGCGCGGCGGCGGGGGTTCCCACGGCCTCGCGCGGGGTTCGGGACATTAAGGTGTTCGCATGACTGGCACGCCCTCTTCCGACTGGTTGGCACCGCTGTCCGCGGACTCGGTGGCGCTTGGGCGGGCCAGCACCGCGCAGCGGGTCGCGGACATCCTGCGGACGCGGGTGCTCGAGGGCGATCTGCGGCCCGGGCTCCGCCTTTCCGAGGAACTGATCGGCCAAGCGCTCGGTGTCTCCCGGAACACGCTGCGCGAGGCGTTCCGGTTGCTGACCCACGAGCGGTTGCTGGTGCACGAGCACAGCCGGGGCGTGTTCGTGCGCACCCCGGACACCGCCGACGTCGTCGACCTCTACGCCGCCCGCCGGATCATCGAGGGCGGCGCGCTCGCCCGCTGGCCGTCGGCCGACGACGCCGCGCGGGAACGGGTCCGGGCGGCGGTGCGCTACCAGCGCGAGGCCGCCGAGGCGCAGCGGTGGGACGACGTGGCCACCGGCAACATCGCCTTCCACCAGGCGGTCACCGGTCTGGCGGGCAGCGCGCGGCTGGACGAGGAGGTCCGGCGGCTGCTGGCCGAGCTGCGGCTGATGTTCCACCACATGGGCGACCCGCGCGAGTTCCACGAGGACTACGTCCGGCTCAACCGGGAGATCCTGGCCCTGCTGGAGGCCGGGGAGGTGGCCGCCGCCGGGGACCGGCTGGCCGCGTACTTCGGCGTCGCGGAGCGGCACCTGGTCTCCCGCATGCGGGAGTCGGGCGCGTGAGGTGGGCGGCAGTTCCGGCCTTGCCTTGACGCGCGGGGCAAGGTTTACCGTTCGGGCATGCGCATCAGCGAGCTGGCCGAGCGGACCGGGACCACGCCCCGGGCGCTGCGCTTCTACGAGTCGCGCGGCCTGATCGACGCCCCGCGCGCGGTCAACGGCTACCGCGACTACGGCGAGGCCGAGCTGCGGCAGGTCAGCGAGATCGTCGCGCTGCAGGCCGCGGGCCTGAGCCTGGACGAGACCCGGCCGTTCGTCGAGTGCCTGCGCTCCGGCCACGACCGCGGCGACGCGTGCGCCGACTCGGTCGAGGTCTACCGGCGCAAGCTCGCCGAGGTCGACGAGTGCCTGGCCCGGCTCGACGAGGTGCGCGCCGACCTGCTGGCCAAGCTCGCCCGCGCGCTGGCCAGGCAACCCGGTACCTGCGGCGTCGACGGCGCCGCGGACACCGTCACCGAGCGAACCCCCAGGAGTGGCAGCGATGGCTGAGTTGACCGTGGTGACCGACGAGACGTTCGCGCGGGAGGTGCTGGCCTCGGACATCCCGGTGCTGGTGGACTTCTGGGCGCAGTGGTGCCCGCCGTGCCACATGATCACACCGGTGCTGGCCCAGCTCGCCGACGAGCTGGCGGGTCGGCTGCGGATCGTCAAGATCAACAATGACCAGAACCCGGTGACCGGCCGGGACTACCAGGTGATGTCGCTGCCGACCCTGCTCGTCTTCCACAACGGCCTGCCGGTGCGCTCCTTCGTCGGCGCCCGCCCCAAGGCCAAGCTCCTCGGCGAGCTCACCGGGGTCCTCGACGACCTCGCGCTCCCCGCCTGAGGACCGCCGCCGCCACGGTCCGTGGCGGCGCGGTGTCCACTTGCGACCGTACGGGCAACCGGTCCACACGTGCGGGTGATCCACCACCGCTCAATCGAACACAAGTTCGAATGACGGGCTATGGTTCGGGGCATGTTCGACGACCGTCCCCCGGATACCCCCGTCCGCTACCGCACGAGCAACGTGGGTGAGCGGATCGCGATACTGCCCGCCACCTGCAAGGTGGGCACCCACTCCCTGGCGCGGGTCGGCTACCGCGCGCAGGCCAGCGAGCAGGAAGGGGTCGTGCGCGTCTCCTGCAACGCCTGCAACGAGAACATCGACGTCGACCACTTCTGGTCGCTCACCCTGACCGGCGCCGCGCCCGCCCGCGTCGAGCTCGACGACTCGCCGTACGCGGGGGTGGTGCCGGTCATGGTCGAGCCGCGGTCGAGGTCCTAGCGACACCGCCGCGGTGGAAAGGCGTACCGGAACCGGTTCGACCCGGGGGCACACCGAGCACGGCACGGCGCCGACCGACTACCGTGTGCTGCCGGGCAACCGGGCCCGGCGGCACTAGGCGAGGAGTGGGCGATGGGCGCGCTGGACGGCCGGGTCGCGCTGGTGACCGGGGTCAGCAGGCGGGCGGGTATCGGGTACGCCACCGCGCGCCGACTGGCCGACGCCGGGGCGCGGCTGTTCCTGCACCACCACGCGCCGCACGACGCCGAGCAGACCTGGGGCGCCGACCCGGACGGCCCGGCGGCGCTGGCCGCGAGCCTGGGCGACGACGTCCGGCACCTCGGCCTCGACCTCACCGACCCCGGCGCCCCGGAGCGGCTGATGGCCGCCGCGGTCGAGGCGTACGGGCACGTGGACGTCCTGGTCTGCAACCACGCCCGCGGCGGCGGCGACGGCCCGCTCGGCACGCTGGACGCGGAGATGCTGGACGCGCACTGGGCGGCGAACACCCGGTCGGTCGTGCTGCTCACCCAGGCCTTCGGCGACCAGCACGACCGCCGCCCCGGCGGCCGGGTGCTGTTCCTGGTGTCCGGCCAGGACCTCGGCCCGATGATCCACGAGGTGGCCTACGCGGCCAGCAAGGGCGCGCTGTCGGCGATCACCCGGACCCTGGCCGACCACTTCGCGGGCCGGGGCGTGACGGTGAACGCGGTCAACCCGGGCCCCGTGGACACCGGCTGGGCCTCACCGGAGGACCGCGAGGCCCTGCTCCCCCGCTTCCCCAGCGGCCGTTGGGGCGCCCCGGACGACCCGGCCCGCCTGCTCACCTGGCTGGCCACCGACGACGCGGGGTGGATCACCGGTCAGGTCATCCACTCCGAGGGCGGCTTCCGCCGCTGGGCCTAGGCCCGGCACCAACCACCCCGCTTCCCCGCCTGCGGGGTGCCATCCGGCCGAGACAATCACACGTCCACTGTGGACACTACGCACGCTCGCACCCGCTCCGGCGAACCGACCCGCCGCGAGCGAACCGTTGCCGCCACACTGGGACGGTTGTCCACAGCCAAGATCGCCTTCTCCGCGAACTGTCGCCCCGCCCCGGTATCATGGATTCCGGGGGCCGGAGGCGCGCCAAGATCACCGGCCAAGACCAGCACCGCCCCGGTCGTACCCGATAATCGCGCTCGTCAGCCGCGTGACCCGCGACCGGAAGGCGAGCATGAACGACCCCGGCACCCCCGACCTGCGCGCGATCGGCCCGCGTGGCAACGACCTGGTGACCCTGCGCCCCTGGCGGGTCGACGACCTGCCGGTGATCGCCGAGGCGGGCCGGGACCCGTACATCCCGCTCATCACCACCATCCCCCGCGACTACACCCCGGAGGGCGGCCACGCCTGGCTGCGCCGCCAGCACGACCAGGCGACCGACGGCCGGGGCTGCCCGCTGGCCATCTCGGCGGGTGACGAGGCCGTCGGCATGGTCACGATCAACTCGATCGACTGGCACGACCGCCGCGGCAGCATCGGCTACTGGGTGCTGGACCGCCACCGCGGCCGCGGCTACGCCAAGTCGGCCGTCTCGCTGCTCCCCGAGCTCGCCCGCGACCTCGGGCTGGTCCGCCTGCAGGCGCTCGTGGAGCCGGACAACGCGGCGTCCCAGGCCACCTGCCGCGCCCTCGGCTTCACCGCGGAGGGCGTCCTGCGCGGCTACCACCGCATCGGCGGCACCAACCGCGACATGATCATGTTCGGACTGCTGGTCGGTCCACAGTAGACAATCAGCTCAGGTTGGGCGCGGCACCGCGGCGGGGGGTGCGCGCGCCCAACCGAGCGCTCGACCGGGGCATGACCGGTCGGTGCGACAGCGCTCGTCGATGGACCACGACGGCCGCGAGGGAGTGGGTTCGCGGCCGCCGTGGTCACCCCCGGAGTGACGACCACCTGTGCGAACGTGTCCTTCGGCCACCCCGGGCCGGGTATGAGAAATTCCTGAGCGGCGGCATCGATCGCCAGGTCGGCAGTAGGGTCGGGGCATGGCCGCTGACTACTACCAGGTCGTCACCACCGCCGGTTCCCAGGACGAGGCCGACCGCCTGGCCACGGGGATCGTCGAGAACCACCTCGGTGCCTGCGTGCACGTGCACCCCGTGACCAGCGTCTACCGCTGGGCGGGCAAGGTCACCAGGGACCTCGAACTCCGCTTGGTGGTCAAGACCGCGGCCGACCGGCTGCGTCCGCTGGTCGACTACATCAAGGCCAACCACAGCTACGACGTCCCGCAGGTGGTGGCCACCGAGGTCGTCGCGGGCAGCGACGAGTACCTGGCCTGGGTGCGCGACGAGACCCGGGGCTGACCTCAGCCGAAGCGGCCGTTGATGTAGTCGGACGTGCGCGGGTCGTCCGGCGTGCTGAAGATCTTCTTCGTCGGCCCGGACTCCACGATGTGCCCGGGCTGGCGCGCCTCCGCGAGGAAGAACGCGCAGTCCTGGGAGACGCGGGCGGCCTGCTGCATGTTGTGGGTGACGATCACGATCGTCACCTCCTGGCTGAGCACGGCGATGGTCTCCTCGATGCGGCGCGTCGAGGTGGGGTCCAGCGCCGAGCACGGCTCGTCCATCAGCAGGACGTCCGGCCGCACGGCCAGCGAGCGGGCGATGCAGAGCCGCTGCTGCTGACCGCCGGAGAGCGCGCCGCCGCGGCTCTTGAGCCGGTCCTTGACCTCCTGCCACAACCCGGCCCGGGTGAGGCACTCTTCGACCACGTCGTCGCGGTGGCCCCGGGACACCTTGGTACCGGTCAGCCTGAGGCCCGCGAGGACGTTGTCCGCGATGGTCATGGCGGGGAACGGGTTCGGCTTCTGGAAGACCATGCCGACGCGCCTGCGGGTGCCGGTGATCCGCTGGGACTCGTCGTAGATGTCGGTGCCGTCCAGGCGGACCTCACCCGCCAGCGCCGCCGAAGGGACCAGCTCGTGCATCCGGTTGAGGATGCGCAGGAACGTGGACTTGCCGCAACCGGACGGTCCGATGAGCGCGGTGACCTGACCGGCCGACATGGTCAGCGACACCCGGTCGAGCACCTTGCGGTCGCCGAACCAGGCCGAGACGCCCACGGCCTCCAGCGTGGAACCGCGCCGCGTGCCGGGGTCGGGGCCGATGGGGTGGACGTCGAGCCGGGTATCGGTGGTCACAGCGGGAAACGCTATCCAGCGGCGGCAACCATTTCGTGAAACCGCGGTGCACCCCACATGGCCGTGCCGGTCGCCCGAGCGGTGTGCGTTCGCCATGGCCGTTGGCGGGGCCGTGACAGTTGGGTGCCAGTTCACCGCCGCTGCGTGTGGCCCGTGCTCAAAAGTCGCTGCGTCGTGGTGGTTTGTCACAAACCGGTTCCGCCACAGTGGGTTTCGCCCCGCACGGGGCACGATGTGTTGAAGGACAAGGGAGAACCACGCAATGCGCTCCACCTTCCGCAAGGGTGTCGCCGCCGTCATCGGCGCCGCCGCGCTGTCCGTCATCCTCTCGTCCACCGCGGTCGCCGACTCCGGCGTGCTCGCGGACGCCAACGACGCCGTCGGCGTCGGCTCGGACACCACCGAGTACGCGCTCAACGCGCTCGCCGCGGCGTACAACCCGACCGTCCCCGCGGGCGGCGTGCTGGTCCACTCGTTCAACGCCACCGTCCCGGCCGCGGGCCAGCCGGTGCTGCCGACCGACACCGGCGCCACCATCGTCCCGCGCTCGGGCGCCACCGCGATCACCCGGCCGAACGGTTCCTCCGCGGGCATCACCGAGCTCAAGCGCGCGGGCACCGCCACCACCTTCGCCCGCTCCTCGCGCGCCCGCCAGGCCTCGGACAACACCGGCACCGCCGTGCTGTTCCTGCCGTACGCCACCGACGGCCTGCGCTACGCCCGCTCCACCTCGCCCGCCAGCAACGCGCCGGTCGACCTGACCAACGCCGAGCTGAAGAAGATCTACGAGTGCAACGCCGACGGCAACCCGGCCACCCCGGACCTGTGGTCGAACGTGCGCGCGGGCCTGCCCGCGGTGACCATCCTGCCGGTGCTGCCGCAGTCCGGCTCGGGCACCCGCAGCTTCTTCCTGACCGAGATCGGCGTCACCAGCGTCGGTTCCTGCGTCAACCAGACCGCGCAGGAGCACGACCCGGCCGCCGTCGCGGGCAACGCCAACAAGATCGCGCCGTTCTCCACCGGCCGCTACAGCATCCTGCCCCCGGCTCAGCAGTCGACCATCGTGCTGAACACCGGTGGCTTCACCGCCACCCGCTCGCTGTTCAACGTCGTGCGTGACGTCAACGGCGGCGGCGTGCTGAACAAGGGCGTCGACGCCGGCCTGCACCGCTTCTTCGGTGACGGCACCGGCGGCCTGGCCACCGCCACCAACAACTGGATCTGCAGCTCCGCGGCGACCTCGGTCATCGCCGCCCAGGGCTTCACCCAGCTCTCCGGCACCGCTTGCGGCAAGGTCGCGTAAGCTCGCCGAGCAGTCCTGAATGGACCGAGGCCCGTGGGGATCCCCCACGGGCCTCGGTTCGTTTCGCGGATCAGGCGTTGAGCGCGGTCTTGACGTAGCCGTAGGTGATGCCGCTGGTGAAGACGCCGTCGAGGCGCAGGCCCCGGTTGATGGCGGCGGCACCGGCCTCGGTGAGCAGCAGCGGGACACCCGCGGAGGTGTTGCTGCCGAAGGTGAACAGGTCGATGCGGCCGCGCAGGTTGTCCTGCGCCACCACGACCCGGCGGTTGTTGTCGATGACGAGCTGCCACAGCACCTCGACGCCGTCGGAGTCGGCCAGGACCAGCGCGCCGCGGTGCTCCACGGTGCCGTCGGTGGGGTCACCGATCACGTCGAAGGTCTGGGTGGTGTAGCCGTCGACGACCTGCGAGGTGCCGAAGAGCACGAGGGACTGGATGCCGTAGTAGCCCAGCCCCTCGACGAGCGACGGGTCCACGATGATCGTCGTCTTGCCCACCGCGGCCTGGTTGGCCGAGGCCACCACGGCCGCGGGCACCCGCGGCGCCGCCTGGGCGGACGCGACCGACGCGCCTCCGAGCAGCACCCCCGCGGACATCGCGACAACAGCCAAACCCGACACCAGACGAGTACGCATTTGTTCTCCTCCTCGACCAGACGCTAACTGCGTCGCGAGGAGGATGTCGGGAAGCGGGGACCGCCCGGAAGACCTCTGTGGACGATTCGCGAACTCGCCGGGTCGGGATAGCTGCCGGTTAACCGTTACATGGCCTCGGCTTCGCCGAGGCGGCGAGATCGCCTTTGAGCCGATTTCTTCCCTCCCGGTTTCGCACGGCCGGGGGCCGCGCGAAACCGCTCAGTCCAGAAACCGGCGCGATCTCGCAACGCTGGTCGAGCTCGGACCAGAGGAGCGCATAGAACTGTACACAATGGATCCATCTGCGCCTGCGCTCATGTCCCACAGTTCGCTTCGCTACAGGAGGTTGGGCAGGAGTCGCAGGCCAGTGTCGTAGACGTTCCACAGGACGGCCAGGCAGATCGGGACGCCGATCAGCAGACCCTCCGCCCGGCCGAAGCGGTGTCGCAGCCACACCGTGGCCGCCACCGCCAAGCCCAGGGCCGGGATCCACAGGGCCAGCAGGGGGACGGCCGCGCGGTCCGAGCGCATGGCCTTCTCGTCCGGTGGGACCAGTTGGGGGCGGCGGACGGGGGCCGGTTGCGCGTCCCCCTCCGCCAGGGTCGCGTCCACGTACACTGTGGACTCCGGCATGAACGGCCTGCCGGACGCGGTCACCAGGGTCAGCCGGGCGCCGCCGTCGGTCAGCGGGGCCGGGACCGGGTCGCCGTCCCGGCGGGTGCCGTCCACCAGGTAGGTGAACGTCCCCTGGCCGGTCACCACGTGGATCTCGTTGCCGGGAACCAGGTTCACCACCTCGCCGAACGGGCCGCCGTAGGCCGCGCGGCGGCCGTAGACCAGGGAAACGCCGTACTGGCCCGGTAGGGCCGTGTCGCGGCGGTGGCCGACGCCCGCCGTCAGGTCCCCCGACGTCGTCCCCTCGACCACCACCTTCCGCAGCCCCAGGGCCGGGATCTCCAGCACCGCGACCGGGGTTCCCGGCTCGATCACCCGGAGCGGCCCGTCGGCGCTGAAGGGCGCGGCGGTGGCCTCACCCAACTGCTCCCGCAGCTGGTCGTACAGCCGGTCCTGCTCGTGGTTCGCCTGCAAAGGCGTCAGCAGGAAGGCGAAAGCCACGAAACCCAGAGCCAGACCGGCCAAGGTGGCCACCGCGACCAAGGCCACGGGCAGTGACCTGCGGCCGGTCAGCACCTCCGTGGGCCGTGTTCGGACCATCGTCATCGGCGGCGCACCGCGTCTCGCAGGCCCAGGAAGAAGCGGTTGACGGGCGTGCCGGGCTGGGAACCCAACCAGCCGAGGGGAACCGCGACGGCCGCCAGCAGACCCAGGGCCAGGGCGATCGGCAGCCCCCACTTCAGGAAACCGCTGCGGTCGGCCTGGGTGTTCACCACCGCGCGCTTCGCCGTGGCCTGCTCGGCGTTCGCCGGGGCGGCGCCCGCCGGGGCCGCGGCCTGGGCGGCCGGGCCCGCCGCGGGTGCGCTGTTGTTGTTGCCACCAGCCGCGTTCACGGTGTTGCCAACCGAACCCCGCGCGCTTGCCCCGCCGCTGGTGCCGATCGTCTTGGGGTCGGTGAACGGCGGCGGGGGGACCGCCGCCTTCTGCTCCCGCACGGCTGTGGCAACGGTGCGGGTCTGGACGCGCAGTTCCTCCGGCAGCGGCAGGTAGCCCAGCGGCAGGGCACCCAGGTTCGGGCCGGTGGTCTGGGCCTGCGGGCTCGCCGCGAACTCGAGGATCTTCGCGTACCGGTCGGCGGTGGGCGCGGTCAGGCCGGTGGTGGCGACCGCCGCGTAGTCGATGGTCGTACCGGGGTAGGCGGCCGCGCCGAGCTTGGTGTAGTCGAGGCCGATGGTGCCCGTGGTCTGGTCCAGGACACCCGAGCGGACGGCGGCCAGCATGCTCTGGTCGTTGGGCGTGACGAACACCGGTCGACCCGTCGCGTCCTTGCCGTTGGCCAGTTCGGCCACCGGGACCCGGTACCGCAGCGCGGTCGCGTAGTCGGTGATGCCGATCAGCGAGCGGCCACCGAGCCGTTGCGGGGCCGGGCGCTTCCAGACACCGGCGTTGAGGTCCCACTCGGTGCTCTGCAACGTCTGCCCGTTCAGCAGGTTCGTGCCGATGTCGCGCAGTTTGGACGACCGCTGGGCCAGCAGCTCGTGCAGCTGGGCGGCGTGCCGCGCGCAGGTGTACCGCTCCTCCGCGCCGGTGGTCGGGTTGGTCACCGTGCACTGCCCGTCCTTGGCCGGGCGCGCGTCGCGGTTGCCGACGAAGGTGTCCCGGTAGTCGAACTGGTCGGCCGGGGTCGGCCAGTCGAGGAACGCGGGGTTGACCTTCGTGCCCCACTGGTCCGGCGTCCCCTTCAGGAAGGCCGCCGCGTCCGGGTCGGCGAGCAGCCACGAGGTCACCGCGTGCGGGAGGTCGCCGTCGCCGGTCACCAGCAGCGGGGTCGACATCGTGCTGTCGAGGATCAGGCCGGTCAGGTCCGGGTTCAGCGACAGGAACTCCTGGTCGCCGAACAGGGTTTCCGGCTGGTTGGGCAGGAACCGGGTCGTCGGGTCGACACCGCTCAGGTCGGGTTCACCGCCCCAGCGGCCGCGGTAGCTCTGGGTGATCAGCTTGGCCACGAGCCGGGCGTTGAGCCGCAGGTGGGTGACCTGCTGCTGGTTGTCGGGCCGGTCGATCATGTAGGCGAAGACGAACCCGCCGATGGACAGCGGCGCGTGCGCGGTGGCCCGGTCGGTGTCCTCCGGCCGCACCGGCCTGCTGCCCACCACGAAGCTCTGCAACCCCTGGTGGTACTGGCGGCGCGCCTCGCCCTCGCCGACCGGCGTGTAGCTGGACGGGATCGCCGCCGCGCCGGTGCACAGCGCGGGGATCCACCGGTACACCGCCTCCGCGGCGATCTCGCTGCCCGCCATGGGCAGTCGCGCGTTGGCGTCGAGCGGGCAGTAGCCCTCCTGCGGCAGGAAGTCCAGCGGGAAGACGAAGCGGTTCTTCCAGTTCGACCCCGACATCGCCATCACGTAGCTGTTGAGCAGGGTGTAGTCGTCGGAGATCGAGTCCGGGCAGCCCGCCGGGACGTCCGGGCTGGTGCACGGCATCGGCCGGACCGGGACCACGACCAGCGAGCACTCGATCGGCGCGGTGCCCGGGACGATGACCCGGCCGCAGCCCAGCGAGTTCGGCATCTCGTCGCCGGTGCGGACCTCGAAGTCGATGGCGCCCTTGCCGTCGGCGCCGGTGAAGGCCAGGCGGGCCTGCCTGCCGAAGGTGAACCAGTCGCCCGGGTGGTCGGTGATGCCGTCGCCGCACTCGCCGCCGACCGGCGGGCAGTCGTCGAGGTAGTGCGTCTCGCCCTTGGTGTCGACGAACGGCACGTAGCCGGTCTCGTAGACGCCGTCGGTCGCGGCCTCGGCCGGGTCGAACTCCAGGGCGTAGCGGTCGGCGCCGTACTCGTACCAGACGCACTGCTCGCGCGTCGGGTTCTTGCCGCGGCACTGCATGACCGCCACCGGCATCCGCTCGCTGTTGGGCTGCAACGCGTTGAACGGCAGACCGCTGACGTTGTTGGTGGGCAGGAACCCGGACCACTCGACGCGCACGGTCTCGCGGCGCATGTTCTCGGTCTTGTTGACCGTCACCCGGCCCTTGTCGCCGTTCTCGAAAGTGACCTCCTTGGTCACCCCCGAGTCGGCCTGGGCCGCGGCGGGCAGCTGCGCGGCGAGCGAGAACGAGCCGGTGGCCAGCACGAGACCGACCGCGGCCAGCAGGCGGGTCACCCGGCGCGGCCGGGGGTCGCTGGTCTTCATCGTCAACCGTCCCTTGTGGAGCGTTCTCATGACTGCCGCCGCCTGCGGATGGCCCGGGCGACGAGGGCGGGCAGGACGAGCAGGACCAGCAGCTCCAGTGCGGCGATCCCGCCGAACAGGGACGTGCTGGAGTCCTCGCGGAACGCGGCCAGCTCGGTGGCGGTCCCGTACGCGGCGCCGCTCGCGGCACCGTCGGACGACGACCCGACGGGCAGACCGGTCTCCGGGTCGACGGCACCACCCGCACCGGGCACGGTGTTGCCGTTCGCGCCCGGGCTGGTCCCCCCGGTGCCGGGGTTGTTCGCCCCAGGGGCATTGGCCCCGTTGCCGTTGTTGCGGTTGCCGTTGCCACCGCCGCCCCCGCCGCCGCCGTTGTTGCCCGCCGGACCGGCCTGCCCGCCCTCGCGGCACGGGCCCTTCCCGGTCGCGTCGCAGTCCGGCGGGTTGGGGGCGCGCTCGGCGAGCACGTTGCGGCTGGGGTTGGCCGGGTCGAAGGTCGGGTTGTTGCACCGGGACGGGTCGAGGAACCGCTCCTCGTGCCCGGGGATCCGCTTCACCTGGTCGAACCCGGCCTGCACGAGGTTCAGCGGCAGCGGCGAGTAGCCGAGCGCGCCCGCCTTCTGCTGGCCCTCGCAGAGGAAGTAGAACGCGAACGCCGAGAGGGTGCGGCCCTGCTCCCTGGTCATCGGCGGGTCGGGTGGCGCCTGCTGGTCGTCCTGCGCGGGAACGATCATGTACGAGTACGAGGAGAGCGGGTAGGTGCGCGGGTCCCGGTCGGTGTAGACGCCGTCGAGGATCTGGGTCAGGTAGACCTTGGGGTCGTGGTTCTGCGTCTCGATGCGCGCCTTGGTGAGCGCGACGGCGACGTTGTAGTCGGTGGGCAGGGTGTAGTAGCCCGCCTCGTTGAGGATCTTCGCGACCGGCCAGTCGCGCTTGTTCTTGGCGTAGGAGTACTCGACGTACCCGATGGCGCCGTCGCCGTAGTTCGCCGAGACGTAGCCCGCGACCGCGTCGCTGCCGTTCTGCGCGATGAACTTGTTGCCCGGGTTGGGGTAGTACGAGGTCAGCCCCGAGCGGCCGAAGAACGGGCGCCACAGGTCCGGGTACCGCTTGTCCATGAAGGTGGTGAACTGCGCGGTCGTGCCGGAGCCGTCCGAGCGGACCACGGGGATGATCGGCCGGGCGGGCAGCGCGAACCCGTTGTTGTCCCGGGTGATCTGCGGGTCGTTCCAGTTGGTGATCGCCCCGGTGAAGATCTTCACCACGGTCTCGGTGGACAGCCGCAGGCCCCGGTAGGGCTGGCCGCCGACCTTGACGTTGTACATGAACGCGGTGCCACCGGCCACGATCGGCATGTAGCCGAAGGCCCGGCCGCCGGAGTCGTCGATCACGCCGCGGTCGTCGGCGCCCTGCTGGAACGGGATCTCCGAGACGCCGAACACGGTCTGCCGCTGGGCGTACATGGTCCGACCCCGGGTGGAGCCGACGGCCTCGTAGTTGACCCGGATGCCGTTGGCCGAGACGTCACCGATCCACGTGCCCAGCGCGTTCGCGCTCCACGTCGAACCGGAACCGCGGATCGGTTCGTACGGCTGCGCCGCCGCCGGGCTCGCGAGCGCGACGGTGGCCACCACCGAGGCGGCGGCCCCGAGCGCGACCGCACGGCGCGCGGCGGGGAAACGGACGGACCACACGGTGCTGACCCACTTTCGGTTGACCGACATCAGCGCTCGCCCCGCTTGCCCCTGGCGACCAGCCGGGCGATGACGAACAGCAGCAGCACGAGCAGGAGCAGGACCGTCGCGGCGCCGAAGGCCCGGGCGGCCATCGCCTCGTCCGGCAGCCGGAAGACCTGGTAGACGAACAGCGGCAGGGAGGTCTGCCAGTCCACGAGCGGGTTGGCGTTGAGGAACTGGCTGTAGCCCGCGGTGAGCAGCACCGGCGAGGTCTCGCCCGCGCCGCGCGCCACGCCCAGGATCAGCGCGGTGGCCAGGCTGGGCCGGGCGGTGGGCAGCACGACCCGCCAGATCGTCTGCCACTGCGACGACCCCAGCGCCAGGCTGGCCTCGCGCAACCCGTTGGGCACCAGCCGGAGCACCACATCGGCCGACCGGGTGATGATGGGCAGCATCATGACGCTCAGCGCGAGCGCGGCGGCGAACCCGCTGCGCTGGACGCCGAGCAGCTGGATGGCGGCGACGTAGATGAACAGCCCGGCCACAATGGACGGCAGGCCCGTCATCGCCTCGATGAGCGTGCGCACCACCTTGGCGAGCCTGCCGCCGACCTCGGTCAGGTAGACCGCGCAGGCGATGCCGAGGGGGAGCGTGATCGCCACCGAGATGGCCAGCTGCTCCAGCGTGCCGACCACGGCGTGCAGGATGCCGCCCTGCCGCAGGTCTGCGGGGTCGGTGTAGATGAGTTCCTCGGTGTAGAAGTTCGCGTACTGCATGGCGTCGAGGCCGCTGATGATGGTGTAGCCGATCACCAGCACCAGGCTGGCGCCGACCAGCGCGGCGCCGGTGCGGACCACCACCGCGGCCATCCGGTCGACCACCTCGACCGCGCCGTGGCGCTGGAGCGTGACCAGGGTGTAGACGAGCAGGAAGGCCGCGTACCAGCAGACCGCGAAGCCGAGCAGGCCCGAGGTGGGCAGCAGCCGCTGGTAGACCACCCAGACCAGGGCGAACCCGGCGGCGGCCGACCCGATCAGCGCGACGCGGTCCGCCGGGCCGCGCGCGCGGATCACGCGCCGGGGCTCGTCCTCGTCGACGCGGGGGAAGCGGTCGGTGTCGTCGGTGTGGTCGCCGTCGTCGTGGCCGCGGTCAGCGGTGTCGTGGCTGTCGCGGTCGTCGTCGAACCCGTCGACGCGCTCGTGCTCGGGGAGGGTTCGGGTCATCTCGCCTTCGGCTCCTGTCTCCGCCTGGGCTCCGGTGTCCGCATGGGTTCGCTAGAGGTCCGTCGCCGATCCGCTGCGGCTGCGGGAGACCACGATCGCCGCGAGGGTGTTGACCACCAGGGTGAACACGTAGAGCACCAGTCCGGCGGCCAGCAGCGCGGACAGCTGCAGCGCCGAGGACTCGCCGAACCGCAGGGCGATCAGCGAGGACACGGTGATCGCGCCGTTCTCCAGGATCCGGAAGTCCAGGTCGAAGGCCGGTGAGATGATCATCGCCACGGCGATGGTCTCGCCCAGCGCGCGGCCGAGGCCGAGCATGGTGCCGCCGACGATCCCGCCCCGGCCGAACGGCAGCACCACCGAGCGGATCATGCCCCAGCGGGTGGATCCCAGTGCCAGCGCGGCTTCCCGCTCGCCGACCGGGGCCTGGGAGAACACCTCGCGCATGATCGACGCGGTGATCGGCAGCACCATCATGGCCACCACCACGCCCGCGATGAACGCCGACGAGGTGTAGCGCGACTCCGCCCAGTTGGCCGCGTCCGGGTCGGTGCCGACGCTGAGGAACGGCAGGAACCCGAACGCCTGGTGCAGCCAGCGGGCCAGGTAGATGATCTCGTCCTGGAGGAAGTAGAAGCCCCACAGGCCGTAGACGACGCTGGGCACCGCGGCCATCAGGTCGAGCACGCTCACCAGCGCCGACTTGACCCGCGGCGGCGCGTACTCCGAGATGTAGAGCGCGGTCGTGATGGCCAGGGGGAACGACACCGCGATCGCGATGAGCGCGACCACGATGGTGCCCGGCAGGACCGCCGCGATGCCGAGCCGGTTGACCTCGGGGTTCCACTGCGTCTCGGTGAAGAAGTCCCAGCCGTAGGCGGCGAACGCGTCGCTGGAGCGGATCGCCAGGAAGGCGCCGATGCCCGCGGTGAGCACCAGCACCAGCACCCCGGTGCCGCGCGCGACGGCCCGGAACACCCGGTCGTCACCGGTGGGCCGCACCCGCACCCGGCGCGGCCGGTCGGCGGTTCCGACCGGTGACGCCTCTTCCGTACCGCTCACGGCGCGCGCACTCCTCGGCTGCTGGATCGGGTTTGCCGGTACGGGCCAGGGGTACCGACCCGCGCGGGTCCCATCCGAACACCGCAGGGTGAAGTACCTCGGTGACCAAGGTGAACCACCGGACAACCAGCCGCTGCCCCAACACGTCGGTGTTCACTTCCTCCCGCCACCCGGCACCGTCCCGACTCGGCACGCCAACCGGAACGCGGGCGAGTGGGCACGTCGACGCACGGGCGATCCGACCAGTGCGGACCGTCGGGGTTGCCTAACCGAAGCGCGCGATCCTGCCCCGGCGGCTGTGGTTGAAGACGGCGACCACGGGGGTGACCTCCGCGTCGGGAGCGCCGACCTGGAACCGGGCGGCGGCGTGCTCGGCGTCGATCCGGCGGGCGAACCCCTGTGCCGATTGGACTATCTCCCCGGCCTCCACGCACAGCCGCCACCACCACTGGCCGTTCTCCGCGTGCTGCACCTCGACCCAGGCCACCCCGGCCACCCGGCGCACCCGGTCGATCTCGACCAGCGCCTCGTCGCGGTTGCGGTGCTCGCCGATGCCCAGGCCGAGTACCCGGTTGTTGCCGCCGAGCAGCCGCCACCGGACCCCCGAGCCGTCGACCCGATAGCACTGGAAGCGCGCCACGCGGATTCCCTTTCCCTAGAACGAGCCACAATCGGCGCCGAGGCGGCGGATGGAGCAAACGCGGTAACCCGAATGCGGGTGATTCCGGGACTGCCCGAGAGCTATGGCGACAACCTACATCGGATGAACCGCCCAAAGCATTTCCCTTGCCCGATAACGGTTCCCTTCCGTCGCCGGGTAACACCGGGCGGAGTGGGGGCGTTCACGCTCCCGTGATCAAGTGGACCGGGCCGGCGTGCGGGGAAATGGTGAGTTCGACTCGGTTTCACCCCCGGCGTCAATCGGGCGAGCACTATGGCGCGGTGACGGTGGGATCGGCCTCAGGGGGTGGCGACGGCGGTCTCGACGGCGGCCACCGCGTGCAGGATGACCCGGTGCGGCTCCCCGGTCTCCACCGCGCCGAGCAACCCGCGCAGCACCGCGACCAGACCGACCACCCCGGGGTCCGGGTGCAGCACCGAGATCAACCAGCGCAGGCCGACGGCCAGCCCGGCCGCCTCGGCCACCACGGTGAAGCCCTGGGACAGGTCGCCCGCCCGGGTGCCCGCCCACCCCCAGTCCGGCGGGTCGCCCACCGCGCGGGCCGCGGCCGCCGAGATCCCGCCGACGGCGGCGGCCAGCCGCGCGATCACCGCGGCCTCGCCCGGTACCCGCCCGGCGCCCATCGCTGCCCCCAGTCCACTCTCCGGCGCGGCACCGGCCCGGATTCGACTCGGACCCCGGGTGCGGATCGGGACAACGCGCACGCGGCCGACGCGTCCTCCAGTAGAGCGGTCCCCACCGGGAGGGCGGATGACGGTTGTTCGGCTGACAGCCGATCGACCGACACGCCGACCGGGGGAAAGAAACACACCCGACCCCGCGCTCGATCTCACCAAGGTGCCAGGGAAGGTTCCAGCGAACGCCCCATCGACCCCGGAAGCGGGCGCGGCGCGGGTCGCGCTCGACCGGCTGATCGCCCGCTGCGCCGCGGCGATGCGCGTCGCGGTCGCGGCCACCGGCGCGGTCGCCGCGCTGGCGGGTGCCGCGCCGCCGGTGCGGCCGTCGTGGCTGCTGCCCGCGGTCGCGCTGAACCTGGTCTGGTCGGCGGTGTTCGCGTGGCTGGCGGTCCGCCGGGGGCTGCGCGCGCCGGTGATGGCCGCGGACATCGCCGTGACCACGCTGCTGTGCGCGGGCATCCCGTGGCTGGTGCCCGAGTCGCTGCTGGTCGGCGGGATCAGCTGGGTCGACGAGCTGACCAGCATGACGATCATCGTGTCGAGCCTGGCCTGGCGGCCGCGGGTCGCCGTGCCCGCGGGTCTCGGGCTGGCCGCCGCGCACGTGCTGGGCACCTGGCAGGCGGGGGCGGGCGCGGTGCCCGGCACGATCGGCATCTACCTGGTGCAGATCACCGCGTCGGCGGCGCTGATGACGCTGCTGCGGCACGCCGCCGCGCTGGCCGACGACGCGCTCGCCGAGCTGCGGGAGACCGAGCGGGCCGCCGCCGTGCTGCGGGCCAGGCGGGCCGACGAGCGGGCGCAGAACCGCAAGCTGCACGACACCGTGCTGGCCACGCTGACCACCGTCGGCACCGGCGGGATCACCGCGTCCACCCCGGGGCTGCGCGCGCGGGCGGCGGCGGACCTGCTGGTCATCGAGAACCTGGGCGAGCTCAACGAGTCCGGCACGGACGTCGACCTGCGCCCGCAGTTACAGGCCGCGGTGGACTCCTCGGCCGTGGCGGTCGACTGCGACCTGGTGCCGTGCCGGGTGCCGCTGCGGGTGGCGGCGGCCTTCGCCGAGGCGGTGGCCGAGGCGCTGACCAACATCGCCCGGCACGCCGGGGTCGCGTCGGCGCGGCTGCGCCAGCACGCCGAGCGGGCGGCGGTGTGCGTCGTGGTGTCCGACACGGGCGCGGGTTTCGACCCGGCGGAGGTGCCGCTGCACCGCTACGGGGTGCGGGAGGGCATCGTCGGGCGGATGCGGGCGGTGGACGGCGACGCGGACGTGTCGTCGAACTCCGGCGGCACCACGGTCACGCTGCGGTGGCCCGCGTGAGCACCGAGTCGTCGGTCGTGGTGGCCGAGCGCTACGCGCACGGGGCGATGGTGGCGGCCGTGGTCGTCGTGACCTGCTGGCACCTGGGCTACGACCTGACCTCGACGGTGAGCAGCTGGTCGGTCTACTCCGGACGGTGGCTGGCCGCGCTGGCCTGGGTGCTGTTCCTGGCCATCGGCGTGGCGGCGACCTGGCTGCTGCGCGACCGGTCACACCGGTTCGCCTGGCCGCTGGCGGTGTGCGCGCTGGCGCTGGACGTGCTGCTGGTGGCCGCGGCGCCGGACGAGAACCTGCTGCGGCCCGCGAACTGGGCCTGGGGCGCGGTGGGCTGGCTGGCCGTGGTGCTGTTCTGGTGGCACCCGGTGCGGCACCTGGTCGCGTTCTCGGTGGCCAACGCGGTGGTGCTGGCGGTGTCCATGGTCACCTTCGACGTGACCGGCAGCGAGCACGTCTCGCGCGCGATCATGGTCGTGTTCGGCGCGGTGACGCTGCAGATCGGCTACAGCGTCGGCGCGCACGGCCTGGGCACCGCGGCGGGCTGGGCGGCGGCGAGTTCGGCGGCCCGGGCCAAGGCGACGGCGGAACGCGCGGCGGCGGAGGCGGTGGCGGCCTCGCGCGCGCAGCGGTACCAGGAACTGCACCGCACCACGGCGGCGCTGCTCGGCGAGCTGGCGGCGGGCGCGGACCCGGCGGACCCGGCCGTGCGGTACCGCTGCCTGGCGGGCGCGGCCCGGCTGCGGCGTCTCCTGGCGGAGACCGACGACGTGCCGGACCCGCTGCTGCACGAGCTGCGGGCGGGCGCGGACGTCGCGGAGCGCCGGGGGGTGGTGGTGACGCTGTCGGTTGTCGGTACGGTGCCCGAACTACCGGTGGAGTTCCGCCGCGCGCTGACCGAGGCCCCGATCATGGCGCTGAGCACCGCCCGCACCACGGCCCGCGTCACGGTGGTCTCCGCCGACGGCGAGGTGGCCATCGCGGTGGTCGCCGACGCCCCCGAGGTGGCCGCCCGGCCGCGGCCGGGGGTGCGGCTGACCCAGGACCGAGAGGGGGAGAACCTGTGGCTGGAGACGGTGTGGCGCACCCAGTGACGGTGGCCATCATCGAGGACCACCCGGTGGTGATCGACGGGGTGAGCACCTGGATCGAGGCCGACCCGGAGCGCCGGGCGGTGGTGGTCGCCGCCGGGGACAGCATCGATGACGTGCTGGCGGGCCCGGGCGGCGCGGCCGACGTCGTCCTGCTCGACCTGCACCTCGGCGACGTGGTGGCCACCGACCGGGTCGCGGAGCTGTGCACGGCGGGGCGGCGGGTGGTGGTGTACTCGGGGCTCGACGACCCGGACACGATCCTGACCGTGCTGGAGGCGGGGGCGTCGGCGTTCCTGTCGAAGCACGAGGGCCGCGGGCACTGCGTGGACACCATCATCGCGGCGGCGCGGGACCGGCCGTACGTGACGCCGTCGGTGGCGGGCGCGTTGCTGTCCGACGAGAAGGCGCCGCAACTGTCCAAACGGGAACGCACGGCGCTGCTGCTGTGGTTCCAGTCGATGTCCAAGGCCTCGGTGGCCAAGCGGATGAACCTGAGCGAGGCCACGGTCCGGCAGTACATCGACCGGGCCCGGGTGAAGTACGCGAAGTCGGGCAGGCCCGCGCCGACCAAGACGGCGCTGTTGGCCAGGGCCATCGAGGACGGGTTGATCCGGGCGGACGAGATCGGGGAGTACCGGTCGCACGCCGCGGAATAGGGTGATGTCGCGAATCCGCCGGACGTCCGGTGGATTCGGTGTTGTGCTGTGCGCATGACGCGGCAGAACCGGGTTACCCCCGCCGGAAACCTGATCTCGACGGCCGCCCGTGGGACGATGATGGGCAATCGCGGGGTTCTGCACGACGACACCGGCCGGATAGTGCGGAACTCGCAGGTTCGGCGGTGGATCACGTGCGAGGTGGAGTTCCGGGGGCGGCGCCGCGAGGTGATGGCGCCGGGCCGGTACACGGAACTCTTCTTCCTCGACGAGGCGGTGGCTTTCGCGGCCGGGCACCGGCCGTGCGCGGAGTGCAGGCATGGGGATTATCGGGAGTTCCGGCGGTTGTGGCCGGGGACCGGTCGGCGGGCGGACGAGATCGACCGGGAATTGGCCCGGGAAAGAGGCCGGGCCACGGAGACCGTCGACCCGCCCGCGGGCGCGTTCGTGGCATTGGACGACGAGTGCTGGCTGGTGACCGGTGACCGATTGGCTCGGTGGACACCGTCGGGCTACGCGGACCGCCTGCCGGTGCCGTCGAGCGCGGTGGCCATGTTGACCCCGCCCTCGACGGCGGCGGTCCTGGCGGCGGGTTACCGGCCACGCCTGCACCCGACCTCGGCCTGAGCGCCCGGGCCGTGGTCCAACCGCATCTGCGGGGTTAGGCTGCGTCCGGGATCCGCATCTACGGGAGGTTGTCGTGCGCCGGTTAGTTGCCGCCCTGGTGAGCGTGGGGTTGCTCGTTGCCGGGTGTAGCGAATCGTCGACCGGGAGTGGTGGGACACCAACGGGGAGCAGCGCCCCGGGTACGGGTGTCACCGGGACCGTGACGGTGTTCGCGGCGGCGTCGTTGACCGAGTCGTTCACGCGGATCGGGAAGGATTTCGAGGCGGCCAACCCCGGGGTGAAGGTGACCTTCAACTTCGCGGGCAGTTCCGCGCTGGCCCAGCAGATCACCCAGGGCGCGCCCGTCGACGTGTTCGCCTCGGCCGCGCCCGCCAACATGCAGCAGGTGGCGGACGCGGTGTCGCCGACGGCTTTCGCGCGCAACAAGCTGGAAATCGCGGTCCCGCAGGGTAATCCGGGAAAGGTCGCCGGGCTCAAGGATTTCGCCGACGCGGGCAAGAAGATCGCCTTGTGCGCCGAGCAGGTGCCCTGTGGCGCCGCGGCCAAGAAGGTCTTCACCGCGGCCGGTATCACCGCCGCGCCGGACACGTTGGAGCAGGACGTGAAGGCCGCGCTCACCAAGGTGCGGCTCGGTGAGGTCGACGCCGCACTCGTCTACCGGACGGACGTCAAGGCGGCGGGGGCTTCCGTCGAGGGGATCGAGTTCCCCGAGGCCGACAAGGCGGTCAACGACTACCCGATCGCCGCGCTCAAGAAAGCGCCCAACGCCAAGGGGGCCAAGGCGTTCGTCGACTACGTGTTGTCGGACAAGGGCAAGTCCGTGCTCGCTGACGCCGGGTTCGCCGCGGCGTGAGGGCCAACCGCGGGTCCATGCCGCCGGTACTCGTCGTCCCCGCGGTACTGGGCCTCGCGTTCCTGGTCGTCCCCCTCATCGGCCTCCTCGCCAAGGCACCGTGGTCGACCCTCCCCCAACGCCTGACCAGCCCTGAAGTCCTTGACGCGCTTGAACTCTCGCTGGTCTGCGCCACCCTCGCCACCGTCCTCTGCGTACTCATGGGGGTACCGCTCGCCTGGGTGCTCGCCCGCGGCGACATCCCGGGGCGCGGCTTCATCCGGGCGCTGGTCACGGTTCCGCTCGTGCTGCCCCCGGTCGTCGGCGGCGCCGCGCTGCTGTTCGCGCTCGGCCGCCGGGGCCCGGTCGGACAGGTGCTCGACGACTGGTTCGGTGTCTCGCTGCCGTTCACCACCGCCGGGGTCGTCGTCGCGGAAGCCTTTGTCGCCATGCCGTTCCTCGTCATCTCGGTCGAGGGCGCGCTCCGCGCCGCCGACCCCCGGTTCGAGGAAGCCGCCGCCACCCTCGGCGCTTCGCGGTGGTACGCGTTCCGCCGCGTCACCCTGCCGTCCGTGGCGCCGGGTGTCGTGGCGGGCACGGTCCTGTGCTGGGCGCGCGCGCTCGGCGAGTTCGGTGCCACGATCACTTTCGCGGGCAACTTCCCAGAGAAGACGACGACGATGCCGCTGGCGGTCTACCTCGCGCTCGAGACCGACCCCGAGGCCGCGATCGTGCTCAGCGTGGTGCTGCTGGCGGTGTCGGTGGCGGTGCTGGCGAGCCTGCGGGAGCGGTGGATCGGCGGATGACCCTCGACGCCCACGTGCGCACCGGACGCGGCACCTTCGAGGCCGACGTCCCCCTGCTGGTCCAACCGGGTGAAACGGTGGCGCTGCTCGGTCCCAACGGGGCGGGCAAGACCACGGTATTGCGCGCCTTGGCCGGTCTGCTGCCGTTGCGGAGCGGTCATATCCGGTTGAACACGACGTGGGACGAACCCCCGTCGACCTTCGTCCCGCCCGAGCGCCGCGCGGTCGGGGTCGTATTCCAGGATTACCTGCTATTCCCCCATATGCCGGTTCTGGAAAACGTCGCTTTCGGCCTCCGCGCCCGTGGCGTCAACCGGGAAGCCGCCCGCCGAGCCGCGCGGGCCCAGCTCGACGCGGTCGACCTCACCCCGTACGCGGACGCCCGCCCCCGCGAGCTCTCCGGCGGCCAGGCCCAGCGGGTCGCGCTCGCCAGGGCCCTGGTCACCCACCCCGACCTGCTGCTGCTCGACGAACCCCTGTCCGCCCTGGACGCGGGCACCCGGCCGCGGGTCCGCGCCGAACTGGGCCGCCACCTGCGCGAGTTCCCGGGGTGCGCGGTCCTGGTCACCCACGACCCGCTCGACGCGATGGTCCTGGCGGACCGGCTGGTGGTCGTGGAGGGCGGCAGGATCACCCAATCGGGGGAACCCGCGGTGATCGCCCGCAAACCGGCCACCGACTACGTCGCCCACCTGGTCGGCCTCAACCTGCTGCGCGGGCAGGCGGACGGGACCGCGGTCGCCCTCGACACAGGCGGGACCTTGATCGTCGCCGAACCCGCCGCCGGACCGGTGCACGCGGCGTTCCCCCCGACGGCGATCAGCCTGCACCCGGAGCGGCCGAGCGGCAGCCCGCGCAACACGTGGGAGGTGGCGGTCGCCGGGATGGAGCAGCACGCCCACACCGTCCGCCTCCACCTCGACGGCGCGCCGTCGGTGGTCGCGGAGGTGACCCCGGCGGTGATCGCCGAGCTGGGGCTGGCGCCCGGTACCCGGGTGTGGGCCGCCCTCAAGGCGACGGAAATCCAGACGTACCCGCGGGCCTGAGTCTCGGGAGAACGCCGATCCGTGTGGCAGGGCCGGGAGGGTTCGTCAGTCCGCTCCCGACCCCGCTCCCGCCGGATCGCTCGTCAGCCGGGGCAGCGTCACCCGGAAGGTCGCCCCCCGGTCTGGTTCGGAGATCACCTCGACCACACCACCGTGGGCCTCCACCAGGGCCGCGACGATCGCCAACCCCAGCCCGGCCCCGCCGCTGTCCTGGCTGCGGGACGGGTCGGCCCGGTAGAACCGCTCGAAGACGCGCTCGATCTGCTGGGGGGTCAGGCCGGGGCCGCGGTCCGCCACCTCCAGCACGACCGACGTCTCCGTTGTCCGCGTGCGCACCTCCACACCGGTATCCACGGGCGTGTGCTTCACCGCATTGCCCACGAGGTTCGCCGCGATCTGCCGCAGCCGCTGTTCGTCGCCCAGCACCAGGGCAGGCTCGCCGGAACCGTCCAGGTGTAGGGCGATCGGGCGATCCGGGGCGACGACCCGGGCGTCGCTGACCGCGTCGACGGCGATTACCGTCACGTCAACGGGTGAGAGTTCGAGTGGCCGCTGGCGGTCCAGGCTCGCCAGCAGCAGGAGGTCCTCGACCAGGCCGCTCATCCGCTCCGACTGGCCCTCGATCCGGCCCATCACCTCGCCCACGTCGGTGACCGCGCCCTGCCGGTACAGCTCGGCGTACCCGCGGATCGAGGTCAGCGGGGTGCGCAGCTCGTGGCTGGCGTCGGCGACGAACCGGCGCATGCGGCCCTCCGAGACCCGGGCCGCCTCCTCCGAGCGGGACCGGGCGTGGAAGGCCTGCTCGATCTGGCCGAGCATGCCGTTGAGCGACACCGCGAGCCTGCCGACCTCGCTGCCCGGCCGCCGGACCGGGACGCGCCGGGACAGGTCGCCCGCGGCGATGGCCTCGGCGGTGACCTCGACCTCCTCCAGCGGCCGGGTGCTGCGCCGGACCAGCGCGTACCCGGTGACCCCGAGCAGGACCAGCGCGCCCAGGCTGATCAGCAGGAACGTGCGTTGCAGGTCGTCCACGGCCGCGTCGACGTCGGCTTGGCCGACGGCCACGACGACCTCGGCCGCCGTGCTCCCCGAGGTGCTCGCGATGACCGTCCCGTCCACCACGACCGGGGTGACCAGCGGGCGGACCAGCACCCGCCAGCGCGGGCCCGAGTCGTCCGCCGAGTCGACCGTGGCGTACGAGCCCGCGAACCCGAAGGCGGGCAGCCGCGGGCGGGTCGTGCTGTCCCGGCGCCCCAGGTCGACGGCGCTGCCGTCGGCGCGCCGCAGGAGCACGACCTCCAGCTGGGGGAACGCGAAGTCCCGGTTGCCGCGCGGCAGGGTGAACCCGCCCGCCAGCTGCCGCTGGGCCTGCGCGCTCATCCGGTCCAGCCGGGCGTCGACCTGGCCGAGCAGGTAGTCGCGCATGACCTGGGACCCGATCGCCCAGGTGCCCAGCAGCCCGGCCGCGGCCAGCACCACCACCACGAGCACCAGGTGCACCCGCAGCGGCAGCCTGCCGAACGCGGCCCGGACCCGGCCGACGGCCGTCACGGGGCCCGCAGCACGTAGCCGAAGCCGCGCACGGTGTGGATCAGCCGCACGGCGCCGCCGGTGCCGTCGTCGACCTTGCGGCGCAGGTAGGAGATGTAGGACTCGACCACACCGGCCTCGCCGTTGAAGTCGTAGTTCCACACCTGGTCGAGGATCTGCGCCTTGGACACCACCCGGCCCGCGTTGCGCAGCAGGTAGTGCAGCAGCTTGAACTCCGTCGGGGACAGCTCGACCGGCCTGCCGCCGCGCCGCACGACGTGGCTGTCCACGTCCAGCTCCAGGTCGGCGACCCGCAGCCGCTCCGGCTCGCCCTCGACCGGGCGGGTGCGGCGCAGCACGGCGTTCACCCGGGCGATGACCTCCTCCAGGCTGAACGGCTTGGTCACGTAGTCGTCGCCGCCGAGGGTCAGACCGGTGATCTTGTCGTGGTTGGCGTCGCGCGCGGTGAGGAACAGCACCGGCACGCCCTGACCGCCCGCGCGCAGCCTGCGCAGCACGTCGAAGCCGTCGCGGTCGGGCAGCATCACGTCGAGCAGCACCAGGTCGGGGCGCAGCTTCTCGGCCTGGCGCAGGCCGTCGTCGCCGGTGGCGGCGGTGGCCACGTCGAACCCGGCGAAGCGCAGGCTGGTGGCGAGCAGGTCGCGGATGGCCGCGTCGTCCTCCACGACCAGCAGCGACGCCCGGCCGCTCACCCCGCCGCCTGCCTGCGGGTGAGGGTGCGCGCGGTGACGGAGCCGTCGTCGCCCGCCTGGCCCTGCACGACGACGGTGTCGCCGGGCGCCAGGTCGGCGAGCTTGCCCACGTCGACCAGGTCGACCACGGTGGAGTCCGATGTGGACACCTTGACGACCTTACCGTCCTGGGTCTTGACGTACACGGTGGTGCCCTCGACGTGGTCGATGGTGCCCGCGGTGCCGCCCCGGCCGCCCATGCCACCCGCGCCGGGCTGCCCGCCTTGCCCGTTCTGCCCGCCTTGCCCGGCACGGCCGCCGTAGCCGCCGGGGAACCCGCCGCCGTAGCCACCGGCCCGGGGACCCGCGGTCGCCGACGGGGTGCCGTTCGAGGCGAACGCCTTGTGCGCCAGCGCGCCGCCGCCGAAGGACAGCAGCACCAGCGCGGCGATGCCCAGCCCGACGGTCACCTTGCTCACGCCCTTGCCCGCGGTGCGCAGCTCGCGGTCCAGGTCACCGCCGACCGGTTGGGCCAGCGTCTGCTCCGGGTCCACTGGTGTGGTCACGGTCCACTCCTTCTTTCCTGGGGTCACTCGTGCCGGAGGGCTTCGATGGGGCGCAGGCGCGCGGCCCGACCCGCCGGGTAGCTGCCGAAGAACAGGCCGATCAGCGCGGACACGGCGAAGGCGAGCAGCACCGACGACGGCACGATCACCGGCGTGATGCCCGCGATGGTGAACTGCGCGCCGATGAACGCGGCGGCCACGCCGAGCGCGCCGCCGAACAGGCTCAACATCGTCGCCTCCAGCAGGAACTGGCCGAGGATCGACGAGCGCCGGGCGCCGACGGCCTTGCGGATGCCGATCTCCCGGATCCGCTCGGTGACCGTGACCAGCATGATGTTGGTGACGCCGATCCCGCCGACCAGCAGCGAGATCGCCGCGACGGCGGCCAGCAGCACGGTGAACGTGTCGGTGGTGGCGGTGCGCGCGGTGAGCAGCTGTTCCTGGCTGAGCACCCGGTAGTCGGCCGTGCCGCCGAAGCCGATGCCGTGGCGGCCGTCGAGGATCGTGGTGACCTGGGCCTGGGCCGCGGTGAGCGCGTCGGGGCCGGTGGCCTGCACGACGATCTGCGAGAGGCTGCCGTAGCCGGTGAGCGCGTTGCGCACGGTGCTCAGCGGCGCCACGGCGGTGTCGTCGGCGTCCTGGAGTCCGCTGGAGCCCTTGCTCGCCAGCACGCCCACCACGGTGAACGGGATGTTGTTGACCAGGATCGTCTGGCCGACCGGGGCGGCGCCGGGGAACAGCTCGGTGGCCACGGTCGCGCCGATGACCACGACCTTGCGGCCCTGGGCGACGTCGTCGGCGCTGAACGGCGAGCCCTGCGCGACGGCGCTGTTGGTGGTCTCGAAGTAGGCCGGGTCGGTGCCCAGGAACTGCGAGACGCTGTGGCTGACGTCCGCGTGCGCGGCGGTCGCCGAGGTCGACACGACCGGCGACGCCGACTTCACCGCGGGCGCCTCGACCGGGTCGGCCAGCGCGGTCGCGTCGTCGACTGTCAGCGGTCGGGCGCTGGACCCGGCCTGGGCGCGCTGCGGGGAGATGGTGAGCACGTTCGTGCCCAGGCCCGCGATGCTCTGCTGCACCGACACCGACGCGCCGTTGCCGACCGCGATCAGCAGGATCACCGACGCGACGCCGATCAGGATGCCGAGCGTGGTGAGGGCGGAGCGCAGCTTGTTCGCGGTGACCCCGCGCACGGCGAAGGCCAAGACCTCGGTGAACCTCACGCGAGCACCCCCGTGAACCGGTTCTCCACGATCCGCCCGTCGACGACCCGCACGACCCGGTTGGCGTGCGCGGCGACGTCGTCCTCGTGGGTGATCAGCACGACCGTGCGGCCGCTGGCGTGCAGGCGGTCCAGGATGCCCATGACCTCCTGGCTGCTGCGCGTGTCGAGGTTGCCGGTCGGCTCGTCGGCCAGCACGATCGCGGGGCCGGTGACCAGGGCGCGGGCGATCGCCACGCGCTGCTGCTGGCCGCCGGAGAGCTCGTTGGGCCGGTGGTGCGCGCGCTCGGCGAGCCCGACCAGGCGCAGCGCCGCGTTCGCCCGCAGCCTGCGCTCGGCGCGCCGCACCCCCGCGTAGACCAGGGGCAGTTCGACGTTGGCCAGCGCGGTCGTGCGCGGGATCAGGTTGAACGACTGGAACACGAACCCGATCTTGCGGTTGCGCAGCAGGCCGAGCTGGGCCTCGCCGAACTCGGCGGTGTCGATGCCGTCGAGCAGGTAGCGGCCGGAGGTCGGCACGTCCAGGCAGCCGAGCACGTTGAGCAGCGTCGACTTGCCGGAGCCGGACGCGCCCATGATCGCCAGGTACTCGCCGCGGTCGACGGTGAGGTCGAGCCCGCGCAGCGCGTGCACGGCCGTGTCGCCGCTGCCGTAGGTCTTGCGCAGGTCGCGGACCTCGATCGCGGGGGTCATCGCCCGCCGCCGGTGCGCCCGCCCGCCGGGACGCCGCCGCCCCCGCCGCCGAACCCGCCACCGCCGAAGCCGCCGTTGCCGTTGCGGTTGTTGTTGCCCTGCTGGGTGGTGCCGGTGGCGACCTGGGGCAGCACGACCTGCTCGTTCTCGCTGAGGCCCGAGGTGATCTGGGCGTACGAGTCGCCCCGGACACCGACCTCGACGGTGCGGCGGGTCTCCTGGCCGTTCTCCAGCACGGTGACGGTGCTGGTCGTGCCGACGGTCTGCACGGCGGCGGACGGCACGGCGAGCGCGCCGGTCGCGCTGGCCACGGTGATCGAGACGCTGGCCGACTGGCCGGGTTTGAGGGTGGCGGGTGGGCTGGTCATGGTCAGCGTGGTGCCGTACTGGACGACGTTGTTCGACGACGTGGGCAGCAGGTCCACCGCGGCGACGGCGGCCTGGATGGGCTGGTTCGGCAGGGCGTTGACGGTGACCGTGGCGGCCTGGCCGACCTTGAGCTTGCTGACGTCGCTCTCGGCCACGTCGGCGTGCAGGGTCAGGTTCTTCAGGTCGGTGATGACGAAGTCGCCGGACGCGGTCGTGGTCGTGGTGCTCGAACTGCCACCGCCCCCCGAGCCCGCCTTGGCGCCGACGGTGACACCGACGGAGGTGATGGTGCCGTCACCGGGCGCGGTCAGGGTCGTCGCGGCGAGGGCGGCCTTTGCCTGGTCACGGGCGAGAACGGCCTGGTTGACCTGGTTGTCGAGCTGGTCGGTGTCCTTCCCCGCCGCCTCGGCGTCACCGCGGTTGGTGACGGCCTGGTTGAGGTTGTTCTGGGCGATGGTGAGCTGGAGCTTGGGCTCGGAGGTCTCCAGCGTGCCGAGGGTCTGGCCCTTGGTGACCACGTCGCCGACCTTGACGTTCACCGCGGCGACCGTGCCGGACGTGCCGAAGGAGGCGGTGCCGGTGTACCCGCTGGCCACCGTCCCGGCAGCCGTCACCGTCTCGCTGACGTCCCGAGTCTGCGCCGCCGCCGTCCGCGTCTGCGCGGCGGCCGCTGTCTCGGTGCCACCGCCGAACAACACGAAGTACCCCGCCACCGCCGCCCCCACGAGCACGACGGCCAAGATGCCGTTCACCACCAACCCACGTCTCATGACCCGAAAGCCTCGCGCGCGTCGCTGTGGCGCACCTACGAGAAAGCCGGCAGTTTCCTGTGAACCGCGCTCGACCTGGCCGAACAACCACGGGCATCGCCCGACGTTCTCGCCCGATCACTTCGACCGGCCCCCTCAGGGGCATCAAGCGCGGATCACTCAGCGAACTCGTACCGTCCACGATGGACAGCGAAAAA
Source organism: Actinokineospora auranticolor (assembly GCF_041897805.1). GTDB lineage: Bacteria > Actinomycetota > Actinomycetes > Mycobacteriales > Pseudonocardiaceae > Actinokineospora > Actinokineospora auranticolor. The sequence goes on from NZ_CP154825.1 coordinate 7,260,120, forward strand.
GACCACTGCGCACTGTGCCGACGAGAGCGATCTACGAGCAGACGCATGCGCGACTCCGGATATGGACGCCATTGTCCATCGGTCGAGCGAGTGGGCGGAATTGCCGCAAACGCACCAGGACTGGATGCCGTGCCATGCCGGGGTGACGCCCTTGAGACCACGCGCAGCTTGAACCCGGTGTGGTCGAGGGTCGGGCGGCGATGCCAACTCCCTGGTGGTGATCGGGGAACCGTTCAGGTCGCGCAGGTCCAGGGGCGGGGGCCGAAGGCGAGCATGACGGAGAAGGTGTCGTCGGAGACGGAGTTGACCAGCAGGAGCACGTCAGGCTCGTCAGGGTGCTCGAAGCAGAGGCCATCCCCGCGACCGTCTTTGGGCTCCCACCCGCGCTTGGCCGCTTCCGCGCGGTAGAAAGCGCGGGTCCGCGGCATGCCGCCGTCGGCCCCGGACATCCGGATCTCGACGCCACCGAAGTAGCCCTCGTCGTCACAGGGCTTGATGACCCAGACCTCCCCGGGCACCGCGCCCGGCGGGATCACGTCGGTGACCATCTCGTTCTGCCGCAGCCGCGCGGCGGTGGCGTCGTGCTCCTCCAGGCAGGGGCCGCCGACCCCGTCGCCGCCGAACAGCCGCGTGCCGGTGCAGCCCGCGAGGGTCAACAAGAGCGCCGAAATCACCACCAGGCCCACTACGCGCATCAGATCCTCCCCGGTCCACCTCCGATAACACCTCAATTCGGCGGCGAACGGCTTGATCTCCTTCGAATCCTCACCCGATCTCCACGGACCAGGGCACCCGGCGGGAGCTGAACTTCTCGGCGCCGAGGAAGTCCAGGAGCGCGGTGTGGGCGGGGGTGCCCGTACCCCAGGGAAACCGGACGAGGTGCCACCGCAGTGGGAGCACCTGGCCGTCGACGAGTTTGACGGCCAGGTAGCTCAGCCCGAGGAACCGGGCCAGCGAGGATCGGGGCGGACGGACCCACCGCCAGCCGGAGATCTCCGCGGGCTCGATCCGGTGGTGGCGCCACGTGGTGGTGCAGGTGAGCCGTCCGTCTTTGATCCGCACCGGACCCACGGCGCGCACGAGGTTCGCGCACCACAGGGCCAAGCCGGTCGCGACGACGGTGGTGCCGAGGAAGACGGGATCGGCGCGGTCATGGAGATCTTGGTAGGTGGCGAGAACGAAGAGCGGGCAGAGGAGGGTGAGGAAGGCCCAGAAGAGGGTGAGCCACCACTGCCTGCCCAACACGACCACGACGGTTCCTCCCGAACGGGTGCCGCTACCCAGGGCCCTGTCGAACAGCTCCCGCGGCCCAGGGATCACGCTGCCCCACCATGTCCCCCTACCCTGACCATCCTCCTCCACCGCCGGGTCTTCGTGGCCGCTTCCGCACGTCGCTGTCCCACGAAATCAGGCCGACTGCCCCACCGCGCTGCTCTTGCCCGGGCTGTCGCCGATCGGCGGATCTCGCGGTGCCGCCGGCGCACCCCGGCGGCACCGATCTCAAGCGGCCACAAGCGACAGTCCTTATCGGATGGTCAGTTCGCGCGCGCCTTCCCGCTCGCGCGCAGCCGCTGGGCGGTGTCGGTGATGGTGCGCAGCGATTCCAGCGGGCTCAGGGCCAGGGCGCGGATCGCGTCGGCGTCGCGCTGGTAGGTGCGGACGTCCTCCGACCGGTGCAGCCAGAGCGTGGTCACCCGGGTCTCGACGAAGGCGACCGTGTCCCTCGCCGACGACTCCAGCAGGGAGAAGGCGCCGTCGAGGGCTGGGTGCCAGCCGAGGCCGAAGGGGACGACGAGCACCTCGACGTTGGGCAGCTTGGCCATCTCGACCAGGTGGCGCAGCTGCTCGAACCCGGCTTCCGGGCCGCCGACGTTCTGGTGCAGCGCGGACAACCCGATCAGCGCGGTGAGCCGGGCGGGTTGCTGCCGGGTGACCGCCGTGGCACGGCCGAGCGTGTCGGCCGTGCGGCGGGGGACGTCCGGCAGCGGGACGCCGGAGGCCGTCGCGATCGCGGTCGCCACCTCCTCCGTCTGCAGGAGTTCCGGTATCTGCAAGGGACTGATCTGCACTATCCCGGATGCACCTTGCTCATACGCCAGGTACGCCGCGCGCTGTTCGCCGCGCTCCACCGGGTCCGTCGTGATCCACTGCGGCAGGTCGATCCCCTGCGTCAGGGCCATGATCCGGTCGAAGCGCTCACCCCGGACCCGCAGCGCGGCGAGGATGCGGGCGACCTGCTCCGGCCGGGGGACGCGGTCACCGGTCTCCCAGCGGGACAGCGTCGGCGCGTCCCGGTCGATCCTGAAGGCGAAGTCCCGCAACGAGACCCGCCGCTGCTCCCGCGCTTGACGGAGCGCCCGACCGAGCGCGACCGCTTTCGGCGTTTTCGACATGTGTTCTCCCCGTCTGGTGACAACCCGTCACCACCCACACCGTTGGAATAACCAGTTGCAGGGCCTGCAATCGCGTGGCCGGACCCGGCTCGAGGTCACAAACTCTGGGCAATCGGTTTCCGATTGTAGATCACACGAGAGCGGAGTTCACATGGCAGCCACGCGCGATCCCATCACGGCGGCGGAGGCGGTGCGCCGGTTCCCGGAACTGGCGATTCTCCTCGACCTGCGCGACCACGACTGGCGCTTCCACCTCCTGCAGGAGAACGACGACCTGGTGGCCGTCGCCGCGACCAACAGCACCGACAGCCACACCGACGCGGTGTTCGTCTTCGACCGCCACCACGTCCTGGCCAACCGGCTGGTGGGCGACGGGGTGGTGTGGATGAAGGACGGCACGGACCTGACCGAGGTCGTCACCGACCTGCTCGCGCTGCCCGCCCCGGGCGAGCCGGGGGCCCCGAACCTGGTGATCCGCTCGAGCACCCTGTGGATCCCGTGAGCACCGGCGGAATCTGGCAGGTGGTCCTAGGACTCGTCATCCCATCGGTGGCCGTTCAGGTCAGCTTGCTGTGGTGGAGCCCTACTCGCAACCGCCGAAATCACTGATGTTGTGTTTAATTGTAGGCCACGAATATGTGACGATTACCTGCGCTTTCCTCGACCGCGTGAACCACGTCATGGCACACACTGGCAATTTGCCACGAACATCGGACCACCGGAATGGTCCTAGGACCACGCGGAAAGGCCCCGGGCGGTTTCGCGCCCGGGGCCCGTGGCCCGCTACCCCCGGCGCAGCGCGAAGCGGCCGGGGCCGAGCACGGCGATCAGCAGGAACACCCACGAGAGCAACGCCGCCTGCTCGCCCATGTTCTGCAGCGGCAGCAACCCCATCGGGGCGTGGACGGCGTAGGCCATCACACCGGAGCTGACGAACGCGGCGGTGCGGGTGCACAACCCCAGGACGACGAGTCCCCCACCAGCGACCTCCAGCGCGCTGCCCCAGAAGTCGGGCCACGTCCACAGGTCCACCGCGCCGCCGACCCCGTCGATCCCCCCGAAGAGCCCGAAGCCCTGCAGGCCGCGGGACAGGTAGAGGAAGCCGACCACGACCCGCACCGCCGCGAGCACAACCGGCGCGAGGCGGTTGTCCACATGCGCCTGACTTGTCCACAGGCTCAGCTTGCGCGGTTCCCCACCACCACCCGGCCAATAGACTGGTTTCGGGGTGCCCCCCTGGGAGGGTGGGGTCTGTCGTCCGGGCCGGGCGGTGTCGATCTTGGCGTGGGTGTCGTCGGACGAGGGTCGCGTGTTCATCGGAGACTCCTGGGATCGGCGAGGGCTCGAGTGGTGGTCGGGTGGGACGCCACTGCGGACGCGTTGGGACGCTTGGGGTTGGAGGGCGCTGAGGAATCGACGAAGCCGGGCGAGCAAGGGAAGCCGGGCGAGCAAGGGAAGCCGGGCGAGCAAGGGAAGCCGGGCGAGCAAGGGAAGCCGGGCGAGCAAGGGAAGCCGGGCGAGCAAGGGAAGCCGGGCGAGCAAGGGAAGCCGGGCGAGCAAGGGAAGCCGGGCGAGCAAGGGAAGCCGGGCGAGCAAGGGAAGCCGGGCGAGCAAGGGAAGCCGGGCGAGCAAGGGAAGCCGGGCGAGCAAGGGAAGCCGGGCGAGCAAGGGAAGCCGGGCGAGCAAGGGAAGCCGGGCGAGCAAGGGAAGCCGGGCGAGCAAGGGAAGCCGGGCGAGCAAGGGAAGCCGGGCGAGCAAGGGAAGCCGGGCGAGCAAGGGAAGCCGGGCGAGCAAGGGAAGCCGGGCGAGCAAGGGAAGCCGGGCGAGCAAGGGAAGCCGGGCGAGCAAGGGAAGCCGGGCGAGCAAGGGAAGCCGGGCGAGCAAGGGAAGCCGGGCGAGCAAGGGAAGCCGGGCGAGCAAGGGAAGCCGGGCGAGCAAGGGAAGCCGGGCGAGCAAGGGAAGCCGGGCGAGCAAGGGAAGCCGGGCGAGCAAGGGAGCCGGGCGAGCAAGGGAAGCCGGGCGAGCAAGGGAAGCCGGGCGAGCAAGGGAAGCCGGGCGAGCAAGGGAAGCCGGGCGAGCAAGGGAAGCCGGGCGAGCAAGGGAAGCCGGGCGAGCAAGGGAAGCCGGGCGAGCAAGGGAAGCCGGGCGAGCAAGGGAAGCCGGGCGAGCAAGGGAAGCCGGGCGAGCAAGGGAAGCCGGGCGAGCAAGGGAAGCCGGGCGAGCAAGGGAAGCCGGGCGAGCAAGGGAAGCCGGGCGAGCAAGGGAAGCCGGGCGAGCAAGGGAAGCCGGGCGAGCAAGGGAAGCCGGGCGAGCAAGGGAAGCCGGGCGAGCAAGGGAAGCCGGGCGAGCAAGGGAAGCCGGGCGAGCAAGGGAAGCCGGGCGAGCAAGGGAAGCCGGGCGAGCAAGGGAAGCCGGGCGAGCAAGGGAAGCCGGGCGAGCAAGGGAAGCCGGGCGAGCAAGGGAAGCCGGGCGAGCAAGGGAAGCCGGGCGAGCAAGGGAAGCCGGGCGAGCAAGGGAAGCCGGGCGAGCAAGGGAAGCCGGGCGAGCAAGGGAAGCCGGGCGAGCAAGGGAAGCCGGGCGAGCAAGGGAAGCCGGGCGAGCAAGGGAAGCCGGGCGAGCAAGGGAAGCCGGGCGAGCAAGGGAAGCCGGGCGAGCAAGGGAAGCCGGGCGAGCAAGGGAAGCCGGGCGAGCAAGGGAAGCCGGGCGAGCAAGGGAAGCCGGGCGAGCAAGGGAAGCCGGGCGAGCAAGGGAAGCCGGGCGAGCAAGGGAAGCCGGGCGAGCAAGGGAAGCCGGGCGAGCAAGGGAAGCCGGGCGAGCAAGGGAAGCCGGGCGAGCAAGGGAAGCCGGGCGAGCAAGGGAAGCCGGGCGAGCAAGGGAAGCCGGGCGAGCAAGGGAAGCCGGGCGAGCAAGGGAAGCCGGGCGAGCAAGGGAAGCCGGGCGAGCAAGGGAAGCCGGGCGAGCAAGGGAAGCCGGGCGAGCAAGGGAAGCCGGGCGAGCAAGGGAAGCCGGGCGAGCAAGGGAAGCCGGGCGAGCAAGGGAAGCCGGGCGAGCAAGGGAAGCCGGGCGAGCAAGGGAAGCCGGGCGAGCAAGGGAAGCCGGGCGAGCAAGGGAAGCCGGGCGAGCAAGGGAAGCCGGGCGAGCAAGGGAAGCCGGGCGAGCAAGGGAAGCCGGGCGAGCAAGGGAAGCCGGGCGAGCAAGGGAAGCCGGGCGAGCAAGGGAAGCCGGGCGAGCAAGGGAAGCCGGGCGAGGGTGGGGTGGGTTGGCTGGCCGGTGCGGGGGCAGGTGCTTCGAATCGAGGGCTTGAGCGGTGGGGTGAGCGGTGCGGCCTCGGGGCGAGTGGGGGCAGGCGCGGATGTTGCGAGCAAGCCAAGGCGGATCCGAGGTGGACCAGGAGAACGCACGGGCCCACGACACGTTGCGGAAGAGCGAGCTGCCTGGGGCTGTGGTTGTCGCGGTCGGCGAGCTAGGGGCGCGGGAAGGCGGGTGCTGGGGACGCCGGGCGAGCGGGATGTGGTCGGGGTCGTGCGGGGTGGAGCGCCTGGCAGTTAGGTGTGGGGGCGGCGTTTCGAGTCGAGGTGGCTCGAGCATTGGGGGCGAGCGCTGTGGCGCGGATCTGGGGCGGGCAGGGGCGCGGATGTCGCGAGCGGGCCGGCCAACGCGGATCCGGGGTGGATCAGGAGAACGCGCGGACCCACGACGCGTCGAGGAAGAGCGTGGTTGTTGTGGTCGGCGAGCTAGGGCGTGGCCGGGCGAGCGGGATGCGGTTGGGGGTTCGTGTGGGGTGGAGCGCCTGGCAGGCAGGTGTGGGCGCCGGCGCTTCGAGGTGAGGCGCTGGGGTGAGTGCTGCGGCGCGGATCTGGGGCGGACAGGGGCGCGGATGTCGCGAGCGGGCCGGCCAACGCGGACTCGAGGTGGATCGGGAGAACGAGCGGGCCCTCGACGCGTTGGGGAAAGGCTGGCTGGGAGGGGCCGTGGTTGTTGCGGGCGGGCGCCGGGCGAGCGGGATGCCGGGGGGTGGTGGGCACTTGGCTGGCAGGCGTGAGGGCAGACGCGTCGAGCAGAGGGGCTCGAGAACTGGGGGTGAGCGGTGCGGCCTCGGGGCGAGCGGGGGCACCTGGCCGGAGGAGAACGCGCAGGCCCACGACGCGCCGGAGAAGGGTTGGCTGCCTGGGGTGCGGGGGCAAGGCGCGGGCGCTGGGGAGTGAGGGGCGGGACCGTGGAGCGAGGCCGCGGGCAACGGGCCAGGCACCAGGGAGGGGAGGCGTCCCCGCCCGCGACCCCCAGATCGCGGGCGAGGTGGGGATCAGGCGTAGACGGCGTCGAGCCAGGTTTGCCAGGCGGCGGTGGTCTTCTCCGGGTCGGCGGGCTCGGTGAACAGGTGGTGCGCCAGCGACACCGGGGCGCCCCAGGGCTCGCGGCAGTAGAAGCGGTACAGGGTGTCGCCGTCGCGCAGGCCGATGAACTGGCCCTCCAGGTAGTCGACCTCCGCGTCCACCCCCAGCCCCTCGATCCGCACCCGGTCCCCCACCGCCGTCACGCCCAGGGCTCGGCGGAGGACGTCGACCGCGCCCGGGGCGTGGGAGGCGGCCGGGCCGTCGGCGGCGACGTAGGTGGCGCCGCGGCCGGGGAAGTGCTTGACGTACTGGCCGAGCGAGTGCAGGTAGAAGTCGGTGTGCTTGCCCGCGCCGTCGTACTGGGTGTCCCAGTCGTCGGTGAAGATGCCGCTGTGCACGTACCGGAGCACGGCCGTGCCGCCGTCGCGGGCCTCGATGACGTGCTCCAGCGCGTTGAACCAGCCGTCCGGGCCCTCGGTGCGGACGGCGACCTCGTGCGGCGGGTCCCACTTGGTCACCCGGCTGCCCTGCGCGTCGACGGTGCCGTCGGCGGGCGGGTACGGCATCGGGAACAGCCAGGACCCCTGGTTCTCGGTGACCGCGGCGAAGATCTGCGCCGGGGTGGCCTCGAGGACGACCTCGCGGCGGATCTCGAACTGCTTCGACATGGCACAAGCTCCTTCTAGTTCTTCAGGCTGGGGTGCAGGGCGACGACCAGGCGGTGCTTGCGCCCGCCGGGGGCGTCCTCCGCGTGGTGGCGGCGGACCAGGTCGGCCACCGCCTCTTGCAGTTCACCGGCGAACGCGGCGCGGTCGGCGGCGGTGGCGAAGGTGAGTTCCGAGTCGATCGCGTAGGTGGCGAGCCGCTGGTTGGCGGCGGTGGCACCGGCGATGAGCCGACCCAGCTCGCGCACCAACCGGGCCGCGAGGGCCAGCAGCCAGCGCGCGGAGAGCTGGTCGGGGGCCCGGGCCGGGTCGGGTTCGACCGCGGACAGCGCCGCGGGCGAGATCACGTACGAGGCCGCCGTGGCGCGCAGCACCCGTTCGGTGCAGTTGCCCCGGCGCCGCTCCTCGACCAGCTCCACCAGGCCGTGCTTCTCCAGCGCCCGCAGGTGGTAGTTCACCTTCTGCCGCGGCAGCCCGACGGCCGCGGCCAGCGAACTGGCCGAGCCGGGCTCCGCGAGCGCGGCCAGCAGGCGGGCGCGCACCGGGTCCAGCGTGACCTCGGCAGCCGCCGGGTCCTCGATCACCGCTACGTCGAACATGGGCCTAGCCTGTCACCGACAACTTTTCTTGTCAAGGATGAAGTGGGTTGTCGGTGACCCGGGCGCCGTATCATGGCCCTGACCACCGCGAACACACCGAATCGGGAGCCCATGACCACCCACGTCCTGCTCGTGCGACCCGCGCTCAACCGCGTCTACGCCGAGTCGTCGGTGGACCTCATGGCGGCGGAGCTGGCGGTGTTCAGCGACCGCCTGCTCGGCGGCCGGGTGCGCGACATCGCCCCGGTCCGGCTCAGCGGCGTCCCGTACCTGGGCTTCACCTGCCCCGACCTGGGCCCGGACGACGCGGCGCGGCTGGCGAACCTGTCGTCGGCGTACGCGCTGTTCGAGCGGCGCGGCGACCTGCTGGCCCCGGTGGAGCTGACCCCGCTGGACAAGTTCGACGACGACCTGGTGACCATCCAGAAGTACCCGGGTAAGACCAACGAGCACTTCACCAAGCTGCTGCTCAACCTGGCGGTCGTCTCCTCCGCGTCCGCCCAGGACATGCTGACCAGGCGGCTGCGGGTGCTGGACCCGATGTGCGGGCGCGGCACCACGCTCAACCAGGCCCTGACCTACGGCTACGACACCGCGGGCATCGACGTCGACGGCAAGGACTTCGACGCGTACGCGCAGTTCATCCAGACCTGGCTCAAGCGCAAGCGCGTCAAGCACCAGGCCGACACCACCCGCGTGCGCCGTGACGGCAAGGTCATCGCCCGCCGGTTCCAGGCCTCGATCGGGGTCACCAAGGAGTCGTACAAGGCGGGCGACGCCCTCGACCTGGACTACGTCAACGCCGACACGACCGAGGCCAACCGGTTCCACCGCGCGGGCACCTTCGACGTCATCGCGACCGACGCCCCCTACGGCGTCCAGCACGGCAGCCGCGCCACGGGAGCCCTGCACCGGGGCCCGCTCGAGCTGATCCGCGCCGCGATCGGCGGCTGGGTGGGCCTGCTGCGGCCGGGCGGGGCCCTCGCGATCTCGTGGAACACCAACGTGGTTCCCCGAGCGTCCCTTGTGGACGCACTGGCCGCCGCCAACCTCGAACCCCTCGACGAGGGCCCGTACCTGGGCTTCAGCCACCGCGTCGACCAGGCCATCGTGCGCGACATCGTGGTGGCGAGGAAGCCTTGACCGCCGATCTCCGGCGGTGGCTGGAGAACCTGGTCAGCCGCGCGGTGACACCGGGAGAGGCCACTGCCTGGGCCAGGTCCCGGGTGCTGGGGCACAACGAGTTCAGCGACCTCCACTGGGACCTGCTGGTCGCGCTGGGCGCGGCGGGACAGGCGAACCACACCCACGAGTCCGCCGAAGAGTTGCTGGTCCGGTTCCTGACCGAGCCGCCCGGCCCGCCGCGCCCGCGCACCGTCGTCGACATCGACCACATCCTCACCCCGGTGAGATCCCTTGTGTGGAGCGAGAAAGAGGCGGAAGCCTACGCGCGCCGGATCACCCACATGTTCGAATGGGCGCCCGGCATGGACGACAACTGGATCGACCTCGCCTGCGGGCCCGCGTTCGACGCGGCCATCTACGTGAAGCGACCGATCGTCATCGCGCGGGTCGACTTCCGGGTGCACGGTCACCCGGGGCTCGCGCTCATCCCGGTGGAATCGGCGCTCGAACCGCGTTTCACCGCGAGCCCGGGCCTGCTTGAGGAAACATTCCAGCGGCAGCTCCCCGGATTCCCGGACCACGCCTTCACCGCGAACGACCTGATGTTCCTGGGCCACTGAGGTTCCGACACCAGGTCACACTCCGGTCGAGGATAGTCCACTCAGTACCGTCCGCGCCCGCGCCGCGCAATCCTTCGACGCCTGCCAGCCCATCCCAGGCCATACCGGCGAAAGCCACTGTCCTACCCGGACGCCACTCCGGCATCGCCGCCAGGCGCCCGCCGATGCCGGTCCAGGAGCGGGCCTGGTCGGCGATCACCCACGCGTCCGGGGCGCCGCCCGCGAAGCGGCAGGCGGACCGCAGCCAGGACGCCGCGGTCGCGGGCCAGCTCACCACCGCGCCGATCTCGCCGTCCCAGGCGTCGAGGAACGCCCGGGCCGACGCGACCGAGGCCGGGTCCCGACCGTGGCCGAGGTTGACCAGCGTGCCCAACCGCTTGACCAGGGCCAGGACCGTGGCCAGTTCGGCGGACGTCACGCCACCGGTCCGCACCGCTCGCACGGCCGGTAGCCCGCCTGCACCGCCTGGGCGACCGTGCGGAACGCCCGCCGGGAGGCCGCCGGGACCGACCGGATCCGGTCGCACGACGGGTAGCACACGACGCCGTCGTGGCCGACCACCGCGCGGCGGGCGTCGGCCAGCGCGCGCATCTCGTCCACATTGGACTCCTCGGCGCGCAACAGGTCCTCCTTGACATCCGCGCCGAAGACGTACTGCCCCAGGTGGCCGTCGGCGCGAACCACGCGGTGGCACGGGATCAGCACCGGCACGGGGTTGTTGCCCAGCGCGGTGCCGACGGCGCGCACGGCCTTGGGGCGGCCGATGGCCTTGGCGATCCACGCGTACGGGCGGACCTGGCCGACCGGGATCTCGCGGGTCGCGGTGAGCACGTCCCGCTCGAAGGAGGTCAGCGTGCGCAGGTCGACCGGCGCCTCCTGGGCGCGCGCGGCGTCGGGGAAGAGCCCGGCGGGCACGGCCGCCACGTGCTGCAGCGGCCGGTTGAACCGCTGGTGGAAGTGCTCCCGGAAGACCTCGGCCCGGCCGCGCACGGACGCGGCGGTGCGGATGTAGCTGACGCCGACGTCGGTGTAGGCGAGGAACAGCTCGCCGACCGGGCCGGGGACCGTCGTCCACCGGCCGAACAGCCGGGTGGTCAGGTCGAGGGACAGGGGGGCGGCCAGGCCGCCCAGCGCGGCGGTCAGCTGGTCGGGGGTCTCGTCGTGGGCCATCATCGGACGACCTCCTTCGCGTACTGCTCCCGCAGCCGGGCCAGGCCGCGGGAGATGTGGGACTTCACGGTGCCCTCCGGTGCCGCCATGACCGCGGCGATCTCGGCCACGGGCAGGTCGACGACGTGCCGCAGCACCACGGCGACCCGCTGGTTCTCGGGCAGGGTCGAGACCAGCGCGGCCAGCTCGCCGCGGGTCTCGGCGTCCGCCACCTGCTGCTCCACGCTGGGGCCTGCCGTGGCCCGCTCGGGCAGCTCGGCGACGGCGACCACCGGCCGCCTGCTCGCCGCGCGAACGGTGTTGCGCCAGGTGTTGAGCAGGATCGTGAGCAGCCACGACCGGGGGCGCAGGGCGAGGATGCGGGACCGGTCGTAGCCGCGCAGCGCGTGGTAGGCGCGCAGGAAGCACTCGGCGGCCAGGTCCTCGGCGTCCCGGCCGCCGACCCGCAGGGCGACCGAGAGCACCACCCGCTGGTGGGTGCGGACCAACTCGGCGAACCCCGCGTCGAGGTCGTCGGCGATGGCGGCGAGGACGGCCGCGTCTGGGTCGGTCATACCAGGTGAACACCGCCACCGCGCCAGCCGTTGCACCCGCGCCTCGGGTCGACCGCAGGGTACCGCCTGTGGGGCGCCCTCGCGGACCGGACCGAGCTGGGCGCCCGGGTCCCCGGAAGTGGTCGTGGCGCGACTACGGGTGGGGCAGGCAGCGCGGCCCCGGGTCGTTGCGACGACGTGGGAGCACTCGGTAACGGGGGCGGGACTCCCTGTTCGGGCGAAAACCCGCACGCCTCGCTCGGCTGCCCGGTCGCCACCACGGAGCCCGACTCCGGGTTACGATGCCCAGGCCCGTGGACAACTCGCTGGACGACGGTGTGGTGGCGTGGATTGCCCGGCCGGTCGCGTGTCGAGGAGTTGGGTGCCCCTGTCGGTGCGGGGTGGATGAGGGGGTAGTCGATGTTCATCGCCATGGTGGGCGTCGTGGTCGCGGTGGTGCTGTTGTGGCACCTGTTCGCGGTGGTCGCGAGACGGACCGGCGAGGTGGCGCGTCCGTGGGGCATCCGGGCGAAGGCGACCCTGATCGGCGCGACCGCGGTGTGCGCCTTCAGTGCCCTGAAGGTGTTCGGCAGCGGAACCGACTACCGCTGCCTCTACCCGGACCCGTCCCACGGGCCCACCTACCTTCCCCAGCGGTGGCCGTGCGGGGAGATCTTCGAACAGGTTCCCGGTTTCATCAACACGTTGTTCTTCGTCCTGCTCGCCGCCTTCGCCGCTTGGGTCGTGATCGCGACGCCCGGCCGCGCACAGGACTCGGACGACGAGCGCGACTGATCCGCCCACGGGTCACAGGTCCAGGACGAGCCTGCCCCGGCCGCGCGACACGCAGATCATCATCGTCTTGCCGGACTCCTGCTCCGCCGCCGACAACACCGAGTCCCGGTGGTCGACCACGCCGTCCAGCACCGTCGTCTCGCAGGTGCCGCACGTGCCCTCGCCGCACGACGACACCACCGGGATCCCGCTCTCCTCCACGACCTCCAGCACGCTCACGTCAGCGGGCACACTCAACACCTGCCCGGTCGACGCGACCTCCACCTCAAACCCCGAGCGCTCCCCCGAGTCCTCCCGGGGCGCGAACCGCTCCACCCGCAGGGAGCCCGTCGGCCAGGAGGCGCAGGCTTGTTCGACCGCGCCGAGCAGTCCTTCGGGACCACAGCAGTAAACCGCGGTGTCGGGTGTGGGGTTTCCCAGTTCGACGTCCAAGTCCAGCAAGCCGAGCTCGTCCTGCGGCCACAGCACGACCCGGTCACCGAAGCGCTCCACCAGTTCCCGGGCGAAGGCCATGCTCGCCAGGGACCGACCCCCGTACACCAGCCGCCAGTCGACGCAGCGGTCGAGCATCGGCAGCAACGGTGTGATCCCGATGCCGCCCGCGATGAACAGGTGCCGCTCGGCGGGTACCAGTGCGAAGTTGTTGCGGGGCGGGCTGATCCGCACGATGTCGCCGACCCGCAGGGCGTGCATGAAGCGGGAGCCGCCGCGGCCCGCGGGGGCGTTGAGGACGGCGATGCGGTACCGGTCCGCCCCGACCTCCCCGCACAGCGAGTACTGCCGCAGCACACCCGCGCCGACCTCGACGTCGATGTGCGCGCCCGGCTCCCAGGCGGGCAGGTTGATACCCGCCAGGTCCAGGGCCACCACCCCGTCCGCCACCACCGAGCGGGACGCGACCGCTACCTCGATCACCGGGATCCTCCGAACAGCATGTCCCCCACCAACGACGTGTCGTGCTTGCCTTCCCGGAACACCGGGTTGTCCATCACCGAGTGCAGGAACTCCGCGGTGGTCGCCGCGCCCGGGCCGTCGACGCGCAGTTCGGTCAGGGCGGCGCGCATGCGGGCCAGGGCGACCGCGCGGTCCGGGCCCCAGACGACGACCTTGGCCAGGAGGGAGTCGTAGGCCGACGGGATGCGGTAGCCGTCGAACAGGTGGGTGTCGACGCGGACGAAGGGGCCGCCCGGGGCGACGAAGGACCGCACGGTCGCGGGGGCGGGCGCGAAGCCGCGGGCCGGGTCCTCGGCGTTGATCCGGCACTCGATCGAGTGGCCGGCACACGCCACGTCCTCCTGCCCGTAGCCCAGCGGCTGCCCGGCCGCCACGCGCAGCTGCTCCGCCACCAGGTCCAGGCGGGTCACCATCTCGGTCACCGGGTGCTCCACCTGGAGGCGGCAGTTGACCTCCATGAAGTAGTACCGGTTCTCGGTGTCCACGAGGAACTCGAACGTCCCGGCACCCACGTACCCGGCAGCCACGGTCGCACGGACCGCGGCGGCGCCCATCTCGGCGACCAGCGAGTCCGGCAGGCCCGGCGGCGGCGACTCCTCCACCAGCTTCTGGTGCCTGCGCTGCACCGAGCAGTCGCGGGCGCCCAGGTGGACGGCGTTGCGGTACCGGTCGGCCAGCACCTGGATCTCCACGTGCCGGGCCGACTCCAGGTACCGCTCGACGTACACCCGCCCGTCGCCGAACACCGCCTGGGCGTCGAGCCGGGTGTCGCGGTAGGCGCGGGCGAAGTCGGCGGCGTCGCGCACGATGCGCATGCCGCGGCCGCCGCCGCCCGCCGCGGCCTTGATGATGACCGGGTAGCCGATGCTGTCCGCAAGCGCTTGCGCCTCGGTGACCGTGTCGATGGCCTCGGTGCTGCCGGGCAGCAGCGGGAGCCCCGCCTGGACCATCATCGAGCGGGCCACGGCCTTGTCGCCCAGCTTCTGCATCACCGCGGCGGGCGGGCCGATGAACACGATGCCCTCGTCCTCGCACACCTCGGCGAAGTCCGGGTTCTCCGACAGGAACCCGTAGCCGGGGTGGATCGCCTCGGCACCGGTCCGCTTGGCCGCCTCGATCACCGCCGGGATGTGCAGGTAGCTGCCCCGCGACGGCGGCGGTCCGATGTGGACGGACTCGTCGGCGAACCGGACCACGGCCGAGTCGCGGTCGGCCGTCGAGTAGACCGCGACCGTGCGGATGCCCAGTTCGCGGCAGGTGCGGGCGACCCGGAGCGCGATCTCACCGCGGTTGGCGATGAGGACGGTGCCGAACATCAGGCCGTCTCCGGGGTGTAGGCCAGCAGCGCCTCGCCGTACTCGACCGGGGTCCCGTCGGCGACCAGCAGCTCCACCACGCGCCCGGCGCCGTCCGCCTCGACGGGGATCATCAGCTTCATCGCCTCGACGATGCCGATCTGCTGCCCGGGCGCGACCACGCTGCCCTCGGTGACGAACGGGTCCGCGCCCGGCTCCGGCGACCGGTAGAACACGCCGACGGTCGGCGACGACACGTGCCGCACCGCCACCTCGGGCTCGGCGACGACCTCGGCCGCGCGCGGTGCCAACGCCAGCACGGGGGCGGGCACCTCGGCCGGGCCGATCGACGGGGCGACGGCGACCACGGTGTCCGCGAAGGACAGTTCGACGCCGACCTCGCCCGCGGTCACCTTGATCCAGCTCACCGGCCGCGCCGACTGCGCGCACAGCGCGAGCGCGTTGGCCCGCACGGCGTCCAACACCTGCTCCGGGCTGCCCACGGCGCTCTCCATGGCGGTCATCAGGCGCTCTCCCTCTCTGCGATGTCCTGGTCGAGCAGGTCCGGGGCGGTGACGCCGAACCGGCGGAAGCGGGCGTGGCGGCGCGGGACGAGGTTCATCGCGTCCAGCGGCATGAGCGCCCGCAGGGTGCTGGTCAGCGCGGTGCGCATCGCGGCGGCGGCGAACCCGTGGTCGGTGTGCGCGCCGCCCTCGGGTTCGGGCACCACGCCGTCGACGACGCCCTGCTCCAGCAGGTACCGCGCGTCGACCCGCAGCGCTTCCGCCGCCTTGGGCGCCGCGGCGGCGTCCTTCCACAGGATGGCCGCGCAGCCCTCCGGGGTGATCACCGAGTACATCGCGTTGGCGCACATCAGGACCCGGTTCGCGACGGCCAGCGCGAGCGCGCCGCCGCTGCCGCCCTCAC